>JAGHUH010000037.1 GCA_018064925.1 Candidatus Cacconaster stercorequi | reverse complement strand
GCGCATCTCGCCATTATCCTGCTTAAAGCGTCCTTTTGCCCAACCGAGTACAATGTAATTATCGTTCATATAGAACCTTCCTTTCTGCGGTCTATGCCGCTTAAAATTAGACAAATTAAACCTCGATACAAGAAATATGGATAGTTCCCTTACCGGCAAACTGCCGACAATATTCACGACAATATGTCTCAGTATGACGACCCATATACTGTTTATGCATACAGTCATCGCCAAACCAAATGTACATATCATACATCATAGAATATCCCTCCATTTATCGGTAATAAGGTTAAGTGTTTGTCTAAATATATATTAAAACTTACCGATGCTGTGCAAGTGCTTTTTTCTGTTGACAAAACATTCTGACTGTGGTATGATACCTAATGCGTCTGGAGATAGTATGCTTTTGCAAACGGAGAGATGGCTGAGTGGTCGAAAGCACCGGTCTTGAAAACCGGCGATGTGAAAGCATCCGTGGGTTCGAATCCCACTCTCTCCGCCAGACAATTTCATCAACCGGCTGTTTGCAGAAGTACCCAAGTGGCCGAAGGGGCTCCCCTGCTAAGGGAGTAGGGTGTGTAAAAAGCGCCGCGAGGGTTCAAATCCCTCCTTCTGCGCCAATATAAAACCTCTGAAATCGTTGCACTGCAATGGTTTCAGAGGTTTTTATTTATCCAATGCGTTTTGTATGAATAATATCAGCAATTACTTGTTTTAACAAGTGTTTGGTGTATAATGTAATCAGTTAAATTGAGAGGCGAAACATGTCTGCGGGGACGGCTCGTAAGTTGAGATGCAGACTATTGCAGAAGCGGTGGGCGCGGCTTACACATATTTTCGCAATGCCCTTGATGATGGTAAGATCTTGAGATCGGAAACAGGGAGTTCAAATAAGGGGAAGAATATTGATCATGAAGCATAACAAATTATCGGCTGTAGCCGCATTGCTTTTGGTGTCATGCTGCGCTCGTTCTGCATGAGCGGTTGTGCAGGATCAGAACGGGCATTGGAGCATAATGCCCAAACATTGGCGACATGGATAGACGGAAAAATGTATTTGAACAGAAACAGGAGGAAGCTGTAAAATGAAAAAGTTTGTGACAGGTCTTTTGACACTCATACTCACTTTGACGATGGCAGGTTGTGCGGCAACGGAAAAGACCGCGGATGTGATTTTTACAAAGGTAGCAGAAAACCTGTACGAGGTAACTTATAACGACTACGATCCGGATTATGCCGCACAGGAAAGAACGGGCGGCCTTTCTGAATTTACCAGCGGAAGTGCAGCTCCCGGCGGCTGCTCCGCCATTCGCGTCGGCAACTATGTCGGGCGTAATCTGGATTTGCCCTATGGCGATTTTTCGGAGGTCATCGTCCATGTTCCCGCCGCAAATGGTCGATATGCCAGCGTCGGGTCGTTTTGCACTTTGCAAAAGCTGACCGGTGAGCATATATCAGAAAATGAAATGAACGAGACGCTGTTTCATTTGATCCCAATCAGCATCTGCGACGGCATCAATGAAAAAGGCGTCGTGTGCGAGATGAATGTGGTTCCCGCCATGGATATCGGCATGACTACCGGCACAAATCCCGGAAAGCCTGTTGTAAATATGGGCAATGTTGTCCGTTTTGTGCTGGACAATGCCGCTTCGGCAAAAGAAGCCGTTGAATTACTTGAGGCGCGCAATCTCTGTATCCCCTGGGACTGGGCAGGCTCGGTAAGTGCGGGCTGGGAATTTCATTATCTGATTGCGGATGCGGCAGATACCTATGTTGTGGAAGTGATTAACAACAAGCTGACGGCGCTGAAAAACGAGGAAATACTCACCAATTATTATCTCGGCTTAGAGAACGGGACGGAGAACGGAATGGGGATCGAACGCCGCGAAACGCTTCATCAGAACCGTGAAATGGCTGATTCCGTCGATGGAATGGCACGCCTGATGCAGTTGGTGTATTGGACGAAGGTCAATGATACGAACGCGGAGAATTACTGCTATTCCGACCATTTCGGAACAACAGCTCCGGACGGCACGGTCATTACCAAATCCAACTATGAAAACTATAAAAACGAACTTCTTAATGCCGGGAAAACAGACGGCGAACTGACGGCAGAAATGCTGAAGACGGGAGAAAACCCCTATGGGCTTTGGATCACACTGCACACCTGCGTGTTTGACATACAGGCGCGCTCTATGCAGTTTTCCATGCATGAAAACCCGGAGGTAGTTTATACTTATGCGGCGAAATAAGCAGTAAGTATCCGGAAAACACAATGAACCGGATTGGAATTTGCAAGCAGAAGGAGCGGGTCATACGATGAGAAAAAGAATGATGGCATTGGCCTTTGCTTTGCTGATGACGCTATCCCTGTGTGCCTGCGCCGGCAGCGGCAATACCGAAAAGTTTGATGAATACCGGAAGGTGGCGGATAATCTGTACGAGGTCACCTGCGATACATACGATTACGATTATCTGTTTGAGGACGGATACGGCAACATGGAGTACTATACCGGCTGTTCTGCCATCAAAGAGGGAAACTATTTAGGACGCAATTTTGACTTTGTCGCCGGAGATGCAGCGGAGATCGTGGTCAAAACCACGGCGAAAAAGGATCGCTATGCCACGGTGGGCATGGTGGGCGGTTTGATGTGGCTGGATAGTGACTTTATGGAGTCCGGTCTGGATGAGGATGCCAAAAAGCTCATCCCACTGGTGTTGCTGGACGGCATCAACGAGAAAGGCCTTGCCATTGAGATCAACTGCGTCAATGCGGCGGATGCAGGCGGGCTGACCATGCACACCAATCCCGGAAAACCGGAGGTGGCGCAGCTTTGCACAGTCAGATACCTTTTGGATCATGCGGCAACTGCCGATGAAGCCATTGCGCTGATGAAAAACATTGATATTGTCAATACCCGTGATGTCATGGGGTTGTGCGCCAATGGATTTGAGATTCATTTCCTCATCACTGATAAGGATAAGACCTATGTTGTGGAATTTGACAACACAAAACCCGACGGCCAAAAGCTGATCGTCATGGAGGACGAGACGGTCATGACCAATTTCTATCTGCACCTTGCAGATCCCGAAAAGAATATTTATTCGGAGAATGCGATGGGAATTGAAAGATACCGCAAGCTGGTGGATCACAGAAGCTCGGTCAATTCGGCAGATACCATGAAGGCGCTGATGCAGTCGATCCGGTTTTCCAATTCCAACAGAAGTGACGGTGAGTATGCCCCCGGTGAGGATTACGATAATCCGTACACTTGCTTCTCGGATCACCCGGTTTTCGGGGAGGGCGGAATCAACTATGCCAATTATAAGGAACATATCCCCGAAATACTGGACGGCATGAAACGAGATGAAGCGTTGATCGCAGAGCTGCTGAAGGACCCTGAACTGAAGAACCCCAACGGGCTATGGGTCACATCGCACAGCACGGTCTATGACCTTGAAAACAGATCGGTGAGCGTTGCGGTGTTTGAACGCTTTCATACATATTATGATTATTCACTGAAATAACAGTGTTGGGGGAAAACGCATGAAACGAATGATTGCAGGATTGCTGACGGCGTGTATCTGCCTGTGCGGGAGATGGCCGACATGGCGCGGCGGGGCACAATAAAAAACGGAAAAATGCGAAAGAAAGGCAGAAACGCGAAGAATGCGCTTCTGCCTTTCGTCATTTTGACGAAGGGGGGCTGTGCCCTTGCTCCGACGGCTGTTTTTGTGCTGCGAACAGTTGAATTGAGGGCAAAATCACAACAAAAACCGCCATCATCCGGCGCAGGAAAAGGAGCGGAACAGACGGCGATCTGCGATGAAATTTCAATGAAAAAAGTTTCTTTAAACGAGAAAAACGAGGGGAGTTTTCAGGGAAAGCTGCGAAAAAGATGTAAAAAATAATTCTTACGAAAAGCGAATATTCGCAGGGCAAAATGCAAAAAATCAGAAGAAACCATACGGCTAAAATATTGAAAAATACAAAAAACACCAGAAAATTTGTACAACATGTAGAAAATTTGAAAATGTGAGAATTTTTTTGAATCGCCGGTTGAGGTTAATAAATATATGTGGTATAGTACCTAATGTGCGACGGTATGTGGCCGGAGGGTAGCTAAGAATTTGTTAAGATTTTCACAATAGAGGCGTTGGATGGAAGATATTCGGGCAAAAATCGAGGTGCGCGGAATCGTGCAGGGCGTGGGATATCGCCCCTTCATCCACAAGCTGGTGCGTCGCCGCGGTTTGAACGGCTGGGTGAAGAACACCAGCCGCGGCGTGGAGCTGGAATTGGAGGGCGCACCCGATGCGCTTCGTGATTTTGCTGAAACGCTGCGTCATGACCACCCGCCGCTGGCGGTGGTGGAGTCGGTGGAGCTGACGCCTCTGGGCCCGGCACAGGGCGAGGAGGGCTTTGCCATCATCCCCAGCACCACACTTTCCCGGCGCAACACGCTGATCTCACCGGATGTGGCCCCCTGCGACGATTGCCTGCGGGAGTTGTTCGATCCCAACGACCGGCGATACGGTTATCCGTTTCTGAACTGCACCAACTGCGGGCCGCGGTTCACCATCGTGAAGGATGTGCCCTACGACCGGCCCTATACCACCATGAGCGCGTTCACCATGTGCCCCGACTGCGCAGACGAGTACGGCGACATTGACAACCGCCGCTACCATGCCCAGCCCAACTGCTGCCCCGACTGCGGGCCGCAGCTCCGCTACTGCGATGAAAAGGGCGACGAGGTCGGCGGTGAGCCACTGGACGCGGCCTGTGCGTGTCTGCGAGACGGCGGTATCGTGGCCATCAAGGGACTGGGCGGCTTTCATCTGGCCTGCCGATGCGACGACGAAACGGTGGTGCAGCGCTTGAGAGAGCGCAAGCACCGCGAGGAAAAACCGCTGGCCATCATGTGCCGCGACGCGGAAGCGGCAAAACAATTCTGTATTCTGACAGAGGACGAGGAGCGGGTGCTGACCAGCTTTCACCGACCCATCGTGCTGCTGAAGAAGAAGCAGCCTTACACCCACTTGACCAATAACGGCTTTCTGGGCGTGATGCTGCCATATACCCCGCTGCACCATCTGCTGATGCAGCACTTCGACGCGCTGGTGATGACCAGTGCCAATCTCTCCGACATCCCCATCTGCAAGGATAACGACGAGGCGCTCCGCGCACTGCGGGGCATCGCCGACGGGTATCTGCTCCACAACCGCGATATCGAAACGCGATGTGACGATTCGCTGCTGTGGGTCTATGCGGGGCGCGAGTATTTCGCCCGCCGCTCCCGGGGCTATGTGCCCTATCCGGTGACGGTGGAGCCCGACCCGCGGCCCATTCTGGCCTGCGGCGCCGAGCAGAAGGCATCCTTCTGCGTATCCGAGGGCAACTATGCCTTCCCCAGCGGACACATCGGGGATCTGAAAAATCTGGAGACGCTGGAAAATTACACGCAGCAGATCCGCCACTTTGAGCGGCTGTTTGACATCCACCCGGCGATGCTGGTGTGCGATGACCACCCGGACTATCTGTCCACCCGGTACGCAAGGGAGCGGGCGAAGGAAGAACATCTGGCGCTCCTTTCGGTGCAGCACCATCACGCCCACATGGCATCCTGCATGGCCGACAATCGCCTGGAGGACGAGTGCCTGGGCGTGATCTGGGACGGCACCGGGCTGGGAACGGACGGCACCATCTGGGGCGGCGAGTTCTTTGCCGGCGGCTACGAGAGCATCCGGCGCATGGGCACCATCCGGCCCATCCCCCTCATCGGCGGCGACAAGGCCGTGGGGGAGATATGGCGCATCGCGTATGCCATGCGGCGGGACTGCGGTCTTGCGCAGGAGGGAAAACCTCTGATGGAGCGGATGCTGGCGCGGAAGCTGAACTGCCCGGTGTCCACCGGTATGGGACGGCTGTTTGACGGCGTGTGCGCCATGCTGGGACTGCGGCAGGAGGTCTCCTACGAGGGACAGGGTGCCGTGCTGCTGGAGGCGGCTGCCGTTGACGGGGAGGAAGGAACCTACCCCATCGCCTGGAGCGAGGGACGCGTGTTCGACTGGCGCGGCACGGTGCGTGCCGTGGCGCAGGAACAGGCACGCGGCGTCGAAACCGGCGTTATTGCCGCGCGCTTTATGAATACGCTGGTGGAGATGGCGGCACAGCAGTGCCGATGGATGCACGAGGCAACCGGATTTGACCGGGTGGTGCTCTCCGGCGGCGTGTTCCAGAACCAATACCTGTTGCGCCGCCTGCCCCCGCGGCTTATGAAAGAGGGGCTGCAGGTGTTCTGCCACAGCAGAGTATCCTGCAACGACGAAGGACTGTCACTGGGACAGTTGGAAATTGCGAAACGAGGAGGCGGAACGAATGTGTTTGGCAGTACCCCTGAAAATCATTGAGATCAACGGTCGTGACGCCATCGGTGAATGGGAAGGCATCCACCGAAAGATCCGACTGGACTTTATCGAAAACCCCGAGGTGGGGCAGTATGTGATCGTACACGCCGGCTTTGCCATCGAGCGTCTGGACAAGGAACAGGCGGAGGCAGACCGACAGGCCTTCAAGGAGGTAGCCGATGCCCTTTGAGCGTAATGCCACGGCGGAGGAAATTCTGGCGGCTATCCGTGACCTGCCGCTGGAGAGCGCCTGTTTGATGGAGGTGTGCGGCACCCACACGGTGGCCATCGCACGCTCCGGCTTGAAGCAGATGCTTCCTCCCCACATCAAGCTGTTATCCGGCCCGGGCTGTCCCGTCTGCGTGACCCCGGCATCCGATATTGACGAAATCTTAAGTCTGACCGAGCGGCCCAATGTGACCATCACCACCTACGGCGATATGCTGCGGGTGCCCGGCAGCCGGCATGGCGACAGCCTGCGGCGCCGCGGCGGCAGCGTGAAGATGGTGTACTCCGCACTGGACGCGGTAGATCTGGCGGAGAAGCATCCCGACCGGGAAGTGGTGTTCCTGGGCGTGGGCTTCGAGACCACGGCGCCCGGCACGGCCATCGCCGTGGAGGAGGCAAAGCGGCGGGGCGTCACCAACTTTTCCGTGGTGCCCATGCTGAAAACCGTGGAGCCTGTCTTGCGGGCACTGATCGCTGACCCGGACTTTGCGGTGCAGGGATTCCTGTGCCCCGGTCATGTGGCGGCTGTCACCGGCGCGGAGGCGTTTGAATTTCTGCCCCGTGAGTTTGCCCTGCCGGCGGTGGTCAGCGGCTTTGAGCCGATGGATATCCTGCTGTCGGTCTACCACCTGCTGAAGCAATTGGCGGAGGGGAAGCCGGCGCTGGAGAATGAATATGACCGGGTGGTGCCGCAAAAGGGCAACCGGCTGGCAATTCAGGCGATGGAGCGGTGCTTTGCCCCCTGCGATACCGTGTGGCGCGGCATAGGCATGATCCCTATGAGCGGCCTGACCCTGCGGGAGGAGTACGAAGCGTTCGACGCGGTGAAGAAGTTCTCATTGCGGATGGGACAGCCGGAGAAGCAGACGGCCTGCCGCTGCGGTGAGGTCATCACCGGCAAGCGTGCGGCAGAGGACTGCCCGCTGTTCGGTACGGTGTGCGTGCCGGAAAATCCGGTGGGTCCGTGTATGGTGTCCGGCGAGGGTGCCTGCGCGGCGGCATATCAGTACCGCATTGTATAAAACAATCTATCCTTTTATATAGTATATCTGGTGAAGAAATGGACGAAATCATTACTTTGGATTACGGCAGCGGCGGGCGCAAGACCTCGCAGCTCATCGAGGAGATGATCCTGCCCGTGCTGTCCAACGAGGCACTTGCCCAGTTGGGGGACGGCGCGATCCTGCAGGGCCACGAAAAACTGGTGTTTTCCACCGACAGCTTCGTGGTCAGCCCCTGCTTTTTCCCCGGTGGAAATATCGGTAAACTATCCGTCTGCGGCACGGTCAACGATGTGGCCATGTGCGGCGGCGAGCCGAAATACTTGAGCCTGAGTCTGATCATCGAGGAGGGCATGAAGATTGCCGACCTGCAGAAGATCATCGACGCCATCGGACGCACCGCCCGGGACGCGGGCGTGCAGATCGTCACCGGCGACACCAAGGTGGTGGAGCGAGGCAAGGGTGACGGCATCTATATCAACACCGCCGGCATCGGCTTTCTGCGCCATGACGGCCTGACCCCGGACAACATCCGAATCGGGGACAAGGTGATCCTGTCCGGCTTTATGGGCGATCACGGCACCGCCGTGATGCTGGCCCGGGAGGACGACCTGCTGGAGACCCCAATTTTATCCGACTGTGCACCGCTGCACCGTCTGGCGGCAAGCTTGCGGCCCTTCGGCAGCGATGTGCGCGTGCTGCGTGATCCCACCCGCGGCGGTGTGGCCACCACGCTGAATGAATTCACCGAGGGGCGGAGCTTCTCCATCGAGCTGGAGGAAAAGCGCCTTCCGGTACGGCCCAGTGTCGCGGCTGCCTGCGAAATTCTGGGTCTTGATCCCCTGTACTGCGCCAACGAGGGCAAGATGCTTGCCGTTGTCGCGCCGGAGCAGGCGGAGGCGGCGCTTGCCGCCATGCGGCAGTGCCCGGAGGGCAAGGACGCCGCCATCATCGGAACCGTATGCAATGATCACCCCGGCAGAGTCGTGCTGAAAACAGCCTTCGGCGGCACACGCGTGCTGGCAAAGCTGACCGGCGCGCAGCTGCCTCGGATCTGCTAATAAACACCTATCAACCCAATCGAAAAAATCCAAAAAAATTATGGATATGAAAAGGAGAGGAAAGGAATGCAGGGATATCAAAAAATCATGATCTCCCCCGAGGAGATCGTCCCTACTGCGCAGCGTATGCGTGCGGAAGGGCGCCCGTTGGCGATGATCCACGGTTACCTGGCAAAAGAGAAGAAGTTCAATGTCTCCTACGAGTACGAGGTCGATGACAACATCGAATCCTACACTGTGGAGACGGACGGCTCTCTGCCCAGCATCGAGGACATCTATGACCTGGCTGCCCAGTGGCCGGAGCGCGAGCTTCACGAGCTGATGGGTATTGAGTTTGAAGGTCTGGATACCTCCGAGCGTCTGTTCATGCCCGACACCATGCTGGACGGTCAGGGTCAGATTCTGGTAACACCCATGAAGGAACTGATCAAAATGGCAAAGGGAGGAGAAGAGAAATGAGTTATACCATTCCCATCGGTCCGTACCATCCCGCTCTGGAAGAGCCGGTACACGCCAGACTGATCACCGACGGTGAGTCCATCACCGACGCCAAGGTCTTTATCGGCTACAACCACCGCGGTATTGAGAAGCTGTCTACCCAGCGCAACTTCATCCAGACCATCGTGCTGGTGGAGCGCGTGTGCGGTATCTGCTCTCACTCTCACGCATTCAACTATGCCCAGGCTGTGGAAGCCTGCGGCCACATGAATGTCCCCAAGCGCGGTCAGTATATCCGCGTCATCATGGCTGAGCTGGAGCGTCTGCACTCCCACTATCTGTGGCTGGGCGTCGCCTGCCACCTCATCGGCCACGACAGCCTGTTCATGCACATCTGGGACGACCGCGAGATCGTCATGGATATTCTGGAGGAGATCTCCGGCAACCGCGTGAACTACGGTATGGTCACCATCGGCGGTTCCCGCCGCGACATCGACGAGCAGAAGGCCGCCGACATCCTGCGTATGCTGGATAAGCTGGAGGTCAGCATCTGCCGCATCCGCGACATCCTGCTGGCGGATAAGACCGTCGCCGCCCGTACCCAGGGCATCGGCGTGCTGTCCACCGAGGACGCCATTCGCATCGGTGCTGTCGGCCCCCACGCCAGAGCTTCCAATATGCCCGTTGATGTGCGTATCGACGCGCCCTATTCCTGCTATGACGAGTTCGAGTTCGAGAAGGCCGTTTGGGATAGCTGCGATGTGTTCGCCCGCGTGGTGGTTCGCGTTCTGGAGAGCGTGGAGTCCATCAAGATCATCCGTCAGGCACTGGCCAAGATGCCCAAGGGTCCCATCAATCTGGGCGTGAAGATCCCCAAGGTCGAGCCCAACGAGTATATGACCCGTCACGAGGCACCCCGCGGTCAGCTGTGCACCAAGGTCGTGACCAACGGTACCGACACCAACGAGCGCGTGTCCATCCATGTGCCTACCTTTAAGAACGCTCCTACGCTGGCCCATATGCTGCGCAACAACACCGTGGCAGACGCCGGTCTGATCGTGGCCTCCATCGACCCCTGCTTCAGCTGCATGGATCGCTAAAGGATGCACGAGCTTTCTTTGGTCCAGGGAGTCCTGAATGTGGCGCTGCGTGCGGCGCAAAACGGAGGCGCCAAGCGTATTCTGGCAGTCTATGTCAAGATCGGCGCGTACTCCGATGTGATCCCGTCCTATATGGACGAGTGCTTCAAGCTGCTGAGCCGTGACACCATGGCCCAGGGGGCAAAGCTGGTGGTGGAGGAGATCCCCGTCACCATCCGCTGCAACGCCTGCGGCATCGAGTCCGGCGTGGCGCGGCGGCAGACCTGCTGCCCCGTCTGCGGAAGTCAGGATATCACCATGCTCACCGGACGCGAGTGCTTCGTGGACCGACTGGAGGCGGAATAGCTCCGCTGTTTTGAATCCGTTATATTTTATTTTATGAAATGTAAAATTCAGGAAAGATAAGGAGAGGGATACACTTTGAAAAAAGCAACATTCCCGGCGGTAATCTCTACCGCCATCGTCTGCTATCTGTTCTGGCTGTGCATCACCGGGCAGCTTGCCATGCTGTTTGAGGGTGAGGCCGCTTGGCAGGTACTGGTGGCAGGCGCATTGGTCAGCCTGGGCGTGGGCCTGTTCGCTGGCAAGTATTTCATCCACGAGCGCTCCTTCTATCTCTGGCATCCCGCCAGACTGTTCACGGGGTTGCTGTACTGCATCATCATCTTCCCCTGGGAGCTGCTCAAGGCAAACTGGGATGTGGCCAAGCGGGCACTGAGCCCCAAGCTGCCCATCAACCCCGGTATCGTCAAGGTGCCGGTGGACCTGCAATCCGAGTACGGCCAGTCCGCTCTGGCAAACTCCATCACCCTGACCCCCGGTACCATTACCATGGAAGTCACCGAGGAGACCACCGACGAGGGTGAGCAGGACTACTTCTATATCCACTGGATCGATGTGGCCACCGCCGAGGAGAAAGAGGCCGGCGACGCCATCAAGGGTACTATGGAAAAATGGCTGAGGAGGATCTGGAAATGAGTGAATTGCTGTTCTTTGGCATCTGCTTCCTTGCTCTGGCTCTGATGCTGTGCTTCCGCATCTTCATCGGACCCACCGTGGCAGACCGCGCCAACGCTGCTGACTGTGTGGACGCACTGACCGATATGGCGCTGATCCTGTTCGCTCTGTACACCGGCCGCGGTATCTTCCTGGATATCGCTCTGGTGGCCGCTGTGCTGGGCTTCGTGGGTACCACCATCATTGGCCGCTATCTGGAGGGTAAGCTATGAGATATGTGATCGACGCGCTGATCGTGATCAGCATCTTCTTCGCCTTCGCCGGTGTGGTCGGTATGCTGCGTATGCCGGATACCTTCTGCCGTATGCAGTCCGCTACCAATATTTCCACCTGCGGCATCCTGGGCGTGATTATCGGCGGCATCCTGTACTCCGCCATCTATCTGGGCAACGCCGAAATGGCCATCAAGCTGGCCGTCATGGGCGTGTTCTACATCATTACCAACCCCATCGCAGGCCATATCCTGGCCAAGGGCGCCTACAAGCATGGCGTGCGCCCCGAAAATAAGATGGTCGTGGACCGTTTGGAGGAGGATTTTGAACAATGAGCATTTTGTACATCATTCTCAACGGCCTGTGCCTGCTGGGCATCGTTGTGACTGCCGTGATGGCAGTTTCTCTGGATAAGCCCCTGTCCTCCGTGATCGCTCTGGGCGCTACCGGCGCATTCATGGCGCTGGAGTTCATCCTGCTGCAGGCTCCCGATGTCGCCATCGCTGAGGCGGCTGTCGGCGCAGTGCTGTCCACTGCCCTGTTCGTCATCGCAGTGAAGAAAACCACCAAGAAGGAGGAGGAAGAGCTGTGAAAAAATTCGTGGGCATTGTCGCTCTGGCTATCGTCCTCCTGTTTGGTCTGTACGGCGTAAACTACATGTACAACAATATCCCCATCACCTATGATGGCTCCGATACCGATGTGGTGGAACTGTACAACAATCCCAAGGATTACGATACCTCTGATCCCGACGGCGTGGCTGACCTGATCGTCAAGACCGGCCTCGACCGTACCATGGCCGTGAACAATGTCGCCGCCATCGTGTTTGACTACCGTGGTTACGATACCATCGGCGAGTCCTTCATCCTGCTGGCTGCCATTTCCGGCTCCTTTATCATCCTGCGCGTGAATCCTGACAAGAAGGAGGAAGACATCGATGAATAAGAATATCAAGGTCAAGGAAGTCATCGTGAAGAGCGGCTGCGACAAGTTCCTGCCCTTCGCCCTGACGCTGGGTCTGTTCGTCATCCTGTTCGGTACCTCCTCCTCCGGCGGCGGCTTCCAGGGCGGCGTGATCGTGGCCTCGGCCTGCATGCTGATCTATCTGGGTCACGGCTTCGAGTCCTGCAAGAATTCCATCAACATGGAGTTCATCCGAATCAACGAGGCCATCGGCGCCACGCTGTATGTCCTGCTGGGCATGTGCGGTCTGGTCTGGGGCGTGCGCTTCTGCCAGAATGTGTTCTATAACTGCGGCGAGGTCGGCGATCTGATCTCCGCCGGTACCATTACCTTTATGAGCTACGCTGTCGGTTACAAGGTCCTCACCGGCGTCGGCTTCCTGCTGATGCTGTTGCTGGCCCTGCTGTCTCCCGACGGTGAGGAGGCTCCCAAAGCTTCCGAAGCCATCGAAGCTCCCGTAGAAGAAGCAAAGGAGGATGAAGACAAATGATGCTTGCTAACTATTGCGTTTCCATCTTCCTGATCGTGCTGGGCCTGTACGCTGTTGCCAACAAGCACAACATGATCAAGATCGTTCTGGGTATGGGCATTGTGGACTACGGCGTCAATCTGCTGATCGTGTCCATCGGCTTCGGCCCCGGCGGTACCGCACCCCTGTTCGTCATCTCCGAGCTGATGAAGGGCGCCTACTTCGTAGACCCCGTTCCTCAGGCTCTGACCCTGACCAGTATCGTTATCGGCGCCTGCGTGGACGCCATGGCACTGTCTCTGGTCATCAAAATCTATCGGAAGTATCACACCATTGATTCTACCGAGGTCAGGAGGCTCAACGGATAATGTTTAACGGTTTGTACATCCATTTCCCCGTCCTGGCAGTCATGGTGCTGTTCCTGGGCGCCTTCCTGGTGGTTATCTTCGGTACGCACGCCAAAAACCTGCGTCGTGTGATCGCCATCACTGCCGCCACCATCTCCTTTGCGCTGATCTATGCACTGATCAAGCCCGTGATGCTGGACGGCGAAGTTATTTCCTATTGGATGGGTAACTGGGAACCCATCAGCGGCTACGCTCTGGGTATCGGCTACGAGATCGATGGCCTGAACCTGTTCTTTGCCCTGCTGGTGGAAGCCACCATCCTGCTGAGTGGTCTGTACTCCCTCCGCTATATGGAGCGCGACGACTATCTCGATCGTTACTACACCCTGTATCTGATGCTCTCCGGCGCTGTTCTGGGTCTTGTTCTGACGGGCGACCTCTTTAATATGTTCGTCATGATCGAGATCATGACCTTCGCCGCTGTGGCTCTGACCGCTTTCCGCAACTGGACTGCCGGTGCTCTGGAGGCCTCCTTCAAGTATCTGGTGGTCGGCTCCGCCGGTTCTTCCTTCGTGCTGGCCGGTACCATCCTGATCTACGCACAGTGCCATACCCTGAACATGGCACAGATCTCTTCCATGCTGTGCGGCTCCCAGGGCCTGACCCCCACCACCCTGCTGGCCTTCGGCCTGCTGTTCACCGGTTACGGCGTCAAGTCCTACATCGTTCCCTTCCATCCCACGGCTGCCGATGCTTACACCGCCGCTCCCACCTCCGTGTCCATGCTGTTCTCCGGTATGGTCAATAAGGCCGGCGTGTACGCCATGATCCGTATGGCTTATGTCATCTTCCAGGCAATGGGCATCCCCGCCGTGCAGACTCTGCTGGTGCTCATCGGTACCGTCACCATGTTCGTGGGCGTGACCATGGCTCTGGCACAGCACGACTTCAAGCGCCTGCTGGCGTTCCACTCCATCTCCCAGATCGGCTATGTGATCACTGCCATCGGTCTGGGTACCGCACTGGGCCTGACCTCCGGTCTGTTCCACGCCATGAACCACACCCTGTTCAAGGGCCTGCTGTTCCTGTGCGCCGGCGCTGTGCTGTACTCCACCGGTACCACCAGTCTGGATAAGCTGGGCGGCCTTTCCAAGAAGATGCCCAAGACCACCATCCTGTTCCTGATCGGTGCCTTCTCCATCTCCGGTCTGCCCCCCTTCAACGGCTTTGCCTCCAAGTGGATGATCTATCAGTCCACCTACGCCAAGGCCATGGAGACCAACAACATCGGCTTCGCCTTTGTCACCATCGTGGCGCTGGTGGTGTCCGTCATGACCCTGGCCTCCTTCATCAAGGTCACCCAGTCCGTGTTCTTCGGTCAGGTGACTCCCGCAGCGGCAAATGCCAAGGAAGTGCCCTTCGCCATGCGCCTTCCCATGTGGATCATGGCCATCGCCTGCGTCCTGGGCGGTGTGTTCTATGACAAGGTCCTCGTCTGGCTGCTGAATCCCGCTGCTTCCGCTGCTCTGAATGTGACAAACTACATCGACAAGATGATGGGCGACGGCTACGCCGCCACTGCCGGCGTGCAGAACATCGAGGCGCACGGCGCTACCTTGAGCTTCTGGAACCCCGTGATGTGGCTGATCCTGTTCGTGGTGGTGTTCTTCGCTGTCGGCCTGGTGGTCGTGTTCGGCAAGGGGACCCGCGGCAAGGTGCTGGAAGAGTCCGAGGGCCAGGAGATCGAGGCCAAGTACGACTCCTTCTTCGGCGGCGAAAAGGCTCTGCCCAGCCATCTGGGCGGCTCCGACCTGTTCTGGGGCTTCAAGCATAACTGGAAGGGTTACTTCCACTTCATGCAGCGTATGCACTCCGGTGTTGTCAATGACTACGCTCTGTGGGCCGTTGTCGGCGGTGCATTCGTCATTCTGTACACATTTGTCTTTTTGCGGTAAGGAGGTGAGCAAAAGTGGAAATTCTGATTGCATTGGTTCGTATTCTGATTTATCCCGGTCTGCTGTTCGTGGCAGTCGGCGGCCTTTTGCTCGCCGGTATCGACCGGATCCTGGTGGCCAAGATGCAGCGTCGTGTTGGTCCCCCTCTGGTGCAGCCCTTCTATGATTTCTTCAAGCTCATGGGCAAGGAGACCATCATTCCCCATCACGCCAACCGCACTGCCTATCTGGCAGCGCCCGTGATCGCCGTGGTGAGCCTGGCTGTCACCATGCTGTTTATCCCCCTGGGCGGTTTCTCCGCCGTGTCCGGCACCGCTGACCTGATCGTGGTGCTGTACCTGCTGACCATCCCCGCCGTGTGCGTTATCGTTGGCGGTTCCGCTTCCGGTTCCCCCTACGCCGGCGTTGGTATCTCCCGTGAGATGGTCGCCATGATGAGCTACGAGCTGCCCCTGGTTATGGTGCTGCTGGCTGTGGCCAAGAAGGTGGGCTCCCTGAGCCTGCAGGCCATCGTGGCTTATCAGTTCCAGAACGGCTGCATGCTGTTCCACTGGAGCATGATTCCCGCTGCCATCGCCCTGCTGCTGGTTATCCCCGGCGAGGCAGGCGTGCAGCCCTTCGATCTGGCTGAGGCCGAGACCGAGATCTGCGAAGGTACGCTGGCTGAGTACAGCGGCGCACCGCTGGGTATGTTCGAGCTGAATCACGCCATGAAGATCTTTGTTCTGACCGCTCTGTTCACCGCACTGTTCCTGGGTGGCATCGACACCGGTATCGTGCCTCTGAATGTTGTGATCACCTTCGTGATTTGTGGTGTGCTCGTGTGGCTGTGCTGCTCGCTGCCCCATGCCATCTGCGCCCGTCTTCGTATCGAGCGCCTGTTCAAGTTCTATTGGACCATCGTTGCCGGTCTGGCCGCTTTGAGCCTGGTGCTGGCATGGTTCGGTCTGTAAGAGGAGGGTGAGACGATGTTTAATAAACTGATTGAAAACAGCACGGCAAAGTCTCCGTGGCTCTATCACATGAACACCGGTTCCTGCAACGGCTGCGATATCGAGATCGTGGCGGCTCTGACGCCCCACTTTGATGCCGAGCGCTTTGGCTGCAAGCTGGCCGGTACCCCCCGTCATGCGGACATCATCCTGATCACCGGCCCTGTCACCGAGCAGAGCAAGGATCGTCTGATCCGTACGCTGGAGCAGGTTCCCGAACCCTATGTCGTCATGGCTGTGGGCTCCTGCCCCAATAGTTGCAATGTGTTCAAAGACAGCTACTCCGTGGCAGGCCCGCTGGAGAAGTACTGCCATGTGGATGTCAGCGTGTCCGGTTGTGCCTGCAAGCCCGAGGCAATTATGCTGGGCGTGGTGAAGGCCACCGAAATTCTGAAGGAGAAGAGGAGGGCGATGAAGAAATGAGCTTTTCTTTCCCTTATCTGAAGTATGCTCTTGGTAACCTGACCAAGAAAACTTCCTGTGATATGTACCCCCTGAAGAAGAAGGAGGTCGCTCCCGGCTATCGCGGCGCCATCGCATATGATCCCAACAAGTGCGTCAACTGCGGTATGTGCATGAAGGTCTGCTCCCCCGGCGCCATCACCCGCACCGAGGTGGAGAAGGACGGCGGCAAGGAGATCACCTACCGTTTCGACTGGACCAGCTGCACCTTCTGCGGTATGTGCCACGACTTCTGCGACGAGAAGGCCATCACCATGACCGACCATTATGAGATGGTGGGCAACGCCGAGGATCTGGTCACCGTGGCCACCTACTTCAAGAAGACACCCGCCGGCAAGCTGACGGTCAGCGACGACTGCGTGTTCTGCGGTCTGTGCGCCAAGAACTGTCCCGAGAGCGCCATTACCGTCGACCGTGCCAACAAGAGCTGGACCGTGGACGAGGAGAAGTGCGTCAAGTGCGGCAAGTGCATCAGCAAGTGCCCCAAGAAGGCCCTTGCGTTTGCCAAGCCTCAGGTCAAGTGCGGCGACGATTGCGTGTTCTGTGGCCTGTGCGCCAAGAACTGCCCCGAGGAAGCCATCACCGTGGATCGCCCCAACAAGAGCTGGAGCGTCGATCCCGAGAAGTGCGTCCTGTGCGGCAAGTGCGTCAGCAAGTGCCCCAAGAAGACCCTGTGCATCTGATTGCACCAATCACACAAATAAAAAATTCCTTCCCGATTTTCGGGAAGGAATTTTTTTGTAAGAAGTGTCATGTGGATGCGCCGTGCGGGGGGAAAAAATTGCGAGTCGTTCTGCAAAAAGCGGCACATTTTTACCCCAGCTGCTCCGCCAGAAATGCCGCCACGGTGCGGCAAAGCGTGATGCGCAGGGGGGAAAAGCTGTGGTCGCAGGGGAACTCCTGATAGGTGAACTGTCTGCCGCCTGCGGCGCGGATGGCATCCCGCAGAGGGCCGGCGTGGAGGGGAATGGGGGTGTCGATATCCTGCTGTCCCGCCAGACAGAGGATGGGCTTTGCCGCCAACTGCGGTGCCAGCGGCGCCAAGCACAGTTCATCGGCGTGGGCGGTGAGCTCACGGACGAAGCCCTCCTCGGAGATGCCGTTGAGCCAGCCGTAGGCGCAGGAGAGCACCTCCCAGAGATTGTCGTGGGCAATCTTATCTTCAGCAGAGCGCAGGAAGCAGCGTCCGGGATCCCACGGCGCCATCAGCACGCCGCATGAAAGCTCCGGGCGCTTGGCAGACAGATGCGCGGCCACCATGCCGCCCATGCTGTGCCCCACAACGGCGAAGCGGGTGGTATCGAGATCGTACTCCTGTGCATGAGCCAGCATGAAATCCAACACGGCGTTGGCATCGCCCAGCGCGCCGGTCAAAGAAAAATTCCCCGGGGAATTCCAACTGCCGGCATAGTGGAACACCATCACGGCAAAGCCGATACGGCGCAGCGCCACAGCTAAATCAATATTCTGCTCGTTGCCGGGGTAGCCGTGGCATAACAGCACCGTGGGGTATG
Organism: Candidatus Cacconaster stercorequi; assembly: GCA_018064925.1. Lineage (GTDB taxonomy): Bacteria > Bacillota > Clostridia > Oscillospirales > Oscillospiraceae > Vescimonas > Vescimonas stercorequi. The sequence continues at coordinate 11,791 of JAGHUH010000037.1, read as the reverse complement.
GGCCGCATCCGCCGGGCAGATAGAGATGGCTCAGCAGATTGCCCTGCGCGCCGGGGATCAGAATACTGCGGGCCGTGGGCTGGGGGACATCGGGCGCATAGACGGGATCGCAGGTCAGATACTTGAGTTCCATGGGGAAACCTCCTTCTCATTCGTGGAAAAAAGTCACTGCTTGCGGGCGGTGATGTATTCATCACCCGGGCGCCAATAGGGGCAATTGCTGCTGCGGTTTGCAAGATAGCGCACCACATCATCCTCGTCCATATCGACATCGCAGATGTAATCGTCGTACTCCTCGTCGTACATATAGTAGACGCAGCTTTCACATTGTGTCATGGTCACGGACTCCTTTCGCCGCACCTTGCAAGAAAAAGCGCAATATATAATATAAAAAGTATAATATCATGCGCTGTTTTTGCGGTAATGCGCGGCTTGGCTGAAAATATTATAAATCCGCGAGGCCCTGCGCGTCAAGTGTGGCGGGGAAGGGAACGGAGGCGAGGAACGAGGAAAGCAAATGGAAGAGGGCGTAAAAGTATTGCGCATCCCACAGGATGCGCAATAGGGGAGGCTTTCCAAAAAGTGCAAGGCACGGTACGCATAATGCTGCACGCTTCATTTGAAATGAAGAACAAAAAATGGGGCAGAGGATCAGATACCCGCAAATTCCTCGATGGCGGCGGGGCGCATGATGGACACCTCATAGGCCACCCGCTGCTCCACCGTCGTGCCCAGATTTTTGTTGTATGTACGGCTTTGCACCCGTCCCTCCGCCGTCAGGCAATCGCCCACGCGCATGGCGGCGGTGGCCTGCGCCACGGCACCCCACGCGATGCACGGCAGGTAGTCCGCCCGCCCATAGCGGCGATTTACCGCCAAGGTGAGGTCGCAGATCTCGCGGCCCAGCGGCGTGCGTCGCAGCGACGGTTCCCGGCACAACACACCGGAGAGTTGGATGCAGTTATAGGGAAACTCGCCCCCCGGCACGATTCCCCGAGCGAACACGGAGATCACCAGACGCGGCCCCACGCCGCTGCGGTTATTGAACGAGCGCAGTTGGCCGGTGACGGTGCAGATCCGGCCGGGGATCAGGCCGGACACCATCTCACAGGGCGCCAAGATCCGCAGATCGTCGCTTTGACCGGAGAGCCGAGGTACCGACAGCATGAAGCAGCAGAAGGTCACTCCGTGGTTGATATGGGACAGGACAGGGGCGGTGAGGACGCGGCCGCACAGACGGACGCGATTGTAGCTGTTGTCCATTATAGTTCCTCCTCGTTGGTTTAGTCAGACAACTATATGAGGAAGCAAAGGCGAATATGCCCTTTTCAAAGCGGGCGGTATCGGTTATAATGGGGGCAAAGGGAAAAAGGAGGCGACCGCGATGCGTTATCTGGGAAAGGTCTACCGTCCGCCATCCGAGGCGTACAGCTTAATCGTGCAGGTGACCTACGGGTGCAGCCACAACGGCTGCGCGTTCTGCGATATGTATGACGACAAGCACTTTGCCATGCGGCCCATGCAGGAGATCCGGGAGGATTTTGAGCTGGCGCGGCGGGTCTACCGCCATGTGGGGCGGGTGTTTCTGGCCGACGGCGACGCGCTGATGCGCCCGACCCGGGAGCTGGTGGAGATTTTGGGGCTGATTTACGGTCTGTTCCCGGAGTGTGAGCGAGTGACCTGCTACGCATCGCCCCGGAGCATTCAGGTGAAAACGCCGGAGGAGCTGCAGCTTCTGCGGCAGCGGGGCTTGCAGATGGTCTACATGGGGTTGGAGTCCGGCTGTGACGCGGTGCTGCAAAAGATGAACAAGGGTCACACCGCCGAGGCCATCGTGGCGGCGGGACAGAAGGCGCGGCAGGCGGGATTGAAGCTCAGCGTCACCGCCATTTCCGGCCTCGGCAGCACGGAGCACCTCCGGGAGCACGCCATCGAAACGGCACGGGCGCTTAGCGCCATGAATCCGGAGTACATCGGCCTGCTGACGCTGATGGTGGAGCCGGGCACGCCGCTGGAGAGCTGGGTGCGCGAGGGCAGCTTCACGGTGCTGAACGCGGAACAGGTTTTGCAGGAAACGGAGCTGTTTCTGCATCACATCGACTCCCCCGGCAGCGTGTTCCGCATGAACCACGCCAGCAACTATCTGACGCTGAAGGGGACCCTCAACGACGACCTGCCCGCCCTGATCGCCCGGGTGCAGGAGGGGCTGCGGGGCCGCGGACTGCGCTCGGAATTTATGCGGGCGCTGTGAGGCGGCAGCATTGCATCGACGATCGAAAAAAACAGACCTTCCCTGGGGGGAAGGCCTGTTTTTTTGTGGGTTGGATAGCGGAGCGCGGCATCAGAGATAGCACTTGATGTCGCAGACCAGCTGCTCCTCGATGGCGATGAGCATCCGGCAAATAGCGCGGCCGATGCACTCGGCGTTCTGGTACTGATTGAGATACTTGTGCAGGGATTTGATGCCCATGCCGCACCCATCGGTGATGAGATCCGCCACCGTCTGGTCGCTGTCGTCCAGCCCCATCTTCACCCCGGTCTTAACGGCCGACATACTGCGGGCGATGGGGTTCGGCTCTTTCTCTCCGGTGCCGATGCTGTCCAGAAGCTTGTGGATCTCCTCACCCACGATGTCGTGGGCCTGACGGCTCTCCTGCAGCAGCTTGCGCAGCTCCTGCTTTTCCACACGCTCCATCACATCGTTCAGCGATGCCACGGCCATTTTCACCCCGGCGTCGCACTCCTTCAGAAGATAAATGGTGTCCTGTGCTGCCATGTGTTCGTCCTCCTTTTTTAAAATGCCGCCGGGCGGCGATCCATGTCCAGATCGGTGACAGCCTCACGCAACTGATTGAGGGTGGCAATGTCCTTGGCGCGGAGCTGCTCCTGCATCCGGGGGGACAGGGAATAGAAGTAGTTGTACGCCGCAGGATCGGCGTTGAGAAGATCGGTCAGATGATTGGTTTCCATTAAAAAAACACCTCCGCCCATAGTGTGAGCGGAGGTGCCATATTTTATGCGGCGAGTTTACCAGTACATGACCACCAGAGAGCCGATCAATGCGGCCAGAGATGCCCAGCCGGCCCACCAGGAGATTTGTTCCCAATTGCGTTTCATATCGGTTCCTCCTTCTGCTGCGGTGGTTGGTGCTTACAGGCCATTCTATGGGGCGGCGGGAGGCGCGGTGTGGCGCTTGACGGGATCTTGGCGGATGGGGGCAAAACAAAAGCGCCCGCTGTACGGGACGCTTTTGCGAAAATATTATAGCGGAATGGAGCCGTGCTTGGCTTCGTATTCCTCGATGCAGCGGCGGATGAGGATCAGGATCTGGCTGTTGGCACTGCGCCCCTCATAATCCGCCACAACATGCAGCTTGTGCAGCATTTCCTCGTCGATGCGAATGGACAAACTTTTCGTAGCCATAAAATCACCTCTAAATACATTTATTTTGCATTTATTTTAGATATGATATGTGTTAATATGGTACAAATGGATATAAAATATATCTAAAATGTATTGATTGGGAGGATGAAATGGAGGACAAAGAGATGTATCTGCACCTATGCAGAGAATGTGAGCGGGCGCGGGTGATGATGGAGGAAGCGGAACAGATCATCATTGCGGCGCAGCAGAAATGCGAGGAAATGTATCTGGAGGCAGAGGAAGAAAACTGAAAAATGCTCCGCCATACGGCGGAGCATTCGTGATGAAACGCTTTTTTTGACAGATGAGCTTATCTCTGATACTCGAATTCCAGATTGTACATACTCACGATGTCGCCGTCCTGAATGCCCAGACGCTCCAACTGGTCGAACAGACCGCTCTGCCGGAGCTGCTTGTCGAAATACATCCGGCTCTCGTAATCGGAGAAGTTGATGTTGGCCATCAGGCGCTGCAGCCACGGGCCTTCCACCAGCCAGGTGTCGTCCTCGTGGACAATATTGAGGGGCTCGGACATGTCCACTTCGGCGGGGCGGGGGACATACTCCGGCTCATACACCACCACGGGGGGCAGGGTGGACAGCTTCTGGCCGATGAGCTGCACCAGCTCACGGGTGCCCTGATGGGTGGCGGCGGACATGGACAGGAACTGATAGCCCTGCTCCTCCACATGCTTGCGGAAGGCGTCCAACTGCGTCTCATCCATCAGCAAATCGGTCTTATTGGCCACCACGATCTGGGGACGGGAGGCAAGATCGGCGGAATACTCCTGCAGCTCTGCGTTGATGGCGTCGAAGTCGGCAATGGGGTCGCGGCCCTCGCTGCCGCTGACATCCACCAGATGCACCAGCAGGCGGCAGCGGTCAATATGACGCAGGAAATCATGCCCCAGACCGGCACCCTCGCTGGCACCCTCGATGATGCCGGGGATGTCGGCCATGACGAAGGAAACGCCCTCGTCCACATACACCACGCCCAGATTGGGATACAGCGTGGTGAAATGATAGTTGGCGATCTTGGGATGCGCCTTGCTGACCACGCTCAACAGCGTGGATTTGCCCACATTGGGGAAGCCCACCAGACCCACATCTGCCAGCAGCTTCAGCTCCAGCACCACATCGTGCTCCTCGCCGGGGAGTCCCGCCTTGGCGAAGCGGGGTACCTGGCGGGTGGGCGTGGCAAAATGCTGGTTGCCCCAGCCGCCGCGGCCGCCCTTGCACAAGACATAGGGCTCGCTGTCGGACATATCCTTGATGATCTCGTTGGTCTCCGCGTCGCGCACCAGTGTGCCCCGGGGCACACGGATGGTGAGACTCTGACCGTCCTTGCCGGATTTGCGGCCGCCCTGTCCGTCCACGCCGTTGGTGGCCACATACTTGCGCTTGTAGCGGAAGTCCATCAGCGTGGACATATTGTCATCCACCTGCAATATGATGGAGCCGCCGTTGCCGCCGTCACCGCCGTCGGGGCCGCCGGCGGCAATATATTTTTCCCGGTGGAAGGCCACGGCACCGTTGCCGCCGTTACCGGCGCGGCAGGTGATGCGGGCCTTGTCAATAAAGCCGTTTGCCATATGAAAAAACCTCCTTGCGGATAGAATGGGCATAAATAACCAGTTTATCCTATTTTAGCGGAAAATAGGGGCAGAGTCAAGCCGTGGCGCAATATGCGGCGCGGGGGATGTTACGGCGTTTCGTCCTGTGCCATGTACCGCGCCTCACATTCTTGCTGTGCCTCCATCAGCCGCGCCATCGCCAGACCGTAATTGGCCTGCTCCAGATCGCGGATGCTGTCCGTGACGGCGTTGAACAGCAGGTGATATAGTTCCTGATAGTTTATCATAGTACCTCCCTTTATGACATTTTGTAAATGTCATTCTTTGTTTAATATACCATAAAATAGAGAAAATGACAATCAGAAGATGTCGGCAGGGAGGGGGAGAGTGTCATGTATAAAAATCGTCTGGCGGACAGCAACAATCGCTGTGGCCAGAAAATTGCCGCATTGCGCAAGGCGCACACGCCGAAGCTTTCTCAACGGGCACTGGCGGATCAAATGCAATTGCAGGGGCTTGATCTGGACAAGAACGCCATTCAGCGCATCGAGGCGGGTAAACGCTTCGTAACGGACATTGAGCTCTATGTGTTTGCGCAGTTTTTCGGGGTAACGGCAGACGAACTGCTTGGAGATGACGAATAAAAAATTCTCAACCGTGTGAGTTTCACTCCTTGTCTGTATAGGCAATAATGGAGATAAGTCAAGAGGAGCGAGGTGAGAACAGATGATTTCGTATGCGCCGCTGTGGGAAACCATGCAGCGAAAAAAGGCCACCACCTATACCCTGCAGGTGAAGGGGGAGATCAGCAGTTCCACCGTGCGGCGGCTGAAGGCGGGGGAGTCGGTTTCCACCAACACGCTGGATGCCCTCTGCCGCGTGCTGCAATGTGAGCTGGACGACATTGTGCAATATGTGCCGGACGAATAAAAAATCCTCAACCCTTGCGGGTTGAGGATTTTTTATAAACCAAAAATTACTCGGCGGGGTAAACAGAAACCTGCTTACGATCCTTGCCCAGACGCTCAAAACGGACAACACCGTCAGCCTTGGCGAACAGGGTATCGTCAGTGCCGATCCCTACATTCGTGCCGGGATGGAAGTGAGTGCCGCGCTGGCGAACCAGAATGTTGCCAGCCAGAACGAACTGACCGTCGGCGCGCTTGGGGCCAAGACGCTTGGACTCGGAATCACGGCCGTTCTTGGTGGAACCCATACCTTTTTTATGGGCGAAAAATTGCAAACCAATGTTCAGCATTTCAAGTACATCCTTTCTGTAAGATGATGAAGAAACTCAGGGGCGATCACGCCTCTAATACTTCGATATTTTCCGGATACTCGCCGTGGAGCGTGGCCAGATACACCATCATGCCAACCATCAAATTCTGACAGGTGGCTTCCGCCGTCGGGGACAGACCTCCGGGCAAACGGAGCGATAGCGCGGCTTCCTGCTCGCGGACTTTCACCGAGGCACACAGCCCCATCACATCGTTGATGGTACATTCCACCAGTCGCACTGCGCTGGTGACGGCGGCACAGACGAGATCCTCGCCCTCGTCGCCATAGTCGCTGTGGCCCACCGCATCAAAGCCGATGATGCGGCCTTCCTCATTGAGGAATGTGACGGTCGTCATACTGCCTTAGAAAGAAATCTTGCCGATTTCGACCTTGGTGTAAGGCTGACGATGACCCTGGCGCTTGTGATAGCCCTTCTTGGGGGTGTACTTGAAGATACGAACCTTCTTGCCTTTGCCGTTCTTCACGACAGTGGCATCCACCTTCGCGCCCTCCACCACGGGAGTGCCGAACTTGGTGTTTTCACCATCCACGATGGCCAGAACCTGGTCGAACACCACGCTGTCACCAGCGTTGACATCCAGCTTCTCGATAAACAGAGTGTCACCCTCATTGACGGCGTACTGCTTACCACCGGTAACGATAATAGCCTGCATTTGCTTGTTGCACCTACCTTTCCTTTATAACGGACTCGCTGTCGGGGGCGGCCGGCTCACGGCCGACTCTTATTACCCATTCAAAGCGGCTTAACTATTTTATCAGTGGTTGTCCACTTTGTCAACAAATTTTGCAAAGAAATCTCAAAAATGTGACGGATATTTTTATGCCTGAGGATAGACCAGCTGTGTCTCCGTCCATCCGCGGATCAGATCGGCGTACCACGCGCAGCATTTGCGGGCCAGAACAATATCGAGGTTGACATAATTTCCGCACTCTTTGGCGCTCTTGCCGGGCATGGGGCCGTCGAAGCCGCCGGCCTGGGTGAACACCTGCTGCAGCAGTTCGATGGCCTGGGCATCGGTGAGCTGCGCCGCGTCGAACAGGAAGTAAAAGCCCGTCTGGCAGCCCATGGGCCCGAAGTAGATCACGGCGTCCTTCGCCGCGCTGTTGCGCAGAAAGGTGGCGATCACATGCTCGATGGAGTGCAGCTCGGCGTTGCTTAAAAGGTCGCCGGTGTTGGGCTTTTTGAACCGGAGGTCAAAGGTGGTCACCTGCCCGTCGCGGCGGCTCAGGTACAGACCCGGCATAAGGACATTGTGATCCACGGTAAAGCTGGCAATTCTTTCCATAATGGGGTTCCTTTCGTATCGTATTCAATCCTGCAGATGCGCCGCAAAGCACAGCGCCGCACGGTTCAATTCCTGCATGGCGGCGGGGAAGTTAAAATAGGTATCCTCCGTGGAGAAGATGCAGTCGCTGACGGATTTCAGCGCCATAAACGGCACGCCGTTGCGATAACAGACCTGTGCCACGGCGCCGCCCTCCATCTCGCACAGCAGGGGGTGGAAGGTGTCGGCGATCCAACGGGCGCGGTCACCGCCCACGGCAAACCAGTCCCCGGTGGCGACGATGCCGGTGCGATAGGCAAGGCCGGTCTTGTCCATGGCGGCCCGGGCGCGGGCAAAATCGGCGGTGGGGAAGTCCACCATGTTGACGGTGCTTACCAGACCGATGGGGTCGCCCACGGCGGTGGTATCCACATCATGCTGCAAAAAGCCCTCCGCCAGCACCAGCGTGCCGACGGGCAGCGCCGCAAAGCTGCCGGCAACCCCCACGCTGATGATGAGGTCAGGGTGGTGGCGCTGGATCAGCAGTTGGGTGGACATGGCGGCATTCACCTTGCCCACGCCGCCGCAGCAGGCAATGACATCGCGCGCCACCTGATAGATCCGGACACCGGCTACGGTCTCCAGCGGTTGAACGGTGTCACCGTGCAGCAGACTTTCAATTTCGCCGGGCATGGCGTACATCAGCGCAATTTTCATGGGGAAATTCTCCTTTTTGTCCGGCGGAATATCTGCCGCCGTATATACACTAACTAATATATTTTAATAACGCAGAGGGGAGAAGTCAAGAGGAACGATTGCATTATCGAAGAAAATCGGGTAAAATGGGAAAAACGAACGAATATGCGACATAACACTAAATCTGTGACATTTTACGCCAAACACCGAATAAAAACGGCGGTTTTGAGAGTAGATTGTAACCTTTTGTAATGGAACAGGGGGGAAAGCCATGAAAGTTGTCGGTATAATATGTGAATACAATCCCCTTCATGTCGGCCATGTGCGGATGATGCAGCAGCTTCGCGCGGATGGTGCGGAGGCCATCGTGTGCGCCATGAGCGGCAGCTTTGTGCAGCGGGGCGAGTTGGCGGTGGTGAACAAGTTCGCCCGGAGCGAAATGGCCGTGCGCTGCGGCGCCAATCTGGTGCTGGAGCTGCCCACCCCATGGAGCTGTGCTACGGCGGAGACCTTCGCCCGGGGCGGCGTGCGGCTTCTGGTGGATACCGGCGTGGTGACCGAACTGGCCTTCGGCAGCGAGTGCGGCGACCTTGCCGCCATGCAGGCGGCGGCGCAGATCCTGCGGGCGCCGGATTTTCCGGAGCGCGTGCGCAATTACCTGTCCGGCGGCGTTACCTATGCCGCGGCGCGGCAGATGGCGGCGGCGGAAAAGTTGGGGGAAAAGGCGAATATATTAACGGAACCCAACAATATATTGGGCATTGAGTACCTGAAGGCACTGGCGGAGGAGGAAAATCCGCTATGCGCCGTCACGGTGCGGCGTATGGGCGCGGCGCATGACGGCGGCGTGGCGGAGGGCATCGCCTCGGCCTCGTATCTGCGGCAATTGCTGCGGGCGGGGCAGACGGAGGCGGCGCTGGCGCTGATGCCCCCGGAGGCGGCGCAGGTGATGCGGCGAGAGCTGGCGGCAGGCCGTGCCCCGGTGGATGCGGCGGCGCTGGATCGCGCCATGGTGTGCCGCCTGCGGCAGATGACGGAGGAGGACTTCCTGCGCTACGACGGCGGGAACGAGGGACTGTACCACCGCTTTTATCGGGCGGTGCGGCAGGCGTCCTCCGTGGAGGAGATCTGCTGCCTTGCCAAGACGCGGCGCTATCCCCTTGCCCGGCTGCGGCGGATGGTGCTGGCGGCGTGGCTGAATCTGGAGCCGGCGCCGGAGCGGCCACCCTATCTGCGGGTGCTGGCCGCCAACGAGACGGGGCGGCGGCTTCTGCATCAGATGAAAAAAAGCGGCGCAAGGGTGCTGACCAAGCCGGCGGATGTGAGGGCATTGGGCGGCGAGGCGGCGGCACTATTTGAAAAGGAGAGCCGGCGGACAGACCTGTATACCATGGGCTATCCCAAGGTCACCGAGAGCGTCTGCGATGCCGATTGGCGCGCCACGCCCCTGATGCTGTGACGGGAACGGCAGACGCACTGCAAAGGCCGCATGGAGCGGCGGAACGGAGTTAGTATGAAAAAAATCAGTATTGCTTCCATCCTGATGGCGCTGTGCCTGCTGCTGGCGGGCTGCAGCACCCAGGGAACGGCAACTGCCCCGGAGAGCGGCGTGGCCATTCCGCAGAAGGACGACTGGACCTATGAGCTGTCCACCCGGCAGGAGACCGGCACGGCAAAGGCCGAGGACGGACGGCTGCTGGCGCGTTACAGCTACGAAATTCCGGAGATGACCGTGTACCGCATCGACGGCACACCCATCAACACCGAAAAGGAGACCGGCGCGGCGGTGGACGCTGCCGCCGCCTTCAACGGCTATTTTGCCGATTGGCTGGAAAGCCAACTGGCGTGGTTTGACGAGGTGAGCGAAACCGCCCGGCAGGATTACGCCGCCCGGGGCAAGGAGAAGAACAGCCTGTGGAATCAGGCAGACTTTGCCTATACGGACAACATGACGGCCTCCTTCTGGCACAACGACCACATGGCCACCGTGACGCTGCGGCAGAACAGCTTTACCGGCGGCGCTCACGGTTACGCCATTCGTACGGCGGCGAACTTTGACATGAGCACCGGCAAGAGCATCACCATCGCCGCCATGACCGGCAACAGCAACGGCCTGCAGACTGCCGTGGAGCAGGAGCTCCTGCGTCAGGCGGCGGAGCGGGCGGCACAGAGCGACAGTGTGTACTTCGCCGGCTACGAGGACACCGTGAAGGACTGGATGGAGCGCGACATTTTCTTCGACGATTGCGGTATGACCGTGGTGTTCGCCGTGTACGATATTGCCTCCTACGCCGACGGCGAGCAGGCCTTCACCATCCCCTACGACACCATTGCACCCTATCTGAACAATTACGGACGCACCATGCTGGAGCTGGGAGCATAAACGGGAACAAACGGAGCTGCCTGCGGGCGGCTCCGTTTTTTTTGCAAAAGCGGCGATTGTTTATAAAAATGACATGACTTTTTTCGGAAAACAGGGTATAATTCCCATAGATTGAAATTTTTTCCACATAGGAGGACTGTCCCCTTGAAAAAGATTTATGACGCCATGGATCGGTTCTGTGCCCGGCACCCCCGGTTCGGCATCCCCAATCTGATGCGCTATATCGTCATCGGCAATGTGATCGTGTACCTGCTGACGATGTTCACCGCGCAGAACGACGCCAACGCACTGAGCTTCCTCAGCTTCCATCTGGCGGGTCTGCTCCACGGCGAGATCTGGCGCATCGTGACCTTCGTTTTTGTGCCCAGCTACGGCGGGCCGTTTTTTCTGGTGATCGCCCTCTATTTTTACTATTGGATCGGCTCCACGCTGGAGCGCCAATGGGGTACCGCCAGATTTAACCTCTACTACATCAGCGGCGTACTGCTGACGGTGATCGGCACCGTCATCGCCTCGCTGATCACCGGCAACCACTATCTGACGGTGGTGGGTGCGGACTATGTGAACCTGTCCATGTTTCTGGCCTTCGCCCTGCTGTTCCCCGATACCCAGGTGCTGCTGTTTTTCATTCTGCCTATCAAGATGAAGTGGCTGGCCATTCTGGACGGCGCGGTGTTCGCTCTGGGGATCGTGCAGTCCCTGATGGCAGGGTACTGGGCCGGCGTGGTGCAGCCGGTGGTGGCGCTTTTGAACTTCGTCGTGTTCGTCTGGCCGGCGGTGCAGGGCGCGGTGGCGCGCAAGCAGTATCAGCACAGACCCCAGACCGTGAACTTCAAAAAGGCCGTGCATCAGCAGCAACAGCAGAAGGGCTATCACCACAAATGCGCCGTGTGCGGACGCACCGATGCCGACTATCCCGACCTGCAGTTCCGCTATTGCAGTAAATGCGTCGGCTACCACTGCTTCTGTCAGGATCACATCTTCAACCATGTGCATTTCACCGAGGAGTGAAAATGAATTTTCCTCCCTGCCCGGGGCGGGGAGGAATTTTTTTGGTGCCTTCAAGGCGTGAAAATAAACCTCCGGTTCTACCGGAGGAAGAAAAACAGCTTTAGCATGAGTAAAACCTCCTATTGCGGTATACTGGTAAAG
>JAGHUH010000046.1 GCA_018064925.1 Candidatus Cacconaster stercorequi | reverse complement strand
TTCCGACTCTTATTTGTAAGGGATCATCTTGCGGATGGTAGCCTCGGTGGTGCAATCCGCATAGGTGGTGCTGCGCAGGCGACGGCCGCGCTTGGTGTCCTTCTTGGTCAGGATGTGGCTCTTGAAAGCGTGAGCTCTCTTGACCTTGCCGGATTTCGTCAGATTAAAACGCTTCTTAGCGCCGCTATGGGTCTTCAGTTTAGGCATAATTATACTCCTTCCATATATCCTTTTGTACTACAAAAAGAAATCAACTTATTTACCAGCTTTGGGAGAGAGGAACATGGACATATTTCTGCCCTCCATCTTCGCTGCCTTATCCATGGTGGCTACCTCAGCACACTGCTCGGCAAACTTCTTCAGCAGCTCGCGGCCGATATCCGTATGAGCCATTTCTCTGCCGCGGAAACGGACAGAAACCTTCACTCGGTTACCGTCTGCCAGGAACTTCTGCGCATTTTTCAGCTTGGTGTTGAAATCGCCGATGTCAATGCCCGGAGACATACGGATTTCTTTGATTTCCACCACATGCTGGTTCTTTTTGGCTTCCTTTTCCCGCTTGCTCTGCTCGAAACGGAACTTGCCGTAGTTCATGAGCTTGCATACAGGCGGCACGGCCTGCGGAGAAATTTTCACCAGATCCAGCCCGCGCTCCTCAGCAATTTTCAGAGCGTCGTCGGAGGACATGATGCCAAGCTGCTCGCCGGTCTCGCCGATGAGGCGGAGCTCCTTATCGCGGATCTCCTCGTTCAGTTGATGCACTACCTTGCTAATAGCCGAAGCACCTCCATCATAAAATAAAAAACGCGAACGCACATGGCATCCGCGCAACAAGCCGCAATCCCCAAACGGAGACGCTGCCTTTCGCTGTTGACCTCTTTGCTGGCGCTGGAGGTGAGGCGGATGCACCGACCTTCTTTGTTTTCTGGAGTATTATATCATTCGTGCTATCCCTTGTCAACAAATTTTTCCGATTTTTTTATGCTTTTTTGCCGCCTGCCATGTATATTCCGTCTCATCTCCGGCAACACTACGGCTGTACCAAAGGAGGTGCCATAATGGAAAACAACAAGACCAATCAGAACAACCAGAACAATCAGAATCGTAATCAGAACAATCAGAACAACCAGAACAACCAGAACCAGAACAACCAGAACCAGCGATAACCTGCTTTACCCATATAAGGCCGTGATCCGACGATCACGGCCTTATATATTATAATGTATTCATTCCGCCCGGAGTGACGCGGGATATACGCCGATCTCGTGCAGACGCTTCAGCTCCTCAGCCACCTTTTCCCGATCCTCCTGATAGGTCATGCCGAACCAGCGATCCGCCGAGTGCAGCACGGACACCTGCAGCCTGCCATTTCCGATCAGCTCGCCGATGAGGTTGGGCAGCATACACTCCGCCTTGATATTGTCGCCGGCCTCCTCCCGCAAAAAGCGGTGGAAATAGGCCTCATACTCGCTGAAAATAGCGGGTGCGAAGCCCCAGAAGTTCATGGACACCACCGTGTCGGGGTGCATCTCCCGATGTCCGCCGTCGGCCACATCGGCGATGGAGCCGTCGGGGAACAGCTGGATCTTCAGCGCTTCCTTCACGCCGGACAGGCAGCCGTTGTCCACCTGACAGATGCCGCGGGACACCGTACCGCTGGGGCTGACGGTGTTTTTCAGCTGATAGCCCACCATGGTGGCTCTGCCGCTCTCCGGCAGGCGGCACAATTCTTCATAAATCGTGCGGTAGGCGTCCACGCCGTAATAGTCATCGGCATTGATGACGCAGAACGGCTCGCTGATATAGTCTCTGGCGGACAGCACTGCGTGCACCGTGCCGAAGGGCTTGGTGCGTCCGGCGGGCACGGTATAAAAATCGGGCACGCCGGAAAAATCCTGAAACGCGTAGCACACCTCCAGCGGCGTGCCGTCCCGGGTCGTTTTCTGTTTCAGATAATGGCCGCACAGGTTCTCCATCAGTTGGAGCATATCCGGCTTGATCACAAAGACGACCTTGGTAAAACCGGCGCGTACGGCGTCATGGATGGAGTATTCCATCAGGATTTCCCCGTTGGGGCCCACGCCGTCCACCTGTTTGTTGCCGCCGTAGCGAGAGCCGAGACCGGCTGCCATAATGACAAGAGCTGCTTTCATGCGATCATATCCTCCTTTGTCGAATACAAAACTCCGTATTGTTTAGTATAACACATTTTTTTCGTGCGTTCAACCGTCTATCAGTATACGGCGGGCGGCGGCGCGTCATGTAGCCATTGTGTGAATTTTTCATTAAGAGCCGTTTCAGTTTCCTTTATGATTTTCTTCCGTTTTCCCGTCCGTTCCCCAAAATTCACAGTTTTGTCATATTTTATACTGGAATTTGTACGCATACAGGGGTATAATAACTTAATGCCGTGTAATATTAGCTTGTCTGTTTTTGCCGGCTGTGCTTTGATCTTTATCCATATTACATATAAAGGAGTCCCATGTATGAAACAAAAGGATACTTCTGCTCCCCGTCCCGTTGAGCAGAGCAACGGGAAACGCCGCGCCAGACGCACCGGATTGGATAAGTTCGGCGCCTTTGCCATGCTGCTGCTTCTGCTGTGCAGTCTGGCACTGTTTGCCCGTCTGATCGCCACCGAAATGCTCAGCAATCTCTATCTGATCATTCTGATGGTCGTTCTGTTTGTCATCAATTCCATCCATATCATTGTGCAGATGCCCCTGCGCCGCAACAAAATCGGTAAGCTCATCTGCGGCATCATTGCGCTGATCCTCTCTGCCGCCATGATCTACGGCATGGTGGCTGTGGGTTCCGTGCAGTCGGCGCTGTCCAAGATCACCGGCAAGCTGATCGAAAAGGAAGTCACCGCCGTGCTGGTGATGAAGGACGACAGTGCCCAGAACATCCAAGACGCGCTGCAATATAAATTCGGCGCTCTGTCCCACTCCAACACCGAGAACACCCAGGGATTGGTGCAGAAGGTGCAGGAGGAGACCGGCACCGCCATCAGCCCCACGGGCTACGATACCATGACCGATCTGGTGGACGCCCTGTATGACGACAATGTGCGGGCCATCATCCTCAACGAGGGATACTTCGACATGATCGAGGATATGGAAAACTACAAGGACTTCACCGAGCAGACCCGGGTGATCTACGAGTTCACCACCGAGCGCGAGATGGAAACCATCAACAACGGCAGCTCGCTGACCAAGGATTGCTTCCTGGTATATTGCAGCGGCATTGATGCCCGCAGCACCGATCTGGGGATCCAGAGCCGCAGCGATGTGAACATTCTGGCCGTGGTCAATCCCAAGACCCACCAGATCCTGCTGCTGAACACCCCCCGCGACTACTACCTGCCCCTGAACATGAATGGCGAGCTGGATAAGCTGACCCATGCCGGTATGTACGGTATCAGCGAATCCATGGCCACGCTGGACGACCTGTACAGCACCGAAACGCCCTACTATGTCCGCGTGAACTTCAACGGTCTGGTGGATATTGTGGACGCATTGGGCGGCATTGATATCGAGTCCCCCTGCGAATTTACCACCACCAACATGGAAATGCCCGACGAGGACGGCGACGGCTTCTCCCGCGAGAGCTTCTACTTCCCTGAAGGACAGATCCATGTCAGCGGCCGCGAGGCACTGGCCTTCTCCCGCGAGCGTTACTCCTTCGCCGACGGCGATAATCAGCGCGGACGCAACCAGATGACGGTTATCAAGGCCATTCTGAAAAAGGCCACCTCTCCCGCCGTGCTGTCCAACTATCAGGATCTGCTGGGCGCCGTGTCCGATTCCTTCATCACCAACATCAGCTACAAGCAGATCACCTCTCTGGTGAAGATGCAGCTCAAGGGGATGCCGGATTGGAACATCACCTCCTATGCCGTCTCCGGTAATGGCGATGAATGCTACACCTATTCCGCCGGCAACGCCTGGGTCATGTGGCCGGACGACGAAATGGTCGCCACCGCCAAGACGCTGATCCAGCAGGTGCTGAACGGCGAGACCCCCGTGGTGCCCGAAAGCTGACACCCCCCTCTCAATGCTGAAAAGACCGCCGCCCAACTGACGGCGGTCTTTTTCCCCACTTTTTGCGAAAGGAGATCCTCATGCCGCAATCCCGTTCCATGCTGTCCAACTTCATCCGCTACGCCGCGGCTACCGTCTCCTCGCTGATGGTTTTTTCCCTCTACTCCATCGTGGACGGTCTGTTCGTGGCGCGGGGTCTGGGCGAATACGCCATGAGCGCCGTCACCCTGTCCAACCCCTTCCTCAGCGCCATGTTTTCCATCGCCGTGGCCTTTGCCGTGGGCAGCTCCACCATCATCGCCATTGATCTGGCGCAGGGAAAGCGCGACGAGGCCAACGCCCTGTTTTCCCAGGATCTGGTGCTGCTTCTGGGCATCGGGCTGACCATCACCGCGCTGGTCTTTCTGTTTCCCGAGCCGCTGGCCCGTCTGCTGGGGGCGCGGGATGTCACGCTGCCCTATGTGATGGACTATCTGCGGGGCATCGCGCCCTTCGCCTGCTGCTTCATCGTGTCCTACAATCTGGAGATCCTCGTCAAGACCGACGGCTATCCCCGCATCGCCATTTTGTCCGTCACCTGCGGCTGTGTGACCAACTGCGTGCTGGATTATCTGGCCATCTTCGTGCTGAAATGGGGCATCCGCAGCGCCGCCACCGCCACGGGACTGTCCCAGCTTCTGACCTGCGTCATCTACTTCGCCCACTTTTTCGGCAAGCACACCACCTTCCATCCGGTGCGCTTCAAAATGGATTGGGGGATCTATCGCCGTCTGATCCCGCTGGGCATTTCCGACGGCGTTACGGAGCTGTGCAACGGATTGATGATCTTCCTGTTCAACCACACCATTCTCCGGTGCATCGGGCAGAACGGTCTGGTCAGCTACTCCATCATCGCCTATGCCAACACCATGGTTATCAACATCATGATGGGCGTTTCCCAGGGAACACAGCCGCTGGTCAGCTACCAGTACGGCCGGCAGGATCGCCGGAACTGCCGCACACTTCTGCGCTACGGTCTGACCACCGCCATCTCCGCCGGTATTTTGTGCACGGTGCTGTTTTTCCTGCTCTCCCCACAGCTTGTCCACGCCTTTCTGGGCGACACCGATCCCGCGCTGAACGCCGCCACCGTCACCGCCTTCCGCCGCTATTGCCCTACCTATCTGCTGTTGGGCTTCAATGTGCTCATCGGCGGCTTTATGACCGCGGTGGAGCGTCCCCGCGCTGCCATCACCGTGTCCGTGGGACGGGGACTTATTTTGCAGGCCGGCGTTCTGCTGCTTCTGGCCGCCGTCCGGGGCGGCAGCAGCATCTGGTTTACCTCGGTGATCTCCGAGAGTATCTGCCTTGCCATCTCCGTTTTCTTCCTGCGCCGCACCGCCAAAGAGGTGCTGTGAATTGGGATATTGCATCAAAAAACCGCCCTTTCGGGCGGTTTTTATTATCGTATAAGATTTTACTCCACGGTGACGCTCTTGGCGAGGTTCCGAGGCTTGTCGATGTCGCAGCCGCGCTCCAATGCCACATAGTAGGCCAGCAGCTGCAGCGGTACCACGCCCAACTGCGGCAGGAGCATCTGCTCCACCTCGGGAATGGTCAGCACCATGGGTACCCGCTGGGCCATCTCGCGGAAATGGGTCTCGGTGGTCAGGGCCAGCACCTTGGCGCCCCGGGCCTGCACCTCCACCACATTGCTCATAGCCTTGTCAAACAGCGGATCGTAGGTGCCCAGCGCCACCACCAGCGTGTCGTCCTCGATGAGGGAGATGGTGCCGTGCTTCAGCTCGCCGGAGGCATACGCCTCGGAGTGGATATAGCTGATCTCCTTCAGCTTCAGGCTGCCCTCCAGCGACAGCGCATAGTCCAGATTGCGGCCGATGAAGAACACATCCTCCTTGTCGGCGCAGGCCTTTGCGATGGCATGGATGCCGTCGGTATTCTCCAGAATCTTCTCCATCTTCTCCGGCAGCAATTGGAGATCCCGCACCATGGCGGTGTAGGTCTCGTGGCTGACGGTGCCCATGATGTCACCGAAATACAGACCCACCAGATTCAGCACCGCCATCTGGGTGCTGTATGCCTTGGTGGTGGCTACGGCGATCTCGGGGCCGGCCCAGGTATAGAGCACATCGTCGCTCTCACGGGCGATGGAGGAGCCCACCACATTGACGATGGACAGAATGCGCGCACCGCGCTTCTTGGCCTCCCGCAATGCCTCCATGGTGTCCAGCGTTTCGCCGGACTGGCTGATGACGATCACCAGATCGCCCTGGCCCACAATGGGATCGCAGTAGCGGAACTCGGAGGCCAGCACCACCTCCACGCTGCGGCGCAGCATCCGCTCCAGATTATACTTGCCCACCATGCCCACATGGTAGCTGGAGCCGCAGGCAATGATGTAGATGCGGCCGATATTGCGGATCTCGTCCTCGGTCATGGTCAGGTCGCTGAGTACCACGCGGTCGTCCTGAATTCTGGCCGCCGTGGCCTTGCGGATGGCCTCAGGCTGCTCGAAGATCTCCTTGAGCATGAAGTGGTCGTAGCCGCCCTTTTCCGCCGCGTCGATCTCCCAGTCGATATGATGATGCTCCTTCTCCACCGGACGCATCTGCCGGTCATACACGCGGATGCCGTCGGCGTTGAGAATGGCCATCTCGCCGTCGTCCATATAGGCGATGTCGCGGGTGTGGCGGATCAGCGCCGTTACATCGGAGGCGATAAAGCTGCCCTCATCGCTGTAACCCAGCAGCAGCGGGGCATTCTTCCGGGCGGCGATCATCCGGTCGGGATAGTCGCTGCAAATGATGCCCAGGGCATAGGCGCCCTCCACCGCGTTCAGCGTGCAGGTCATGGCCTCGAAAAAGTCGCCGCAGCCGGCATAGTAGTAGTCCAGAAGCTGCACCACCACCTCGGTATCAGTCTCGGAGCGGAAGGTATAGCCCTTGCGCTTGAGCTGATCCTTCAGCTCGGCATAGTTTTCGATAATGCCGTTATGTACCAGCGCAAACTTGCCGCTTTGGCTCATGTGGGGGTGGGCGTTGATGTCGTTGGGCTCGCCGTGGGTGGCCCAGCGGGTGTGGCCGATGCCCAGTGTGCCGGGCAGGTCGGCGCCGTTATGGGTGGCGTCCCGCAGCACCTGCAGTCGCCCCTTGGTCTTGTGCAGGCGGAGACCCTCCGGGCCGCACACGGCAATGCCCGCCGAGTCATAGCCGCGGTACTCCAGACGCTCCAGACCGTCCAGCAGGATGGGCGCCGCCTGCGCCTTTCCCACAAATCCTACAATTCCACACATATCCTATTCCTCCTGATAAATTCAAATTCTATCAAAAGGACAAACGCGCAGATCATTTGCCTCTTGCTCCCGGTCACAGCCCCTTTGTTCTGCGGTTGCCCGCATATTTGTCGGCTGTGTCACGCGTCCGGTACGCGGGAGAGCATCCGCCGAAGGTTCGATTCTCTCTCCTCCTCGTTATCCTGCCCCGCTTTGGGGCAGGCACATGGCGCTTATGTGAGGGGCTTCCTCAAAATACTCCTTTCTTCTCTGCGATTTTTCTATCTGCAAAGGTGTCGGGCACTTTTTGCATTCCTTGTCATAATTTCCCCGGAAATGGAAATACTTCCTCTAAAGGGGGATCATTCATGGTAACTGCGTTTTTCCGCACTGTACTCCTCTATCTCATTCTGATTGCCGGCTTGCGGCTCAGCGGCAAGCGTCAGATCGGTGAGCTGGAGCCCATCGAGCTGGTGCTGACCATGCTGCTCAGCGATCTGGCGGCGGTGCCAATGCAGGATTTCGGCATCCCGCTGCTCAACGGGATCATTCCCATCCTGACGCTGCTGTCCATGTCCGCGCTGCTGAGCTATTGCAGTCTGCGCAGCGTACGGTTCCGCGCGCTGATCTGCGGCAGGCCCGCCATCATCATCCGGGACGGCAAGCTGCAGCAGGATGTGATGCGCCACAACCGCATGACGCTGGACGAGCTGCTGGAGGAGCTCCGCACGCAAGGCGTCTCCAACCTCAATGATGTGAAATACGCCATCTGGGAGACCAGCGGACAGTTGTCCATCCTGCTGCGCAGCGACTGCCAACCCGCCACGCCGGCGCAATTGGGGCAGGCGGTGGCGGACGATGTATTCCTGCCCACCGTCATCATCAACGACGGACGGCTGTTGCGGAACAATCTGCGTCTGGCAGGGCTGAACGATGCGTGGCTGAACAAGCAGCTCCAACAAAACAACGCCCGGACGCCGCAGGAAATTTTCCTGCTCTCCATCGATCAGAGCGGCGGCGTCATCTGCGTGCGCAAGGAGGACAAGCCATGAAGGTTTTTCGCATTCCCGTTTTCATCCTCACGCTCATTCTGGTATTATCCTGCTTCAACAGCGTCAGTCTCTCCCGTCGGTGCGACGAGTGGACGCGCCAACTGGACAGCATCGACACCGCCGCCCGGGAGCAATCATGGGACGATGCCCGCCAACAGCTGGATGCCGTCTACGATAGCTGGAGCGATTGCCAGACATGGCTGCACATCGTCATCGACCACAAGGAAATCGACGCGGCGGAATCGCTGCTGCAGCGCTGCCGCGTACTATGTCAGGAGGAGGACGATGTGGAGTTTCGCTCCACGCTGGCCGACCTCCGCTCGCAGTTGAAGCTATTGGATGAAATGGAGCGCATCAGCATCAAAAATATCTTATAGCTTACTTCTCGTTCAGCAGCTTGGTCAGCTCGCTCATGAAGGTATTGATATCCTTGAACTGGCGATAGACCGAGGCAAAGCGCACATAGGCCACCTCGTCGGCGGTCTTGAGCTTATCCATGACCATCTCGCCCACCACCTCGGTGCTGACCTCGCGCTCCAGCGAGTTCTGGATCTCCTGCTCGATCTCCATGGCCATGCGCTCCATATCCGCCACGGGAACGGGACGCTTTTCACAGGAGCGCTGAATGCCGCGCAGCACCTTGTTCCGATCAAAGCTCTGGCGGCTGCCATCCTTCTTGATGACCACCATGGGCAGGCTCTCTACCGTTTCATAGGTGGTAAAACGCTTTTCGCATTGCAGGCATTCCCGGCGGCGGCGAATGCTGCTGCCCTCGTCCGCAGGGCGGGAATCCACCACTTTGCTCTCGCGATAACCGCAATAGGGACATTTCATATTTCTGTGCCTCCCTCTCATCACTACAGTATAGCTATTGTGAGGTATTATACCACAGGAATACAAGATATGGTAGATTTTTTTGTGAATATTTTTTACCGCCTGCGCCCAAGGCAGGGATTTCCCTGCCGGTCAAAGGCAAAGACCGCCCGCAGCCGTCCGTCCACGGTGCAGACCCGGGCAAAGCAGAACAGCTCCTCCAACGGAAACGGCTCCCCCTCGGCATAGGGGATGGCCAGATAATAGCGCCCGCCCCGCCGGCAAAAGAGCGTTTCCGGCGGCAATGGCGGAAACTGCGGATGCGTCTCGTCCGGCGCATCCGTCCATGCGCCCTCCGCCGGCGCGGCGCTTTCCTCGGTGCGTCCGCACAGCACCCGTCCGATGGGCGCCGTCAGCGTTTCGGAAAACCGCCGGCGCAGATGCCCTCCCTCCAGCACGCCCAGAAGCAGACGCCCCCGCTCCCCTTGGGCGTACACGCGATGCAGTCCCGTCAGCGCCGGGCACAGCACCTCAAAGCAGGTGTCATTGCCCATGGCCGTCAGGCGCAGTGTGCCCCGTTTCCTGTTTTCTACATACAGCGGATAGTCCATTCCATCACCCCACCCAGTCGATTTTCTGCCCCCAAAAAAGCGGCAACGCACCTGTACAGTTTTATGCACAGGTGCGTTATTTTATCACACGCTCCCCCACTTGCCCTCCGGCGTATGTACCGGCCGGACAGGTGGCTACACCAGACGGCTGCGGGGCAGGCCGAAGCTCACCGCAATGGCCGTGTCCACCTTCTCCATCACCGCGCTGTCTGCCCGCCCCATCTTTTCCCGCAAGCGGCGCTTATCCAGCGTGCGGATCTGCTCCAGCAGGATCACCGAATCCTTGGGCAGACCGGAGCTGTGGGCTGCCAGATCAATATGGGTGGGCAGCTTCGCCTTCCCCGTCTGGGAGGTGATGGCCGCCGCGATCACCGTGGGTGAATGCCGGTTGCCGGTATCGTTCTGCACGATCAGCACCGGCCGCACACCGCCCTGCTCGCTTCCGACCACAGGGCTCAGATCTGCATAGAAGATATCACCGCGTTTCACATTTGTATCCACAAGGTTCACACTCCGCCGCCAAGAAGTACCCGGGCCTTCGCTCAGGTCACTTTCATTCTCCCACGCAGCCGCGGAATTTATACGCATCAGGAAAAATCCTGTTCAGCGCTGCCCCATTTTCAATCTATGCCGCTTTTGCCTATCGGTGCGCAAAAACGGAAAACCTCGCAGCGTATGCCGCACGGTTTCTCCTGATCTCACAGCTCCATGGTGTCGCCCACGCAGACCTCCTCCACCGGCACCGCGGCATGAATGGCAGCACGGGCGTGGAAACAGGTGCAATGACACGGACACAGGTGCGCAGGATGCTGCGCCTTGAGATATTCCACCGTTTTCCCCACCCGGGAGGTCATTTTCAGCAGATGAAATCCGCCGATGATACCGCAAATGCGTTCCTCACCCGTCACGCGCTTGGCATACTCCGTGATGTTGCAGATGCCCACATGGCTGCATCCCGTGATGATCCACAGCCCCTCGGCACCGCGGTAGACCAGCGCCGTATCATCCATCAGGAAATCCGGCTGCCACGCCCCGTCCGCAAAATGCTCGCCGATGGGACTGCGGTTTTCAAAAGGCACCGTCCGGGGCACCTGACCCAGCCACATGATATGCTCCGAAAGCTGTACCGGCTCCGCCGTCAGGCGCAGGGCAAAGCGCTGCGCCAGCTCCTCCGCCTCCAGCGGCGAGCCGATGGCCGTCTCGCCATAGCGCTTCGGCTCAAAGGCGGCGGGATGCGCCACCAGCGGCAGTTTTTCCTCCGTTTCCGGAAAATACCGCAATCCGCCGGTGTGGTCGTTGTGTCCGTGGGACAGCGCCACCGCCGTCACCGCAGCAAGGTCAATCCCCAGCTTCTCCGCGTTGCGGCGGTAGACATCGGAATAGCCGGTATCGAACAGGATCCGCGCATCGCCGTCCTCCAGATAGTACGACGCGCCCGGCTCGCCCAGATAATAGCGGTCGATTCGGGTGGTGTTGTCGGTTAAAATCGTCAGCTTCATGGTTACTTTTCCTTATAATACAGTCGGCAATGGCAGTAGCCCTCGAAATTCGGATCGGCGATCTGATCCCGGAACTCCTGACACATACACATATTTTCTTCCGTTTTGGCCAGACGGCAGGGGCAATAGCCCTCCTTCTTCCGCAGACCCTGACGGATCATGTTCACGATCTCCCGATCCTCGTTCAGACGAATTTTCACGGTGCATTCCCCCCTTTTCGTTTCGATACGACAATGATAGCCTACTCCGCCCGAATTTGCAACTTTTCCCCTGCAAGTTTTCGCAAAGGGGGGCAAAAAGAGCGACTCCGCAGGGAATCGCTCTCTTTTCAAATCGCGTATTTTTATGCCTCGTCGCCGAACCAGCTCCGGGCAAAGGCCGCCAGCGCGGGGATCAGGGTCTTGATCTCCTTGCCGCTGGTGTTGAGGCACAGGTGATAGGTCTCCTTGCTGCCCCACTTGCTGTCGGCATACATGGCACGGTGCTTGGCGCGGTTCTTGTCGATCTGCTTCATCTTGCGCTCCAGCTCGCTGCGGGTGAGGTTTTCTCCCGCCGGTGCGCGCTCCTGACAGCGCTTGAGCTTGGATTCCTTGTCGGCATAGACGAAGATATTCAGCGGATGATAGTCCCGCAAAATCACATCGGCGCAGCGGCCCACGATGACGCAATCGCCCTTCGCCGCCAGATTTTCGATGATCTGCCGCTGGGCGGACACCACGCGGATGGGCTGATCGATCAAGGTCAGCGGCGGCATGGCAAAGCGGTTGCCGATGGTCAGCGGATAGGCGGCCTCGATGCTCTTTTCCGACACATTGGCCACATAGTTCTCGTCAAAGCCGTTTTCCTTGGCGATCATCTCGATGATCTCGTTGTCATAGCAGGGCACGCCCAGTGCCGCGGCCAGACGCTTGCCCACCTCGCGGCCGCCACTGCCGAATTCACGGCTGATGGTAACAATTTTCATGGTTTCTTCCTCCCAATCAATATTCGTAGCAGCTTCCGCCGACGAACTCGCGGACAATGGAATTGCGGGGGACATAGGGGGTGTGCAGCGGCGGCACACCGCCCACCACCTTCATCAGGTCGGTCAGATCATGCTGCGCCAGGAAATCCGCCGTCAGCTCCTGACGGAACATGGGGATCTCGTTGATATACTTGGCCAGAATGCAGGGTTCATAATCGTGGAAGGTGTCGATATGAATGGCGGCGTTGCTCTTGTAGGGCTGGATATACTGCACCTCGCCGCGGTTGACGCTCTCCACGCGCTCCACCGTTTCCCGGGGGGAATGGCCGCGGCCGTTATAGTCGCGGATGAGACGCCGGGCAACACGCAGCTGCTCCGGACGGACGATCTTATCATCGTCGGTGATGATACGGGTGCGCGGCGCCACATACACGCCGTTGGCCACGCCGCGGATCTTGTCAAAGATCAGGGGGTTGAGCATATGGATGCCCTCGGCGATGATAATGGCATCGCGGCTGCCCTGCATCTTTTTATACCCGCCGGTGGTGCCGGTCTTGAAATCGTACCACGGCACATCCACCTCATAGCCGTCCATCAGGCGGCTGATGGTGGAGATCAGCCGCTCCGTATTCACGCAGTAGGGGGACTCCCAGTCGGTGGCCTCAGGGGGACGCTGATCCAACGGCAGGAAGAAGTTGTCCATGCTCAGAAGGCACACCTTCACGCCCAGATTTTCCAGATAGTCCCGCAGGCGCATCGCGGTGGTGGTCTTGCCGCTGCCGGAGGGGCCGGTCAGCGCCACCACGGGCTTATTCTGCTTATCCGACAAAATCGCCGTGGCTGCGGCGCTGATCTTATCGTGAAACACTTCCTCGCAGCGCAGCACGAACTGCGTTTCGTTGCGCATGGCGTAATTGATATTTTCCAAATCAATAACTCGCATATCTCAAACAATTCCTTTCTCAATGATCGTTTTCCACCCTGTATTATAGCAGGATTCCCGCCTTTTGGCAACCGCTCAATTTGCCACGCCGTGGTGGCACGGCGTCGTGTCGGCGGTAATGGGCAGGAAGGAGTAGCCGTTTTTGTGGCCGTAGTCGATGATCTTCTGCAGCGCATCGGCGGTGGTGGTCTTATAGTAGCTGTCGTGCATCAAGACCACATTGTTCCCGTCCTTAAAAAGGCCCTGGGTGGTAGACTCGTAAATCGTGGAGGCATCCACATTGTTGCCGTTGGCATCGCTGCTGTCCACATTCCAGTCAAAGTAGGTGTAGCCCTCCTGCTCCACCCGCTTCGTCAGGCAGGTCATGATGCCCTTTTTATAGTCCGCGCTGATGGTATTGGAGCTGCCGCCGGGGAAACGGATCACCTTGGCGTCATAGCCGAAGTCCTTCTGCACCTGATCGTGGAGGGTCTGAATGCTGTTCATAAACGCCTTCTCGGAGGAATAAATGGTGGCATAATCGTGGGAATAGCCGTGGATGCCCACGGTGTGCCCCGCGTTGATCATGCGCTGCAAAATGGGCTTGTCCTCATCGGAATACTTCAGAATGAAGAAGGTAGCCTTAATATGATTCTTCTCCAGAACATCCAGTATATGCGGCGTGACCTTCTCGGTGGGGCCGTCATCGAAGGTCAGGTAGATGCGATTGGGGTTGTCCGCGCTCTCCTCGTACACCGTCACCGTGCGTTTGACCTCGGCGCGGTTCTCCGCGCTGTCGCTGACGCTGTAACGCAGGGTATAATCCCCCACCGCGTCGGTGTCCACCGTACCGGTACAGGTGATGGCCTCGGTCAGGTCGCCGTCGGCGTCATCCGTGGCCACGGCGCCCGGGTCCGTAAAGCGGTCGCCCCGCGGCACAAACATATGCTCCTCGCCCCGCAGCTCCAGCTCCGGCGGCACGATATCCCGAATCTCCAGCGTGCGGACGGCCTCCGCCATGTTGCCTGCCTTGTCCGCCACCTGATAGACCACCCGATAGGTTGTGGCATCCTTCTTCTGCTGCTCCACCGTCACGCAGTCCGTCAGGTCGCCGTCACAGCGATCCTTCGCCGTATAGCCCGGCTCGTCAAACAGCTCCATGCGCGACACCACCACGGTGTCCTCACCCTTCAGCTTCAGCTCCGGCGCGTCGCGGTCCACCACCCGAACGGTGCGCTGCTGCGTATAGTGCTTGCCCTTATAATCAAGGGAATATGTAACGATATAGCTGCCGGGCACCTTTGTATTGACGCTGCCCTCCGTCTTAATCTGATCGCTCAGATCCGTTTTGCCCAACATGGCCACGGCGCCCTCATCGGTATATTTTGAAAACGCGTCGATGTCCTGCTTCTGACTGCCCTGCACGGACAGGTGTACCTGCGGCGACAAAATAAAATACCCCTTGATCAGGCTCATGCCTCCGATCACAAGGGCAAGCAGCAAAACGGCGCATCCCGCCAATCGGATCGCGCGTCCTATCGTTCTTTTTTTCTTTCTCTCTGCCATGGTAACGCCTCCGGTATTTTTGCTCATTTTATAGTATATCGTGCTGCCCCGATAAAACAACAACGCCTCAATTACAAGCCGGTAACAAATTTTATCATTTTTCGTTTAATGCAACTCCGGCTGCACCCAACGGCGAAAAAGCACGGTCGGCAATGGCACCGCCACATAAGGAAGTATTTTGTATCGTAAAACCCGCCGAAAAGGAACTCATTTCCTCTTCGGCGGGTTAATTTTACCGCTTGACATGCTAAAAAATGTTCTTGTTTGCTATTGAATCCATATAGAGAGTGGAAGCAAGTTTCAAATACTCAGCCATAAAATGGCAGCTCCTATCCTGCATTCTATAACCACTCTTGTATGTGGGCGTATTCAGCCACATTCTTTTCTCACATCCAGGCAGAATGTCAGCGGCTCGTCCGTGAAGTCCCTTTTTTCTTTCGTCTGACAAGGATCACGGTCGTAACCGCAAGAACAACTGCCGCTCCCAGACACAGAATCAGCGGCTCATGCTCGCTGAAGGCGGATGCCCAAAGCGATGTTTTCCACTCAAAATGCAGCTGAGTGTCCGGATGCGTCAGCCGAAGGTCAATTAGTGTCGTCTCTGCTCCGTCCGGAGTCATCATTCTTACAATTCTTGTATCCATTATCTCATCATAGCCTTCATCGGCATACACGGAGAATGCCATCCGGTCATCCACGCAGTCGGCAGGCTGCAGGTACAGCGACACCTTCCGATCAAGCACCCGGTATGCCGTGCCGTCGGGGCGTTCCACCCCCATCTCCAAAAGGGTCAAATCATTTACTCTTCTGTCGCTCCGATCCGAGATGATGCCGATATCTTCGTGCCCCGATGAATCATCGGCGGACCAGCGTACATGGAACCGGCTTCCCTCTTCAAAAACGCCGTCCGGATTATCAATGCCTATCCAGAATCTGTCAAAAGAGGTGCTGTAGTAGATCCAGGCGATCCCGTCTGCCGGGATTTCCGCCGAATATGTCCCGTCTTTCGAAACATAATTGGTAACATCGCCGTGATGGATCTCTACATCATCAGGTCCCACCCACTGCGGAACATCATCGGCTGCGAAGGCAGAAATGCCCGGTACAGAGAGCAGCACCGTGAGTACGGCGACGCAGAGCGTAATCGCCCAAATATTCATCTTTTTCATGATTTTCAGATTCTCCTATTCTTTATAGATAGTGCCGCAAGCTTCGTGGCCGCAATGTCTTTCACCGGTTTATACAAATCAGCACGAAGCATAGCTACCCGTTGTTTTATGTATCAACTCTGCAGAGAGAGCAGATGCGGAATCAAAAAGAAGACAGGTATTTTCCATTATTTGCCGTCTTCGCTGCCGCCGGCAGCCGGGGCGGGTTTCTTTTTCTTCATCACCAGCAGCGTCCCGGCGATGCCCACTGCGATCCCCAGCACCGCGGAGACAATGGCAAGGCTGCCCTCAGACAACACCGAGCCAGTGAGGGAGGCGGAATCGGCTTCTCTGTCAACTTTTCCGCTGTTGGAGCAGTTTACGATTGTACCGTATTGATTATCTCCGCAAATACCGTTCACCTGCGATTTTCCTGCAATATCTCCGTTATTGATGCAGTTGACAATAGCGCCATTGCCATTAATTCCGCAAATGCCGCCAACGAATTCCTCTCCTGTAACGCCTGCGTTATTGGTGCAGTTGACAACTCTGCCGAAATTCGTCCCGCATATACCGCCGACACAATACGCATCTCCCGCAACATTTCCCGTAACGGTCAGATTCTCGACAGCCGCGTCTTTGGAGATCCCGCCAAACATTCCGGCGAAATCAAGCTGAGTATCAGATACGATATTCAGCTTCACGGAGCGCCCATTACCGTCAAAAGTACCGTCAAAAGGATGGTCTAATCCGATAGGGGTTGTGAGTGTTCCTTCCTCTGTGCCGAAATCGTCCGCCAACGCTATCACTTTCCCTTCATAGGAATTCCCGGAATTGACGGAACAGGCAAATTGTTCAAGTTCCATATAATTGTGAATGACATAATCCGGTGATTCCGCAAACGCTGTGATGCTTGATCCTGCCAATAGCGCCGCGATGACGGCAACACAAAGAATCATTCGTGATATGCTTTGTTTTTTCATAACTGTTCTCCCGTTTTTGAAGTGTCAAATAGTTATACGAATCAACCCTGCTTGTGGCTACTCCATTTTTTACTCATGATGATCACAATCGGTATATAGGTCACGAGCGGCAGAAGAATACCCAGCAGCGGATACGCCGACTGTACCATGATGTTATAGATCGAATGATAAATGATTGCCGCCGAAAGCGCAGCCACCGTTCCTGTGTAGGAAAGCTTCCTGTCCGAGCTGACAATGGTCATGGAATATCCGACTGCCAGCGTGCTGACGCCGTGCATCATGCCCGCGCCGAATCCGCGCGCTATGATCATCCCCGCGGAGAGTGCAGACGCAGAGTCAAAAAGCAGGCAGGTGTTTTCCATCGTTGCAAACCCCACGCCGACAGCAATGGAGCATTCCAATAGGAACTGACGGTTCGGTCTGATCAGAAATGCAATAAAAACGATTGGGATTGCTTTCAGTATTTCCTCAACAATGGGCGTAATATTTACAGTCAGAAATCGCATAGGCAGTTCGGATCCACTCCGGATCAGTCCATTGATTTCTCCGGCAAAAAGGCACATAAAAATCCCTGTCAGCAGAAAGCCGAGAAGCGCCCTTGACCGTCCGCTGAACACAAAGAGCATCATGGACAGCGGAACTGCAAGACATATAAAAAGCATCAGATGAAGGCTTCCCATTTGACAGCCCCCTTTCTGCACGCTGCGATTATTCCGAAAAGCATCCCGGCAAGGAGCAGATCATATACGCTCATGACCGTTTTCGGACAGTGCAGATCCATCAAAGGATACACATAATTTGCCGCATAAAAGGCCAGTGCGAGAATATCAATCTGCTTCGTGCCCTTCAAAAAGCCCACCTCGTCCGGCGGCAGCAGCAAATGCTTTAGGTTGAAATAGGACGCAGGCAGCGCGGGGAAGATGCTGAGAAATCCGATCACGATAACCGCCGCCGATTTTGTATTCATCGGTGAAAACGCATAGAGCGCATAAAACGCGAGCAGAACGGTCGGCGCAATGATTGCCAGCAGCTTCGCATTTTTGCTTTTGCCCTCGTCAACGACCTTATCGAATTCGTTGGCATTAGCGGAAAGCATAAAGCACAGGCATCCGAAAAAACCAAACAAGCGAACCGTTACCAGACCATCCTGACTACCGTTTCCCAGCAGCGAGTTGACAATCACCCACAGTTCTTCCAGCATATAACATCCGGCGGCGCATACATACAACCGAAAGAACTTCGGTATTCCTTTTCGGAAAAGATGGAACGCGCCATAGCCGAAAGCTGCCGCTGAAACGGCAAAAGCCAGTAATTCATGTATTTTAATCAACTATGTCCATCCTTTCTTCATCCGTTTTGTTGGCGGAAACATAATGATTTCAAACACTGCCGGAGTCGGCTGCGGATCCATCAGGATCCAGAATAATCGCTTTCGTTTTACAGAATTCCTCAAACGCCCGGATCGCCAATTTGCTCGGCTTGGACTTTCCAGTTTCCCACCGGTTCACGGTCGCAAAGCTAACACCCAACTGATGAGCCATGTCCTCTTGAGAGAAATTCACTAATTTCCGTACGGTTTTTACTTTTTCAGAGAATTCCATCGCAATACTCCTCCCATACAATTACATATATTATAACAAATGACATAGCATTTATCAATATTTATTGATCTGATATAAGAAAACGGCGAGGATTTCTCCTCGCCGCCTATGCGTCCATTATGCATAGATCAGATCATGATTGACGATCTCCGGTGCCGCGCCATACGCACACACCGGCAGACGCCTTTCACCGCCATCCTCTCACTGCCACAGCGAGCACAGCAGGTCGGTATAATCGCTGGGATTTTCGATGGGCAGACCGGCGATCAGCAGCGCCTGATTGTAGAGGATTTCGGCGTACTTCTTCGCCTTGTCCGGCTCCATGATCCGGGCAGTCTCCAGCGCAAGGAAGGCGGGATGCTCCACATTCACCTCCAGAATGCGCTTGGCTTTCATGCCCAGCTCCGGCTGCACGGCGGTGAAATAGCGCTCCATCTCAAAGGTGATGCCCTCGCCGCTGGTCATGCACACGGGGTGGGTCCTCAGCTTGCCGGAGGCGCGCACCTCGGTGATACGCTCGCCCAGCGTATCCTGAATGAAGGCAAAGGTGGCAGTGTGGCTCTCGGTCACATCCGGCTTTTTCTCATCGGGCAGCTCCAGCTCGCCGTCCACGGCACTGCGGAAGGGCTTGTCCTGATAGGTGCGGAGCATCTCGGAGAGGAACTCATCGGCGCCATCGGTGAAGTAGAGGATCTCCATGTCGTGATCCTTCAGAAGCTCCGTCTGGGGCAGGTGGTCGATGGCCTCCACGGTGTCGCCGGAGGCGTAATAGATGAACTTCTGCTCCTCGGGCATCCGGGACACATACTCACCCAGCGTCACCAGCTTCTTCTCCGTGCTGGAATAGAACAGCAGCAGATCCTGCAGCTGCTCCT
This sequence comes from Candidatus Cacconaster stercorequi, assembly GCA_018064925.1. Taxonomy (GTDB): domain Bacteria; phylum Bacillota; class Clostridia; order Oscillospirales; family Oscillospiraceae; genus Vescimonas; species Vescimonas stercorequi. Next base: position 13,476 of record JAGHUH010000046.1, on the reverse strand, counting down.
TCTTGGCGCCGTAGTTGTCCATGGCGCACAGCTTCAACTGGCGGCCGAAATTCTGATAGAAGGTCTCGTATGCCTCCCGCTCGTCACGGAGCATCCGCTCCAGCTCACCCTTGATCTTCTTTTCCAGATTGTTGCGGATGATCTTCAGCTGGCGGTCATGCTGCAACAGCTCACGGGAAATGTTCAGGCTCAGGTCGGGAGAATCCACCACGCCACGGACAAAGTTGAACTGCTCCGGCAGCAGGTCGGCGCACTGATCCATGATCATCACGCCGGCGGAATAGAGCTGCAAACCGGGCTTGAAATCCTCGGTGTAGTACAGACCCGGCGCCTTGGAGGGGATGAACAGCAGCGCCTTATAGGTCACGGCGCCCTCCACGGAGACCGTGATCACCGACTGGGGTACGGCGTACTCGCCGAAACGCTCCTGATAGAACTTGTCATATTCTTCTTTCGTGACCTCGCTCTTTTTGCGCTGCCACAGGGGCACCATGGAGTTGAGCGTCTCCAGCACAAGCTCCTCCTCGTACTCCGGCTTGTCCTCGCTGCTGCCCTCCTTCCGCTTGGCGTGGGGCATCAGCATACGGATGGGGAAGCGGATATAGTCGCTGTACTTCTTCACCAGACGCTGCAGGGGATATTCCTGCAAGTATTGGCTGTACTCGTTCTCCTCCTCGCCGTCGGGCTTGATGTGCATGATGATGTCCGTGCCCACGCTGTCCTTTTCGCACCGCTCGATGGTGTAGCCATCCACGCCGTCGGAGTCCCAGCGATATGCCTGCTCCGCGCCGTACTTCCGCGTCACCACGGTGATGTGATCGGCCACCATGAAGGCGGAGTAGAAGCCCACGCCGAACTGGCCGATGATGTCCGTCTCCGTCTGAGCGGTCTCGTCCATCTCGCTGCGGAATTTCAGGCTGCCGGAGGAGGCGATGACACCCAGATTGTTCTCCAGCTCCTCGGCGCTCATGCCGATGCCGTTGTCGCTGACGGTGAGGGTGCGGTTGTCCTTGTCCACCACCAGACGGATGGCGAACTCGTCCCGGGCGATGCCCACCTTGTCATCCGTCAGGCTGAGATAGCACAGCTTGTCGATGGCATCGGACGCATTGGAGATGATCTCCCGGAGGAAGATCTCCTTGTGCGTATAGATGGAGTTGATCATCAGATCCAGCAGGCGTTTGGATTCCGCCTTAAATTCTTTCTTTTCCATAAATAATGTACCTCCTTACGGGAATTGGACGGGGAGATGCCGCAAAGCATCTCCCCGGTGATATACGATGGCTGGGGTCAGTCCTTTTTGCACAGCAGATAGCCCACGCAGGACGCAACGGCCACAATGCCGGAGCAGATGGCCGTCACCAAAAGCACGCCCTGACAATGCTCCACGGCAAAGCCCTTTACCCTGCCGCACACGCACACGGCGGCTCCCGCGACGGCACCCACAGCGGCTTTGCCCGCATTCAGCAGGCAATCCACGGCCTTTTTGCCGCTTTCCGTGACAGCTTTCATGATTTTTTCCATAATGTCCTCCTTACTTCGATGGGGCACATCGAGTCGGAAATCAAATTTACCCCTCTATTATATCATTTTTTCGGGCAAAATGGTGAACATTCTGTCAACATCAGCGCATAAAACGGTCGATGGCCGCATCCAGACGGTTCATGGCGTCGATGTCGTTTTCCTCCATCGCGTTGACGATGCAATGGGTGATGTGATCCTTCAAAATCACGCGGCCGGTGCTGTTCAGCGCGGAGATCACGGCGCTGAGCTGCACCAGTACCTCCGTGCAGTCCTCGCCCCGCTCCACCATGCGGCGCACCGACTCCAGATGCCCCTGGGCGCGGGACAGACGGTTGAGCACCGCTTTGGTCTGGGTATGCTCATGGGGGATCTGCTGGTGGATGTGTTCGTCCATGGGAAAGACTCCTTTTTCTCAAAACCTGTCCCAATTGTACCATCGGGTCGGATTTTATGCAAGTGACGATTGCGCCGCATCCGATTTGACTTGCCGCGGCGGACATGGTACAATGAGCAAAACAGACAAGTGAGGGATTCGATATGCACGAGCATTGTCACGCCAACGAACAGAGCCACCATTCCCGTGAGGAGAGTCTGGCCCTGCTGACCTATATGATCGACCACAACAGCCATCACGCCGAAGAGCTTCACCAGCTGGCTCACAGCATCGAGGGCGACGCCGCCGCTCTGATCCACGACGCCATCGTGGATTTCAATCTGGCCAATGAGAAGCTCACCGAGGCCCTTCAGATTTTGAAAGAGGAATAAAAAACATCACATCGAAAAGAGCGTTCCGCCGGAGCGGAACGCTCTTTTTTTGCCCCCCGGGGGGCATATTCCGCCGGACAGGCCCATATGCTTGTCTGAGGTGATTGACCATGAAGGTGCAAAAAATGCGGAGAAGTCTGGCCCTGGTGCTGTCCGCCGCCACACTGTGGACCGTCGCTGCCGCCGCCCACAGCGCCACGCCCAATGACGCGTGGCAGGCCCTGCGCGACACCCGCCTGCCACAGCTTCTGGTGCGGTGGGAGCTGGGGGACTGGTTTGATACCGGCGGTCTGCCATTAAGCGCCCTGCTGACGCTGCGCCAGTCGCCGGTGCTGATGGCGCAGCGCATCACAATATCCGACACCGCGGACAAGGATGATCCGGATGACGACACCGCCGACGATACCGCCGACGATACCGACGACGATACCGCCGATGATCCTGACGCGGACGATACCGACGAGGCGGAAAAGCCCCCCACGCTGCCTGCCTCCACCGTGGCCGCCGATTTGAAGTTCAAGGACAACGGCGCGCCGTCGGAGACGGTGATCCCGCCGTCGAAAAAGGGCTACAGCGTCACCGGAAAGGTTTACATCAAGAACACCTCCGTGCAGTCACTGAACATGAAGATGTTTTCCGGCGGCACCTTCGATGCCGCATTGAGTGATGATGGTCCGCAGGTGCTGATCATCCACACCCACGCCAGCGAGGCCTACACCATGCCCAAGGGTGAAAAATACGAGGGCTCCGGCTATTACCGCACCACCGACACCGACTGCAACATGGTGCGGGTGGGCGATGAGATCGCCGCGGTGCTGTCGCAAAACGGCATTGCCGTGCTGCATGACCGGACGCTCCACGATGTGCCCTCCTACGATGCCGCCTACGACAGCAGTCTGGACGCCATGGAGGATTACATGGACAAGTACCCCTCGCTGTCCTTCATTCTGGATGTGCATCGCGACGCCATCGAGGACGAGGACGGGCGACAGTACAAGCTGGTGAGCCGCGAGGATCCCCACGCCGCGCAGTTGAGTCTGGTCATGGGCAGCGATTACGATAACTGGCAGGAAAACCTGAAGCTGGCGGTGGCGGTGCAGCGGACGATTTTAGCCGACCACCCCACGCTGATGCGCCCCATCACATTGCGGAACTCCGGCTACAATCAGGAGGTCTGCACCGGCTCCATGCTGGTGGAGGTGGGCACCGCCGGCAATTCGCTGGACGAAGCCATTTACGCCGGACGGCTGTTCGCTCAAGGGTTGGCGGACACGCTTTTGAAGAAATCCTCTTAAAATAAAAAAGACGGTGGCTCATCCCATCGTCTTTTTTTTGCGGTTTGGCGGCGGTATCGCGCCGTACATGGCAATTTGTACCAAAAAGCCGCGCCGCCGGCAAGCCGGGGGCCTCATTTGAATTTGAAGGCCGCTTTTGGTTCGTCCGTTTTCTTGAAAAGCAACGCTCCCGCAAAGGTTTTACCTTCACGGGAGCCTGGTATGCCCGACTGGAGTCGAACCAGCGGCCTTCAGAGTCGGAGTCTGACGCTCTATCCAACTGAGCTACGGGCACATACCTATTCACTTTTGTGACTGAAATATTATACCAATTCCACCGCCAAAAGTAAAGCCGTTTTTGCAAAAAAGATTGTTAAAAAAGTTGACAAGTTTCCCCTCATGCGGTACAATACCCTTGACAAAAGAAACTACAAAATACCAGTTTCTTCCATCCACTACACCGCTTTGGCGGAAATGACCTTTGTAAAGGACACCTATATGAAAAAGCAAAAAATCTCCGACGCCGTCATCCACCGTCTGCCTCGCTACTACCGCTATCTGGATGACCTGTATCATAAGGGCGTGCTGCGCATCTCCTCCAGCTCCCTCGGCAACAAGATGGACATCACCGCCTCACAGATCCGGCAGGATCTGAGCTGCTTCGGTGAATTCGGTCAGCAGGGCTACGGCTACAATGTGGCCGAGCTGCGCGCCGAGATCGGCCACATTCTGGGCATCGACTACGGCCATCGCCTGATCATCGTGGGCGCCGGTCATCTGGGCCACGCCCTGCTGCAGAACTTCGATTTCGCCAAGGCCGGGTTCCATGTGGACTCCGCCTTCGACATCTCCCCCGCCCTCATCGGCAAGACCGTGGGCAGCATCACCATCCGCTCCATGGACGAGCTGGACGCCTATGTGGCGCAGTACCGACCCGATGTGGCGGTGCTCACCGTGCCCCAGAGCGTGGCACAGCCGCTGGCCAGCCGCCTCATCGACATGGGCATCCGCGGCTTCTGGAACTTCACCAATGTGGAGCTGTCCGCCGATGGTGAGGATGTTTTCTTCGAGGATATCCACTTCGTGGACACCTTGCTGACCCTCAGCTACCGCATCTCACGCACCTGATGTCACCATTTCCTCCCCGGGGCATACCATGGAATGTGACCGATCAACGGTCTGAATTTTCATAGGAGGTATGCACTATGTGTAACCAGAATTCCTGCGGCGGCGGTTGCTGCTGGATCATCATCGCCATCATCATCCTGTTCCTGTTCTGCGGCAACGGCAACGGCTGCGGCAACGGCTGCGGCAACGGCTGCGGTCTGAACAGCAACAACGGCTGCGGTTGCGGCTGCTGACCCATCTGACGCATCCCTTTCCCCCACCCCACCCGGGTGGGGGATTTTTTTTGTTGTGCCTTGCCGCGATTTTGTGGTATACTAATGGCAAAGTGAGGGATGCACCATGACCATTCAGGATTTCAAGGATCAATTTCAGCACCACCGCCCCACCCTGCAGGGTGCCCGGCATGAGTTCGCCGTTCTGGTGCCGCTGGTGGAAAAGGAGGACGGGCTGTACCTCCTCTACGAGGTGCGCGCCGCCAAAATGCGCCGTCAGCCCGGTGAGGTCTGCTTCCCCGGCGGACGCATGGAGCCGGGTGAAACGCCGGTGCAATGCGCCCTGCGGGAGACATGGGAGGAGTTGGGCATCCCCGAAAGCGCCATCGAAGTGCTGGGCGAGCCGGACTTTCTCTATCTGCGCACCGTGGCGCTGATGCGGCCCGTGCTGGCGCGGGTGGACGCCGCCGCGCTGGAGCACCTGCAGCTCTGCGAGGGCGAGGTGGACACCGTGTTTCTGGTGCCGCTGTCGTATCTGTGCGACAATCCGCCCACCTTCTACCACTACAAGCTGCAGCCCATTATCGAGAATTTCCCCTATGACGAGGTGCAGGTGCCGCCGGACTATCCCTGGGCGCCGGGACGCATGGAGGTGCCCGTGTACCACGGTCTGCCCCATCCCCTGTGGGGGCTCACCGCACGGATCACATGGTGGCTGACGGAGACCATGCGGCAATCGTGAAATGCAAATCGCATATGCGCAAAAAAGACCTGCCGGGTACGGCAGGTCTTTTGGGTTGTTTCGTATCTTACAGCACGCCGAAGTGCTCCAGCAGGATCTTCAGCCCGATCAAAATCAAAATCGCACCGCCCACGAACTCGGCGCGGTTTTTATATTTTGCGCCAAAAATGTTGCCGATGAACACGCCGCCGAAGGAGATGGCAAACGTCGTGCAGCCGATGAGCACCACCGCCGCGCCGATGGACACGGACAGCGTCACCATGGAGAAGCTGATCCCCACCGCCAGCGCGTCGATGCTGGTGGCCACGGCCAGCAGCAACAGCTCCTTGTGGCTGATGCGGTCGCTGTTTTCCTCCGCCTCGTCCTCATCGGAAAAGCTCTCGCGGATCATGTTGCCGCCGATGACCGCCAGCAGGATGAACGCGATCCACGGGGCAAAACGGGTGACATATCCGGCAAGCTGGGAGCCCAGAAACCAGCCCAGCAGCGGCATCAGACCCTGAAACACGCCGAAATAGCCGGCGATCAGCACCGCGTGGCGATAATTCACCCGCTGCATGGCCAATCCCTTGCAGATGGCCACGGCAAAGGCGTCCATACTCAAGCCGATGCCGATGAGAAAAATTTCCATCAAGCTCATGGTATCATCCTCGCTTTTTTACAAAATCACCGGCACCGGGCGGTGGATGGTCAGGCTGTCCGGCGTGACGCGGCAGCTCCACGCCGCCACCTCCACTCCCGCCTGCGCCGCCTGACGCAATGCCGCGCCGAAGGCCGGATGGGTGGTATCGTTGGGGGAAAAGTCCAGAATATCCGCCATCTGAATGACGAAAAACGCCGTGGCGCGGTGGCCTTGACGCACCGCCTCCGTCAGCTCCTGCAAATGCCGCACGCCACGCTCCGTGGGGGCATCGGGAAACCGGGCGTGACCGCCGCGCTCCAGCGTGACGCCCTTGACCTCCACCAGATGGAGTCCCGCCGGCGTCTCCAGACAGAAATCCAGACGGGAGCGGCCGAAGGGGTACTCCGCACGCACCCGTGTGGCGGCGGGGTCGAAGGTGGCGGCCCACTCGCCGAACACGCGGTTGGGCGCCTGGGCGTCCATGTTGATGAGCCGCGGCCCCTTCTCCACGGCGATGAGGTCATAGGCGGTCTTGCGGTTGGGGTTTTGGCTCTTTTCCAGATACACCACCGCCCCCGGCACCAGCAGCTCCCGGCAGCGTCCCGTGTTCTTCACATGGCACACCACCGTCTCGCCGCCGATGTCCACATGGGCGATGAAGCGGTTGGGGCGGTGGATAAACCGCGCCGGTACGATCTGACCATACTGCACAGCGCCGCCCCCCTTTCGAATTTATTCAGTATAGCACAGCGGGCAGAAAATGGGAAGCGTTTTGTTGTCGGGGACGGCGGGTACCAGGCAAAAACCCGGATGCACCTTACGGCACATCCGGGCATTCGATTTTACGCTTACTTGTGATACAGGGACTTGGCCTTGTCGAAGGCATCGGTCACACTCTCGTCGGGCTTGGCGGTGGCCAGAGACACCACCACATTGACGATCAGCGCCAGCACGAAGGCGGGCAGCAGCTCGTAGATGCCCCACACGCCGCCCATGGGCTTGAGGAGGTAGTGCCACACGAACACCATGCCGCCGCCGGCGATCATACCGGCCAGGGCACCGGCCTTGTTGGCGCGCTTCCAGAACAGGCTCAGCAGCACCACGGGGCCGAAGGCGGCACCGAAGCCGGCCCAGGAGAAGGACACGATATTGAACACGGAGCTGTCGGGATCACGGGCGATGAACACGGCGATGACGGAGATGGCAACCACGGTGATGCGGGCCACCCACATGGTGGTCTTTTCCGACATCTTGATGCCGAACAGGCCGCCCAGCAGATCCTCGGACACGCTGGAGGAGGCCGCCAGAAGCTGGGAGTCGGAGGTGGACATGGTGGAGGCCAGAATGCCCGCCAAAATCAGACCTGCCATCAGCGCGGCAGCCACGCCGTGGGTGCTCAGCAGATCGGCGATCTTCACGATCACGGCCTCGGCGGCAGAGGAAGACTCGAAGGTCAGAATGGCGCCGTTCTGGGACATGGCGTAGCCCACGATGCCGATGGTGACAGCCACGGCCATGGAGATCACCACCCAGATGGAGCCGATGCGGCGGGAGATCTTCACCTTGCCCGCGTCGCTGATGCCCATGAAGCGCACCAGAATGTGGGGCATACCGCAGTAGCCCAGACCCCACGCCATGGTGGAGACGATGGTCAGCAAGCCGTAGGAGCCCACCTCGCCGGTCTGGATATTGCCGGTGGCGGTAAGGCTCAGGTAGCCTGCGATGCTGTTGGCGTTGTCGCACACGGCGCCCCAGCCGCCGGCCACGCTGATACCGAAGCCCAGCACCACGATGAGGGCAATGGTCATGACGATGGACTGGATGAGGTCGGTGGTGGACACGGCCATGAAGCCGCCCATGATGGTATACAGAATGATGATGGCGGCGCCGATGAGCATGGTGATCATGTAATCGAAGCCGAACAGGTTATGGAACAGCTTGCCCACGGCGGCAAAGCCGGAGGCGGTATAGGGGATGAAGAACACCAAAATCACCACGGCGGCGATGCCCCGCAGGATCTGCTTGGTGTCACCGAAGCGCTTGGAGATGAACTCCGGCACGGTGATGGCGCTGATCTCCTCGGAATAGATGCGCAGGCGCTTTGCCACCAGCAGCCAGTTGAGGTAAGTACCCACCGCCAGACCGATGGCCGTCCATGCCGCGTCGGCCACGCCGGTGAAGTACGCCACGCCGGGCAGACCCATCAGCAGCCACGAGCTCATGTCGCTGGCCTCGGCGGACATAGCCGTGACCACGGGGCCCAGCCGGCGTCCGCCCAGATAGAAATCGCCGGTACCGCCGGCGCTCTTTTTCGAATAAAATACGCCTACCAAAATCATCGCTGCCAGATAGGCCACGATGGTGATGATAATGCAGATGTTTGCAGAAGTCATAGTTTCCTTTCTCCTCTCATGTTGACCATGCTACTATACCACAAACAAAAGTAGGCGTAAATACAGAACGGCGTTCAGAATGAAGTCTGTACGCCGCTGCTGTAAATCGAGGTTATTCCATTGAAAATACAGCGTTTTTTCGCTGTACGATTTTAGAAAATAAATTTGTGACCGAAATTTTTTTTACTGCAAGACGGCGTTTTCCGCCTTTTCGGCGCGGAAGCCGTCCAAAAACATGGGCAGCATCTGCCCGGCATAGCGGGTCAGGGCGTACTCGCCGTTGCACAGACACCAGTCGTACATCAGCGCCCGCTCAAACATGGCGTAGCCGTTGACGATCTCGTTCACCGACAGATCGCTCCGCAGCTCGCCCCGCTCCTGCCCCCGCCGCACCAGCGACTGCACCAATTTAAAATAGGTGCGGCTGCGGTTCAAAAGGTGCTTTTCGCCCTTGGTGGTGAGCTGGGTGGAAAAGAGCCGCGCCAGCAGCTCCACCGACACGCTGTTGTCGATCATGGTGAACAGCTCACGGTTCAGATAGATCAGTGCGTCCATGGCGGGCATCTCCGGGTCCATCTGCTCCCGCAGCTCCTCATACTTCTCGTCGAAGATGATGCTCAGCGAGCCCAAAAGGGCGTCCTTGCCCTCGAAGTAGTGGTAAAACGAACCCTTGGAGGTCTGGGAGGCGAACACGATATCCTCCACGGTGGTGTTGTCGTAGCCCTGCTCGTAAAAGAGCTGCCACGCCGCCGCCACGATGCGGCCCTTGGTGTTGCGTCCTGCTTTTTTGGGCATCAGCGGCGACCTCCTCTCCGCATCAGGCGTCCCAGCACCTTCCGCACGGGATTCATCACCAGCTCACGCTCATAGCGGTTCATGCCGAACAGCCACATACTGCCGCCGTACACCGCCACCAGCAAGAGTCCCGGCAGGATCAGGCCGAAGTAGCTGGTGGCATGGACGCTCCGCGCCAGCAGCACCGCCACCACGGCGGGCGGCAGCATGGCGGGCACCAGATGCAGGATATGGCGCCAGAACCGCCGGATATTCAGTCCGATCCGCTTGTCGTAGTACCAGTTCATCAGCAGCACATTGCCCACGAAGGTGGCCAGCATGGTGCCGATGGCGGCGCCCAGTCCCTCCCATCGCATACACAACGGGATGCTGATGAGGGCGTTGGCGATGGCCACGCCGCCGTAGACCAGTGAGCGGAACTTGTGCATATTTTTGGCGCGTTGAATTTCCAGACCCACCGTCTGCACATTGGGCCAGATGGTGGCAAAGAACAGCAGCAGCGTGGTGTAATAGTCCACGCCGAATTCCTCGCCGCCGCCCCACAGCATCACGAAGGGGCGACCCACCGCCACAAAGCCCAGGAAGATGCAGCCCAAAAGCAGAAATTGCAATCGTCCCACCTTGGTGAACAGGGCGTCCAGCTCACGCATGGGGCGTCCCTCCGCCACCAGGCGGTGGACGCGGGGCGTCATCACATCGGACAGCGCCGAGGCGAAGGTCAGATAGAAGATATTGAGCTGTGCCGCCACCACATAGATGGTCACGGCGTTGGAGCCGTGAAGCCAGCCCAGCAGCAATCGGTCGATGCTCCAGTTGAAGTTATCCACCACGATGCCGATGAACACATACACCGTAAAGCCGAACATCTCCCGCAGCAGGCCGAAATTGAAGCCCCGGAAGGAGAACGGCATTTTCAGCTTCACCAGACAGTAGGTGATGTGCATGATGCCGCTTAACACGGTGAAGCACAAACTCACCACCGTCAGCGTGATGGAGCGGTAGCCCAGGATCAGCAGCGGGATCATCAGCAGGGGGTTGAGCACCTGCTTGCCGATGCCCACGATGCGCAGAAAGAGGTAGCGCTCGTTGATGGTGACATGGGACTCGAACACGCTGATGGGAAAGGCGATGGCGGCGTTCACCGTCATGATGCGCAGCAGCTTTTCGCCCAGCGCCACCTCGTCGGGGGTGAATTTCGTGCCGAAGATCACATCGCCGTGGAAGGACAGCGAAAAGCCGATGGTCATGACCAATGCGCCCAAAATCAGGTAGATGGTCACGAACATACCGTTCAGCCGCGCCATGTTCTTTTTGTCGCCCGCCACCTTGAAGCGGGAGTAGAACCGCACATAGGCGCTGGTCAGGCCGAAGGACAGCATTTGAAGATAGGAAATGATGGGCAGTACCATCTGGTACACGCCGTATTCGCTGTGGCCCAGCCGCTCGATCATCACCGGCGTATAGACCAGCGAGATGACGGTGCTCATGGCCAGCGAGATATAGGACAGCACCGCGCCGATCCTCACCTGATTGCGTTCCACGGTGTCATCGCCTCCTCACCCTGTGCATTTTGCGCAGTATTCTTTATTATATCTGATTTTTCGCAGCCTGTAAAGCCGTGGCGGAGGAATTTTCTTCCTCCCGCCCCTCATCCGGCTGCTGGATGGTCACCGCCGCCGCGGCGCTGTCGGCAAAGTCGAACTGGATCACAGACTGGGCCATATTCACCGAGCAGGCGGCGCTCTTGCCCTTTTCCGCCGCCAGACGATCCGCGCAGCGCCACAGCTCGCCCAAAATCTCCCGGTTCAGCCCGCCGCCCCGCCAGTGAAACACGAAGCGCGGCTGCTTTTTCCGCAATGCCTGCCTCACCCGGTTTTCCACATCCTCCGGCTTGGTGAAGGACAGCTTGCGGTAGAAATACCCCTTGTCCGCGGTGCACTCCGGCACCGGCAGCACCAGCTTTTCGTGGTCGCGGAAGATGTGGCGGTCGTCCAGATTATAGTAGTCGTATCGCTTCTCCCCCCGCTGGAGGGAGTTGTCAAAGGTGGCGTCCAAATGGTAATATTTCCCATCCACCGACACCACATTCCATGCGTGGCGGTACTTCACTCCGGCGTCGGGGTTGGCCTCGCTGAGGGCCACGATGCAGGGAATGTGTACGGCGTCGCACAGCACCTTCACCGTTTTGGCGATGCCCTCGCACACGCCAACGCCCTGCGTCAGCGGGCCGATGATCTCGTGGGAGTAGGATTTTTTCAGCTTGTCGTAGCGCACATTCTCCAGAATGAAGTCATGGATGGCGCGCTCCTTGTCCGCATCGCTCTTGCCCTGCAGGGGACGGGTCAGACGGGCAATGCGGGTGTCAATGGCCTGACGGTGGGACTTGATGCGTCCCTTGTCAAAGAGGTACTCCGGCAAAAGCTCCACATGGTCGGCGCCGGGGTAAAAACGGTAGGTAAAGCCCACCACGAAAAAGAGCAGCGGCTCGTCCAGCTTCAATCGCTGATACACCTCGCTCAGCTCCCGCCCCTCCAGCCGCGGCACCCGGATGGCGGGCTGCAGACGGTCAAAGCCGGCGCGCATGGCCTCATACGCCCCCCGCTGCTCCCTGTTCAGTTGCTGATAGTAATATCCCGCCATGGTGCGTCCTCCCCGTCCGTACTGTCTAATTGATATAGTATACCGTGTTTTTCGCCCCGTGGCAAGGACAATCCCTGCCGCGGGGCGAAGTACTTTGCAAAGCCGTTTTCCTGCAAGCTATGTAAGGTGGAAATCCCTTACAGCTTCACCGTCTTTCCGTACTTGCTGAACAGCTTGGTAAAGGTCTTTTTCTGCCCTGCCGTCATGCGGCCTTTATATTGCGAGGCCAGACGCAGCGCCGCGGCGGAATTGCCGGAGGCGAGGTAGTTCTTCATGGCCCGCTGCAAGCTCTCACTGGCGGTGGAGCTGAGGGAGCTCTTCTTGGCGGCGGCGGTCTTGCCGGTATTGGCCTGCTTGCCGTCGGAGGCGGACTGCTCGGTCTTGGCCTTGCTCAGATAGTGACCCAGCAGGGTTTCGTAGGCGTCGTAATCCTGCTTTTGCAGCGCGGTGTAGGCATCCCGGGCGGCGTCGCGGTCCTCCTGCCACACATCCATTTTGTCCTGCCACCGTCCGTACGCCTGCTGCTCCCGATCCTCCAAAAGACCGTACTGCGCCAAAAGCGCCTCCCCCTGGGCGTCGTACTGCTCCCGGGCGTTGGCCGCCAGCTCCGGGAGCAGATCGTTCAGCTCCTGCAAATACGCGCCATACGCCTGCTGTCCCGCGCTCTGGGCGTAGCTGGAGCCGTAGCCGCCGGTGAGCGCCGCCGCCTCGCCCATGGTGTCCGCCATGGCCTGCTGCCCCTGACGGGTATAGAGGGCGGCGTAGCGCTGATACAACGCATCCTGCGCCGGGTCATAGGCAAAATCCGGGCGGTTCTGGATCTCCTTGTACAGCGCCGCCATCTGACGGGCATAGGGCGACTGATACGCCCCGGGACGGGTGGACTCGGTGCTCTGCCACACCGCCTGCGCCGCCCTCACATCGTCGGAGGGGGCATAGCCCTTCTCCAGTCGGCGCAGGGCATCCGCCGTCTCGTCGGACACGCCGGAGAGCACCTGCTTGCCGGTGGTGGCCTTGGTGGGCTTGGTGACGCTCTGCATCAGGTGGCTCCAGGTCTCGTTGCCGGCGATGCCGTCCAAAAGCAGCTTGTTCTTCTTCTGATAGTCCCGCACGGCAGCGCGGGTCTTGTCGCCGAAAATGCCGTCCACATCCAGCGTATAGCCCTTCTTGTTCAGCGCCGTCTGCAGCTTCCGCACGGCGGAGCCGGTGGAGCCGTAGGACACGGTCTGATAGGTCGATGCCATAAAATCATCCTTTCATATTGTAATGTAGTTTTCCTTTACACAAACCAGAAACCGGTGATATAGCACGGATAGGTACTGCCCGCCGCCACGGCATTGTTCAAAATGACCTGCACGGTACCGTCCGTTTTCACGGTGGC
>JAGHUH010000042.1 GCA_018064925.1 Candidatus Cacconaster stercorequi | reverse complement strand
GAATGTGGTGTTGGGCAGGGATTCGACCACTACGCCCTCAACTTCGATCATATCGGATTTTGCCAAGTTGTTATCCCTCCTGGTCTTGATTACCGCCGCTGTATGCGGCTATGGCTTTACGAAGCTCACTGTTTGTGATTTTTTCGCTGCTTCTGATTTTCTCGGCAACCGGGCCGCATCCTTCCCCCATCAGCTCCACATGCTTGCGGCGCTTACGCTTCGGGGCTTCCACGCGGCGTCTTTTGCCGTCTGCCAGCATCAGAAACTCTCCTTCTGTCGCAAGTACAAAGAAGATGCTCCCCTGATCTCTGCCGGCGATTGATTTTACGATGTTTGATTTAGCAATGTCCATATGCATCACACCAACGATTCCGTAGCATCCGTCAGAAGCTCCGGCTCTTCTGCGGTAATCAGTATGGTGTTCTCATAGTGGGCGGCATACTTGCCGTCAGCGGTTTTTACCGTCCAGCCGTCCGGCATCTGCCGAATGGCGGCGCTGCCCGCATTCACCATGGGCTCTACGGCGATGGTCATGCCCCGCAGCAGGCGGATGCCGTGACCGGGCTTGCCGTAGTTGGGTACTTCAGGTGCCTCGTGCATATTGCGTCCGATGCCGTGACCGACATATTCCCGGACGATACTGTAGCCGTGGCTCTCCACATATTCCTGAATGGCGTGGGAGATATCGCTGAGGCGGTATCCCTCCCGCGCGAACTTCATGCCCTCAAAGAAGGACTGCTGCGTCACGCGGATCAGATCCATGGCCTCGTCGGAAACCTTACCGCAGGGGTAGGTACCGGCGCAGTCGCCGTGGAATCCGCCGATGTAAGCGCCCACATCCACGCTGACAATATCACCCTCCTGCAGCACCCGCTTGCCGGGAATGCCGTGGATGATCTCGTCGTTGACGCTGACGCATACGCTGGCGGGATAGCCATTGTAGTGCAGGAACGAGGGGGTTGCACCCTGTGACTTGATGAAATCGTACACTGCCTTGTCAATCTGTTGGGTTGTTACGCCGGGTTTTACCATATCCCGTGCCACAGCACGGGCAGCCGCGGTAATTTTTCCCGCCCGACGCATCAGTTCGATCTCTTTAGCGGACTTGAGTGCAATCATTTCAGCACCCCAAAGCTGCCAGGATCGCCTGTGTCGTACCTTCCACGGTGGGCTGGTCTTCCACAGTCTTCAGAATCCCACGGGCCTCGTAAAAACCCTTCAGGGGCTCTGTTTCTTTATGATAGACCGCCAGACGATCCTTGACCGTCTCGGGGTTATCATCCTTACGCTGCACCAGCTTGCCGCCGCACACATCGCAGATGCCTTCCTGCTTGGGAGGGATATTCACGATGTGGTAGCTGGCGCCGCAAGCTTCGCAGACGCGGCGGCCGCCCATACGAGCGATGATCTTTTCATCGGCGATCTCGATGGCGACGACGGCGTCGAAACTAATGCCGGCCTTCTCCATGGCCTCAGCCTGAGCGATGGTGCGAGGCACGCCGTCCAGAATAAAGCCCTTGGCGCAATCAGCCTCCTGCAGACGCTCGTTGATCACGCCGATGATCACCTCATCGGGGACCAGCTTGCCGGCGTCCATGTACTCCTTGGCCTTCAGGCCCACGGGAGTACCATTCTTGACGGCTGCGCGCAGGATGTTGCCGGTGGAGATCGTGGGGATCTCCAGCTTCTTCTTCAGGATTTCTGCCTGTGTGCCCTTGCCGGCACCAGGAGCACCCAAAAGGATCAGTTTCATAAAAACACACCTCCGCGCCGTTACGGCGCATATACATGGCGGTCACTCCGGGGAGTTTCCGCCGTTAACGGTGCAGCCGCACAGGGCGGCGCACCGTCAGGCGATTGGGACAATTGGATCTACTCTCTCAGTTCAGGAAGCCCTTATACTGACGCATCAGCATCTGAGACTCCAGCGCCTGGACAGTTTCCAGCGCAACACCGACAACAATGATGACGGAGGTACCGCCGATAGACAGGGCGGACACACCGACGATCTTGCCGATGATCAGAGGCAGGATAGCAACGATACCCAGGTAGATGGCACCAAACAGCGTCACCTTATTGAGGACCTTCTTGATAAAGTCCGCGGTGGGCTTGCCGGGGCGGAAGCCGGGGATAAAGCCGCCGTTCTTCTTCAGGTTGTTGGAGATCTCAATGGGGTTGAACTGAATGGTGGCATAGAAGTAGCTGAACGCAATGATCATCAGGAAGTAGAAGATCATATACAGTACCGACTTGGTGTCGATGGCATTCAGCAGGCTATACCAGAATGTACCCTCCTGAGGCGTCTTGCAGAAGGCGCCGATGGTGGAGGGGATCATCGCAATGGACTGTGCAAAGATGATGGGCAGCACGCCGGACATATTCACCTTCATGGGGAGGGTGGATGCCTGACCGCCGTACATCTTGCGGCCCACCTGACGCTTGGCATACTGCACGGGGATGCGGCGCTCGGCGCCGTTGACCCAGGTGATCAGCACGATCAGTGCCAGAACACCCACCACCAGCAGAATGGTCATCCACCAGGTAATCGTGCCGGACTTCAGATAGGACGCGATTCTGGAGATAGCGCTGGGGATGCGGGACAGAATGCCTGCAAACAGGATGATGGAAATACCGTTGCCAATACCGAATTCGGTAATCTGCTCACCCATCCACATAACGAAGGCAGAACCTGCAATGAAGGAAACGATGATCACCAGAGCGGCCCAGACATTGGACACGGTCAGGATACCGTAGTTCTTCATCAGCATGTAGTAGCCCCAGCCCTGCAGAACGGCGATGGCAATGGTGGCATAGCGGGTAATGGACTGGATCTTCTTCTTGCCCTCTTCGCCGCCCTCACGAGCCAGACGCTCCAGCGGAGGGATGGCGATGGTCAGCAGCTGAATAATAATGGAGCTGTTGATGTAGGGCTGAACGCCCAGAGCGAAGATCGTGGCATCAGCGAAAGCGCCGCCGGACATGACATTGTACAGGCCCAGAACAGTGGTGCTCAGCTGATTGAGATAGGTGGCAAGCAGACCCGTGTCCACATAAGGGACAGGGATTGCATTACCGATGCGGAAAATCAACAGGATCAGTGCGGTGAAGATGATCTTTTTGCGAAGTTCGGGGATACCCCATGCTTTGCGAATCGTCTGAATCACCTTACATCACCTCTGCCTTTCCGCCAGCTGCTTCGATTGCTTCTTTAGCAGACTGGGAGAAAGCAGCGGCCTGCACGGTCACCTTCTTGGTAACTTTGCCGTTACCCAGAACCTTGTAACCATACTCACACTTGCTCAGAATGCCCTTAGCCAGCAGAGCCTCTGCGGTAACGACTTCGCCATCCTCAAACTTGTTGAGAGCGTTCAGGTTGATGATTTCCAGGGGCTTGGCAAAGATATTGTTGAAGCCGCGCTTGGGGATACGACGAGCCAGAGGCATCTGGCCGCCTTCGAAGCCAATGCGGACGCCACCGCCACTACGGGCCATCTGACCCTTGTGGCCGCGACCTGCGGTCTTGCCGTTGCCGGAGCCGTGACCACGGCCCTTGCGATAGGCTTCCTTGGTGGAGCCAACTGCGGGAGACAGTTCATTCAGTTTCATTCTCTCGCACCT
>JAGHUH010000008.1 GCA_018064925.1 Candidatus Cacconaster stercorequi | reverse complement strand
GATGCTTCGCATCATCCCGTGACAGGTCAGTTAAGCGCGCTTCTTCCTATGATACTTGACGGGCTGACGCGCCTGGGAAAATAGGTAGCGCCAACATGAAGAAGAACAGTCGAAAGACTGTTCTTTTTTTATCCTAAATGTTCGAGATGCTTCGCATCATCCCGTGACAGGTCAGTTAAGCGCGCTTCTTCCTATTATATAGTGTTTCTCTAGGCTACTTTCCGCTGATTTGCCCCGGTCTATGTACGACCTGTATGCGGTATTTGTACAGATGTGGTTTATACCATTTGCCGCAGGTTTACAGGAGCCTCAAATCGCCGGATTGTGTAAAGCCTGTGTCAGCATTTGTGCGGATTTGTCCGCAGGAACCGCCGGGCGTTTTGAATTGAAAACAGGCACAGACCATGATATACTATCAACAGATTGCACGACCTGACCGAAGAAATTAGATACAAGGCGGCAGCAGCTGGGATGGAGGACACAGAAGATGTCAAATAGATTTTCGGAACTCACCACATATATCCCGCAGATCAAGGAAGGCGCATTGGGCGAATGGTTTATTGACAGAGAGAATGCTGGAACACCAGAGCACCCGAAGCGTATGCCCTTCGTGAACTATTCCAGAACGGTTGACCAATTCGTAGATACCCTCTATGAATACTGTGACAAGCACCCGGAATTCGAGCATACCAGATACGGAGACACGCTGAAAAGCCACGGCCTCGAATGGGGCAGCAAAGCGATGGAGGAAGCAGATGTCAGCGGCATGGATGCCAAAGGGGTGATCGCGCTGCTGATCGGAGCCGTCCGTGCAGAGCGATTCTGCGACGGAGCTCTGCTGGGCTTCTTTGAAAAAGGCTGTATCCTCCGCTGGCTGGAACGACTGGCCGAGATCGATCAGAGAGAGGACTGATCCAAAAAGGAGAACTACCATGGCATCAAAATATGCACCGCTGACAGAATGGCTGCAAACCTGCGGCCAAGATACTGTGCGCCTGACATACACGGAACTTGAAGGAATTATCCCGATTCCACCATCTGCCTACAAAGACCGGCCATCGTGGGCAAACTGCAAATCGAGCGGATCACCATTCCAAAAAGGATGGCTCAATGCGGGCTATATCGTGTCTGCCATTGACATGAAGGCAGGTTGGGTGGAGTTTACGAAGGGAGAGCCACAGCAGCGCGGTACGCGCACCACGGCGATTACATACAAACAGCATCTTGACGAAGAAGCGCTGACAGCAGCGATCCAGAAGGGCTACGACTGCTATAATGATATGCAGAGTGACCCGAACCACCGCTACCGCTCATGGGGGCACTGCCACAAAGCATTCAAGCAGCACAGGGAAGACCCGGATAGCATCGACACCGACACCCTATGCCTCCACCTTGCGTGGTACTTGGCCAGTTGGGGGATGCTCCGCAATTCCTTCCTCATGCAGAAGGATTACAGGATCCATGCAGATGTGGTAGATTTGCTGTTTGAGCCGGAGTGGGATGACCTGTGGGATGCCACCGCACAGCAGCTTGCCAATAAGGAAACCGCTCAAAAGATTATGCAGCTTTGCACGAGGATTACCGAGGCATACCTTGCCAGCGGAAGCGGCGGAACACCGACAAACACTCTCCTGACAAAAATACTCCTTGGCACCGTGGGATGCGCACCGGCATACGACCGCTACTTCAAACAAGCAATCAGCAGGATCGGCGCGGCCCCGCAGCAGTTCTCTGCAAGCTCACTCACCGCGCTTGGCGCGATGTACATAGAGCACAACGCGGCATTCGAGGCGCTGCGAGAGCATTGCAGCAAAGCAGGTTTTGCGTACCCGGCAGCCAAAATCATCGATATGTGCTTTTTTGAGTACGGTCTCACGATTAAAGACAACGCACAGGAGTCAACCGATGAAGAATAAAGACGGCGATAGCCGGTTGTGCATCGAGAGAAACATCCGCGAGACCACCGAAGAGAACCAGAGCAAAACCGACTGGACGAAGGCGTGGAGCACCAAGTACCCGATCCTGAAAACCTATCAGACGCAGGTGGACATCCCGCATTACGCCCGGCAAATCAGAGCCATGTTCACCGAGCTTCAGGTCACCCACGGATACAACGAACAGGACGCCATGCTGGTGCTGAAGGACATACTGGCGCACGAATACATGGACAGCAAGGGAAACTTCACCGATGGCGATCGAGTGATGGTTTACATTTTCAATTAGCGAGATTTCAACTCGTTTTTTTTGCTCCAATTAGCAGAAGAGCCGTTTCGCTTAGCAGAAAATCAAAAATCTTGCTAATTTTACGCCCACCTGAAAGGCAAGCGACAATAAAGAAAAAGAGCCGAAAACCCTTTATTTTCAAGGGATTTCGGCTCTTTTTAATGGCACCCTGAGGCGGATTCGAACCGTCGACCTTCCGCTTAGGAGGCGGATGCTCTATCCAGCTGAGCTATCAGGGCTTATTCAATTTTGTACTCATAACCATTTGCCTTTTCGGAAAAGGCGAGCGACATTCCGTGCCCTTAGGAGGCGATCGCTCTATCCAGCTGGGCTACGGAGGCACATCACTTTTCGTATTTTACTATCATCCCGTGGCTTTGTCAACGCAAAAAAATGCACAAAAAAGCGAAAAGATGAAGGAAACCCTTGCAATTGCTAAAAATAGAGCATATAATATCAAGGTTAGCGTATTTCTTTTAAATTTATATATTTTACCCAAAAGGAAAGGGGTTTTTTCTGTGCAGAACGAAAAACTCAGAAATGTAGCGATTATCGCCCATGTTGACCACGGCAAGACCACGCTGGTGGATCAGATGCTGAAGCAGGGCGGCGTGTACCGCGAAAATCAGGAAACTGTGGATCGCGTCATGGACTCCAACGACTTAGAGCGCGAGCGCGGCATTACCATTCTGGCCAAGAATACCGCCATCCAGTATGGTGATACTAAAATCAATATTGTGGACACTCCGGGCCATGCCGATTTCGGCGGCGAGGTGGAGCGTATTCTGAAGATGGTCAACGGCGTTATCCTGCTGGTGGACGCCGCCGAGGGTCCCATGCCCCAGACCCGTTTCGTGCTGTCCCGTGCGCTGGAGCTGGGTCACCGCGTTATCGTGGTGGTCAACAAGATCGACCGTCCCGACCAGCGTATTCACGAGGTCATCGACGAGGTGCTGGAGCTTCTGCTGGATCTGGATGCTACCGACGATCAGCTGGACAGCCCCATGCTGTTCTGCTCTGCCCGCAACGGCATCTGCGGTTATTCTCCCGACAAGATCGGCGACGATCTGAAGCCGCTGTTCGACACCATTCTGGATTATATTCCCGCTCCGGAGGCCGATGTGGAGAAACCCTTCCAGATGCTGGTTTCCGCCATCGACTACAACGAGTTTGTGGGCCGTATTGCCATCGGCCGCATTGAGCGCGGCAGCTTGATGCAGAATCAGGAGATCGCGGTGTGCAACTATCACGATGCCGATGCTGCTCCCAAGAAGGCAAAGGCCGTGTCCCTGTATGAATTCGATGGCCTGGGCAAGAAGGCCGTCACTGCGTCCAGCGCCGGCAACATCATTGCCCTGAGCGGTATCGGCGAAATCACCATCGGTGATACCATCTGCGCCGTGGACTGCGTGGAGCCGCTGCCTTTCGTGAAGATCAGTGCTCCCACCATGGAGATGACCTTCTCCATCAACGATTCCCCCTACGCCGGTCGTGAGGGCAAGTATGTCACCTCCCGCCAGATCCGTGAACGCCTGTTCCGCGAAACGCTGAAGGATGTTTCCCTGCGTGTTACCGAGATCGAGGGCGCATCCGATGCATTCAATGTGGCAGGCCGCGGCGAGATGTCCCTATCCATCCTGATCGAGACCATGCGCCGTGAGGGCTATGAGTTCCAGGTATCTCCTCCCCGCGTTCTGTATAAGACCATCGACGGCAAGAAGTGCGAGCCCATGGAGCGTCTGGTGGTGGATGTGCCTGCCGAGAATGTGGGCGCCGTCATCGAGAAGATCGGCAAGCGCAAGGGCGACCTGCTGGAGATGAATCCTGTGGGCAGCCGCATGAAGGCGGAGTTCCTTGTTCCGTCCCGCGGTCTGTTCGGCTATCGCAACGAATTCATGACCGATACCCGCGGCGAGGGCATCATGGCCAGCGTGTTCGACAGCTATGCCCCCTTTAAGGGCGAGATGAATCGCCGCAATACCGGTTCTCTGGTGTCCTTTGAAACCGGCGAGTCCATCACCTACGGTCTGTTCAACGCGCAGGAGCGCGGTGCGCTGTTCATCGGTGCCGGCGTGAAGGTGTATGAGGGCATGGTGGTTGGTGTCAGCCCCAAGCAGGAGGATATCACTGTCAATGTCTGCAAGAAGAAGCAGCAGACCAACACCCGTGCCTCGGGCTCCGATGAGGCACTGCGTCTGGTGCCGCCCCGTAAGCTGAGTCTGGAGCAGTGTCTGGAGTTCCTGGCAGACGATGAGCTGCTGGAGGTCACGCCGGAGAACCTGCGGATCCGCAAGACCATCCTGAACCACGAAAAGCGCATGAAGGCCACCCACGGCGGCAAAAAGAAATAAGAAGCAAAGGGAGCAGACCGTCAGTGGTCTGCTCCCTCTTTTCGGTTGACATTTTGTAGCGGGTTTTATAGGATAGGGGAGAGGTGATACGATGTATAAGGTTTTTCTGGTGGAAGATGACCGGGGCATTGCCGAGGGCATTGCGGCGCTTGGGCGCACATGGGGCTATGAGGTGCGGCTGTGCCGTGACTTTCAGCGTGTAACAGCAGAATTTGCGGACTTTGCACCGCATATCGTCCTGCTGGATATTGGGTTGCCCTTTGCCGGCGGCTATCATTGGTGCAGCGAGATCCGCAAGCTCTCCCATGTGCCCATCATTTTCATCTCCTCGGCATCGGATAATATGAACATCGTTATGGCGATGAACATGGGCGGTGACGATTTTGTGGCCAAGCCCTTTGACGGCAATGTGCTGATGGCGAAAATACAGGCGTTGCTGCGGCGCAGCTATGACTTTGCCCAGTCGGCGCCGGTGCTGTCCCACCGGGGTGCGTTTCTGAATACCGGCGACAATACCCTGACCTATGAGGGGGAAAAAATAGAACTCAGCCGCAACGAATATCGCATCCTGTTGTGCCTTCTGGAGAGCAAGAGCAAGGTGGTCAGCCGTGAAAAACTCATGGAGCGGCTGTGGGAGAGCGACAGCTTTGTGGATGAAAACACCTTGACGGTGAATGTGAACCGCCTGCGCAAAAAGCTGGACAGTGCGGGGCTCCGGGACTTTATCACCACCAAATTCGGCGTGGGATACCTGGTGGAGTGAGGTGTGCCGTATGAAGCTATTTTGGGTTTGGCTGCGGGGGAAACGCAGGGCTCTGTGTCTGGGGGTACTGTGCATGGCTGTGTTTTTTGCGGCCTTTGCCCTGTATCGCCTGCCGATGAGGGCAGTGTGCTATCCGGCGGCGCTGTGCCTTTTGGTGTGCGGCATATTTGGTGCGGCAGATTTCCTGCGCATGAAGAAAACTCACGAAACGCTGTGTGCTATGCAGCACATGACCGCCGCTATGCTGGACAATTTGCCGGACACGGACGATGTCCTGTTGCGGGATTATCAGGCATTGGTGGAAAATCTGCGTCGGGAAACGGCGCAGATACAGGTGGCAGACGCAGGCCGGTATCGGGAAATGGTGGACTATTACACCGTCTGGGCGCACCAGATCAAAACGCCTATTGCTGCCATGCGCCTGACGCTGGAACAGGAGGACACGCCTTTGCAGCGTCGGCTGAATCGGGAGCTGCGGCGGGTAGAACAGTATGTGGAAATGGTGCTGGCTTTTCTGCGGCTGGACAGCGAGAGCCACGACTATGTGTTTCGTATGTATTCTCTGGACGACATCATCCGCCGAAGTGTGCGGAAATTTGCTCCGGAGTTTATCGACCGGCATTTGCGCCTTGTCTATGATCCCACCGGGGAGATGGTGGTAACGGATGAAAAGTGGCTGGCCTTTGTGTTGGAGCAGCTTCTGTCCAATGCACTGAAATATACGCCGCAGGGGGAGATCCGCATCTATATGGAGATGCCAAAAACGCTCTGCATCGCCGATACGGGCATCGGTATCGCACCGGAGGATCTGCCGCGGGTATTTGAAAAGGGATATACCGGGTATAATGGCCGCATGGACAAGTCGGCCAGCGGTATTGGCTTGTATCTCTGCCGCCGCATCTGCCGCAATTTGGGCGTGACGCTGTCCGTTTCTTCGCAGGTGGGACAGGGTACCACAGTCCGGTTGGACTTGTCCCAATATCAGGGCAAAACGGAATAGATATGACAAAAGTGTAAGAAAAGCAGCGGGAAATGTAAGCCGATTCGATGGCGATGCGTTTCCCGCTTGCGTTACAATAGGGCTACCATAACAAACGGAGGAAACAATATGGAAATTCTGGAAGTAACAGGCCTGCAAAAAGTCTATTCCACCCGATTTGGTGGGCATAAAGTGGAAGCGCTGCGGAATGTGAATTTCAGCGTGGAAGAGGGCGAGTTCGTGGCCATCATGGGTGAGTCCGGCTCCGGTAAGACCACGCTGCTGAATATTCTGGCGGCGTTGGATCGCCCCACCGGCGGCAGTGTGCTGCTGGACGGGAAAAACCTGTCGGATATCCGGGAGTCCGATATGGCGGCTTTTCGCCGGGATCATCTGGGCTTTGTGTTTCAGGAGTTCAATCTGCTGGACACCTTTACGCTGGAGGACAACATCTATTTGCCGCTGGTGCTGGCAGGGAAGACGTATCAGGAGATGGAAAAGCGCCTTGCGCCCATTGCAGAGCGGTTGGGGATTACGAAACTGTTGAAGAAGTATCCCTATGAGGTGTCCGGCGGTCAGAAGCAGCGCGCCGCCGTGGCACGGGCCATGATCACCGACCCGCGCCTGATTTTAGCCGATGAGCCCACCGGTGCGTTGGACTCCAGAAGCAGCGATGAGCTGCTGCGGCTGTTTTCACAGGTAAACGCACAAGGTCAGACGATCCTGATGGTTACGCACTCTGTCAAGGCGGCCAGCGTGGCGGAGCGGGTGCTGTTCATTAAAGATGGCGAGGTATTTCATCAGATCTATCGCGGCGCGGACAGCGACGAGCAGCTCTATCAGAAGATCAACGACACACTGACCATGCTGACAACGGGGAGTGAGCGAGCATGAAAAAGAGCTTTTTCCCCCGTCTGGCGTGGACGGGGATCCGTAAAAATCGGGCGTTGTATGTGCCCTATCTCCTCACCTGCACGGGGATGGTGATGATGTATTACATCATGCAGAGTCTCAGCGACTCACCGCTTCTGGACGAAATGCGAGGCGGCGGCAACATGGGATTCATTCTGGCATTGGGCAGGTTTGTGATTGCCGTGTTTGCGCTAATTTTTCTTTTCTATACCAATTCGTTTTTGATCCACCGCCGCTATAAGGAGTTTGGCCTTTATAATGTGCTGGGCATGGATAAACGGGCTATCTGCCGCGTACTGGCGTGGGAAAATCTGATGACAGCCGGGATCAGTCTTGCCGGTGGCATGGGATTGGGTATTGCCTTTTCCAAGCTGGCGGAGCTGGGGCTGCTGAATGCCATCCACGCGGAGGTGGACTATCGCTTCACGGTAACGGGGGAAAGTATTCTGCTGACCGTGGGAATTTTTGCGGTGATCTTTCTGCTGCTGTTCCTGCGCGCCCTGCGGCAGGTGGGACGCTCCAATCCGCTGGAGCTTCTGCGCAGTGAGCACGCCGGCGAGAAACCGCCAAAGGCCAACTGGGTGGTGGCGGCGTTGGGCGTGGTGATTTTGGGCGCGGCCTACTATCTGGCGGTGTCCATCGAAAGCCCGCTGGATGCGCTGCTCTGGTTCTTTGTGGCGGTCATCATGGTCATCGTGGCCACATATCTGCTGTTCATCGCCGGCAGTGTGGTGCTGTGCCGTCTGCTGCAGCGGAACAAGAAGTATTACTACCGCAAAGACCATTTCGTGTCGGTGTCCTCCATGGTCTACCGCATGAAGCGCAACGGCGCGGGACTGGCTTCCATTTGCATTCTCTCCACCATGGTGCTGGTGATGGTCTCCTCCACGGCCAGTCTGTATTTTGGCGCCAACGATTCGCTGTCTACCCGCTTTCCGTGGGGCAGCGAGGTGGGGGTGGAGCTGCGGACGATGGACGATCTGACGGAGGAGAATATCAACAAGATCCGTGGTGCGTATCAGGCGGTGTTTGATCGCCATGGCGTGACGCCGCAAAACGCAGCGGAATACGGCTACGCATCCATTGCCGGTGCGCTGGACGGTGCCGTGATCCAGCCCGACCTCTCTGCCAATGAGTGGAACATCGGTGCCTATGCCAGCGTGCGCAACCTTTACTTCGTGACGCTGGACGATTATAACCGCTTGACGGATGCCGGCCTGGCGTTGCAGGAAGGGGAGGCGGCGGTGTTCCCCATCCGCTGTCAGTATCCCGAAAACAGCCTTACCGTGGGAGATGTCACACTGAACATCGCATCGCAGTTGAAGGAGTGCTTCCCCATCAGCGAGGCGGAGAGTCTGGTGATGCCATCGCTAATTTTGGTGGTGCCATCTTTCGATGTATTGCGTCCGCTTGAGGCGCTGCAGGATCCGTCCGGCGACTCGATGCTGACGGTTGATTGGTATTACGCCTATGATCTGGAGGCATCCGACGAGGAGACCATCGCCGTATACCGCGATGTCACCGACTCCCTGCAGACGGTGGATTTCTTGATGGGCGAGAACGGCTACGGTTATTATAGCGGCTGTCTTGCGGAGGAGAAGGATGACTTTTTCACCACCTACGGTGGGATGTTCTTCCTGGGCATCATGCTGAGCATCGTATTTTTGTTTGCCGCCGCCATGATCATCTACTATAAGCAGGTGTCCGAGGGTTACGAGGATCGCTCCCGCTTCGCCATCATGCGCAAGGTAGGCATGACCCGGGAGGATATCCGAAAGAGCATCGACTCCCAGGTGTTGACGGTGTTCTTTGCGCCGCTCCTGCTGGCGGGCGTGCATTTGAGCTTTGCCTTTCCGCTGGTGTGGAAGATCCTGCAGCTTTTCAATCTGCGTAATCTGACATTTGTCATTCTGGTGACGCTGGCAGCCTTTGCTGTGTTTGGCGCGGTCTACGCCATCATTTACAAGGCCACCGCCCGCACCTATTACAACATCGTTTCCACCAATGAGGAATGAAAAGAATAGAGCGTTGCGACACGCCGCATACAGAAATAAAAAGAGGGACGACGCTGTCGTCCCTCTTTTGCGTGGGATATTTGCTTTTTTACAGCTTTTGAAACACATGGATGTCAAAGGAAATACGGCAGTCCAAGGTGTTCAGCGCGTTAAGGCGCTCACATCCCGATTTGGGTGTTTTCCAATAGTAGGGGGTCATCTGGAACAGGGCGTGAATGTCCTCCTGTGAGGTCAGATGCATCATGCCCTCCACATGGCGGATGGTCACATAGCGGAAGCCCTCGTAAGGCGTCTCCTTCACCTCGTTGGGATAGGGGTGGTCATAGAGCACCTCTTTCAGCTCCCACAGGTGCTTTTCCGACGGCACCACATAGGCAAAGTGGCCGCCGGAACGCAAACAGCGGCGAAATTCGTCCAGTGCCAGGGGAGAAAAGCAGTTCAGCAGAAAGTCGATGGACGCGTCTCCAACCGGCAGATGATAGGAGGAGGCCACGGCGAACTCCACGGCCTTCTCCCGCTTGGCTGCCAGACGCAGGATGAACTTGGAGATGTCGATGCCCGCCATTTGCGGCGCCTTGCCGGCATCCCGCAGAGCGTGATAGATGGCGCTGGTATAGTAGCCCTCGCCGCAGCCGGTGTCCAGTACGCAGGGCGCATCGCCTGTGTGGGCGATTGCCAGCTCGCACAGGGCGTCCTTCAGCGGCGCGTAGTAGTCTTTGCTCAAAAAGGCGGCACGCGCCGCGGCCATGCCCTTGTCATCACCGGGCATCTTGCTGTTTTTGCGGTTGGCGGGCAGCAGGTGGGTGTGCCCCTCCTTGGCCAGATCATAGCTGTGGCGGTTGGGACAGGTATAGGTATGTGCTCCGCGCTGCAGCGGTGCGCCGCAGATGGGACAGATGAAAAGACTCATAGCTTCTCCTTTTCTGACACGGTGACATCATGGATCCACTTGCCGGTGCGGATTCGGGCAAAGCAGAAGGGCACTTTCAAAATGCCCTCGGCCTGCGTGGCAATGGCAATGGGCCAGCAGCCGGTTTTCAGCACCAGAGCGAATAGTGCCGTTGGCGCCAGAGAAAACAGCCATTGTGGCATCAGATCCAGTACGGTGGCCCAGATCACATCACCGCCGGAGCGCAGTACGCCGGTGACGGCGGAGATGGAATAGGCGTGCAGCGGGATGGCGGCAAAGGCACTGACAGCCAGCGCCGTGGCAATCGTCACGGAGTAGCCGGTCAGCTTGAACAGCGGGAAGATCACCGGCCGGAACAAGATTGGCACCAGAATGATGCAGCACGCCGCCAGCGCGGCACCTACTGCGGCGGTGAATGCCAGCAGCGTCCGGCTGAGGGACATCACCTGATCGTGGGTCTGCCCCTCGCCGATGGCCTTGCCCACCAGCACGGCGGTGGCGGCACCCAGACCGAAGCAGACCACCAGCGAAAGCCGTCCCAGATTGCCGGTGACGCTGTACGCTGCCAAATACTCCACGGATTGGGCGGTGTGCCCCAGAATAACCGTCAGCAGGCTGTTGCCCAGCCCCCAGCCGATCTCGTTGAGGATGACGGGGGAGGAGTATCTGACGAAGCGTCGTGCCATCTCCCAGCCGGGGCGGAAGAACGCTGACAAATTCAGCGGAATGGTTTTGCTGCGCAGGGCATAGACGAGGCAGATCAGGAACTCGGAGATGCGGGCGCACAGGGTGGCCAGTGCCGCGCCCCGGATGCCCAGCATGGGGAAGCCCAGCTTGCCGAAGATCAGCAGATAGTTCAATCCCGTGTTCAGCACGGTGGAAAAACCAAACAGCTTCATGCCGAAGTTGGGGTTTTCCACGCTGCGCTGTGCGCTGACATAGGCAGAGGAGAGCATATTGAACACATAGGAAAAGCCGATGATCCGCAGATACGGCGCACCCAGCACGCTGAGCTCATGATTGTTGCTGAGAAGATCCATAATGGGAATGGGGAACAGGAAAAATGCGATGGCCAGCAAAAGGGCGATCCCCGTACCCAGCCAGGAGGCCACGCCCAGCGCACGGCTGATCCCGTCCATGTCCTTCTTGCCCCAATATTGGCTGATCAGGATGCCAAGGCCGCTCTGTACGCCGAACACGATGGAGATCAGCAGGAACACCGGCACATTGGCGGTGGTGACGGCGGCCATCTCGGTGTTGCCCAGTTGGCTGACCATAAAGGTGTCGATAAGCCCCAGCGAGAAGGTAATGAGATTTTGCAGTATCATGGGCAGACTCAAGCGCCATAGATAGCGGTAAAAGCCCGACTCGCGTTGAAATATTTTGAACATAGAAGCTCCTTGGTGAAAGTGGATTTACAGCATGGCGAAGCGCCGCTCCTTGTGCTGCTTCAGCGCCTCATACAGCGCGTCGATCTCCGCTTGGGTGGTGTCAGGTCCGAAGGAAATGCGGATGACACCGGCGGCGGTGCGCTTGTCAAGACCCAGTGCGCTGACCACATGGCTGCTCTTGCCCTTGTGGCAGGCGGAGCCGGCGCTGATGCAGATGCCCTGTGCGCCCAGATCGGTGACGATGTTGGCGCTGGGATAGCCGGGCAGTGCCACGGACAGAATGTGGGGTGCGGTGCCCTTGCCCACCTCCACCACGGTGGGGATGGTCAGGAGCTTTTCTCGGCAGTACGCCTTGATGTCTGCCATGTGCTGCAGCTTTTCGGTAAGATTTTCCCGCCGCAGCTCCACGGCCTTGGCAAAGCCTGCAATCTGCGCGGTGGCCTCGGTACCGGAGCGCAGGCCGCCCTCCTGACCGCCGCCGGGCAGCAGAGGCCGCACATTGCGGAAGCTGTCCGAAATATACAGCGCGCCGATGCCCTTGGGGCCGCCGATCTTGTGAGCCGAAAAGCTCATCATGTCCACGCCCCAGCGCACGGGATCGCAGTCCACCTTCAAAAAACCCTGCACGGCATCGCAGTGCAAAAGTGCGCGGCTTTTGCGCGTCCGGAGCAGCTGTGCCGTCTCCTTCACCGGGAAGATACAGCCGGTCTCGTTGTTCACCAGCATCATGCTTACAAGGACGGTATCCTCCCGCAGGGCCGAAGCTACCTGCTCCACGCTGATGTTTCCCGTCTTGTCGGGCACCAGATAGGTGACCTCATAGCCCTGTTTTTCCAGCCACTTGCACGGCTCCAGAATGGCGTTGTGCTCCACAGCGGTGGTGATGATATGCTTGCCCGTGTGACGCCCCTGCCATACGGCGGCATGGATGGCCCAGTTGTCGCTTTCTGTGCCGCAGGAGGTAAAGTACAGGCTGCGGGGCGCGCATCCCAGCGCATCGGCAATGGTCTGACGGTATCGCTCTACCAGCTTTTTGGCGTCCTGTCCGTAGGGATACTGGGCAGAGGGATTGCCGAACTGCGTGGTCAGTACATCGTACATAGTGTCCGCCACGGCCTTGGGAACCGGCGTGGTGGCGGCGTGATCCAGATAAATCATATGGCACCTCAATTTCATCAAGCCGGAGTCTTGCCACCGGCGGAAGAATACATTATAATACAAATAATTATTATACAAAAAACGCACAAAAAGTGCAAGGAGAACCTCTCATGCGAATTGCCATTTATACCCTTGGCTGCAAGGTCAATCAATATGAGACGCAGGCCATGGAGCAGGAGCTTACCCGTCGGGGTCACACACTGGTACCCTTCGAGGATACGGCGGACGCCTACATTGTCAATACCTGCTCGGTGACGGCGGTCAGCGATAAGAAATCACGCCAGATGATCCGGCGCTGCAAAAAGAATAATCCCGCCGCCGTGGTGGCGGCCTGCGGCTGCTATGTGCAGACGCATCCCCGGGAGGCCGCGGAGTTGGATATTGATCTGATTGCCGGTACCGGTGACCGCATGGCGTTTCTGGATCTTCTGGAGCAGGCGGCCGCGGAGCATGAGCCGATGATGCTGGTGGATGACGCGCTGCGCCGCCGCTGCTTTGAGATTTTGCCTGCCGGCGGTATGGCGGAGCGTACCCGCGCCATGCTGAAGGTGGAGGACGGCTGTGTGAATTTCTGCACCTACTGCATCATTCCCTATGCCCGCGGCCCGGTGCGCTCGCTGCCGCTTTCCGTGGCGGTGGAGCAGACGGCGCAGCTTCGTGCCGAGGGCTACCGCGAGATCGTGGTGACGGGCATCGAGATCTCCTCCTACGGTCACGATTTCAAGGACGGCACCACGCTGATCGACCTGTTGGAGGCCATCAGCGCCGCTGCCGGGGAGATGCGCATTCGCCTTGGCTCGCTGGAGCCCCGCACCATCACCGAGGACTTCTGCCGCCGAGCGGTGAAGCTGCCCAACCTGTGCCCGCATTTCCATCTGTCCATGCAGTCCGGCTGTGATGCCACACTCAAGCGGATGAATCGCAAATACGACACGGCACGGTACTATGAATCGGTGCGCCAGCTAAACGAATACTTTGACCATCCCGCCGTGACCACCGACCTGATCACCGGCTTTCCCGGCGAAACGGAGGAGGAATTTGCCCAGACGCTGGCGTTCATTGAAAAGTGCGCTTTTGCCGATATGCACATCTTCCCTTATTCCATTCGTCCCGGTACCCCGGCGGCCAAAATGCCGCAGATTCAGGGCCCCGTTAAGGATGAACGCGCCCATCGCGCCGCGGCGGTGGCGGAGAGGATGCACCACCGCTATCTGGAGGCGTGCGTGGGCCGCACCTATCCGGTGCTGTTTGAGCAGCCCAGAGACGGCCGCTATGCCGGTCACGCCCCCAACTATATGATGGTGGCGGTGGTGGGCAGCGACCTTCACAATCAGGTGCTTGATGTAACGATTACCGCCGTGGACGGCGATGTACTGTTGGGAGAAATTGTAAAATGAGTCATTTTTTTGCCTATATGAACCGGATGCGGTTCATCAACCGCTGGGCGCTGATGCGCAACAGCTATACCGAGAATATTCAGGAGCACAGCCATCAGGTGGCCATGCTGGCCCATGCGCTGGCAGTGATTGGCAACGAGTATTTTTCTCAGCAGACGGACCCCGGACAGGTAGCGGTGGCGGCGCTGTACCACGATGCCAGCGAGATCCTCACCGGCGACCTACCCACGCCCATCAAGTACTATAACCCGGATATCCGCGATGCTTATAAGCAGGTGGAATCCATCGCCTGCGAGAAGCTTTTGAAGATGCTGCCGGAGGAATTGCAGCCCACCTACGATGAGATTTTGCAGCCGGCGGATGAGCGGGTGGAGCAGCTGGTGAAAGCCGCCGACAAGCTGTCAGCCTATATCAAATGCGTGGAGGAGCTGAAAGCGGGCAATACCGAGTTCCGCAAGGCTGCCGAGCAGACGCTGGCGGCGTTGCAGGAATACGCCATGCCCGAGGTGGCATATTTTATGGAGCACTTTATGCCCGGCTTCCAATTGACGCTGGATGAACTGGAGTAACGCCATGGTGAGAACGGCAACAATAGGCGATCTGCCCCGTATTCTGGAGGTCTACGCTGCCGCACGGCAGTATATGCGCAATCACGGCAACACGGTGCAGTGGGGCGGTAAGGA
This sequence comes from Candidatus Cacconaster stercorequi, assembly GCA_018064925.1. Classification (GTDB taxonomy): domain Bacteria; phylum Bacillota; class Clostridia; order Oscillospirales; family Oscillospiraceae; genus Vescimonas; species Vescimonas stercorequi. The sequence continues at coordinate 34,090 of JAGHUH010000008.1, read as the reverse complement.
TCGTCCGGAGAGCAAGCTGGAAAACGATATCCGTCTGGGTCAGCTCTATGTGCTGGAGGATGACGGGATCTGCGCCGTGTTTGCCTTTATCGTGGGCGACGACCCTACCTATGCTGTCATCGAGGGCGGCACATGGCGCAGTGATACCGAATACGGCACATTGCACCGTTTGGGCAGCGACGGAACGCACCGCGGCGTGATGGCGGAGGTGTTCCGTTGGATGAGCACGCAGATTGACCACATCCGCGTGGATACGCATGAGAGCAATCTGACCATGCAGCGTGCTGTGGAAAGATGTGGCTTTCAGCGCCGCGGGATCATCTATGTTCCCGACGGAACGCCGCGCCTTGCGTACGATTGGGTAAAAGAATAACAAAAAGTCACCCCCTGTGGGGGTGACTTTTTTGTTTGCTTACAGGTCACTCGTCAATCTTGCCCCGGGCGTGTAGGATGTCGTCCTGCGTGATCTTCATCAGATCGTCCCGGGTGACATTTTCCATCTTGGCCAGACGGTTGTTCTGTGCCACCAGAATATGCTCAAAGATATTGCGGACGCCGCGTCCGTTGCCGAAGGTCTCCGGATCGGTGTTTTCCTCCGTGATGTAGTCGCGGATCAACTCCTCCACGCCCTCATCCAGCTGGTAAAATCCCTTCTTGCACTGGCTGTGGAAGATGGCAAGCAGCTCGTCGGTGGTGTAGTCGGCGAACTCCAGAAAACGGTTGAAACGGCTCTCAAGACCCGGATTGGAGTGGATGAACTTGTCCATCAGCTCCGTATAGCCCGCCACGATCACCACCAGATCGTCGCGGTGATCCTCCATGGCCTTCAGCACGGTGTCGATGGCCTCCTGACCAAAGTCGTTTTCGCTTTTGCCGTTGAGGGCGTAGGCCTCGTCGATGAACAGCACGCCGCCCATGGCTTTTTCAATGACCTTCTGGGTCTTGATGGCGGTCTGTCCCACATAGCCGGCCACCAGACCGCTTCGATCCACCTCCACCAGCTGTCCCTTGGACAGGATGCCCAGAGAGTGGTAGATCCGCGCCATGATGCGGGCCACGGTGGTTTTGCCGGTGCCGGGGTTGCCGGAGAACACCATGTGCAGCGACATATCCGTGGTGGGCAGGCCGTTTTCGCGTCGCAGCTTGTAGACCTGCACCATGTTGATCAGGCTGTGCACCTCTTCCTTGATTTCTTTCAGACCCACATAGCCGTCCAGCTCTGCCAGCAGATCCTCAATCTTTTCGGGCGGGGTGACCTCTGCCTCTGCCGGAGCGGTGTCGCCGGGCTTGGCGTCGGCAGTAGGGGGCGTGTTCTTTTTCTCGCTGTCGGCAGACGAGGGGGTATCCAGAATGCCCTCAAAGGGAGTTCCCCAGAAATCATTGCCCATGCGTTTGAGGTTGTTTTCCGACATGGAGCGGATAACATCCAACTGCTGGAGTATGATCTTATCTTTTTTATCCATTATATTGCCTCCTTTTAGTGGGAGAGATTGATGTTTTTCATGGCGCGGAACAGAAGTCCGCTGACAAATCCGGTAAGTGCGCCGGTGAACAGCGACACCGCCAGCAGGAAGGGGAGATAGCCCAGCACCATGGTGTTGCCCAGTGTGATGATGGCGGCGCCCATCTGGCCGATGTTATGTGCCGCCGCGCCGCCGATGGATACGCCGTAGATGGACAGGACGGGCAGCTGCTTGAGTGCGATCATCACCAGCATGGCGGTGAAGCCGCCCAGCAGAGAAAAGATTAGCGCCGAGGCGTTGCCGGCGAACAGGGAACCCAGCAGACACCGCGCCACAAGGATGACCAGTGCCGAGGGAGCCCCCAGCTCGTACAGCGCGAACACCGTGACGATATTGGCAAGGCCCAGCTTCACGCCGGGCAGCGGTACCACCAGCGAGATGGGAAACAGGTTTTCCAGTGTGCTCAATCCCAGTGCCAGTGCCGTCAATACGGCGCACAGCGCCAGTTTTTTCGTCGTAATCTTCATACCCGTCACCCCACGATCACATCGGGCCCGCTGTTGGCGGTACCCTCCAGATGAATGACGATCTGAGCAGGAAGGCAGACAATGCTCTGTCCGGATCGGGTGATGGTGCCGGTATGTACACAGTCCTGCGACGGGCAGTCCGACTCGCTGACGCAGACACCGTCGGCGGTGACAGTCATATGCAGGGTGTAACCGTTGCCCTGATAGGTGCGTGCAATGGGGGCTTTCGCCGCATCCCGCAGCGCGATGGTATCCACGGTTTTACTTCCTGCGCTGACCACGCATTTCAGGTCGTGATCGGCGCTTTTGCCACCGTAGAATACCACCGTTACAAACACGCCCAGCGCGATGACCGCGGCCACCACGATGGCATCCCATGGAGAGGGCTTCAGTTTAGGAGATTGTCTGGAAGTCATAGTTGCTTCCCTCCGGTTTGGTAACAGTCAGTGCAGGGGTATACAGCAGCCGTCCGTCGGCGGTGATGAGGATCATGTCAAAATCACCGTGGCTGCGCCAGAAGTCGATGGCGCCCTGCTCCCCCATGACATAAAGTGCGGTGGAGTATGCGTCGGCGCAGGTGCCGTTGGGGCAGATCACGGTAACGGAGGTGAGGTCACTCCGGGCCGGTGCACCGGTATGGGGATCAATGATGTGCTGATAGACGGTGCCGTCCTCGGCGGTAAAGTACCGCTGATAGCCGCCGGAGGTCACGGCAAAGGTGTTCGTCAGACTGACATAGGCGGCGCAGTCGCCGCCGTTGGGGTTTTGGATGCCCACCGTCCACGCCTCGCCGCCGGGCTTGGTGCCGCAGACATACACATTGCCGCCCAGTGACACGGTGCCGCTTTCGATGCCGCGGCATCGAAAAATATCTGCCACCACATCGCTGGCATACCCCTTGGCGATGCCGCCCAGGTCAATGGAGCAGCCCTCGTCCAGTGTGACAGTACTGTTCTTGACATGGACATGGTCGCTCCCTACCAGTGGGAGAAGTGCGTCAATTTCACGCTTGGCAGGGACATGGGGGTCATCGCCGGTGATGTTCCACAGCTCCACCAGGGGGGCGATGGTGATATCAAAGGTGCCGCCGGTCTCGGTGCTGTAATGTAGCGCCCGATCTACCAGTCGGGCGGTCTCCTCGTCGGCGAAGCTGCCGTCGGCGTTCAGTCGTGCGACACAACTGCTGCTTATGGTGCGGGAGAGGGTGCGTTCCAAGTCGTTGATGGCCCTGGCACAGTCGTCCAGTGCGTCCTGCGCGTTGTCGCCGTAGGCCACCAGCGTCATGTAGGTATCCATAGCGAAGATGGACTGCTCCACCGGTTTCGGCTCACCGCAGGCGGTGAGGGAGAGCAGCATAAAAATGGTCAAAAGTACAGAAAAGAATCGTTTCATGATATCACAGCTCGCGTCTGCCCTCCAATGCACGCATCAGCGTGGCATCGTCGGCAAATTCCAGATGGCCGCCTACGGGGATGCCGTAGGCCAGACGGGTGACTTTTACGCCGAAGGGCTTCAGAAGCCGGGCAATGTACAGCGCCGTGGCCTCACCCTCGGTGTCCGGGTTGGTGGCCATAATGACCTCGTGAATGTTGCCCTGCGCCACACGATCCAACAGAGATTTGATCTGCAGATCGTCCGGCCCCACATGGTTCATGGGACTCAACACGCCGTGCAGCACATGGTAGTGCCCGTTGAACTCCCGGGCGCGCTCAATGGCGATTACATCCCGGGGATCGGCCACCACGCAGATGGTGCTCTCATCCCGCTTCGGAGCGGCGCAGATGGGGCACAATCCGCCGCCGGTGAGATTTTGGCACACGGGACAGAGCGTCACGCTTTTCTTGGCGTCCACGATGGCATCGGCAAACTCCTGTGCTTCGGTCATGGGTAAATTCAGCACATGAAATGCAAGGCGCTGGGCGCTTTTGCCGCCGATACCGGGGAGCCGTGCAAACTGCTCCACCAGACGCTCCAGCGGCGCGGGAAAATATTCCATGGTGTTTATCCTCTCAATTCGGCAATTCTGGCGGGGATGTTCTCCGCCTTGTAAACGGCGCTGCCGGCCACCAGCACATTGGCACCGTTAGCAATGCAGACCTTGCAGGTGACGGGATCCACGCCGCCGTCTACCTCTAACTCACAAGTGGGATTCATGGCGTCGATATACTGGCGGATCTGGGCGACCTTGGGCATCATGTCAGCCATAAACTTCTGGCCGCCGAAGCCGGGTTCCACCGTCATCACCAGGATCATCTCCACCTCGTTGAGAAAGGGCAGTACAGCGCTGGCGGGCGTCTTGGGCTTGACCACCACGCCGGCCTTTTTCCCCTTGGCGTGGATCTTTGCAAGAGCCGCGTGAATATTTTCCTCGGTATCGGACTCCACATGGCAGGTGACGATATCGGCGCCGGCATCACAGAACTGCTCCACATAGCGCACCGGCTTTTCGATCATCAGATGGACATCCAGCGGCAGTTGGGTGGTGGGGCGAATGGACTTCACCACGGGGATACCGATGGAGATATTGGGCACAAACAGGCCGTCCATCACATCCACATGGACATAGTCTGCGCTTTCAATCCGGGCAATATCACGGCCGAGATTGGCAAAATCGGCGGAAAGAATGGAGGGGGAGATCTTAATCATAGCGGAGGATCCTTTCTGAAAATGATCGCGCAGCAAACCGCACGGCGCGGTTTTCTGCGGCATAGGATAACACGAGCGGCGCATGAGTCGGGCCGCCCCGGCGACATCGACGCAGCTGCCAGTGCCCCACCGTTGGGGGCGGTCGGCTTGCCGCTTTTCAGATAGGGAGCCGGTGGGAATACCTGCCGGCTCCCAGTGTGCATAATAATACAAATACATTATACCAATGTCTTGCCATGATTGCAACGGAAAAACCGAGGAAGTGAACATCAGAGTGGGTAAGAGGGGAAGAATTTTGCGGGGAAAATATGACGAAACTGTTAATTTTACAGATCGGGTCTTTTTATTTGATGAATTTTTCGGTACAATAGTAACAGCGTTTTTGCGAAAGGATGGACTTTCGGATGAGCTTTTTTCAGAGAATCGGCAATGCGCTTTCCCGCTTCATGTATGGCCGGAACGGTGCTGACCTGTTGGGATTGGTGATGATCTGGGCAGTCATTGTCATGGATGTCATCAATATGTTCGTTAAAAACACGGTGGCCAACGGCATTATAGGGCTTGTGGCCGCAGTGCTGACCGTATGGGCGCTGTTCCGGGTGTTTTCCCGCAACCTTTATCAGCGGCGCGAGGAAAACCGAAAGTTTATGGAAAAGGTCTGGAATCCTGTCACGCAGGGCTTCCGCACGGCCAAACAGCAGAAGCAGGACAAGGAGCACAAATACTTCACCTGCTGTGCCTGCCGTGCCGTGTGCCGTGTGCCGGTGGGGAAGGGGAAGATTGTGATCACCTGCCCAAAGTGCGGCAATCAGATTCACGGAAAAAGCTGATAAAAGAATAAAATCGGTCATCAAAGCGATGACCGATTTTTTTGGATGCAGAATGATGCCGCACAGTCATTTCGACCGTGCGGCATTTGATGTATTTATCTGTGTTAAGCGGCGGGATCTTCCAAATCAGCGTTCGCAACATCCTCCACGCTTTCCTCCAACAGCTCCACCTCATCGGGATTGCCGTCGGTGACCACATTGGTGATGCTGTCGCGCTTGGCGCAGAAGGCGCACAGGCGGGTGCGATTGGCAGCAATGGCTTCCTCCACGGTGCCATAGGTCAGTTCGTCGGACTGATTCAGGGACTGGCAGTCATCATGGGTGTGATACACATGACCGTAAGGGGACCAGAACACATCGCTGTTGCCCAGCGCCTGCATGGCGGCCTGCTGCTGCTCGACGGACACAGGATTCCAATCGTAGCTGGCCACGCCGCCGATGAGCAGGGCGATAACGGCCACCACGGCGGCAATGGTCTTGGTTTTCTTGTCGGCGTTCTTATTGGTCAGCGCCAGAATGATGAAGGGCAGGAAGCACAGGGTGCATACGATCACGCCCATGTTATTCCACAGCCAGAAGGTGGCCTTATTTTCCTCGGAGGCGGGGTGGATGTGGTTGGCTTTCTTCCACAGCTGTGCGCCGATAATGACACAGACCAGATCCAACACCAGCATGATGATCAGCTGCGTCAGTGTGGAGCCGATGTGCAGGTTGATCTTGCCCAACAGCAGCATCAGGGCCAGAATTTCAAAGGCCAGTGCAGCGACCCACAGCACGATGGCGCCTACGCGCAATCCGGTGGTACTCTGGGGAACAGCCTCGGCCTTTTTCTTTTTGCGATCGGCCGCGATGGTTGCCTGAGACACGGTCTCGCCGGTCTTGGCGGAAATGATCTTCTTTTCTTTCTTTTCAGCCATAGTAAAAACGCTCCTTTTTATTTATGAAAAGGGTATTGCAAGTGATAGTATCATTATACACAAAATGTGGTGGGTTTCAATATGATAGCGCACAATATTTTTCTTGACTTGCCGCGTGTATGGGTACATAATTTATAATATCATATACATAAAGGGGAAATACCATGGATATCAATTCGATCCTCGGCACCATGCTGAGTAATGAGAGCATTTCCGCGTTGAGTGAAAATACCGGTGCCAGCGAGAGCGAGGTCAAAAAGGTACTTGGCAGCGCGCTGCCCGCCTTGCTGACCGGTGCCGGCAACGAGTCCGGCGACAAGAGTCTGGCTGACGCATTTCTGGGTGCTGCCATGAAGCACGGCAGCAGCGATACCAGCAATTTGTCCTCCTACCTGAAAAAGGTGGATACGGACGATGGCGCCAAGATCGTCAATTATCTGCTGGGTGCTTCCGGCGATGACACCTCGGTGCAGTCCATCGCATCTGATACCAAGGTCAGTAAGGCAAAGACCAACTCGATTCTGGCCAATGCAGCACCGCTGCTGATGAGCCTGCTGGGACAGGGCGCGGCTTCCTCCGGCAAGGGTTCCTCCATTATCACCACGCTGGCCATGGCCGCGCTGATGAACAATCTGCTGGGTGGCGGAAATTCTTCCCAGCAGTCCTCCGGTCTGGATCTGGGCGGCATCATCGGCGGCCTGCAGGGCGGCGGCACCACCGCGACCACCACGACCACCACCGGCAAGAAGAAAAAGAAGCCGGCATCCTCTGGGGCAAATAACAACGCCGCCGGCGGTTTGTTGGACGGTCTGATGGGACTGTTGAAGTAAGCAGCCGATACCAAAATGAAACAGAAAAACGATGGCAGGCATGAAAAGTGCCTGCCATCGTTTGCTGTTTTTCAGAAATCAGAGAATGGTGGGAATGGTGCCGTCCTCAATGGGACAGATGTAGCCAACGCCGTTTTTGCGCTGCCATTCCTCCCGGGCTTGCTTCAGCAGAGCGGGGGACTCGTACAGATCAATGGCGGCGGCGCACAGCACCTTGCCGGCGTAGAGCATTCCCTTGTGGGCGATGGAGTGCTTGCCGATGGCCACATTCTGCCAGCTATGACCGGGAGAGCCGCTGGCCCATGTGACGGCGGTAAACTGCGCGGTGGGTGTCTGATGACTGACATCGCCCACATCGGAGGAACCGAAATTCTGCTGGTTGGAGGTACGGTAGGGCATGAGATAATCGTTGAGCGCCTTGGTGTTGTTTTCGCTCAATGCCTTGACCTGTGCGGCACATTCATCGTCAAGCTGCCACACGCTGCCGGGCAGCCGGTCATGGGGATAGGTATCCCGCAGGGCGGCGGCAAAGTCGGTTTCCTGTGTGGTGTAGGTGGGAACGCCCACCTCCTGCATATTGCGGAACAAAACCTGCTCCAGCACTGCGTTGGGCACGATATCCGCGGTGCCGTCAACAAATTGACGGTCCATGGTGGTTTCGGTCATCAGCGCTGCACCGTGGGCGATATTGTCCAGTCGCTTCAGCAGCTTCTGGGCGTGGGGCACATTGTCCGAGCGCAGCATATAGAGGACGGATGCCTCCGGCTGCACCACATTGGGAGAACAGCCGCCTGCGTCCAGAATGGCGTAGTGCAGGGCATCGGCCTGAGCAATGTGCTCCCGCAGGAACTGTACGCCGATGTTCAGCAGCTCCACGGCGTCCAGCGCACTGCGGCCCATGTGGGGGCTTTCGGCAGCGTGAGAGGCGATGCCGTGGTAGCGGTACAGCACCTGCAAAGAGGTCTGATTACGGCCGGAGGTGACCTCGTTGGTATCGCCGGGATGCCACGCCAGAGCGGCATCCAGTGAGCGGAACATATCCTGCTGCGCCATAAAAGCCTTGGCGGCGCAGCCCTCCTCGCCGGGACAGCCGTACAAAATCACCGTGCCGCTGTGCCCGCCGGAAAGGTAGTGCTTGATGCCCAACGCGGCAGAAAGTGCACCGGCACCCAGCAAATTGTGGCCGCATCCGTGCCCACAGCCACCGGCGGTGAGCGACTCTTTTTTTACATAATTTGCCTTCTGGGACAGCCCGGACAGGGCGTCATATTCAGCCAGAATACCGATGATGGGCCTGCCGCTGCCATAGGTGGCGGTGAAGGCGGTTTCAATTCCGGCGATATTGGTCTCCACCGCAAAACCGGCCTTCTGCAGAAAGTCCACATATCGCTTGGCGGAACGGGTTTCCTGCAAGCTCAGCTCGGCGTAGCCCCAGATATCGTCAGACAGGGCGGTCAACTCGGATGCAGCGGCATCTATGACCTGAAAACAATCCTGCTTTGTCATAATGATTACTCCTTATACTGGCATTGCCCCGGTTTCCCGGGGCAATGATGATTTTTACAGCACTTTGGCCAGGAAGTCCTGCAGGCGGTCGCACTGCGGATGGGAGAAGATCTCCTCCGGCGTGCCCTGCTCCAGCAGCTTGCCGTCCGCCATAAACAGCACGCGGTTGCCCACCTCGCGGGCAAAGCCCATCTCGTGGGTCACCACCACCATGGTCATGCCCTCCTCGGCCAGCTCCTTCATAACCTCCAGCACCTCGCCCACCATTTCGGGGTCCAATGCAGAGGTGGGCTCGTCAAAGAGCATGACCTCCGGCTCCATCATCAGCGCGCGGACAATGGCGATTCGCTGCTTCTGACCACCGGAGAGCTGAATGGGGTAGGCATCGGCGCGGTCACCCAGACCGACGCGCTCCAGCAGCTTGATGGCCTTGGCCTCGGCATCGGCCTGAGACATATGCTTCACCTGAATGGGTGCCAGCGTCATGTTCTCCATAATGGTCTTGTGGGGGAACAGGTTGAAGTGCTGGAACACCATGCCCATTTTCTGGCGGTGCTGGTCAATGTCCAGCTTCACCATCTTGCCTTCGGCATTTCTGACCTTCTTCTTGGTGATGTCCACACCGTTAAAGAGGATCTCGCCGCCGGTGGGCTCCTCCAGCAAATTCAGCGAACGCAGGAAAGTGGATTTACCACTGCCGGAGGGGCCGATGACGACCATCACATCACCCTTGTTGATGTCCACGGTCACGCCGTCCAGTGCCTTGATGGCACCCTTGTTATAATATTTCTTTAAGTCCTTGACTTCGATCAGCTTCATGGCAATGCCCTCCTCACATCTTGGCCTTGGTGCGTTCCTGCTCATTGAGCACTTCTGCACTTTTGCGCTTTGCTTTTTTGGCACCTTCGTTACCGTTTCTGCGGTCACCGGCGCTCATTTTCTTTTCAAAGTAGGCAATGATCTTACTGGTGGGGAAGGTCAGGCAGAAGTAGACCAGCGTTGCAATGATCAGCGGCTCACCGATCCGGTAAGTGGCGCCCTTGATGCTTGCCACGGCGTACATGATCTCCTGTACACCGATGGTGTAGCAGATGGAGGACTCCTTGATGATGGTCACGAATTCGTTGGCGATAGCGGGCAGAATGTTCTTGATGGCCTGGGGCAGAACGATGAAGCGCATATTCTGCACCTGACTCATGCCCAGAGAGCGGGCAGCCTCCGTCTGGCCGCCGTCAATGGACTGGATGCCGGAGCGGATGATCTCGCACAGGTAGGCGCCGGAGTTCAGCGACAGTGCCACCACGCCGGGCAGGAAACGGTCAAACCGAATACTGCCGAACAGCTTGAAGGTGGGCAGCGGTACATTGGCAAATACGATGTAATAGATAATGAACAACTGCACCAGCATAGGCGTGGCGCGGAAGATCTCCACATAGCAGCTTGCCAGAAAGCTCAGGGGATTGAACTTGCTGAGCAGGATGCGGAAAGAATTGTTGCAGAGGTAGCCGTTCTTGTCCAAAGCGACGCCCCGGAAGGGATGCCAGTTGGAAAGACGCAGCACGGCCAGAAACAGCGCCAGAATGAAACCCAGAATAACAGTGAGCAGAGACAGGCTGACAGTGCAGACCAGACCGTCCACAAACATTTGCTTGTAGCGCCAGGCTTTGGCAAAGCCGGCGGCGGTAATCAGAGAAGAACCCATCGTAATGTACCCTTTCGTTTACATAATATACGCACAATTCTCCCCGGAAGGAATTCCGGGGAGAATTGACAGCTTGTTGGAATATGTCTGTCAGCTTATTCGTCAGCGACGATCTCACCGTCGGACATGATGAAGTGTGCGCCGGAAGCCAGCTCGTTGGCCTCTGCCACGAAGCCGTCGATGGTGCCGTCAGATACGGCCTCGTCAACGATGAGGTTGATGGCAGCCAGCAGGGCAGCGTTGTCCTTGTTCACGCCAACAGCGGAACCTTCCTGATCATAGGGAACATCGCAGACCTTTACCAGATCGGGATAGTTCTTGGCATAGCTCTCGCCCACGGCGGTCTCGATGAAGGCACCGTCCATCTTGCCGGCCAGCATATCGGCGATGATATCGGTCACCTTGGCCAGATCCAGCACATTGGCGTCAGGGGTATTTTTCTTGGCCAGGTCAGCCTGGATGGAACCGGTCTGTGCGCCGATGGTGTACTCAGCGTTGTTGGCGCTGGCGAGGTCGGTGAACTTGGAGGCGGTAGCCTTGGTGCACCAGAAGGACTGACCGCCCTTGTAGTACAGGTTGGAGAAGTTCATCAGGTCTTCACGATCGGGATCGGGAGAGTAACCGGCCAGAGCGATGTCGCACTTCTTAGCGCCCAGCTCGGAGATGGTGCCGTCGAAGTCCATGGGGATGACTTCCAGCTCCAGACCCAGCTTGTCAGCAATCAGCTTGGCCAGATCCATATCGAAGCCGGCCAGCGTGTACTCGCCGTTGTCATCGGCAACATAGAACTCATAGGGAGCAAAGTCGGGGGAGGTGACCACGGTCAGCTTGCCCTCTTCCACGGTGGTGAGGCAGCCCTTCAGCTCCTCCAGAGACATGGCGGTGTAATCGGTGTTGTCGTCCTCAGCGGGAGCGGCTTCCTGTCCGCAGGCCACCAGAGACAGGACCATCAGCAGGGACAGAATCAATGCAATAAACTTTTTCATCTTTTCTTTTCCTTTCATAAATTTTAATTTTCTGGTTCTATAATCACCCTTTTGGGAGGTATAGATGTTACCTGTCAGAGGGAACTGGATGTTGCCCTCCTGACAATGCATACTATACGCTACGAATGAATAAAAGTCAAGCGTAAAGTGAATAAAAATTTGTAAAAATAGAAATTGTGGCAAAAATGCCGTATAAAAGGAAAAGATACCGGGAGTGAATAGAGCAATATGCACAAAAAATGAAATGAATAAAGGAATAAATATGCAAGTATACAGTATACGGCGCTCCGGAGAAAAACGGACTGTCTGTCAGACAGTCCGTTTTGGTTATTTTCCGTTTCGCTTTTTGGCGAAAGCAGCTTTTTTCTTGGCGGACATTTTCCCCTTTTGTCCCGGGGTATTTCGGCGTCCGCGGTGGACGGTGCCCTCCGGTCTGGGGCCGCGGCCGTCGCGCTTTTTGGCCGGCTTTTTGATCTCCTCCGGCTTGCGGTCGAAGTATTTCTCGCCCTTCACCGGACGGATCAGACAATTTGGTTCAAAGCCGATGAGATCGGTGCGGTCGGCCTTTTCCAACGCCTCGATGACCAGAGCGCGCTTGTCCTTGCGGGCGAACTGCAGCAGAGCGCGCTGCAGCGCCTTATCGTGGGGATCACGGGCCACATACACCTCCGACATATCCCGGGGGTCGATGCCGGTGTAGTACATACAGGTGGACAGCGTGCCGGGGGTGGGATAGAAATCCTGTACCTGCTCCGGATTGCGGCCGGTGCGCTTTAAAAACTCCGCCAGCTCCACGGCATCGTTCAGCGTGCAGCCGGGATGGGAGGACATCAGATAGGGCACCAGATACTGCTCCTTCTGATCCTTTTCATTCAGCTTCTGATACTGCCGCCAGAACTTCAGAAACACATCAAAGTGGGGCTTGCCCATGTAATCCAGCACGCCGGCCACGCAGTGCTCCGGCGCCACCTTCAGTTGACCGGAGATATGGTAGTTCACCAGCTCCCGGAAGAAGTCCTTGTTGCTGTCCTGCAGCAGGTAATCGTAGCGGATGCCGCTGCGGACGAACACTTTTTTAATGCCGGGAACGGCACGCAGACGCTGCAGCAGCTCGGTATACTCGCTGTGGTCGGCGTCCAGATTGGGGCACGGCTCCGGTGCCAGACAGCTCCGCCCCTTGCACATCCCGTGCTCCTTCTGCTTTTTGCAGGAGGTGTGGCGGAAGTTGGCGGTGGGGCCGCCCACATCGTGGATATAGCCCTTGAATTTTGGGTCATGGGTCAGCATTTCAGCTTCCCGTACCACGGAGTCGATGGAGCGGGAGGTGACCATGCGTCCCTGATGGAACGCCAACGAGCAGAAGTTACATCCGCCGAAGCAGCCGCGATTGTGGGTGATGGAGAAACGCACCTCCTCAATGGCGGGCACACCTTCTTCATACATGGGGTGTACCTCCCGGACATAGGGCAGGTCATAGAGCTTGTCCAGCTCGGCGCGCGGCAGGGGACGCGCCGGCGGATTGACCACCAGCAGCCGCCCCTGACAGGGCTGCAGCACGGCGTTGCCTCGGACGGGGTCATGCTCCTCGTATTGGATTTTTGTGGCCAATGCGTAGGCGGTCTTGTCGGCGCAGACCTCCTCGTAGGAGGGGCAGGCGCAGCGGTGAAAATGACAGCCGCTGTCGTCGGCGGCGATGTACGCCGTGCCGGGTACATCGGTGATCTCCTTCACCGGCACCTTGGCGGCCAGACGGCGGGCGATCTCGCGGGTGGCGCTCTCGCCCATACCGTAGGTCAGCAGGTCGGCCGGTGCGTCAAAGAGAATACTGCGGCGCACCTTATCGTCCCAGTAGTCGTAGTGGGCAAAGCGGCGCAGCGACGCCTCCAGACCGCCAATGACAATGGGAGTATCCGGGAACGCTTCCCGGGCGCGGTTGGCATAGACGATGGTGGGGCGGTCGGGACGGCAGCCCATTTTGCCGCCGGGGGAGTAGAGATCCTGCGTCCGGCGGCGCTTGGCCACGGTGTAGTGCGCCACCATGGAGTCCAGATTGCCGCCGCCGATCATCACGCCGTAGCGGGGCTTGCCCATGGCGCGGAACGCATCGGCGCTGTGCCAGTCCGGCTGCGCCAGAATGGCCACGCGATACCCCTCACTCTCCAGTACACGGGCGATCAGCGTGGTACCAAAGCTGGGGTGGTCGATGTAGGCGTCTGCCGTGACCACCAGAAAATCATAATAGTACCAGTCGCGGGCGATCATTTCCTCCCGGCTGACAGGTAAAAACGCAGTCCCTCTCATTCCGTGTCATCTCCGTAACCGATGTATTTTTCCAGAATGTCACCCTCTGCGGGGGTAAATCCGAATTTCATGAAGAAACCCCGCGAGGCCTCATCATTGCAGGCAAGGCGCAGATATTCCACATTGCGCCTGCGATAGTAGACCACCGCCTGTCCCATGGGCGGGATGCCCAGGTGCTTTCCGCGCCAGGCGGGTGCCAGCCAATACCACCCGATCCAGCCGCAGCGGGGATCTTTCTCCGGCAGAAGCTGATAGAGTCCGATGGTCTCAAAGCCGAAGCGGATGGCGTAGCAGAGTCCCTCGTCGGGGACGGTGACGCCCAGAGCCGCCAGCTCGGCGCGGTATTCGTCGTTCATGGGGCGGTAGTATTCGCCCTCTTCCTTCATGTATTTGTCCTTCCACCAGCTCTGGCGGGCAAAGGTGGAGAGACCGGCCTTCGTTAGATGGCTGTTGTCATCTCGGTAGACCACCCGGATCTCGCCGTTCTCCACCTCCAGCAAAGACACGGAGGTGTTGTCGCCGTGGGGTGTCCGCCCCAGCTCCTCCATGGGAATGCCTTCCAGCGTGCCCAGCACCATCCGCATGGCGGCGCCGTGACTCAAAATGGCTACGGTCTTGCCCTCGTTTTCGGCGGCAACGCGGCGCAAAGCGGGGATGTAGCGATCCAGCACCTGCTGACAGGTCTCGCATCCTTCCACCTTCCAGCGGGAGAGGTCGCGGTTAAAATAGTAGAGCTGCTCCTCGTCGTCCATGCGCAGCTCCTGCCATGTGCGGCCCTCCCATACACCCATGTTGACCTCGCGGAAGTCGGGCGTGCGGTGCAGGGGCAGTCCCTTTGGCTTGTAGATGGCGCGGGCGGTGATGCAGGCGCGGCGCAGATCACTGCTGTACACGGCGTCGATGTGGATGTCGGCAAAGCGCTTTTGCAGCGCCTCGATCTGCAGATAGCCGCGGTCGGTAATGGTGCCGTTCAGATGACCCTGGGCGATGCGATAGAGGTTGCCCTCGGCCTCGGCATGGCGGATGAGATAAATCGTCGTCATAGCGGCTGATCTTACAGGACGGTGACGAATTTCTTCATCTCGGCCATGGCGGCATCCACCGCGGCGGGGATATCGTCGGCATACTGCAGGGTGTTGTCCACCACCAGTGCGCCGTGACCGTAATCGTCAAAGGCGCAGATGGCGTTCTCGTCGTCGCAGTTTGTCAGCAGCAAAAAGGCGTTTTTATCCAGCTTTTTGCGCAGCTCCTTGATGTCCAGGGAGTAGCCCGTTTCGATGATGCAGCCGGCGCCCTTGCGGTTCATCTGCTCCGCCGCGGCCACATACAGGGGGCGGTCACCGGCTATCAGATTTTGCAGATCGCCGCCGGAGGGATTGGCGGTGCGGGTCACGGCAAACACGGCCTTATCCTCGCCCACGGCGCAGCAGTCGCCGCCTGCATAGGGGGTAACGGTCACGGCGTCAGCCATGCCCACACCCTCCAGCCAAGCCTGGGCGTCCGTGGTGCGGCAGTCGATAATGACATACATCCCGCGGTTGTGGGCAATGCCGGCCAGATTGATCAGTACATCATAGCCCATGGAGCCGTAGCACAGATAGCTTTCGGCGCGGAGCATCACGGCGGGCAGCTTTTCCGCGGCGGCGTCCAACGCCTGACAGCCCATGTAGCGGGCGGCCTCTGCATTGGCCATGGCGCATTCGCCGTACATATCGGTAAAGTTTTTCAGAATTTTGCGGCTCAAGCGGTCGGCTGCGGGGCTGAGACCCAAAGCCACAGGGGTTTTTCTGGTGCGGATCGTTTCCTGTAATTTCTGAATAGACATAGTAAAACTCCTTTTTAATCATAATTTATCAAATTATATTATAGCATCAAACGGCGATTTTGGCAACAAATGCAAGGCGTTTTTTCTGTTTTGGCGAGCATACTATGTCTGTACCGAAAAAGGAGTTGAGAAACATGAATACGACCACATTTGTGCGTGGCGTGTGCATCGGCATGGTGGCCGGTGCTGTCGTGGATATGATCGTTAACCCCAGGCCGCAGGCCAGAAAAACCACTGTGGGCAAGGCCATGCAGCGGATGGGTAACGCAATGGACTCGGCCATGGATACGGTCACGACCATGATGAAGTAACAAAACAGGGTATCGCAGAGAGGGGCTGTCCGCAAAAGCGGGCGGCCCTTTGAAATTTATGCAGATTTTTCCGAAAATACTATTGACAAGTACGGGAAATTTGCTATAATAAGCAATGTTGTGAAAACAACTGAATATTTGCAGTGGTATCGAAGTGGTCATAACGAGCACGACTGGAAATCGTGTTGTCGTCAAAAGCGGCACGAGGGTTCAAATCCCTCCCACTGCGCCAGACGAAAAGCCTGTAATCTCAATGGTTACAGGCTTTTTCTTGTGTCCAAAAGCAGCGGTTTACCCCTAAGTTTACCCCAAACAGATTTTTATACCCCATTTTTACCCCAAAACGAGAGACCCGGCAGAGCATATCCGCCGGGTCTTTGTCTATGCTTTTCTAAGGTTGTCATAATAGCCCTGTACTCGGCTGGCCGTGTCCTCCTTCATGCGCTCCGAGGTGTGCGCGTACACATTCAGTGTAAAGCTGGCTGTGGCGTGTCCCATGAGGTCTTGCACAGATTTGATGTCTGATCCCGACGCAATGGCGACGGTGGCGCAGGTGTGGCGCAGATCATGCACACGAGCATCCGGGCGACCAATACCGGCCATGATCTTCTTGTATGCCCGGCGGAAAATCTCCGGCAGGATATACCGGCCTGTTTCCGTGGTGAAGCACAGGTTTTCGGGATTACTCCATGCTTTCCCTGCTCTCAGTTTGTTTTCGGCTTGTCGGCGGCGTTCGTCTCGCAGATAGTCAAAGGCAATCTCCGGCGGGGCGATTACCCGCGTTTTGCCGTTTTTGGTGGAGGTGGCGATGTAGTACCGTCCGCTTTCTGTTTTGCTTTTCTGGAGCTGCTGGCCGACGGTGATCCGCCGGTTTTCAAAGTCCACGCTATCCCATGATAAGCCCAGGCATTCGCCCTCACGCAGACCAGCGAACAGACACAGGCCGTACCCATTGCGGAACGGGTGTTCGTCAATGGCCGCAAGGAAACGTGGGATTTCTTCGTCTGTCAGCGGTTTGATGGGCTTTTGTATCACTTTCGGCAGTTCGGCAGCATCGCAGGGATTGGCAGCAATCAAGCCCTGTTTCAGTGCCACGCTGAAAGCCTTGTGGAGAACGGCACCGGCATTCTTGACGGTTTTCCCGGTTAATCCGGCGGCTGTCATGGTGTTGTAAATGCGCTGTATGTGCGTCCCACGAACGGCCTGTATCTCCATGGCACCAATGGCCGGATTTACATGATTTTTGATCACTGCGCGATAGGAGGCTATTGTGGTAGGCTTTACCCGGTTAGCGCAAAAGGCTGTGATCCATTCCTCCATCCACTGTGAAACGGTGATCTTGTTGGGAGTTTGGTATGTGCCGTTGTCGATCTCGCGAATGATGGCGTTCATCTGTTTTCTGACCGCTGCCTGCGTGGAGCCGTATATGCTCCGGCGGATGGGCTTGCCGGTACCTGGATCGTTGCCAACGGTGATCCGCGCCTCCCATCGTCCGTCCGGCCTCTGTCGGATGCTGCCAGCTCCGGCGGCTGTGCGTGTGTTTTTGCGTGGCATAAAATTTCCTCCTTGTAAGTTCCGGCGGAATATGCTACCCTATAAGGGCAGAATATCCCTTTCGTGGTTGGTTGGGTGTACTGCTTACCGTCCCGGTGTTGGTAGCGCCGGGGCGGTTTTTTTATGCGCTTTTTGAAAATCACAAACGTTTTGGATTTTGCTTTCAAAATGGTAAGTCTTCGGTTTGGATGTTAATTCCACTCAAACGTGAAATAGTACCCTCAACCCATCTGTCGAATAGTTGTTGGTCTATTGTGCCAGAGTTTCTAACGTCTCTCATTTTTGAGTAGTCGACTATAAATTTCCCTATTTCACTATCTGGTGAAAATGCTAATGCAGGATAGGACTCTGAAAAACTGTATTGACCCCCGGTACACTTTCCAGGAACACTGATTACATGGGCAGAAAGCCAGTGCTCCATCATATACGCGAACAGCAAGGCAATGTCTCCAAGCGTTTTTTCTTCTGTAGCTCCAGTTGATCCACAAAGCTCTCCGATAGACACGCCAAGCGCAGAGGCGAGGTCTATCGCCTTATCAAGCGTTGGAGCCTTCCCGTTTTCTGTTCCTGCTTTCTGATATGCGGAAACGGCCTGAGGAGATACTCCGATAGTTTCTGCAAGCTCTTTCAGTGTCATGCCTTTTTCTTCGCGTAACCTCTTTATATTTTTTGCAAAAATTGTTAAATCGCTCATAGCTTGCACCTCCGATAAGATAATACGCTGATTTACCGCTAATGTCAACAACAACATCAAAATATTAATTTTTTGCATTACATTCCGTAATATCCCGTTTAATACAGTTTAATCACGCTTAATACCGTTTGGCCATGCTTTGCTATATTTTATTTATTTTTCAACTATAGGTTGAAATAAACTGAGTTTTGTGCTACAATGCTCTCAACAACAATTTTTGCAAAGGAGGGAATTGTATGGCTAATCAGGACATCCGATTTATGGCGGCTGATTCCGGCGTTAAACTTTGGCAAGTGGCCGATGCGCTGGGGATCGCAGATTGCAGCTTGTCCCGCAAGCTGCGGCACGAGCTGGGCGCAGAAGAAAAGCGGAAAATTAAGGAAATTATCCAGAAACTTGCAAAGGAGAGTGACTAAATGGCAGAGATCAGACCCATTGCCGTTTCGATGGCGCAGGCCGCACAAATGGCAGGTGTATCGCGTCCCACCATTTACCGGTGGGCGAAGTTGGACGGCTTCCCGGTGCTGCATTTGGGAGGATGCACCCGCGTACTGGTGGACGAGTTCACGGCATGGTTGAAAAAGTACGGAGGCGCACAATGAGCAAATCAAAAGAAAAAGCCTGCCCCAGTGCGGCAACACTGAGACAGGCGGGAGAAAAAGTGACTGAACAGACCGCTTTTTCCTCTGACAACGATCATACCACGCCCGGCGGCTGTGGTCAACGGCTTTTGCTGGTTTTGCTGCATGGTGCGGCCAATGCGATACCCGGCCGGGAGCTTGTGAAGCTGCTGGGCTTGCATAATCTCCGGGAGCTGACAAAGGAGATCAGCCGCGCCCGCCGGGCAGGTGCGCCGATCTGCGCCTCATGCAGCGGGGAACGTGGCTATTATCTGGCCGACGACCCGGCGGAACTGGAGCATTACGCCCGCTCGCTGGATCGCCGCCTTGCCGAGGTACGCGCCACCCGCGCCGCCGTGGGCGATACGCTCAGGCGGATGAACGGACAGGAAGAAATGCGGTGGAACGATGCAGATTGATACCAATGCTATCCGCCGGGCTATTGATCTGCGGGAGGCTGCCCGGTTTTACGGTTTCGATGTAAACCGCGCCGGCTTCTGCTGCTGCCCGTTCCACGACGAAAAAACGGCCTCGTGCCACATTTGGCCAGACCATTTTTATTGCTTCGGCTGCGGAGCCGGCGGGGATGCAATCGCCTTTGTTAAGAGATTGTTTGATCTGTCTTTCCCGGCGGCTGTGGCAAAGTTGAACAATGATTTTCAGCTCGGCTTGCCCATTGATAGGCCGCAGACGGCGCGGGAAGCTCTGGCAGCACAGCGGGCGGAGCGTGAGCGGAAACGCCAACAGGAGCGGCGAGAGGAGGCACAGCGGACGTATTTCAACGCCCTTGACGAATATACGCGGTTGGACAAGCTCATTATTGATGCCGGGGACAATCTGACCGACGAGGCAGCGGAGGCAATGAAACGATTACCGGCGGCGAGTTATCGCCTGACCGCTGCGGAAATGGAGGTGAGGCAGCTTGACGGATAGTACAATTTCAGCCATGAGTGCTTGCGAACTGCTGGCAGAAGATTTCTTCCTGGGTCTATTCGACCTCCCAGAGCTGGATCGCGTGAGGCTTTCGGCTATTGCCACAGAACGTGCCCGACAGCTTGGAATAAAAACAGCTTTTAACAAGGTGCTGCGTGGTTATGAAAAGGCGGTTTCGGCGCCGAAACCGGCGCGGCCATACCGTGACACTTCAGGGCGCTTTCTCCATGAACAGATGGCCCGTGAGCTGATCAACTGCGGTGTTGTTTGCCGGATCGGGAATTTAGTACATACCCGGCGCGGCCTTGTGTGGGTACCAGACGCTGCGGCGCTGAATGGTGCCATTCTGGAACGCTGCCCGGACTCCACAAAAAGCAACCGGGCAGAGGTGGCGGCATGGCTGCAAGCATCTTCTGAGGTGCCGGAGCGTAAATTATCGCCGCCTGAACTGATCCCGTTTGCGAATGGTGTTCTTGATCTTAACGGCCCGGATCGTGTCAGGCCATATATGCAGGAAGATACCTTCCTTTCCGTTTTTCCAGCTCGATATGATCCAGATACGGCGCCGGCGGATAGCGTGGCGCAGACATTTGACAGGCTGGCAGATCACTCCGCCGGGGTGGTGCGGCTGTTGTACCAGATGATCGGGCTTTTACTTTTCCGTGAAAACCGATACAGGGCAGCGTTTTTCTTGTTCGGGGAAAGCGGCTGCAACGGGAAATCCAGTTTGTTAAATCTGATCCGTCAGTTTGTTGGACCTGGGAATTGTTCCTCCATGAGTATTCAAGATTTTGACGGAGAGCGCGGCCGCTTCCGCGTAGCGGAATTGGTGGGCAAGGCTGCAAACCTGTGCGATGATCTCCCGGCGCGTCACTTGTTTGACAGCTCGATGTTCAAGGCAATTACCACCGGAGGTACCATCACCGGAGAGAGAAAAGGAGACCAGCCGTTTTCATTTACGCCGTTCTGCAAGATGATTTTTGCTTGCAACGAGTTGCCGACCATGAGCGATCACACCGGCGGCGCTATGTCACGAATGGTCATTGTACCGCTTCAACATAATTTTTCTCTTGATGAAGATTTCCGCCCGCAGGCAAAGGACAAGAACTGGACACAGGCGGAGCTTGATTATTTGGCTGTTCTGGCTGTGCGTGGCCTGCGTGGTGTCATAGAAGGGAATGGCGTGTGCATCCCGTCAGAAAGTGCGGAGTTGCTGGATGAATACAAGATACTGAATGACCCCGTATCGGCCTTTGTCCGTTACTGCGGCGATGAGGACAAGTTGATTGTATACCGGAGGACGGAGACTGTTTTCAATGATTTCCGGGCTTTTTGCTGCGAGGCTGGATTTAGATCGGAAATGAAGCGAAAAACATTTTCAAATCGTATTTGCTCATTGCTTGATCTGGAATGTAGGCAGCAGCGGGACACAGGTGGCGGCCGCTCCTACTATTTTCAGCCTAAGACGCCCCCCGTAATGCACGAATAACTGTCCAAAAAAGCGGACACCAAAAACTGGAAGTTTACATAATTATTTTTTCAATGTTACGAACAGAGGGCGGGAAACAAGACAAAAACCAGTCGTTTCCCACCTTCTGCCGTGCCTTAAACAAGACATACAAGACAAAACAAGACAGAAACAAGACAGCGGAAACCATTGCAAACACTATATTTTTTATACTTTGTCTTGTTTGTCTTGTATAAAATCAGGAAATTGGATATATCAAGAAAAACGAAAAAAGTTTTTTATAATATAGGGGTATATAGTATAGAAACAATTCGAGACAAGCAAGACAGCTTAAGGAGGCTTAAATGAAGATCAAACAAATTCCGGCGGGTGAGGAAAAGAACGAGTTTGCTGTTTGCCCTCTGATACAAAATGAATACGAATACGAGCATTGCCTCGGATCGGAATGTATGCTGTTCATTCGTTCCAATTGTGACAGTAAAGGTGCTTGTGCTGTCGCTGCTGCTTGTGTGCTGCTGGAGGCTATTCGCCACAGCAAATCCTGACGGGAGGTTTTCATGGGGACAAAGACGGTCTTTGTGGTTGAATACTGTCGGGAGCAGAGTGCATTCCATGTAGAGACTGTGCCGGACATGCTGGAAAATAATAATCGCATTCTTGAGGAGGGAGGCCCCGCTTACATCCCGCTTGCTTTTGCCTCAAACATCAAAGAAGCCAGGCGGATTTGCCGGGAAAAGATGGACATTGAACAGAGAGAAAACATAGTTTCGTGACATTGTCACGCGCGGGTGAGAGGTTTTCGGACATTGTCACGCGCATGAAGGAAACAATAATTTTTTTCAAAAGGAGATTTTTTATGAACACTATCGAGACAAACAGAAAGGCAATCGACGCAGCTTGCCAGAACATTTTCGGAACCCTGAAAAAGTGGTATGGCTCATCTTCTGCTTTTGCAGATGCAGCAAAGGCCGTGGATGCCATGCCGTACATTCAGGAGGAGAAAAACAAGCGGATTGGCGTAGAGGTCGAAAAACTCAATGGCGCTGTGTCCCAGTATGGCGAGGCCGTCCGCGCTCAGATCGAGAAAATCAGTGAAGCCGCCGATGCTATCAGTGGCAGCGCAGAGATCACAGACGATGTATACCGCGTCCTGTCCATCGTTGACCAGCTTGAGGGCAGCATTCCGGCTTCTGTCCGATCTGAGATGGTGCGCCCGTACAAGGGGCAGAAAACAATCCTTGAGCTTCTTTACGCTGCCTTTGAGAAAGCAAGCGGTAACGCTGATCTGATTTTCAGGGGGTTGATTTTCGATGTGGAGGCGCGGATCAGCAACCTGAACGCAGAGAGTTATTCTGTGATCCGTGACCCGGAACGCGGTTTTTCCAATGTGGCCAGATTTGCCGGAAGCGTGGAGAAATTCGCGGATGATATGGGGGTGGAGCTGTCCCGCCGGTTTACTGACTATGTAGATCTGTCTGGTGCAAACAATGAGGTGCTGCATGGCGTGAGAAAGACTGCTGAAAAGCCCTGGAACAGAGTAAACCACTAAAAAGGGGGCTTCTGCAATGTTTGGCAAAATCAAGTTTTACAAGGGTGATCGTGGATTTGGTTTTATCGCGGCTGAGGATGGAAAAGACATTTTCTTTCATATCTCCGATGTGGTAGGAGATCATGATCCCCGCATTCTGAAAAAAGACACGACCTGCCAGTTTAACAAGCGTGTTTTCGTTGATCGCGAGACCGGCGACGCAAAGGTAAAGGCTGTGGATGTCAAGGTGCTGTAAATAGCTGAACAGGCCACCGGTGTAGGTGCCGTGGCGTTGAACGGTTGACGATACCGGGGGCCTTATTCGATACCGTGACATTGTCACGCGGGTGCGTGGGCGTAAAAAATGAGAAGCGTTGAGCCCAGACCAAAAAAGGGGTCCAGGAGCGCTCCTCAAGTATCACGTTACCACACATAGCGGAAAATTGCAACGGGAAATAGGTTTTTTGACATTGTCACGCGCGGGAGGTGAGCATGAGCAATGAAGAACTGGCCGTATTGATCCGGCAAGGCCGGGACGATCTCACGCCGGTGCTCTGGGAGCAGGTGCGGGGCTGGGCGGCAAAGTTGGCCTTGCGCTGGTATCACGCTTTTGACGGGCGGTGCGGCGTGGAGCTGGACGACCTCATAAACACCGGCTATATCGCCGTTGTGAGAGCCGTACAGACATTTGACCCGGCGACTGGCGGTTTCCTTACATGGTTGACCTTCTACATCAAAACGGCGTTCTGTGAGGCTTACGGGGTGCGCCGCCGGGTGCGTGATCCGCTGAACGGTGCCGCGTCTCTGGACGCTCCCTTATCTGCTGACGATCCCGGCGGGGCTACCGTCGGGGATATGATACCCGGAAGCGGTGAGCAGGATTTTATCGAGCTTGAGGAAAGGCTATGGAGTGAGCAGCTCCATGAGGCGCTGGACAACGCCCTGCATGACCTTCTTCCCCAGCAGGAAGCGGCCATTCGTGACCGGTACTACCATGGGAAGCACCAGAAGGACATTGCCGCAGAAATGGGCGTAACGCCCCAGCGTGTTCATGAGCTGTGCCGCAGCGGTATGAACAGCATTCGGAAGTCACCGCACAGCAAGAAGCTCCGGGACTTCATGCCGTTTAACTACTACACCCATACCGGCTTTTCAGTGTGGCAGCAGTCCGGCCAGAGCGTGGAGGAGCGGTATTTGCTGTTGGAGGAAAAACACAGGGAAATCATGGAGCAATACGCACAGATACGGGAGAAATACCATGCCGATTGACTACTATATCCAGCAAACCATTGACCGGCTGAACGATTACAAGAGGCTGTGCACCGCCGGCGCGTGGCAGGCAGCGGTCGTGGAGCGGTCGCTTGCTGTACTTACACCGGAAGAATTTGAAGTGATCTGGCGGCATTATATTGACCGTGACGCGGGTTTTTCCTCCACGGTAGCCCGAAAACTGAATTGCAATTTGCGTACCGTTTACCGCTTGCAAAATGAGGCGCTACGCAAGCTGACAATTTCCATGTTCGGTCCGATTGACTATTGATGAAAATCCCAAGCGCTTGGGGATTTGGAGGAGAATATGGCACTTGCCATGCGTGCGGGTGCTCTCTTGACGGACGCAACGGTATGGTCTACAATGATAATTAGCTCTTCGAGGTGGAGATTAAGTGTCGCCACACACCGCCGGAAGGCGGTTATAAAGAGATGCGGGGACAGGCACACCCGCCGGAGAGCCGATTAAACCGACAGCAAATAAAGCACCCGGACGGGATGACCTGTCCGGGTGCTTTATTATTGTGTGCTGGCTTATTCGCTTTTATCCCGCTGTATGGTTTCATCAATCGCTCGGTTGATAAAGCTATTCACGCTTTCGCCCTGGGTTTCCGCATGGGCGCGGATCGTGTCTTTCTTGCCTTTTGGCATGGTGACGTTTACGCGGTCATAATTTGCGGCCATATACTTGTTTACCGCTTTCTGCTGTGCTTTTGATACTGTCATAGTTTCCTCCATTGGTGTCGCGGTTTATGCAGGTGCATCTTTTCCACCTTGTCATTATTATAGCACACTTGTCTATCTGTGTATATAGATAAACTGTACAAATATATCTGTGTAAATATGTAATTGCTCACAATTGATATATCTGCGCAGATATGCTATTATAATACCAGACAAAGGGAGCGGCCTTAAACAAGCCACAAGAGATCGGCGGACATACTGGTGAAACGCCCCGCGGGTGCTCAATACATTCCAGACGCCGATCCGCTCCCGCCGGAACCTTGAAAACTGAAAAGGAGGAAGCGAATGGATTTAACACGCTACGAGATGGAGACCATCATCAACTTCAACGAGGAGAAGAGGGAAGCCAGCGTTTACACCTTCAATGGTGCCATGCGCCGCAAGCTGGAGAAGCTGGCACAGGAACGCCCGGAGGAATGCCGCCTGGAGAAGCTCTCAGCCGATGGGCGGTCAGTGACCTATACCATCCCCAAATCATGGGTGAGGATCAATAAACCAAGGGACGCTGCACCGCTTACAGAAGAACAGAAGCAAGCAAAGCGCGAAATGCTCAAATCTATGCAAGAAAACAGACGTACACGTCAGGCAGAACCACACAACACACCTTCCGAGGGTAATTACACCACCGAAAACTGAAAAGGAGGAAAACATGGCGTATTATCGTACCTGCCCCTATTGCGGGGCGCACCTCGATCCGGGAGAGCAATGCGATTGCCGCAGCGGATGGGAAACCGCCGGCTTTCTGCTGCTGGTGTCGCTGGCTCTGGCCGCTGACGGCCTTTTGGAGGCGCTGAGCATCGTTCCCGCTCTCTGTGTGGCCGCTGTGACGCTCTCAGCGTCGTGGGCGTGTCATTTGATGGCAGAAAGAAAAGCCGCCTGTACAGCCCGGAAAAGCCTTGTACAAGCGGCGCACCGTACCAACCACAAGCGAGGGACGGCACATAAAGCGTACCACCCCAGCACAGAAAAAGCAAGGAGGAAAATCGCATGATCGTTGATTTTGTGGAAAAGGAGCCGTACAGCTTAGCAGAAGTTGAACGACTTGAAATTATCATGCAGCGCATGACCGACGAGGAGAAACTTCTTGTTATGCTGGCCGGGTATCGAAAAATGCCACCGGTTCTTCGCAGGGGAATGCGCAAAATTTTTGCCGAATATTCCGGCCTGCTGGAGGGAGAGCTTCCCGCGCTAAGGAGGCATTTGTTATGATGGATCGGAGCTTTGACGTTATCGCAGAGGAAGCGGAACGGATCGCAGGCTTCCGTGGTGTGGATGATCTCCTCCCGGCTATACGGATCGCGGAACGTGCCTGTGAGAAGAACGGCGCTCTGTACTGGTACAATGACGACATACAGGACGGGCGGTGGGAATTCTTCCGCATGGTCAGCGCGATCTGGACAGCCGGTTATCTGGCCGGACGCAGGGAAGAACGGACAAAGCACAAGGTATCAGCCAAATGAGAGAAGGTAACAAGATGGATAATGCTATTATGACGAAAGACGAAAAAGACTTGCTTTTTTCTTACCGTTCCCTTAATGCCGAAGGGAGGGAGAAAATTCTTACTTACGCGAAAGATATGGTATACACCGGTTCATACAAAAAAACGATCATCAGCTTTTATGGCGCAAAGCGGTCAAGCAGATAAGTCCAACAACCACGAAAGAAAGCCCCGGCGGGTGGTGAAAGCCTCCGCCGGGCTTTGTTATGTGGAAACAAATGGAAATATTTTGACCCCAATTTTTACCCCAAACAGCTTTTACAGCATATTACAACATAGAACAGCGCAAACGCGGAAACCATTGAAAACACTACATTCTTTTACAGCATGAAACACAAAAAGGGCAATTCAAATCCCTCCCACTGCGCCAGTAAAAAAGTCTGTAACCGCAAGGGTTACAGGCTTTTTCTTATGCCTGAAAGCAGCGGTTTACCCCAAACAGAATCCTTTGTGCGGACAAAAGGAGTCAGCATGGCGTATGTCATCCGCGTCAAATATTGAAATTTGGAAAAAGATATGATACAGTTTGTATGATAATAACTACCGGAAGGATACGGAGCCGAGGCAGCAGCGTTGCTTGATCGATCAGGAGAACGAAAAATGAGGTGCTGAAATGAGTATGTATGAAACTAACATGAAACGGATCCATCGCAGAATTGACGCGGGACTTGCCATGCTGCGTGAAGCTTACCGCGTTACTGAAATAGACACCGGAAGTCTTGAAAACTTCGTTGTCGCGGGGCGATATCACGCCGTAAAGCAGTATGAGATTGAAGGCGTCGGCAATCTGCTGGTCATGACAAATCCGCGGGAGGGTGCCATGCAGATGGATACCTTTACCATTACGCCGTATTATAAAAATCTGCCACTGTTTACAACGGATTATATGTATTTTGAAGACAAGCGTATGTTCCTCAACGAGATATACGATCTTGTGGAGGAACAGGATGCGCTTTACCGGGAATACATCGCAAAGTTTGCCGAGAACTGTGCAGCGGTTGCCGACCTTGAAAATATGCCGATGAAGCCGTGCTGGTACGATGACATCCGCCCTGTATTTGCGGGGAAAACTGCCGCACCGGAGGAGGATGACCGGATTTGCGAGCTGTTCCTGAAAAACCTTGCCACATTTATCGAGATGGAACAGAATACACCGCTGCTGCCGCCGGAGAAGCGTCAGGGCAAATGGCTGCAAAATTTCAACTATGCAAGAGCGCTTGTTGAGGACGGCGGAGTATCGACCGATCTGTTCGTGCAGTCGCTGGGTGCCGACGAAACGAAGCGATTTTTCTATTCCGTGTTCTTTGCTCCCTACCGTTACCGCCCCGACAGCAACGACCGTTTAGCGTCTTTTCTTGATTTGAAGGATGAAAACGGTCAGACAAATCACCGGAAGATCTCTGAAAAGCAGAAGGTCATTCGGCGCGTGGCGGAAACAGACAAGTCAAAAAGCTTTGAAGAAACGAATACCACGGAGACCTTCAACGGAATTGTGACAGAAGGCGGCAAGACCGTAGGCTTCGGGATCCATATCTTCAACGAGGATGTCTATCCGCTGCAAAGCTTTGAAATTTATTTAAGAGGCTGTGAGCTCAGCGGATGCCTTGATCTCGACGGTCAGAAGGATATGGTTTTCCTTGATGTGTACCATAATCGGATTTCATCCGTGAGAAGCGGTGCGCTGCCATCTATGCGTATTTTCGGCGTGCAGGATAATATGCTGGAAAGTATTGATGCATCACAGATGCCGGCCTGTCAGGGAATTGATGCGGGAATGAACAGACTCCATGCCATAGATGTTTCCAAAAATCCGGAGCTGGTTGAGCTTTATATCAACGATAACGATTTTACGGAAATTGACCTTTCCGCCAATCCCAAGCTGAAATACTTCTATTGCCATAATAACCGGATTACAAGGCTTGATACAAGGAATAATCCGCTGCTGCGTCATCTGAATGCAACCGGAAATCCGATGAAGGAAATCATTTCGCTGGCGCCGCAGCAGAACGAAAGGCTTCCGCTTGCGCTTTATGCAGAGCACGGCGGCAGTGTGGGACTAAAATTCAATCCCGTCTACAATGCACAGTGGAAAGAGACGGGAGAATGGCAGCAGAGTTATTATGCGTATCCTGACGAGGGATATCGGTTCGTTGGCTGGCAGGATGACCACGGCAATATCGTATCAAACGATGCAGTATGGATAGACACGTACGGCAGCAGCCGGATGCTTAAAGCAATTTTTGAACGGTGACGCGCAACGATGCACCCACCCGTGCCGCGCCGTTTTACCGTGATGTAATTGAACGGAGTGCTGAAATCCTGCTTCCTGCTGTCATTTGTTTGGCGATTGGGATCCTGTTGAAGAGAGCGGAAAAGAGGAGGAAATGAAAACACTTGTCATTTACCTACACGGAAAAGGCGGTTCGGCCGCAGAAGCAGAGCACTATGCCCCGCTTTTTCCGGATGCGACCGTGGTAGGCTTTGGCTATCAAGCGAAAACACCGTGGGGTGCGGTAAAGGAATTTCAGGCATTTTTTGATACCGTATCAGACGGTTATGATGCCGTTTATCTGATTGCAAACAGCATTGGGGCATATTTTGCGCTGTGCGCTTTGGGAGAGAAACCAATCAGGAAAGCATTCTTCATATCTCCCATTGTGAATATGGAAAAGCTGATTTCTGATATGATGATCTGGGCAAATGTGACCGAAAGGGAACTGCAAGAGAAAAAGACGATTGAAACTTCCTTTGGCGAAGTGTTATCCTGGGATTATCTTAGCTGGGTAAGGAATCATCCGGTTCGGTGGAATATTCCAACTGAAATATTGTACGGAGACCAGGATCATTTACAATCCTTTGATACGATCCGTCATTTTGCCGGGGAGCACTGCGCCAAAGTGACCGTAATGGAAAACGGAGAGCATTGGTTTCATACCGATGAACAGATGCAGTTTTTAGACGGTTGGATAAAAGAGCGGACGAAAGCAAACGGAGAATAGGAGAATCGTTCTGTTCATCGACAACAAGTATCCTGGTACATTCCGCGTGTGATGGGAGATACGAATTTGATTTAAGTGGTAATTTTGAACTTGTATAGGAATCCGAGACCGCATGGGGATGATCCTCAATGCGGTCTCGTGCTATATGATGCCCCTCCGGAGGTGATGGAAATGAAGGTTGAGGAAAGAATGTGGAGATTTCTTTCCGGAAGCGTTGAAAAACAGGAGAATGATAGGTATACTATATATCAGTATACCTAATTCTTATCATTATGCGGAGGTGCAAGCGATGGATAACAGACCAAGCGGCCACGGGAAGAACATTTCCGGCAGCGGAAAGGGAATTTATAAGCGTGGCGACGGCCTGCATACCGGGTCGGTGGGCAATGCAGGCGGATATGCCGGTCGCGGTGAAGCACAAAGCGGCGGCGGGAAGCGTTCCGGCGGCGGAAAATCGCTGATCGGCATCATTCTGGCAGCGATCCTTGTGCTGGGCGGCGGCGGAGCCGGCGTGGGCAGTCTGCTGAGCGGCAACGATGTTGGCTCGCCGGCGGAGAGCAGCTATATCGAGCACTACCAAAGCGGCAGCCAGAGTACCGATCTGAGCAGTCTGCTGGGCGGCTTTACCGGCAGCGGCAGCGTGTCCAACGGCTGGCAAAGTACATCCAATGTGGGCAAGCTGAATACCTCCGTGGCATCCGGCGCCCGCAGCAAGTATACCGCCATCAAGGGCAACAACCGGGATACCGTGACCATCATGGTCTATATGTGCGGTACCGATCTGGAGTCCCGCAGCGGCATGGCTACCTCCGATCTGCAGGAGATGCTGTCCGCCGATCTGGGCAGCAAGATCAATCTGCTGGTGTTTACCGGCGGATGCAAGCAGTGGCGCAATAATGTGATCAGCAGCAGCGTCAACCAGATCTATAAGGTGGAGGACAGCGGTCTGCGGTGTCTTGTGAAGGATGCCGGCACCTCGGCCATGACCGATCCGAATAATCTGGCCAGCTTCATTCAGTGGTGTGCCAAGAACTATCCGGCCAACCGCAACGAACTGATCTTCTGGGATCACGGCGGCGGCTCCCTCAGCGGCTACGGTTACGATGAAAAGAACACGCGCAGTGGCTCCATGACGCTGCAGGGCATCGACAAGGCGCTGAAGAAAGGCAAGGTCACCTTTGACTTCATCGGCTTTGACGCCTGCCTGATGGCAACGCTGGAGAACGCCCTGACCCTGACACCCTATGCCGACTACCTGATCGCATCCGAAGAAACCGAGCCGGGTGTGGGCTGGTATTACACCAACTGGCTGACGGCGCTGGGGAAGAATACCTCCCTGTCCACGCTGGAGATCGGCAAGAACATCGCCGATGACTTTGTGTCCGTCTGCGCGCAGAAATGCCGCGGTCAGGCCACTACGCTGTCTGTGGTGGATCTGGCGGAGTTGGAGAAAACCGCACCGTCCAAGCTGAAGAGCTTTGCCAAGGCCACGACTGCACAGCTGCAGGACAACTGCTATCAGCAGGTTTCCAAGGCGCGCAGCAATACCCGCGAATTTGCCGCCTCCAACAAGATCGATCAGGTAGATCTGGTCAATCTGGCCGATAATCTGAACACCGATGCAAGTAAGGCGCTGGCTAAGACGCTTTTAAGTGCGGTAAAGTATAACAAGACCTCCTCCGGCATGACCAATGCGTACGGTCTGTCCATCTATTTCCCCTATCAAAAGACCTCCAATGTGGATAATGCCGTGGCTGCCTATCAGGCCATCGGCATGGACAGTGAATACGCCCGCTGCATCCAGCAGTTTGCCAGCATGGAGGTCAGCGGTCAGGCGGTGTCCGGCGGCGCATCGTCCCCGTTGGCTGCGCTGATGGGTGGTATGTCCTCCGGCAGCAGCGATATGAGCTCCCAGATGATCGCCCAGGTGCTTAACGGACTGCTGGGCGGCAATATGGGCGGCGTCAGCGGTCTGACCGGCAGCAACTCCGGCTTCCTCGGCAAGTCTTTGAATGTGGACGATACCGCGGAATATCTGATGGAGAACCGCTTTGACGCCAACGCATTGGTGTGGACCGAGGCGAACGGCACCACGCAGATGCGCTTGAGCGAGGATCAGTGGGGTCTGGTGCAGGATCTGGCGCTGAATGTGTTCTTCGATGACGGCGAGGGCTATATCGACATGGGTCTTGACAATGTCTATCAGTTCACCGATGACGGTGCGCTGGTGGGTGATTTTGACTACACCTGGATCGCCATCAACGATCAGCCGGTGGCCTATTATCACACCAACACGGTGTGCAATGGGGATGAGTGCACCATCACCGGCTATGTGCCCGCCATGGTCAATGGTCAGCGTGCCGAGATTTTGGTGGTGTTTGACAACGAGCATCCCAACGGCTATGTGGCCGGCGCCCGCAGCGTCTATCACGACGGCGAGACCGAAACCGTGGCCAAGGCCGTCACCGCGCTGGAGGACGGCGATACCATTGATTTCCTGTGCGATTATTACAGCTATCACGGCGACTATCAGGACAGCTACTATCTGGGCGACCAGATGACGGTGGACGGTGAGCTGACCGTCAGCTATGTCTATATCGACAAGGACGCATCCTCGGCGGCTTACCGCTTTACGGATCTCTACAATCAGCAGTATTGGACGCCTGTGATGCCGTAAAATGAAAGGCTGCAGGATATGTGCAGTACAGGCAGCGATGTCATACCGGCTTTCAAATCCGAGAAGGAGGCTCAGCATGAGCAATATCATCCTAATCAACGCATCCTGCGCCGATCAGACGGTTGACGCGGTGGTGAACGCGGCAAACAGCGGCCTGTGGGCCGGCGGTGGGATCTGCGGCGTGATTTTCAAAAAAGCGGGGATGTCCGCGCTGTCGGCGGCGTGCGCCCGATACAAGACGCCTTTGCGTGATGGCGCGGCGGTCATAACGCCGGCATTTCAACTGACAAACGCCAGGTACATTATCCACGCCGTGGGGCCGAACTTCGCTGTTACGCCAATGGCGTTCGGGGAGCTGTTCGATGCGTACTATAATTCCCTCTGCGTGCTGATGGACAACGGCCTGCACAGCGTTGCGTTTCCTCTTATCAGCTCCGGCATTTTCGGCGGCTCGCTGCGTGATCCTGCTGGGGAGTCCACGAAGCAATGTTGCCGTGCGTATCAGAAATTCACGGCAGATCATCCGGATTATCCGGTGGAGGTGACGCTGTGCGCATTTTCAGCCAAGGAAATGGCGGCGGCGCAAAAGGTCTTTGCCGGCATGGTGCATGGCGATGATGCGCTGTCCGGTGAGCAGGGACGGGCGTATACATAATAAAATATAGGGCAGGGGATTTCCTCCCACGCCGGAAAAGAGTGGGTACTTTAAGTTTTTATGTTCGTATTTTTTAAGACAGGCCAAATTTCACCCCTTCTCAAAAAAACCAAACTTTGTTCGTTTGTCCTGTTTTGCTTATTTTTTTAAATACCCATCTTTTTTGTTCGCGCCCTCCTATGATATGCTTTTTCTATAAAAAGTGACAGGAGGTGATAATATGACGCTTTCAGATAGGCAGAAGGCAATACTTGATGGTTCCGCCGAGAATGTCACCAGTGAGGAATTGAAGTCCTTTATGAGAAACGCTCGCCTGTACGGGTTAACTGATGTTGTTTCAAAACTTTACGAACAGTACTGGCGTATTATGGATGATCCGCTGTCTCGGCTATGTCGAAAATTGAATATTTCTCCATCTGACCATGCTATTGTTAACGGAAGCGAAACTGGGTTATGCATTTCCAGGTGCAGTTGTAAAAGTTTTTGGGTTGACGGTTACCCTGATTATGTGTACGAACTGCTTTTTACGGACAACTCTCCCGCATGTGCTACGATCAAGTCGATTACCAAGGCAGAGAAATTTCTGAAAAAAGCTGGCAATAATGACGCTTTATGTCTTCTTTACGTTAAGTGTGCGGAAACATTTGCCGAAAGAGCGCGGACGCAGCAAAAACGTGAGCAGAACATGCTTGAAAGGAACGGGCTGCCGGCAGACACGGAATATTCCACTATTTCTTGGGACCATATTGATGGGTTAACATTCCCTCAATGGAAATTGCTCAATGTCCCAGGGTATAGGCTCTTAAAGGAATTCAGTTATTTCAAAATGATAGAGCATTTCACGCAAGAAGGCAATTTAGACATGGTTAAAGACATCGAAAGCAGGTACGAGCAAATGATGCATGACCGCGGGCAAAATATACTCGAAAAAAACGGATTGCCGGCAGATACAGAATATGCAACTATTTCTTGGGACGGTATTGATGGGCTAACATTTATGCAGTGGAAGATGCTTAATGATCCAGAGTATAGCCTTTCAAGCAAACCCAGTTATTCCCAAATGATAAAGCGTTTTGCGCAAAAGGGTGATGTGGCCAAGGCTGATATCATCAAAAATAAATATGAGGAATATTTGAAGCGGATTACTCCCCCGCCAGAGTTCCCTATTTTGCCGGAAGAAGATGCACTTCAGTTGTATGAGTATATCCTCAGCCCTGAATTTCGGCAGCGACTTATTGAGGACAACAAAAAGGAGGAACGATAGCATGAAATTCATCCTTGAACACAGAACGGCTGAAATTATCGAAGGGAATATCCACGTCAAAGATGTTCCTTATGAAGAACTTAACGACATGGAGCATACCGCACGTTCTTTGCTGCTTCGGATTCGTGAACTGATTCGTAAAAAGAGGCGCTATGATACAGAGATGGAGAATCAGCGGTGGGATAAGCGAGGGTTATTATGAGGATTATAGATGTTCCTGTTGACTCGGATGGTCCCTGTTAGAGACCGTCCCAAAATTTGTGTAAACTTCCATGAAGGTGTAGAATAGAAGCACCGTCATGGAGGTTTAACTATGTCAAGAAAGAATCGCACGCCAGAAGAA
>JAGHUH010000031.1 GCA_018064925.1 Candidatus Cacconaster stercorequi | reverse complement strand
TAATGCGGTGTCAAACCTTCAGCGCCCCTTTTAGGGGCTACGGTCGTATTAGCCCCTTTTAGGGGCTGGTCAAACCACCAGTTTACTGGTGGTCATGATTTACCTCGTCAATGGCCACGCCTGAAAAGCGGCGGACCTTTGCCATAGGACTTTTTGATGCTGTGCAGTAAGTCGAATTACTTGCCCATGTTCATCTGAGCTGCGACCTCGGCAGCGAAGTCTTCCTGCTTCTTCTCGATGCCCTCGCCGGTCATGAAGCGAACGGCGTCGACGAACTTGACCTTGCCATTGCCGGCGGAGGCAATGTACTTCTCGACAGAGCCGGAGAAGATGTCGCTGCGGACAAAGTCCATCTGCAGCAGGCAGTTCTCGGAATAGAACTTGTTCATCTTACCCATGACGATCTTTTCCTTGACCTGCTGGGGCTTGGAAGCCATCTTGGGATCGGAATCCATCAGAGCCAGAGCGATCTTCTTCTCCTCAGCCAGCACTTCCTCGGTGACCTGTGTCTTGTCCCAGAAACGGGGGCTGAGAGCTGCGATCTGCATGGCAACATTCTTACCGATCTCGGTGGCATCGAAGTCACCCTCGACAGCCAGATTCACCAGCACGCCGATCTTGCCGCCGGCATGGACATAACCCACGCTCTGGTTCTCGGCAAAGCGAACGAAACGACGGATCTGCAGGTTCTCACCGATGGACATGACCTTCTCGGGCATGGTCTCGGCGACGGTCAGCTCGGAGCCGGGATACTTGCTGTTCATCAGAGCATCCACATCGGCGGGATTGTTGTCGATAACGGCCTTGGCGATATCCTTCACGAAAGCCACGAACAGGTCGCTCTTGGCGCAGAAGTCGGTCTCGCAGTTGACCTCGACAACAGCACCGATACCATTGTCGACCATAGCGCAGGACATACCCTCGGCAGCAATGCGGCCGGCCTTCTTGGCGGCCTTGGCCAGACCCTTCTCGCGCAGGTACTCAACGGCCTTGTCCATATCGCCGTCGCACTCAACCAGTGCCTTCTTGCAATCCATCATGCCCACGCTGGTCATTTCGCGCAGGGTCTTCACATCAGCAGCAGTAAAAGCCATTTTATTATCCTCCAATTATTTTAATTTCAAACGAAATCGGGGCAGGGACACGCCCTGCCCCGTTGGTTACGCGGTGTATATCTGATTACTCAGCGTCCTTGGCAGTCTCTTCGGTCTGCTCGCCCTGACGACCTTCGATCATAGCGTTGGCCATGATGGAGGAGATCAGCTTGATGGCGCGGATAGCGTCATCGTTGCCGGGGATGGGATAATCGATCTCATCGGGATCGCAGTTGGTATCGGCGATAGCCACTACGGGGATACCCAGACGATGAGCCTCGGCGATGGCGTTGCGCTCCTTGCGGGTGTCAACAATGAACAGAGCACCGGGAAGCTTCTTCATTTCCTTCACGCCGCCCAGATACTTCTCCAGCTTCTCGATCTCGCCCATGTGCTTGATAACTTCCTTCTTGGGCAGCATATCGAAGGTACCGTCGGCCTGCATGGTCTTGAGCTGATTCAGGCGATCGATACGGGTACGCATGGTCTTGAAGTTGGTCATCATGCCGCCCAGCCAACGAGCGTTGACATAGTACATATTGCAGCGCAGAGCTTCGTCCTTAATGGCTTCCTGCGCCTGCTTCTTGGTACCGACGAACAGCAGGGACTGACCGGACTCGGACAGCTCACGCACGAAATTGTAGGCCTCTTCCAGCTTCTTCACGGTCTTCTGCAGGTCGATAATGTAGATACCGTTGCGCTCGGTGTAGATGTAGGGAGCCATCTTGGGGTTCCAGCGACGGGTCTGATGACCGAAATGCACGCCGGCCTCCAGCAGGGACTTCATGGATACGACATTCTGATTTGCCATTTTGTAGTTTCTCCTTTGCTATTTTAGTTGTTACCTCCAGCTTCTTCCTCCCCCCGGCCAACCTTGCGGCACCGACCGAAAGTCCAAAGCTGTGCGTAATCGCTGAAATATATTACCATATTGTATCTCGAAATGCAAGTAATTTTTTCATTTTCCAACGGAAATTTCCGCTTGATATTAATATCGTTTTCGTCCTTTCCGCTCGGGCGGCTGATCACGCCGCTGAAACGGCTTATCGACCAGAATAATATCATTCCCAAACTTTTTTACGCACTCCCACGGCACATAAAAGTCCTCCCCCCGCCCGAACAGGCCGAAGAAGCGGCAAGGCCCGAATACGATGATGGCCTTCACCTCTCCCTCCGGAATCTTCAATTCCAGATCACCCACATATCCCAGGCGGCAGCCATCATTCAGATTAATGACCTCCTTGCGCCGCAGACAAGAAAACCGGTTGAGCATAGTCTTCCACCTCGCTGTAAAAATATGCCGCTTCATGTTCGTCCCATGCGTCGAATTTTCAGTTGTTCTGTTTTTCCGTATAACGGCTTTTTCCCCGGGAAATACTGTTTCCATCCAAACGGCGGAGGCGAAGCTATGCACGGAAAAGTGGAGATCAGCGGCATCAATACATCCCGGCTGCAAGTTTTGAAAAACGATGAGATGATGGAGCTGCTGCGCCGCTCCCGCGAGGGCGACACAGCCGCTCGTGAGACATTGATTCAGGGAAATCTGCGGCTGGTACTGTCTGTGATCCAGCGTTTTCTGGGCCGCGGTGAAAATGTGGACGATCTCTTTCAGGTGGGCTGCATCGGTCTTATCAAGGCCATTGATCACTTTGATATCAATCAGGGCGTCCGTTTTTCTACCTATGGCGTACCCATGATCGTGGGCGAGATCCGCCGCTATCTGCGGGACAACAGCGCCATCCGAGTCAGCCGCAGTATGCGTGACACCGCCTACAAGGTGCTGCAGGCCCGGGATAAGCTTATGTCCGACAGTCAGCGGGAGCCCACCGTGGAGCAGATTGCCAAATATCTGAATATTCCCCGGGAAGATGTGGTCTTCGCCATGGATGCCATCGTGGATCCGGTGAGTCTGTACGATCCCATCTATTCCGATGGCGGTGATACGCTGTGCGTCATGGATCAGGTAAAAGACAACGAAAATACCGATGAAAGTTGGATCGACCGGATTGCGCTGAAGGAGGCGATCGGACACCTCAACGAGCGCGAACGGCATATCCTGTCCCTGCGCTTTTGTCAGGGCAAAACGCAGATGGAAATATCCTCCGAGATCGGCATTTCCCAGGCGCAGGTCAGCCGGCTGGAAAAAGGTGCGATCCGCACCATCAGGCGGGAGATGTAGGGGATTGTCAAGCCGTATTTCCTCGTGGTACAATGGGATCACATTACAGGAAAGGCGGCGTTACACCATGTCCAAAGTTACTCTGGGAAGCACCGGAATCATTGCCGAGAAAAACGGATTCGGCGCACTGCCCATTCAGCGTGTCAGCCATGACTATGCCGGTATGCTGCTGCGCAAGGCATACGAGGCGGGCTTTACCTATTTTGACACGGCCAATATGTACTCCGACAGCGAGGAAAAGATCGGCGAGGCACTCAGTGATGTACGCGAAAACATCTTTATTGCCACCAAGACAGGCGCCACTGATGTGGAAACCTTCTGGACGCACCTGAACTTGAGTTTGGAGCGGATGAAGACTGACTACATTGATGTCTACCAGTTCCACAATCCCGACTTCTGTCCCAAGCCCGGGGACGGAACCGGCCTGTACGAGGCCATGTTGGAGGCCAAGGCACAGGGCAAAATCCGCCACATTGGCATCACCAATCATCGTCTGGCTATAGCGGAGGAGGCCGTGCGCTCGGGACTTTACGAAACACTGCAGTTTCCCTTCTGCTATCTGGCCACGGAAAAGGATCTGGCGCTGGTGGAACTGTGCCGGGAGCACAACATGGGCTTTATCGCCATGAAGGGCCTCTCCGGCGGTCTGCTGACCAATTCCGCTGCCTGCTATGCATGGCTCGATCAGTTTGACAATGTACTGCCCATCTGGGGCGTACAGAGGGAGTGCGAGCTGGACGAATTTATTTCCTACATCGACAATCCCCCTGCCATGACCGATGAAATGCGCGCCGCCATTGATGCCGACCGCAAGGAGCTGATTGGTGAGTTCTGTCGCAGCTGCGGGTACTGTATGCCCTGTCCCCAGGGGATCGAAATCCGCCAGTGCGCCCGGATGTCCCAACTGATCCGCCGCAGTCCTTCTGCCGAGCTGATGAACGAGGCCAACCAGGCCATGATGCGCAACATTGAAAACTGCTTGGAATGCGGTCAGTGCAAGAGCCACTGCCCCTACGGGCTTGACATCCCGAATTTGCTGAAAAAGAATCTGGCGGATTACGAGGACATTCTGGCAGGCCGCACCAAGATCTGATTAATTTTATAAGCAAAACCACCCCCTGCGTGCATCTGTCAAGGAAAAGTAGACACGAAAAAGCACCATCGTTTCGAAGCCCAGTTCCGTCTTGTACTGAACTGGGCTTTTGTAACCCAGCGCGGCAGCAGGGCGCTCATCATTAAAGTAATGGACATATTCGTCCAACAGTTTGGGCGCATCTGTATTTTAGTGCAAAAAAGGTAGACATCATGGTGTTTTCCCATGTGTCTACCTTTATCTTACAACTTCACTATGCGGTGGTGGTTTTACTTTGCTTAATTCTACTCTGCGTCATCATCAAGTGCTTCCACATAGAAACTCACCGGGCGAAAACCATCGTTGCAGGAGATCATGGCGGATCGTTTGTTTTTCATCCATCCGTCGTAAAAATCTCCGCCGCCGTGGGACAAGGTCATGACAAAGGGTGACAAACTCTCCCACGCACTGGAACAGAAACCCTCCGGGCATTGCCAGCCGTTACTTACAAATACCTGCCCCTCTTGCAAATCGCAGGCGTGCTCAATGGGATTTTCGTATAAGTCAATGAGATCCTGATGGCATACCCTTCGCATCACAGTAATTTTGCATTTTTTCATTGTTTCACTCCTCATGCAGCCCCAGAAGCAGCAGCCCGGAGCGCACCGACACCGTAATGGCCTGCCCCACAAAGTGGTTGCTGACCCCCAGCGGGAACTCCGCCGTCAGCACGGCATCCTGTAGCGTATACTGACCGCCCTCGATAGCGACGCCCTCAGCATCGGTGCCCAGACAGAATACCGACAAAATGCCCCTTGCACGGGCAGGAAATGTCATGCTGCCGTTGCAGATGGCAGTATACTGCTCTCCGTTTCCATAGAGCCACCCCACGGCACCGCGCCGCGCCAAATAGGCAAGTGTCTGCAGATTGGCGATGGTGTGGTCGGTACGGCTGCCGCCCATACCACCATACAGGTGAAACTCTGTTTCTCCTTTGGCAAGCCCCTGCTTTACCGCCAGCATCATGTCGGTATCATCCTTCTCCACCGGCACCCGGTGAATATTGTCAAACACCGGTATTTGCTCCAACGAGTCAAAATCGCCCAACAGCAAATTCGGCGTTACTTCTGCCTGACAGCAGGCACGCCAACCGCCGTCGGCGGCAATCACATAATCCTCCGGCTGCGGCCGACGATTTAAGCCGTAAAAACTGCCGGCTCCGAAAATATAACAAGCCATTTTTAATCCCTCTTACCGCTTACGCCTGCGCCGCTGATACAAGGAGGTCAGGCGATAAAGCATCACATCGTATACCACAAACAGTACCAATCCAAGTACTACCATGGCAATCAGCATCCAGCGGGCTGTGGCAGCCAATTCGTCCACCACAGCCGGCACACAGAACACATACAGCAGCAGGAAATAGACCACCGCAATGGCCACCGCTGCCAGTGCCAGCTTGCAAAGCCACTGTACCGACTTGGGATGGAGATGATCCAGCTGCGGCTTTACCAACGGATAGTAGCCCAGGAAGCAAAACAGAAGCGCCGCCTCC
The DNA here is from genome assembly GCA_018064925.1 of Candidatus Cacconaster stercorequi. Lineage (GTDB taxonomy): Bacteria > Bacillota > Clostridia > Oscillospirales > Oscillospiraceae > Vescimonas > Vescimonas stercorequi. Next base: position 3,604 of record JAGHUH010000031.1, on the reverse strand, counting down.
TTATCTGGGCCCAAAATCAGGCCCAGCAGCGCAATGGCCGCAAAACAGCACCATGCATAACTGCGGCGGCAGGTCTCCCGCGCAGGGATCAGTACCAGAGAAGCCAATATCGGACAGGCGTATACGGCAAACGGAATCAATCCACCCAAGCCAAGAAATACCACGCCCAGCGCCCCCAGCATACTGCAAAGCGCCAGTTCTTTGGTGGATTTCTGCATCGCTATCGCCTCCGTTTCTTTTCGACATTATAGCACATTTCGTTTCTCTCTGCAACGCACCCACCATTCGCAGTTATACACAAGCGTCCCCTCCCCGGGGTACGAAGACATTTTCCTGTCATAGTATTCAGCATATCCATCTGAAGTGTGTCAACTATTTACTCTTGCCCCTTTTTCCTCCAGTTCTTATATTTTCCGGATTTCACACGCATATCCTTCGGCGGCTCCTGATCCGCACTTATCGCCCACTGATTTCCGATTTTAACCGCCGGAAGTCTTCCATCCAAAATCAAACGCCGCACCCGGCTGTCATGCAGACCGTGAAGCTCTGCGTACTGCTTTGTAGATAGCAACTTACTCTCTTCCACCTCTGATTGCCTCCATAATATCCATCACTGCCAGATGTTTATCTCTGACATTGTAATATCATAATGCTGAAATAATATCAAGCAATTTAATTTTCAGGATATGCAAATTTTGCAAAGTTCCATATCCCTCGCGCGCACCAATTGCACGATTTTGGCATAAGAATAATCCTGCAGTGGTTGCGATTACGGCTTTTTCGATGCGAAAGTCGCTCCAAACAGTGCGTAGAAGCAGGTGAGTTACCCCTGCGGAAATAGCCAGCCGAAACAAACTTTGTTAAGGGAAAAGCGGCAAATTCAGCGCAGCTTTATTGGAGGTGCCCGTCAACTAACTCCGTCGTTTTTCTTATACGCTGCACCCGCAGTAAAATGGTATTTCACAATACCCAGATCCACCCTGCTGAACGGCCCGCCCTTGTCGATAAAGTCCACGCTGCCATCCTCGTTGAGTCGGATCTCAAAACTCTGCTGATTGATAGCAGTCGGTGCGCAAAGCGCCATCTCCACGCCGAAGTCAAACCAGTCCGGTCGTGTTCCTTTGGCATAGGAGACCTGCTCCGGCGTTTTGGACTTGCGCTGCTTGCCCTGATTTTCGCCGTAACCAATGGCAATGACAATTACCAACCGTTCACCGTCTCCTATTTCAGCCGGGACACCGGATTTGTTGAAAGTCCCTGCCCAGCAGGTATTCAACCCCATGCACTGTGCCGCCAGCACGATCTTTTCGCCGTAATAACCGATGCGCTCGTCCAGCGTATCATCATCCGGCCCCACGCAGGCAATGACGCTGGGCGCGCTGTCCAGACCCATGACCTTGCTCAAAATACGACGAAAGGATTTGCCTGCGTCTTCCATGAATTGCAGATGCAGATTACCCGCAGCGTTTACCTCATCGATCAGCGCTTTCAGTTGATTGACCTTCTCCTGCTCGATTTTTTTGCTCTGATAGGTGCGCACAGAATGGCGTACCCGAATGGCTTCCATTTCAGTCATATCATTTGCTCCTTTCAATCTCACCATATCAAGTTATACGAAATAACCGACACTTTCCACAGTAACACTGCCGGAGAGTACAAGTCCCATTTTTCCATAGAATTTCCGGCTCTAAAAATATACTCTCTCCCTCTTTTTGCGGATGATAGTGGCACCCGCGCAACGGAGAACAGCTTGCATTTCGCTCTCATGCATTCCGGTGAAAAATGCACTCATACAAAGCGGGGATATGAATTCTTCTATCGTGTCCTACTCGTTTGATAAACAAACATAATTATTGCCATTAGAATAGTATAATTCATCTATAAAAGCAAGAAAAATACCTCAATTTGGCAAAAGAAGCGCCATATGCTGTGAAGCTATTCAGGCGTCGGAATCCTCGATGTCTCTGCCGTTCTCGGCCATGATGGCATCGATTACCTCCTTGGGCAAAGCCTGATCGCCTACCTTGAGGTTCTGCAAAAATTCGCGTTTCATGGTTTCTTCCTTTCTCCGCTACGCTTTTTGTACGAGGGTAGCTTCCTCAGCGGTTGGCCTGAATTACGCCCGGCCAGAGCAAAAATGGTATGAAAAAAGCAACCTGTGACAATTTGTCACCAGTTGCTTTCGTCAACAGTATTTGGTTGTATTCCGCTTCGTGCATGATTTGCGGAAATACGCATGAAAAAAACACCGACCGTTTGGTGGTGGTTTAATCATTAGGAAAATACGGGAGCAAGTCAAAGTCAGAAACTACATACAAAGCATCTACCTGCATATCGTTCTTAACTTTAACAATACCGTTAGGATGCTGATACACCTGTACCAATGTACCGTCAACATCTTCCAATGGTTCAGAATATTTCAGATTGGGTATATGCTTTTCTAAAGCTAAGCACTGCTTGTGGAAAAGTTTGGCATCCGCCTGATTGCAAATATTATACTCGTACATAGTGTCACCCCAATCCTAATTGCTTATTAACTGATTTGCGCGTCTTTGTAGCCGAATTGATTATATCTTCGAGCGCCTGCTCACGAGACAAACCCTTACGCCTCATCTTGTCGGCGACTAAATCTTCGAACAGCCAATTCGGTTCTAACTTATCCAGCTCCATGCGTTTCTTTTGGTCACGCATTAAATTACGGGCGTTTGTTCTGTTCTGGTTTCGCAAAGCGAATGCTTGCCGCGCCTGATCCTCGATACTGAGCGACCGATCTATCAAGGAAGGTATACGAGAATCCTGAGCGAGGTACCATTTTCTTGCTGCTCTGTCAGATAGTTTCTCACGCAAAGGAAGAATATCGGAATAATCTTTTTGGGCGATTATATTTTCCATATCCTCACTTAATATTATTTTATCACCATTCTTCGCATTTTCAAGAATTTTTTTAAGCTGTTTGTCAGTTTCCACCCTCGCTTCCGCAACCTGCTTTCTTCCAAAACCAGCAACCTGTGCACGCTCATTCTGTGTGCGCAGCCCTGCCGCATGAACTCCTGCTCCAGTCGGTACAGCGGTGAGTACATCACATACTTCTGTACCATGATATGGGCAATGGCCTCCGGGGACGCAAAGTTGCCATGCAGAACGGCAGGCTCTTTTGCCTTGATCCGATCTCTGCGTCTCCCACAGAATAGAAACAGGGTATTGCTAAAGGGATCCAACTGGAACTGCTGCTGCACGATTCCGGCTAGGCCGTCTATTCCACGGCGCAGATCCGTATAGCCACAGGCGATGTATACCTTGTCGGCACCGGCGAAGTCGCTTAACATGACCGTATCGCTGACAGCAGGATCTGAAATGTGTCAGTATCCATGCCGGGATAGATGTCCAGATTCATATCCTTGTAACGCACCGTTGCGATACATTGCGATATACTGCATTGCATTTTTGCCGGTGCCGGTAACTCGGCAAATGACACAGTCGCCGGTTTGCTTTGTTGCTGCTGTACTTCAGACAACACAACCCTTTCCCAACGATAATAGGTGGCTGTGCTGATTCCCTGTACTGTGCACCATTCCTTTACCGGCAAACCGCTTGCGCGGCAGTC
>JAGHUH010000034.1 GCA_018064925.1 Candidatus Cacconaster stercorequi | reverse complement strand
CAAAGGCGCGATGCTTGGCACAGACCGGGCAAGGAGTTTCTATGGCAAACGGTATCATCATCATTGACAAACCCGCCGGCTGGACATCCATGGATGTCTGTGCCAAGCTGCGGGGCATATTGAAAACGAAAAAAATCGGTCATGCCGGGACGCTGGATCCCATGGCCACCGGCGTACTGCCGGTCTTTGTGGGACAGGCTACCCGGGCTGTCAGTTTCGCCGAAAGCGGACGCAAGGAATATGTGGCCGGGCTCCGTCTGGGGCAGGTCACCGACACTCAGGACACCACCGGTGAGGTGACAGAGCAGCACGAGGTCCATGTCACCATGGCGGAGTTGTGCGCCGCTGTGGGCTCTTTCGTCGGTGAGATCGACCAGATCCCACCCATGTACAGTGCCATCAAGATCGGCGGGCAGAAGCTTTATGATCTGGCACGGCAGGGCAAAACTGTGGAGCGTAAACCCCGGCACATCACTATCTATGAGCTGGAGGTACTGGAGCAGACCTCGCCTGTGGACTTCACCCTGCGCATTCTGTGCTCCAAGGGCACCTATGTGCGCACGCTGTGCCACGACATTGGTCAGCGCTTGGGCTGCGGCGGCTGTATGTCCTCCCTGCGGCGCACCATGGCCGCCGGGTTTACATTAGACGAAAGCTACACATTGGATGAGGTGCAGCAGCAGGGTGAGGCCTTGCTGCGCCCCGCCGACTCCCTGTTTCGTGAATATCCCGCCTATCACATTTCCCATCCCCGCGTGGAGGCGCTGTGCCGCAATGGCAATCCGTTCTTCATCAAGGACGAGCTGTCGGAGGGCATCTATCGGGTCTATGGACAGGATGGCACCTTTTTGTGCCTGAGCCGTCTTGCAGGCGGCACCATGACCTCTGTAAAAAACTTTTTTGGAGCGTGAGGCAATTTTGAATTCCACCAAACGAACGGTAATCGCCCTGGGCTTTTTTGACGGTGTACACCGCGGCCACGGCGCACTTTTGAAAAAAGCGGTGCAGCGGGCGCAGGAGTTGGACGCTACTCCCGCCGTATTCACCTTTGACCGCCCGCCCAAGGAGGTGGTCACCGGCAAAAGCGTGTTTCTGATCAACTCTCCGGAAGACCGACAGGAGATCATCCACCGGGTCTACGGCATTGATCGGGTGATCCTCGCCCCCTTTGACAAGGCCATGATGACTCTGCCCTGGCAGGATTTCATCACGGAGCTTCTCATCAAGGAGCATGGTGCGGTACATCTGGTGGCCGGGCATGACTATCACTTCGGCCACAAAAATCAGGGTAATCCCGAGCTTCTGATGGCAAAATGCGCCGAGTTGGGTCTGGGCTGCGATATCATCCCCAAGGTGGAATATGACAACATTACCGTCAGTTCCACTTACATCCGCACGCTGGTGGAAAGCGGTCAACTGGAGCGGGCAGCAGAATTTTTGGGGCATCGCCACTGCCTGAGTCAGGTGGTGTGCCACGGTCATCGCATCGGCCGCACCATCGGTATTCCCACGGTGAACCTCAGCGTCCCCGGTCATGTGCTGGTGCCGGGACACGGTGTATACATCAGCCGGGTCTATCTGCCCGACGGGCGCAGCTACCCCGGCGTGACCAATGTGGGAACCCGTCCCACCGTCAATCAGGATGATCCCACCGTGTCGGTGGAGACCTTCCTGTTGGACTTCGACGGCGACCTCTATGAACAGCGTATCCGTCTGGAATTCTGCCGCCATCTGCGTGACGAGCAGCGGTTTGACTCTCTGGACGATCTGAAGACTCAGATCCAACAGGATATTGTCGCGGCGCGTGCATATTTTTCGGAAAACAACATAAACTAAAGCATAGGGCTGAGATTTTTGAAAATCTCAGCCCTATTTCATTTCCCGACGCTTTTCTTTGTCCATCGCGGTTACAATGTGGGCAAAGGAGGGCTCGTCCATGAAATATCCCACTCTCGCGCGTCAAAAATACCGGATTTCGGCGCGGCAATTGCTGCTTCAGCTTATGCTGACTTTTTTGCTGTCTGCCGCCCAACTGTCCAGTGCGTATGCCCCCTTTGCGCTGGCTGTGCTGGCCGTGGCCGGGCCAAAGCTACCGGGTCTTTGCTGCCTGATAGGCACGGCAATCGGCGCGTTGGTCTTTTTTGACTTTCAGTCCGGTCTGCGCTATGCCGCAGCCGCTATTTTAATTTTTTCTGCCAACATCGCCTTTTACGACAGCCACCTTTACCGGAAAAAAGCGTTTTTACCTGCCGTTTCTGCTTTGATGCTGCTATTGGTGCAATCGGTCTATCTGTTGGAGCGGTCAGCGGAGCAGTGGATCTTGTGCCTTGCCGCCGCGGCCATCATGGTGGGCAGCATCTGTCTGCTTCGTGCCCTGTCCGAACAGCCACAGCAGCGCCGGCTGTTTCTGCTGGCTGCTCTGCTGGTAGGTGCCAGTCGTTTTACGCCCATTTGTTCCTTCTCTCCTGGTCGGGCCCTGCTGGCTGCGTTGGCGCTCATTACCGCCGGCGCAGTCGAGCCCGCCTTGGGCATCATCATCGGCGCCGGCATCGGTCTGGCCGTTGACCTGGTGCCCGATCCGCCGCAGCTGCTCTTTTCCGTGGTATACGGCGTCAGTACTGCCCTAATCTCTCTGTGCCGCCGTCAACCGCGGCCTGTTGTGGCCGCGGCGTTCTGCCTGCCCTGTGCCGTATTACCGATCCTGTTCGGTGCGGAGTCTCCGCCGGATCTGGTTTTTGAGGCATTGCTGGCCGGTGCGGTATATCTCCTTCTCCCGTCAAAGCTGCTGCCCTTCACCGCATCGAAGGCATCCTCCGAGGATACTCCCTCTTCCTTTCAGGCCTGTCTTTCCCAGAGCGCCGCAGCGTTCCGCGATCTCTATGACAGCTTTTTTCGCGGCACCAAGGCACCGCCGCCGGAAAATCCCTCCGTGGTCTTTGACCGCGCCGCCCAGCAGGTCTGCCGCAAATGCGTGCTGTGCAGCGACTGTTGGCAGCGCAATTACAATATGCTCTACAACGCCTTTAACGACGCCTGCCCCACCCTGCTGAAGCGCGGACAGGCACAGCCCGGAGATTTCCCCCTCTACTTTACCTCGCACTGCGTTCACTTCCCTCAGCTGCTGCAGGCCATCAATCAGGAGCTGTCCGCCTTTTTGCTGCGGCGGCAATATCACCAACGATTAATGGCGGCACAACAGCAGGCACAGGAACAGTATGCACAGTTGGGTGATCTGCTGTCCAGCGCCGACAGCAGCGCCGCCGTGGCCACCATTGCCCAACCTCTGGGGTATCGCATCGGTTCGGCGCTACGCCCGCGAGAGGGCGAACGCATCTGCGGCGATCAGATCGCCGTGTGCGAGGTGGGCTCCACGCTGTATCTTCTGCTGTCCGACGGCATGGGAAGCGGTGAGGAGGCACACCGCGAGGCTGCCATGGTAGTGCGCCTGCTGCAGCAATTCCTCAAGGCCGGTATTGACGCCGCACCTGCGCTGAAAACGCTGAATTCCGCCATGGCACTCCGGGGCGAAAACGGTGGCGGCTTTACCACCATCGACCTGTTGGCTGTTCGACGGCAAAACGGCGAGGCCACGCTCTACAAATACGGCGCCGCGCCGTCCTATCTGAAGAAGAGTGGCTCGGTCACCCGCATCAGCGGACAGAGTTTGCCCGCCGGACTGCAAAATTCTGCCGATCCGCCGGAATGCACGCACCTGACACTCCCCGCCGGCAGCTTTCTGGTGATGATATCCGACGGCATTGCAGACGCGGTGGATGACGAGTGGCTGCAAAATTTGCTGGCCGGTTGGAACGGCAAGGACTGTAACACCCTTACCTCGCTGATTCTGTCCGAATCCCGCACGCGAAAAGGTTTGGGCGATGACTGCGCCATTCTGGTGCTGCAATTGCCGGAATCTGAATTGGGACGCCGCCGGCAGGTATAAAGTCGGCAGGAATGGGAAATACTGTGATTATCACTTTCATGCAGGAGGATATCGTCGTGGTGAAAGGTATTTCCCGACGGGTGATCGTGGTGGATTCCCCCGACCCCCGCGTTTTTGAGCAGGCCATCTTTATTCTGCGCAACGATGCGGCAGACAGCGGCATCTCCAGCCGACAGCTAGTAGATCAGGCTGTTCGCATTGCCAACAACTACACCCGCAGTCACAGTGCCGTTTCCCGCCATCGCATCCGTCTGACGCCGGTGCTGTCCGCAGCTCTGGGTGCGGCAACCATCGCTCTTGCATGGCTGCTGGTTACTTTGCTATAATCCCTTTTTCCTCATTTTACTTTTTTTCTCTTTGGAGATCTGCTCTCGTGGCAGATCTCTCTTTTTTTATTGGCAAGTGTACCCGGTTATGCTATACTTGTGGCATACAGTAATCCATCAAACAGGAGTATCTTTCCCATGAAAATCGGCAATGTCAACATTGAATCCAAATTGGTACTGGCCCCCATGGCCGGCGTTACCGATCTGGCGTTTCGTCAGATCTGCCACGAGCTGGGCGCCGGCATGACCGTCACGGAGATGGTCAGCTCCAAGGCACTGTGCTATCAGGATCGCAAGAGCCGCGGTCTTTTGAAGTTATTCCCCGGTGAGCATCCTGTCTCTGCCCAGATTTTCGGCAGCGATCCGGTGTGCATGGCCGAGGCTGCCCAGATTGCCGCCGAGATCTCCGGGGCGGACTTTATCGACATCAACATGGGCTGTCCGGTGGGCAAGGTGGTCTCCAACGGCGACGGCAGCGCTCTGATGCGCGACCCGGAGAAGGCCGCCCGCATTGCCGAGGCCGTAGTAAAGGCCTCCCCTGTTCCCGTCACCGTGAAGATCCGCCGAGGTTGGGACAAGGGCAATATCAACGCTGTGGAGCTTGCCCGGATGCTGGAGCAGGTGGGCGTGGCAGCAGTTGCTGTACATGGACGCACCCGCACCCAGATGTACGCCGGTCAGGCTGACTGGGTCACCATCCGGGAGGTGAAGGAGGCGCTCTCCATCCCTGTGATTGCCAACGGCGACATATTCTGCGGGCAGGATGCCGTGCGGATTTTGCAGTTTACCGGCGCCGATGCCGCCATGATCGGGCGGGGCGCTTTCGGCAACCCGTGGATCTTTCAGCAGGCACAGGCGGCGCTGGACGGCCGGCCCATCCCCCCACTGCCACCCCTACGCGAGCGGTGCGACACCGCCGTGCGGCAAATCGAAATGGCGCGGGAGGACAAGGGCGAGCACATCGCCGTTTTGGAGGCCCGCAAGCAGTACGCCTGGTATCTCAAGGGCGTGGCTCACGCGAATTACTACAAAGAGCAGATCGTGCGTATGAACACTATGGCCGATGTCTATCGCGTCACCGAAGGCATCAAGCGGGATCTGGTCTGATCAGAAACGAGGTGCTTTCCGTGAAAACCCGACAACTGACGCTTGCCGCCATGGCAGGTGCCGCCTACATTGCGCTGACGCTTCTGGGCAGCGTGTGCGGCATTGCCTTTGGCCCCATTCAATGCCGCTTTTCCGACGCGCTGTGCGTACTGCCGTTTCTGTTTCCGGAGACCGCCTGGGGCTTATTTGTGGGCTGCCTGGTCAGCAATATCCTCAGTCCCTACGGTCTGCTGGATCTAATCGTTGGCTCGCTGACCACGCTGGTGGCCGCACTGCTGACTGCCAGATGCCCTAACCGCTATCTGGCCCCCCTGCCGCCTGTGCTGCTCAACGGCATTCTGGTGGGTGGCATCATTGCCTTCGAGCAAACCGGTCTGGGAGATGCGTTCGCCGCCGCCTACTGGTTCAACGCCTGCTCCGTCACCGTGGGCGAGGCCATCGTGTGCTACGGACTGGGTCTGCTGCTTCTGTGGCGGCTGCCTCGCATTCCCTTTTTCCGTGCGCGCATCACGCGGCGCTACCACAACATATAGTACCTACGCAGAAGGCGGCTTCTTTGAGCTGCCTTCTGCTTCATTTTGTGGCAAAAACAGCAAAAACAGCTTGACTTTTTCGCCCAATACGGTATAATAAATAAGCTCGTGTATTGTGGGCAAATCCTTGCTCCCGCCTGAGAGCGGGGGCCATATGACCAGAAGGAGGTGCAAAAAAGTATGGCTAAGATTTCCGCCAACTACGAGGTCGTTTACATCATCGACCCTGCACAGGGTGAGGAGGCTGTTGCCGCTACCGTGGCAAAGTTCCAGACTCTGGCTGAGCAGAA
>JAGHUH010000038.1 GCA_018064925.1 Candidatus Cacconaster stercorequi | reverse complement strand
AAGTGAGCGGTTCTCGAAATTAGACTTCTTCTCCGCATACTTCCGTCTGTTCTCCGCGTCCACGCTCCCGTCCTCCAGACGCTCGTATTTGCGCGCCTGCCGCTGGGCGTATCTTTTCTTCTGCTCGGCGTTATACGTCTCTGCAGGCTTGTCAGCGTCCTTCTGGGTGGGCTTGTGTGGCTGGTCTTCTAGTCCTTCAAAGTATGTGCTGTGAGTGTACTTGCAGTTCGGGTGATACAGGCCTCCCTCAATCGCCTCAGACAGCTGTGAATTCCGTTTATAGGCCGTCGCCTGCACCGGTCAGAGTTTTATGCCGCCGCTCCGTATCTGGGCATGAAAAAAGCAACCCGCTACAATTTGTAACCAGTTGCTTATAATCACGGTATTAAATTCGGAATGAAAAAACCACCTTCCAAACGGTCGGTGGTTTATCTCTTTTTGAGTTTTCTCATATGGTCTGCAATATACTTCTTATTCTCGTCCAATTTCTCTTTCGCTTTCTGGCGTTCTTCCTCGGACGAAAATCCTTGCTCTGATAAAATATAGCCGTCCCATTCCTGTGCACCGGCTGGACGAATTGGATTATATTCTGACATCATTATCACCTCAGCACCTCGTAGAAAAGCTCGATTTCGTTCAGCACCTCTTTATATGCTCTGTCTATATCATACCCACTCCGAAAGAATATGTCAATATTATCGTGGATAATAGCACATAGTTTTGAAGTAATCTTCATGGATTTGTTCGCGTATTTGTATACTTGACCGTTTGCACCTGCAACAATGCCAAATTCATATCCATTTTCAAACATTGACTTAAAATCGTCAGCGCTTGGAGGGTACCCCTCTGGATGATTATGCAAAGCTGCAATTCTCCGTTTTGCTTCTCTCGCTTTTTTCAGTTTATTGATAAACTCACCCGTATACCATACACCGCTATCGTGCTTATCTTTTTCATTTGCGATAGAAGCGATTACCTCTCCGGTATCAATGTCGATGAGGAACATACTTTCCTTTTTCGTACCGCTGTTTTCGAGTATGGCTCTTATTCCCTGCGGCATACCTATTGCACGGATCTGCAGCGTGCCGGTGTGCCGATTAATGTGGCAAAGCACCTGATGGGGCATTCCGACATCAGCGTCACCGGCAACACATATACCGACGAGACGCCGGACGTGGTGTTTGGGGCCCTGGAAAAACTCGAAAATTTCTTAAAATCAGAAAATAAAAAAGCCGCCACCCCCGAGATGGAGGCAGCGGCAGAGAAGATATCCTGATGGTGTACAACAGTTGTACAACACTAATACAGGATAAAACGGGTATAAATAGGTTATTTTCAAAATGGATAAAAAAAACAAGAAAACCCCTGTAACCATTGCGGTTACAGGGGTTTTGCGTGGCAGCGGGAGAAGGATTCGAACCCTCACATACGGAGTCAGAGTCCGCTGTGCTACCTTTACACAATCCCGCTAAATAATTTCGTTCGCACCCGACGAACAAAATTTATTATACTCACTTTTTTAGATTTGTCAACTATTATTTTTAAGTTTTTTTCTGTTTTTTCAAAAGAAGCGTCCTGCCCGCTTTCTCACAGACAGGACGCACATTATTGATCAGATTTTCAGGTCATCGCCCGCCAGATACCGCTTCATAGGTTTATAAAGCACAGCAAAGACCAGCAGCGTAATCAGGATGTTCGGCAGCATATAGGCCAGATTATACAGCAACGAATAAAACCACGGAGACTTCATGGTCATACCGAAAAAAGCATCCGGCATATACTCCGCCCAGATGGTGGCACCCACGATCCAATGTACCAAAAAACGGACAAACCCCGCTGTCAGGGTAGCGGTGAACACGGCGCCCTTCTTTCCGCGAAACAGACCCGCTACACCCAGTACAGTGAAGGCCAGCAAATAATCGCCGATAATGGACTGCCAGCCGATGGCAAAGCCGCCGTCAAATACGAACTGCAGCACGCCGAACACGAAGCTGGCCAACATACCGCGGGCAAAGCCCCAGCGCACCGCGTACAGGATAATGGGCACCATCGCCAGCACGACACTGCCGCCCCACGGCATCTCCCACAGCTTGATCATGCTGAGGATCTGCGCCACAGCCAACAACACAGCACCCTCACACAGCGCTCGAATTTTCAAATGATTCATGAGTTTTCTCCTTTACAAAAAAATACCACATGGCGAGCCATGCGGCGTCGCAATGCGGTAACTGTAAAGTTCACAATATTATTCGCATTCCTACGCCGGCATTACCCGGATCAGGTTCGAGGGATCGCAACGGCATCACGCTGCATCTCAGCCGGTTTGCACCAGCACCCCTTGGATTCATTATATTTATATTATAATGCCGTCATACCCATATGTCAAGGAAAAGTCACCGCCCAAATCAAGCGGTGACCTTCCAATTATATCCACATGGCAAACAGCTTCAGCACCGGCCCGATCAGCCGTCGATACCATGCACGATGCGCCCACTCACCATGGGTCATCTCGTGGCTATGTGCAACAATATCGTCCATATCACGCCGCAGATCTTCAATAGCCGGCATTCCGTACAGCATCGTGCCGCACTCAAAGTGGAGCTGAAAGCTGCGGTAGTCCATGTTCACGCTGCCGATAAAAGCTGCCTCTCCGTCCACCATCACACTTTTTCCGTGCAGAATGCCAGGCTCATAGCTGAATATTTTCACGCCGTGGCTCAACAGCTCACCGAAATAACATTCCGCCACCATGTAGGCCAACTTATGGTCGGGAACACCCGGCATCATCAAGCGTACATCCACACCACTGTCACCTGCCACGCACAGTGCCTTGATCATCGGTTCGCCGATGGCCAGATATGGCGTGGTGATATACACTTCCTTTTTCGCCAGGCTGATCAGCTGCAAAAAGACCTCCTCCGCTGTGGACACCGGGTTGTTATCCGGCCCATCCACAAAGGACTGGCAAAAACCGCTCTGGGTCGCACAGTCATCCGGGCGGTAATAATCCCATTCGCTGTGCATTTCGCCGCCCAGACGCTCCCATTGATAAAGAAATTCCCGGGTGAGTCCCCAGACACCTTCGCCGGTCAAACGCACGCCGCAATCCTTCCAATAGCCAAAGCGCGTAATCAGATTGGCATATTCGTCGGCAATATTGGCACCGCCCGTATATGCAATATTGCCATCAATCGCAGTAATCTTGCGATGGTCGCGGTAGTTGAAGTAGAGCCGATTCACATAGTGGTGTACCGGATTAAATGCCTTGACTTCCGCGCCCATTTCCCGCAGCTGCATAATCTGTTCAGGCTGCATCCGCATCATGCTGCCGAAATCGTCGTAAATGATCTTGATCTCCACGCCGATCTTCACTTTTTCCCTGAAGATTGCCATCATTTCCTGCCAAATCGCTCCATTGGCCAGAATAAAGTACTCCATGAAAATAAAGTGTTCCGCCTGCCTCATTTTTTCCAGCATATCCTGTAAATATGCCTCTCCGGTTGAGAAATATACTGTGTCAGAGCGATTGTAAAGTGCAAATCCTTGTCGGTCAAGATAGGAGGCAATACGCGCTGCATTCGGCGTTTTCTGTGCTAATTTCTCCACATTGCGCTGACTTTGTGTCCTCTCCTCCGCCGTCAGTTTCGGCATCGGCAGTTTGCGCAGTGTCAAACGCTTTTTCGGCTCGTCACCGTTCCACAGCCAGTACAAAATCAGGCCAACCACCGGTACGGCCAAAATCAGTAGAATCCAGCTGGGCTTATAGGTCGAACAACCGGGGCGGTTGTAGATGCGAAGCGCATAAACAATCGCCACCAGCTCCAACACAACATAGGCAGCCGCCATATACTGGTGCAGCAAATTGGATAGGACCACCACCAACACAATCTGAACCACCAGCAGCACAGCCACCAGCCCCAGACGCAGCGCCGCAGAAATTCGGCGCTCTGTTCGCTGTTCCATATAGATTTTTTTCATTTCATGCGCCTCCTCCCTACTGTTATTCCCTGTTTTGAAAAAAGGTTACAGGGCTATTCCGAAAAAGAATAGCCCTGTTCATTATCAGCCGTTTTTCAGTAGCAGATCCTGCTGAATGCGCCAAAGCTTGGGAGAAAGGTCTACATTGTAAGCGTGAGGATTATCGAAACGCTTCACCTCATCCCACAGCGTATCCACCTGCTGGGCACAGTAGTCACGAATCTCCTTCAGAGACGGACTGTCGTACACGCGCTTACCGTTCAAAAATACCGGCACCAACAGTTCCTTTGCCGTGAAATCATAGACATTTTTCTTCTTCCAGATGGCAACGGGGTCAAAGATCTCCAGATCGCCGCTGTCGTCCACTTCCTCGTCATAAAGCGTCATGTAGTCGGCAATGGCCTTGCCCGTGTCGTTGCCGAAGAAGCGATACACCTTCTTAAAGTGCGGCACGGTAATCTTTTCCACATTTTCGCTGATCTTGATCTTGGGCATGATCTCGCCGTCGGCGTTTTCTACAGCCACCAGCTTGTAAACGCCGCCAAACACTGGCTCGGACTTGGCGGTAATCATCCGCTCGCCCACGCCGAACATATCGATCTGCGCACCCTGCAGGAGAAGATCCTGAATCAGGTATTCATCCAGCGAGTTGGATGCAGAGATCTGGCAGGTCTCCCAGCCTGCCTCATCCAGCATCTTGCGGGCCTTCTGGCTCAAGTATGCGATATCGCCGGAGTCCAGACGGATACCGCACTTGGTAATGCCCATGGGCTTGAGCACCTCGTTGAAAGCGCGGATGGCGTTGGGTACACCGGATTTCAGCGTATCATAGGTATCCACCAGCAGTGTGGCGTTGGTGGGATATGTCTGGCAATAGGTCTTGAAAGCATCGTACTCGGAGTCAAACATCTGCACCCATGCGTGAGCCATAGTACCGCCTGCCGGCACCTTATAAATCTCATCGGAGATGGTGCAGGCCGTGCCGGCACAGCCGCCGATATAAGCGGCACGGGCGCCCACAATGGCAGCATCTGCCCCCTGTGCACGGCGGGAGCCGAACTCCAGCACCGTTCTACCCCGGGCAGCACGCACAATGCGGTTGGCCTTGGTGGCAATCAGACTCTGGTGGTTGACGGTCAAGAGAGTAAAAGTCTCAATGAGCTGCGCCTCAATGGCCGGTGCGCGCACCACCAGCAGCGGTTCACGCGGAAACACGGGTGTTCCCTCAGGAATGGCGTAAATATCGCCGGTGAAGCGGAAATCCTTCAGATAGGCCAGAAATTCCTCGCTGAAGTAATTGCGGCTGCGGAGATAAGCGATATCCTCCTCATCAAAGTGCAGATTTTCGATATAATCAATCAACTGCTCCAGACCGGCAACGATAGCAAAACCGCCGCCGTCAGGCACTCTGCGGAAGAACACATCGAAGTATGTAATGCGATCCTTATAACCGTTCTCAAAATACCCGTTGCCCATAGTCAACTCGTAAAAGTCGCAGAGCATCGTCATGTTAAGCTTTTCCTCAGTTTTCATCCTCAATACCTCAATTTATATGTAATAGGGTATGCTTTTTTTATTATAACTCTATTTCGTAAAATAAGCAATGATTTTCTTTCTTTTCCTCTCATCCAGGTATTTTCGGCAAAAAAATTCCCGGACATCAGTCCGGGAATTTTGCATTCAGTTTTCTTCCTCTTCTTCCATGGCGTTTGCCAGATCGCTCAGGTCGAACTCCAGCTTTTCACCACAGTTGGGACAGATGACTTCGCCATCAGCCAGAACAGTCTCGTCAAAAATGACTTCCTCCTCGCAAGCGGGGCAGGTGGTCACGAAATACTCGTCGTCATCTTCGTCATCCTCGTCGTCCTCGTCCTCCAGAGCGTCATACAGAGTTTCCTCCACATCGCTCAGGTCATCGCTGACAGCGTCCAGACCGTCTTCCACATCGCACAACTCGTCCTCGACATCGGCAAACTTCTCAGCCATGTCATCCAGAACATCAATGATGGCAGCAATCAGCTTGCCTTCCTTGGTGCCGGTATCCAGCTGCAGGCCCTCGGCCAACCCCTTCAGATAAGCTACCTTTTCAGAAATTTCCATGCTTATACTCCTTTCTTATTACAGCAGAAGCATTTCCAAAATCCCAAATAATGGGAGAAAATTACTTGGCGCGACCCAGATACTCACCGGTACGGGTATCAATGGTGATCTTGTCGCCGATGTTGATGAACAGAGGCACCTTCACCTCAGCGCCGGTCTCAACGGTAGCGGGCTTCAGGGTGTTGGTAGCGGTGTTGCCGGCCAGACCGGGCTCGGTATCGGTGACTTCCAGATCCATGAAGTTGGGGCATTCCAGACCGAACACATTGCCCTTATAGCTCAGAACCTTGCAAACGGTATTCTCGGTAACGAACTTGAACGCATCGCCAAGCAGATCGGTGCTCAGGGGAACCATATCAAAGGTCTCCTGATCCATGAAGTAATACAGATCGCCGTCATTGTAGCTGTAAGCCATATCCTTGCGGTCAATGAAAGCTTCCTCGAACTTTGCGGTGGGGTTGAAGGAAGTTTCGGTGACGCCGCCGGTCACGATGTTCTTCATCTTGGTACGCACGAAAGCGGCACCCTTACCGGGCTTAACATGCTGGAACTCCACGACCTGCATGATCTTGCCCTCATACTCAAAGGTCTTACCGTTTCTGAAATCGCCTGCAGTAATAGTTGCCATAGTATGTTTCCTCCATATTTCTGAGAAAATACTGCATGGCCACTCCATGGGCGCCGTATTTTCCCGTATTTATATCATTTGCCAAAATAGCTTTTATATTTTACATGATGTATACTCTTTTGGCAAGTGTTTTGCTGTATTTTTTCCCGCTTTTATAGGAAAAAGTGTCTTACAGTACCACCAGCTCCTTAGGTGAGCGCGTAATGTCCCGGCATCCGTCCTCCGTCAGAAGAATGACATCCTCGATGCGCACGCCGAATTTTCCCGGCAGATAGATGCCCGGCTCGGCGGAGATCACTGCGCCGCATGGCAAGGCATTTTCATTGACAGGTGAGGCGTTGGGCTGCTCGTGGATCTCCACCCCCACGCCATGACCGAAGCTGTGTCCGAAGCAGGAGCCGTATCCGGCCTCCTCGATGACCCGTCTGGCGGCGGCATCCACTTCCCGACCGGTGACGCCGGCTCTCGCCGCGGCAATGCCCGCCAACTGCGCCTGCAGCACCGTGTGATAGACTCTGTCCATCTCCTCGCTGACCCCTCCCATCGCCACGGTACGAGTCATATCGGAGCAATAGCCGCGATAGACGCAGCCAAAATCCATAGTAATAAAGTCTCCATCCTGAATGCGACGCTCCGTGGGAACGGCGTGGGGCATACTGCCGTTGGGTCCGCTGGCCACGATGGGGTCAAAGGACATCTTCTCCGCACCGCCGGCAAGCATCAGATATTGCAGCCGGGCGGCAATTTCCTTTTCCGTCATACCCACGCGGATCTCTTTCAAAATCTGCTCCAGCGCTCCCTCGGCAATTCGCTGTGCGCCGATCAGACGCTCTACTTCTTCGGCATCCTTCACCCGGCGCAGACGGTGCAGAAAATCAGAGGCCGGCACCATTTGGCAGTTGAGCTTTTTCTCATACATCCGGAACTCCGCCACCGTCATGGTGTCGTCCTCAAAGCCCAGCGTCTTGATGCCGGAAAGCGAAATCGCCTCGTTGATCCATGCGCTGTACGGTCTTTCCCGGTCGGTCATACCGATGGCCGCATCCTCCACCTGTGCCTCCGCCGCCTCAATGTAGCGGGAGTCGGTAAAGTAGTAGCTGCCGTTTCGGGATACCAGCGCCACACCGTCTCCGCCGGTGGAATGAAAGCCGGAGGCGTAAAAGCGATTGGCCTCGCCGGTCAGCAGCACGGCATCCAGATGTTCCTCCGCCAGATGCGCGGCAATCTCCGCAAAATGATTCATCGAATTTCTCCCTTTGCCAGTTTTTTGAAGGGTGCCTGCAGCGCGTGCAGTACCTTCTGCCACGCCGTTCTCGGCCCACCTGCCGGCTCCACCATCAATGACAGCACGCCGCTGCGCTTTGCGCCCAGTACATCGGTCAGCAGCTTGTCACCCAGCATGGCAGTTTCCCTTTCCGTAACGCCGACCTTGGCCATGGCCTGCCGGTAGCCGCGTGGTGCCGGCTTTCCGGCATGACCCACATAGGCAATGCCCAATTCACGACAGAACAGTTCCACCCGCTTGCTGCTGCGGTTATTGCTGAGGATCATCACCGTGATCCCCGCCGCCTTCATGGATTCGATCCACGCGAATACCGCCGCATCCGGGCGCAATATACTCTTGGGTGCCAGCGTAAAATCCAGATCACACAGCAGCAAACGAATGCCGCGCTGCTGTAGCCAGGATGCCGTTACATCTCCGTAGACCCGGCAAAGCTGATCCGGAATCAGTGAAATGCTCATATCCGGCCTCCTCTCCTCATAATACTTGTATAGTGTACCATTCTTATGGGTTGAAAACAAGGGGGGAATCTGCTTGCTTCGCTATCTGGCCGCCACGCCGGAGCAGTTGTCCGCTGCCCGTGCCTGCACGCCGCATATTGCCCACATGGCCTATCGGATCGGGGCAGACGACCTTCTGCTGTGCGCCCCGTTGCCTGATACGCTGCGGGGTGGACTGCTAATGCTCTCCGACTGCGAGGCACCACCTGTCCGCCACTCCGACTTTCTCTGCCGTCAGCTTCTCTGCGAATGTCTGCGGCGGAATTATGCCGGTATCGTGCTGGATTTTGAAAATGCACCCACCGATGATCGCATCGCCCTTGTTCAGGTACTTGACGGCATGGTGCCGCTTTATCATCGCCAACTGTTCGTGCCCGAGCTCTGGGCGCCGTATGCGCCTCATAGCACCATTTTGATCTGCACGGCACTATCCGGCGGCTCACTGCACCAGCGTTTTGCGCAGGCAGTGGAGCAGTTCCCTCCTCACCGACTGGCATTGGACGGACAGCGGCTTATGATGGATTTTCCCCTGCCCTGCCCCGACGGACAGGGTGTGCCCCTGTCTATTGATGCGCTGCGTCGCCGCGCAAGAGGCCGCTCCGTTTTTTTCTCGGAGGATCTGTGCGCCCGGTATTTCACCTATCGCATCGGATGTGACACGCACTTCGTCCTATTTGACGACGCCGACACCCTGCAAAGAAAAACGGAGCTGGCGGCATCTCTTGGCATTCAAACCGCTTTTTTTATGCTCCCGGAGGTCACCGACCTGCTGGAGTCGCTGTCCCCGGAAGCGTAAAAGAAGAAAGCCAAACCCCGAAGGGTCTGGCTTTCTGATGAAACAAGATTAATAATAACGCTTATTCCTGTTCTTACGAGCGGCCTCGGACTTCTTGCGGCGCTTGACGCTGGGGCTCTCATAGCACTCACGACGACGCACCTCTGCCACGATACCGGCCTTGGCGCAGCTTCTCTTAAAACGCTTCAGAGCGCTGTCCAGGGACTCGCCTTCCTTGACATGTACTTCGGACATCTATTTTCCCTCCCTCCGATGTACCCGGCTCAATCCAGGGTACTCTTTAAGAGTCATTGGACATGACTTTAACAGATAGCATTATACAAACTATATACCGGCTTGTCAAGCTGTTTTCCGTATTTTTCTGATAAAAAGGAGAGATCCTGCCGGATCTCCCCTTTTTTATTCAGGATTTTCCCGGAAATTATTTGGCGGGCTTGACAATGAGGTTCACCAGCTTATTCTTGACCAGAATGGTCTTGAACACCTGCATTCCCTCGGTGGCCTTCTTGACCTTCTCCACTTCCATGGCAGCTGCCACAACAGCATCCTGCTCGCTGTCCATGGGAACCTGGATGGTGCCCTTCAGCTTGCCGTTGACCTGTACGGCCATCTCCACATGGCTGTCCACGGTCTTGGCTTCGTCATAGGTGGGCCAATCCATCTGCATGGCCATCTTGCCGTACTTGGCAGCATAGCCGGTGAGCTCCCACATTTCCTCCACCATGTGGGGAGCAAAGGGGCTCAGCAGCAGCATGAGTTGCTTCAGGTCGCCGCGCGTCAGGCCGTTGGCATAGAAGTCATTGACCATGGCCATCATGGCGGCAATGGCGGTATTCATTTTCAGCTCATCAATATCCTCGCCGACCTTCTTGATGGTCTTGTTGACGATGATCTCGTTCTTCTCAGAAATCTCATCGCTGTCCTCGGCCATCTCCATCAGGTTCCAGCAACGATCCAGGAAGCGCTTGGAGCCCTTCACGGCCTCGTTGGACCAGGACACGGCCTTCTCAAAGTCGCCGATGAACATGATGTGCAGGCGCATGGTATCCGCACCGTACTGCGCCACGATGTCGTTGGGGTTGATGACATTGCCGCGGGACTTGGACATCTTCTCGCCGCCCTCACCCAGGATCATGCCGTGGCTGGTACGCTTCTGATAGGGCTCCTTGGTGGGCACCACACCGATATCATACAGGAACTTATGCCAGAAACGGGAGTACAGCAGATGCAGCGTGGTATGCTCCATGCCGCCATTATACCAATCCACGGGGCCCCAGTATTTCAGGGCATCCATGGAGGCAAATTCCTTATCATTGTGAGGATCGCAGTAGCGCAGGAAGTACCAGCTGGAACCTGCCCAGTTGGGCATGGTATCGGTCTCGCGCTTGGCCGGGCCACCGCAGCAGGGGCAGGTGGTGTTGACCCAATCGGTCATACGGGCCAGCGGGCTCTCGCCGTCGTCGGTGGGCTCATAAGCCTCCACCTGAGGCAGCGTCAGAGGCAGCTCACTTTCGGGAACGGCCACCCAGCCGCACTTCTCGCAGTTCACCAGAGGAATGGGCTCGCCCCAATAACGCTGACGGGAGAACACCCAGTCACGCAGCTTGTAGTTGACCTTCTCCTGGCCCTTGCCGTTATCCACCAGCCACTTCTTCATGGTGGGGATGGCATCCTTGACGGTCATGCCGTTCAGGAAACCGGAGTTGACCATCTCGCCTTCCTCGCCCTTCAGGGTGAAGGCTTCCTTCTCGATATCGCCGCCCTTGACCACTTCGATAATGGGGCAGCCGAAAACCTTGGCAAACTCCCAGTCGCGCTGGTCGTGAGCAGGCACAGCCATGATGGCACCGGTGCCGTAGGTCATCAGGACATAGTCGGAGATAAAGATGGGGATTTCCTGACCGTTGACGGGATTGATACCCATGACGCCTTTGAGCTGAACGCCGGTCTTTTCCTTCACCAGCTCGGCACGCTCGAAGTCGGACTTCTTGCCGGCAGCCTCCACATAGGCGGCAACCTCGTCCCAGTTGGTGATCTGATCGCGCCACTTCTTTACATACTCATGCTCCGGCGCCAGCACCATATAGGTTACGCCGAACAGGGTATCGCAGCGAGTGGTAAACACCGTCAGGGTATCGCCGGCAGTGGTGCCGAAATTCACCTCGGCGCCGGTGGAGCGGCCGATCCAGTTCTTCTGCTGGATCTTAACACGGTCAATAAAGTCCAAATCGTCCAGATCGTCAATCAGACGCTGGGCATACTTGGTGATGCGCAGCATCCACTGGCTCTTCTCCTTCTGCACCACCTCGCCGCCGCAGCGTTCACAGTGGCCACCCACGACTTCCTCGTTGGCCAGCACCACCTTACAGCTGGTACACCAGTTCACGGTCATGGTTGCCTTGTAGGCCATGTCATGCTTGAACAGCTGCTGGAAGATCCACTGCGTCCACTTATAGTAGCTGGGATCAGAGGTGTCCACACAGCGATCCCAGTCGAAGCCGTAGCCCAGCATCTTCAGCTGTGCCTGGAATGTCTTGATATTGTTCTTGGTGACAATGGCAGGATGGATGTGATTTTTGATGGCGTAGTTCTCCGTGGGCAGGCCAAAGGCATCGTAGCCAATGGGGAACAGGACATTATAGCCCTCCATGCGGCGCTTGCGGCACACGATATCAATGGCGGTGAAGGGGCGAGGATGACCCACATGCAAGCCCTGACCGGAGGGGTACGGGAACTCGATCAGGCCGTAAAACTTGGGTCGGGGATCGCCGGTAATAGCGGCATAGGGCTTGGTTTCCTCCCAGTTTGCCTGCCATTTTTTCTCAATCGCAGCAAAATCGTACTTCATGGTTTTCTCTCCTTCTATGGAAAATTTTTCAATGATCAGCAACAAAAAAGCCCCCGACCGGTCTTGTCCGGTCAGGGGCGTGAAAACAAAATTACGCGGTACCACCCTGATTCAGGCGCACAATATGCCTATCTCAGTTCCCCTCCAGCAAGGGGCGTCGCCTGTAACGGTGCGCATCCGTTCCGCCCTGTTCAGGCGAAAAGCTCCGGGGCCAGTATAGCGGAACGCCTCCGTCGGCTTGCACCAACCGCCGACTCTCTTATGGCAGGTATTGTTCCGTCTTTTTCCCTTCATCGCTGATAGAAATATTGCATTTATTGTACCACTTCTGGTGCTTTTGTCAAGTCTTATTCGCGCTCGTCGATGATGTCGGTCAGGTCGATGCTCTTGCCATCGCGCCACAGGCGTTCCAGATCATAGAACTCCCGGGCCTCGGCATTGAACACATGGATGGCGATACAGCCATAGTCCAACAGCACCCATGTACCGCCCCGGTAACCCTCGCGGTGCAAAGGCTCTTCCCCGGCCTGCTCGGTAAGTACCTTCTCCACATTGTCAATGAGGGCGTTGATCTGGGTATTGCTGGAGCCGGTGGCAATGACAAAATAATCTGCCAGCGTGGTCAGATCGGCAATCTCCAGAACCTGAATTTCCTTACCCTTCTTCTCGGCCAGTGCCTTGGCTGCCATAATGGCCAACTCTTTCGGTGTTTTCATATCGTTTTCCTTTCCTTTCAATAAGTAATCTCGTGCCTCAACGGTGTTATGGTGTACGGGATTGCCCCACTGCTTCATCTCCTCAATGGAATCGCTCAAACCCATCAAAAGGCCTTTATCAAGATCGGTATGCACCACTTGACGCAGTTCCTCCACCCCGGGAAAATCCCGGTTTGGCTCAATATAATCTGCCAAGTAGATAACCTTTTCAAGCGTTGTCATATCGGGCTTTCCTGTGGTATGCCAGCGTATCGCCTCATATACCGCATCACTGACGCCAAACACATCCCGTGCAATCTCGGCACCCGTCTTGCTGTGCAGCAGCTTCAGTGCCTTGCGCTCCAGCTCGTCCAGCTCCACGCCATAGTGTGCGCAAAGAGCGAGCTGTTCATCCATTTCCAGCTTCTTGGTGCAGTCATGCAGCAGTGCCGCGATCCGCGCCTCGGTGACATCCGCACCATACTGCTCCGCTAGGCGAATGGCCTCCTGCTCCGTACCCAGCACATGGGGCATCCGCTTCGGCTTGAGGTAGCTCAATGCGATGGGGCGCAGTTCCTCCGGCGTCAAGCCCTTCAGGTTTGTGTGGGTGCCGTAAAGCTGCTTGCGCAGGATATAGCCGTAGACCGCCTCCGGTAGATACGCTCTCCCCTGTCCCTGTGCCAATGCCTGACGCACCTCGGTAGAGGACAGCTCGATGACATGGGCGTTATCCACTGTTTCGATCTGTGCGCCAAACTCGCTTTCCAAAAACGCCTTCTGTTTGGCAAATGCCTCGTCCTCCGCCTCCTCCACGCGGCTGAATGCGCCGATATGCGCCAGACGGCAGATGTC
This sequence comes from Candidatus Cacconaster stercorequi, assembly GCA_018064925.1. GTDB lineage: Bacteria > Bacillota > Clostridia > Oscillospirales > Oscillospiraceae > Vescimonas > Vescimonas stercorequi. Next base: position 25,275 of record JAGHUH010000038.1, on the reverse strand, counting down.
CTCCGGATGATACCAGGTATGCAGGGACAAAAACATATCCGAGCCCATCAGCAGCCACAGCTCGTCCTCTGGATACTGTGCGTGCAGCTCTTTCAGCGTATCGGCAGTATAGCTCTTTCCCGTGCGGCGCAGCTCGATGTCCAACACCTCGGTGGATTTTCCCAGCTCCGCTGTGGCCAGCGTGGCCATCTCCAGCCGCTCTGTGCCGGTAGGACTGCCCGCCGGCATCACCTTGTGGGGCGGGATATTGTCCGGGATCAGCAGCAGCTTGTCCAGATGCAGCTGCTCCATGGCGGCCTTTGCCGCCGTCAAATGTCCCCGATGAATGGGGTTAAAGGTTCCCCCGTAAATTCCGATCCGCATGGTCAGATACGCTTCTTTCCGCTGCGTACCAGTTCGATTTTACGCTTACTCTTGTCGCTCTGCTGACGGTACAATACAAATTTGCTGCCGATGACCTGCACCACCTCGCACCGGGCACTGACGGACAGTTCCTCGGCGGCTTCCCGGGCAGTATACATGCTGTTTTCCAGCACGCGGCCCTTGATCAACTCACGGGCTTCCAGCGCGTCATCCACCTGCTTGACCAAATTGTCACCGATGCCGTCCTTGCCCACATGCACAATGGTGTCCAGCGTGGAGGCCATGCCCCGCAGTTGGGCTCTCTGCTTGCTTGTTAATTCCATATCAGTTGTTCTCCATATATTCTTTCAGTTTATCTGCAAAAGCACGCAGGGCGTTGCCCCGGTGCGAAATAGCGTTCTTTTCCTCCGGCGTCAGCTGTGCAAAGGTCTTGCGCAGCGACGGCACGAAGAACACCGGATCGTAGCCGAAGCCGCTCTCGCCCATAGGGGCAAAGGCAATGGTGCCATGGCAGTCGCCCTCGGCCTCCAGCACATCGCCATCGGGAAAGGCACACACGATGGATGTGTGGAAATGCGCTGCGCGGGTGGTAGCGCCCCGCATATTGTTCAAAAGCAGGGTGTAACGCGCCTTGTCATCGTCCAATCCGCCGTAACGGGCAGAGTAAATGCCGGGGCCGCCGCCCAGGTAATCCACGCACAGGCCGCTGTCGTCCGCAATGGCGGGCAGGCCACTGGCCTCCATGACCGCCTTGGCCTTGATAAGGGCATTTTCCGCAAAGGTAGTGCCGGTCTCCTCCGGCTCCAGAGCCAGTCCCATATCGGACTGTAACACCACTTCTACGCCCATTTCACCCAGAATTTTCCGCATTTCTGCCAGCTTTCCCCGGTTATGGGATGCTAATACAAATTTCATTTTTTCAAACCTCCCACGGGTCTTTTTTTCGCCGTTCTTCCTTCTTTTTCTGATATTTTTCCGCTTCCTGCTCTGATTTGTAGTCGTTATATCTTTCCTCTACATCACCGCGCAGCTTGCTCCATTTTTCTTTGATTTTCTCCATGGGGCTATCCAGCTTCTCCGGCACCGGCAGGATGATGATGCGGCAGTCCGGGCAATAGAAGCCGTCCGCTCCATTGCTCCAAATACTGCACAGGGGAACCTTTTCCCACATGACGCGATCGGACGATCCGTTGTCGCGCCACCAAAAGTTGGCGCCGATTCCCCCTTTTTCCATTTCTTTCTTGCAATACGGACACTCCATATTATACACGCTCCCTTTCTCTGTCCAGCTTCCGGTTGCGGAAGGTCAGCACCAGATCGGTGCTCACCAACAGGATGTCCAGCGCATAGAACGCCAGCACATAGTTAATATTGCCGCTGATCAGCTTGCCTGCCACACCGAAAAGGTAGCCCACAATGATCATAAACTCAAACAGCACACTCTTTCCCTTTGCGGTACGGGAGCGAATAGACTTGGTGATGTTAAACGGCCATGACAGGCCAAAGCAAATCAGCATCCCGATTTCAAATAACTGTGCCACCTGTATCGCTTCCTTACTTTAAAATATCACCCAGAATATCCTTTTGCTTTCGGATCAGTTCCCGGTTGCCCTTGGCGCACAGCTCCACCAGTTCCTGCTGTTCTCGCAGGGTAAAGGCACGACCCTCGCCGGTGCCCTGAATTTCAATGATCTCGCCCAGCTCATTCATGATACAGTTCAAATCCACCTGTGCCCGGCTGTCCTCGCTGTAGGGCAGGTCCAGCATGGGCTGCTCGTCAATGATACCGGCGCTGATACCGGAGACGAAGTGACGGATGGGATTGCGTCCGATCTCACCCTCGTCTACCAGTTTCTGGCACGCCAGCGCCAGAGCCACAAAGCCGCCGGTGACGGAGGCGGTGCGGGTACCGCCATCGCCCTGCAATACATCGCAGTCGATGGTGATGGTGCGCTCGCCCAGCAGCTTCATATCCACCGCCGAGCGGAGACTGCGGCCAATCAGCCGCTGAATTTCCGCGCTGCGGGAAGAAAGCTTCAGCTTGTCCACATCCCGGCGTGACCGCTCCCGATTGGCACGGGGCAGCATGGAGTACTCCGCTGTCACCCAACCGTGGCCGGGCTTCACATGGGGTGGGGTGCGTTCCTCCACCGAGGCGTTGCACAGCACCTTGGTGTCGCCGCACTCGATCAGCACGCTGCCCTCGGCAAACTTTACGAAGCCCGTGGTGATGGTTACCGGGCGCAGCTCGTTCCATTTTCTTCCGTCTGCTCTTGTCATAAAAACATCCTCTTTTTTGGATTTTTGCAGGCCGTCGGCGGCCCTCTTCTCACGATTTCTTTTTCAGATTATTTTCTACGATATTAAACAGATTGCCAAGCAATGAGCAAGATAGTCCAATAATCAAACAGGTCTGGTCATCACTTTTTGAAAAAATGCTGATGGCCAGAAAAATGAGTCCCGCAATGAACAGGCCACCCGTGGCAATATCAAACAATTTCTCCAGCTTTTTATCCATAACCAGATTCCTCAGATCAGCGCCTTGACGAACTCGTTGGCGTCAAACGGCTGCAGGTCGTCAATGCCTTCGCCCAGACCCACGAACTTGACAGGTACGCCCAGCTCCCGGGCAATGGCGATGACGATGCCGCCCTTGGCGGTGCCGTCCAGTTTGGTGAGGATGATACCCGTCAGTCCTGCCGTTTCCTTGAACTGCTTGGCCTGAATGAGTCCGTTCTGACCGGTGGTGGCATCCAACACCAACAGCACCTCCTTGGCGCTGTCCGGGCATTCACGCTCGATAATCTTGCCCATTTTACCCAGCTCGTTCATCAGATTTTGTTTGTTATGTAAACGGCCCGCCGTGTCGCACAGCACCACATCGGTGTCGCGTGCCTTGGCGGCCTGCAGGGCATCAAACAGCACAGCGCCGGGGTCGGCACCCTCATATTGCCGCACGATCTCCACACCGGCACGCTCCGACCAGATTTCCAGCTGGTCAGCGGCAGCAGCGCGGAAGGTATCGCCGGCGCACAGCAGCACTTTCTTGCCGTCCTTTTTCAGCCGATTGGCCATTTTGCCGATGGATGTGGTCTTGCCCACACCGTTGACACCGATGATCAGCACGATGGACGGCTTGGTGGCAATATGCAGCGCCGTGTCGCCCACATCCAGCTTTTTGACAAGGATCTCGCGCAATGCCGCCTTGACCTCCTCGCCCTTTTCCAGTCGCCGGTAATACACCACATCGCGCAGCTCCTTTACCGCCTCGACAGAGATCTTCATGCCCACATCCGCCAGGATGAGGGACTCCTCCAGTTCGTCAAAAAATTCGTCGTCCGGCATATCCCAGACCATATTGTCATGCCAAGCTTTTTTCAGTTTATTGAAAAAACCCATACTCGTCCTCCTTACTTGATCTTCAGTTCCTTTGCCATATCGTTGAGGTTGATGGTCAGCATCCGGCTCACGCCGCGCTCCTGCATGGTCACACCGTACAGCACATCCGCCTCCTCCATAGTACCGCGGCGGTGGGTGATGACGATGAACTGCGTCTTACCGGTAATGCGCCGCATATAGCGGGCATAACGCACCACATTAGCCTCGTCCAATGCTGCCTCAATCTCATCCATCACGCAGAATGGCGTGGGATGCACCTTCAAAATCGCAAAATACAATGCGATGGCCACAAAGGCCTTTTCACCGCCGGAAAGCAGGGTGATGGTCTTAAGCTGCTTGCCGGGTGGCTGCACCTTGATCTCGATGCCGCAGTTCAGAATATCTCCCTCGTCCTCCAGTTCCAATTGTGCCCTGCCGCCGCCAAACAGCTCCAGGAAGGTCTCCTGGAAGCTCTCGTTCAGCAGCTTAAACTGCTGGGCAAAGATCTCCGTCATCTGGCGGGTAATCTCGTCGATGATGCCCTGCAGCTCATCCTTTGCCTTTTCCACATCGGTGCGCTGCTCGGACAGATAGGTGTAGCGGGTATTGACCCGATCGAATTCCTCGATGGCGCCGATATTGGGCGTGCCCAGACTCTTGATGGCCCGGTTCAGCTCGCCGATGCGGCGGGTGGCCTTGGGGACGCTCTCCAGCTCGATGCGCTGCTGCAGTGCATCGCTGTGACTGAGCTCGTAGCGTTCCCACAGCTTATCCAAAATGTTCTTTTCCTCCATGGCGTTGCCTGCCAGCTTCTGGTCCAGACGCCCCACCTCACGCTCGGCGGAAAGCAGTGCATCGTTGCACTCCCGGCTCTCCCGCTCCCGGGCGTTGCGTCGACCCTCCAGCTCCATTTTCTCATCAGCCAGACGGTTGAGCTTCTGATGCAGTGCCTCCATCTGCTGACGAAGAGCCTGTACCTTTTCGCGGCGCTGCTGCATCTCGCTCTCCGCCTGCTCATTGTCGCGCAGAAACTGCTGCGCCAGTGCTTCACGCTCTGCGCCGCTGCGCTTCATATCCTCCTGCACGGCACGCAGATCGTCCATGCTGCGCAGGGTGGTTTCCCGCTCTGCCTGCAGGGCGGCCTGTGCCGCCTTCTGACGGGTGATCTGCTCCGACAGTTGATTGCTCTGCGCCATCAGATTGTTCTGTCCTGCCTGATGCTGCTGTGCCTGACGGTGCAGCTCCTCGCTCTCCCGCTCACAGGCAGCAATGCTTTTGGTGACTTGCTCCATCCGCTCACGGTCAGCGGCGGTACGGCGTTCAATATTCTTCCGCTCGGCTTCCATGCTCTCGCAGCTTGTGCGCAGACTCTCCAGCAGGATATTGAAGTGATTCTGCCGTCCCTCCAGCGTCAGCACATCATCCTCCGCCTTGCGCTGCTGCTCGCGGGCCACCTCCAGCTCATACTGTGCCTTCTTCAGCTCACGGGCAGTTTCCTCGGCGCGCTGGGTGCTCTCTGCCAGCTTCTGTTCCATGCCGCCAAGCTTCTCCTGCAGATTTTTGAGCTCATTGGCGCGGGACAGCACACCGGTGTTGCGGCTCACGGAGCCGCCGGTCATGCTGCCGCCGCGATTGATGATCTGTCCGTCCAGCGTGACGATGCGGAAGCGATTTTGATACCGCCGTGCCATGGCGATGGCACAGTCCAGATCCTCCACCACCACGGTGCGGCCCAACAGCGAACGGAATACGCCCGTGTACTGCTTATCGTACTGTACCAGTCGGCTGGCAATTCCCACGAAGCCGTATTCGTCTGCCAGCCGATTATCCTGCAGTTCCTCGCCGCGGATGGTGTTCAATGGCAGGAAGGTTGCCCGACCGCCTTGGCGCTGTTTCAGATAGCCGATGGCATTCTTACCGTCCTCTTCACGGTCAACGACAATATTCTGCATTCCGGCGCCCAGTGCAATCTCCAGCGCCACGGTATATTTCTCGTCCGTTGTCATCAAGTTGGCTACGGGGCCGTGGATCCCATGAAGCGCATTCCTGTCTGATGCCTGCATGACGATCTTCACAGCCTTGGAAAAGCCCTCGTATTCCTTTTCCATCTCGCTCAAAAGATGGATCCGGTTTTTCAGCGCACCCACATCCATGGTCAACTGCACCTTCTGCGCAGCGGCCTCATCTGCCCGGCGTTGACGGCCTTCCATCTTCAGACTGTGCCCTTGAATGATGTTGCCCACGGCCTGTGCCTCGTCACGGGCCTCATCGAGAGCCTTCCGGTTTTCCCGGGACTCCTGCTGACTCTGCGTCAGCTTCTCCTGTGCAGCAGTCAGCTCATTGATCAGCGCGTTGCTCCGCTCCGCCACCTCACTCTGCCCGGCGGTCAGTGCCGATAACTCCGCACGCAAATCCGCAGCATTGGCGGCAACCAACGCCTCCTTTGCCCGAATGGCATCCAGCTCCTGCGCGGCGCTGCCTACATTTTCAGAGGCCTGGCGCACGCTCTCCAACAGCTGCTCCAGCTGTGCCGATACCTCGCCGCTCTGGCGGTCGATCTCCTCTATGCGGCTTTGGAGCGCGTTCATCTGGCTCTGCAGATTGTCAGTGCGGTTCTCCGTGTCTGCCATTTCCTGCCGGATACGGGCGATGGACTGCTGATTGTGCTCCACACCGGTCTGCAACACCGCAATAGCGGATTCCTGCTCTCCGGTGGCAGACTCCAATCCGGACACCTGTGTGCGCACCTGCTCGGCGGCAATATCGTTGTCACGCACCTGCTGAGCGCACTGCTCCGCCTCGGCATAGACGGCGTCCAACGCACGCTGTGCATTTTCCTTATCGGCCACAGCGGTTTCATAATCCGTCCGCAGCTTCAGCGCGGCGCTTTTCAGCGTCTGCAGGTTTTCCAGCCACACGCTGATCTCCAGTACGCGCAGTTCATCTCGCAGCACCAGATATTTCTTCGCTGTTTCCGCTTGCTGACGCAGCGGCTCCACCTGCAGCTCAAGTTCTGCGATCTTATCATTGATGCGCACCAGATTTTCCTCGGTGCGCTGCATCTTGCGCTCCGTGTCCTCCTTGCGGTGGCGGAATTTGGAAATGCCCGCCGCCTCCTCGAAAATCTCACGGCGTTCACCGCTCTTGACGGACAAAATCTCGTCGATCTTGCCCTGACCGATAATGGAGTAGCCCTCACGGCCCAGACCGGTATCCATAAACAGCTCGTTGACATCCTTCAAGCGCACCGACTGTTTGTTGATGTAATACTCCGACTCGCCGCTGCGGTAATAGCGGCGGGTCACCGCCACCTCCGCCTCATCCCGAGCAAAGATATGCTCGGTGTTGTCGATGACCAGCGTTACCTGTGCAAAGCCCATGGGGCCGCGCTTCTCGGTACCGCCGAAGATCACATCCTCCATCTTGGCACCGCGGAGCTGGCGGCTGTTCTGCTCGCCCATCACCCAGCGAATGGCGTCGGAGATGTTGGACTTACCGGAGCCGTTGGGCCCGACAATGGCGGTGATGTCCTCGCCGAAGTTCAGCACGGTCTTATCCGGGAACGACTTGAAGCCCTGTATTTCCAGTGCCTTTAAGTACACGCATTTCACCTCGTTTACTATTGCATACTTTAACTAATTTATTATATCAGCCCAAATTGCCTTTTTCAAGAAAAAAACAGCAACTCCGTATAGAAGCTGCTGTTTTCTCTTATTCTGCTGCTGTATTCTCTTTTCCTTCTCCGATCATCCCGTATAGACACTCCAGCGCGTCCGACAGTGTGCCGATGCGATCCATCAGCCCCAACTCCACCGCCTCCTCGCCGTATACGACGCTTCCCACATCATTGGCCATCTCGTCGGTTGCCAGCATCAAGCGGCGAAAAGTTTCCGCGCTGATGCGAGAATTCTTCGTCACAAAGGCCACGATGCGCTCCTGCAGCCGATCAAAATAGCGATAGGTCTGTGGCGCGGCGATCATCATACCTGTCATGCGCACGGGGTGAATGGTCATAGATGCCGACGGAACGATGAGGTTTACCTTGCCCGACACCGCCAGCGGAATGCCGATGGAGTGTCCTCCGCCCAGCACCAATGTGACGGTGGGCTTGCTCATGCCGGCGATCATCTCCGCAATGGCCAGTCCCGCCTCGATATCACCGCCCATGGTGTTCAGGAGCAGCAGCAGACCGTCCACCTCGTCACTTTCTTCGATGGATGCCAACAGCGGCATCACATGCTCATACTTGGTCGTTTTGGTGTTGGATGGCAGCAGCATATGTCCCTCGATCTGCCCGATGATGGTCAGACAGTGAATGGTGCCGCGGCTGTTGGTCACCACCGACGACCCCATGTCCACAATCTGCTGCTGTGGGGTGTCCTGATTGTTTTCGCACTCGCGGTCGCATTCTTCTCCGCTGTATTTTTTCATACGCGCCCTCCTTTTTTCTTTAGGGTGCGTAAAATGAGGAAAAACATACATGGACACGAAAAAAACGGGCCAATCGGCCCGTTTTTCTGCGTTTCCTTATGCCTCGTATACCGCTTTGCAGCCTTTGTAGGTCATGTAGCAATCCAGCTTGGACACAGTCTCAAAGGGTGCGTGCATACTCAGCACCGGCACACCGGCATCCAGCGTGGCAATGTTGCGGTTCGCCATAAACTGCGCCACGGTTCCGCCGCCGCCGGCATCCACCTTACCCAGCTCGCTCATCTGCCAGATCACATCCGCCTCGTCCAGCACGCGGCGGACATATGCCACCGTCTCAGCACCGGCATCGGATGAGCCGCTCTTGCCCCGGGCACCGGTATACTTGCACAGTCCCATACCGTAGTTGATGCGTGCCGCGTTGCGCTTGTCAAACACATCGGCAAAATTGGGATCAAAGGCGGCGGTCACATCGCTGCTGAGGCAGAAGGCATTCTCATAGCACACACGCAGCGCCACGCCCTGACTTTCGCACAGATCCTCCATGAAGGTATCAAAGGCAGCGGACTGCATACCCGTCACGCCCATGGAGCCAATCTCCTCCTTGTCCGCCAGCATACACACGGCGGTCTTACGGGGCACGGCAATGTCCAGAATACTCTGCAGGGCGGCAAAGGCGCAGACGCGGTCATCGTGACCGTAGGCCCCGATCAGACTGGCATCCAGGCCGATATCCGTTGCCTTGGCATGGGGAACGACCTCCAGCTCGGCGGAGATCAGATCATCCTCCACAATGCCGTACTTTTCGTGCAGACGGTTCAAAATCTGCAGCTTGAAGCGATCCTTGTCGTCCTCCTCGCCCAGCGGACGGCTGCCCAACAGCACATTGAGATTTTCGCCGGGAATCGCCTCGTTCAGCGGCTTCTTTCCCTGCTCTGCACCCAGATGGGGCAGCAGATCGGTGATCACGAACTTGGACTCGTCACCCTCGCCCAGCACCACGCGGACGGTCTCGCCGCCTTTCAGCGCCACCACGCCGCGTACCTCCAGCGGGATGGTCACCCATTGATACTTGCGAATTCCGCCGTAATAATGCGTCTTAAAATAGGCCATCTCACCATCCTCATAGAGGGGCGTGGGCTTCAGATCCAGACGGGGCGAGTCGATGTGGGATGCCACAATGTTTGCGCCATTTGCCATGCTCTCGCTGCCGATCACCGCCAGCATCAGGCTCTTGCCGCGGTTCAGGCGATATACCTTGTCACCCGGCTGCAGCTTCATGCCGCGCTGATAAGGCACAAAGCCGTGCGCTTCTGCCAGTTCAATGCTGTACAGGGCACATTCCCGCTCGGTCTTGCCCCTGTTCAGAAACTGTTTATAGCTGTGGCAGTACGGTTCCATGGCCGCCAGATCCTTCTCCCCGATGCGATCATAGCCGTTCTTCGCCGCCGTGAAAAGCTGCCGGCGCAGCTCCTTCATATCCTCACTCATGTCTGCATTCTCCTTCACTGGTAAAATCATGGATTGCCTTTTGGAAAAAGCGATAGGCCGTCTCCCCGAATTCCGTCGAGGATGCGTCCGCATTCATCAGCACTGCCGTGCAGTTTTCCTTGTAAAAATCATCACTTTTCTGGGCGCTGACACGCAGTCTGGCGTACTCCTCGGAAATGTTATCCCGCTGCATGATGCGTCGGATCCGCACCTCTGCCGGGGCGGTAATGCCCACCGTCATGTCGCACATGGCGCCGCAGCCGCTTTCAAACAGGTTGATGGCATCAATTCCCACCACGCCTGCCGGGGTCAGCGCGATCCGGCGGTTCAGCTCACGGGGCAAATGAAAATAGATGATCTCATTGAGCCGATCCAGCGCTTTCGGGTCGGCAAACACCACATTGCCCAGCTTCAGCCGGTCCAATGTACCCTCCGGCGTAAACACATCGCCGAACGCGTCGATGATGGCGGTGCGCAGCGGCACATCCGTGCGCAGCATCTCGTGATAGATGGCATCGCAGTCCAGAATACAACCACCCAGCCGTTCCAAAGCGCGCAGGGCACTGGTCTTACCCGCACCGGTACCGCCGGTGATGCCAATGACCATGGGGCGGCCTGCGTCAACGACATGAAAGCCCGCCGCCTTCTTCAGACGATTGCCGATGGCAAGTCCAAGGCCCGATTCGTCGGGACACTGCGCAAAAATGGCTGGCACCGCCGTATCGTCAAAGGTACGCAGGGCGTCAAATACCCGGCGTGCCTGTTCGCTTTTATCCGCCGCGGGGCCAAGGCAATGGATGATATGCCCCGCAAAGAGCGGCGCAAACTCGTCAAAGCAGATCACGCCGTCATGTTCGCCCAGATGCGCCCGGATGTATTCCGCACTGCGGAAGGGCTGTCCGGTCACCACCGTCACCGGCGCCTTGGGCGCATAGTGGCGGTACTTCATGCCGGGTGCCCGGGGCTTTTCGCCCTCTGTCAACTTCCCCGTCACTGCCTTGTCCACAGTGACTTCACCCAGCACCGCCTCCAGCGCCTCCAACGGCAATCCGCCGGGACGCAGCAAACGCGGCGGCTGCACCGTCAGGTCAATGATGGTGCTCTCCACACCCACCGCACACGCGCCGCCATCCACGATGCCGTCGATTTTGCCGTCCATATCCTCGATCATGTGAGCGGCGGTAGTGGGACTGGGACGCCCGGAGGTATTGCCGCTGGGCGCGGCAATGGGCACGCCGGATGCCTCGATAATGGCAAGCGTCACCGGATGGTTGGGGCAGCGCACGCCCACTGTTTCCAGACCCCCGGTGGTGCGCAGGGGTACGCTTTCGCGCCGGGGCAGGATCATGGTCAGTGGGCCGGGCCAGAATTTTTCCGCCAGCGCATAGGCCGTTTCCGGCACATCGTGACAATACCGCTCCAACCAGCGAACATCATTGGGCACATGAATGATCAACGGATTGTCCTGCGGACGGCCCTTGGCTTCAAAAATGCGGCGCACGGCATCCTCGTTGAGTGCATTGGCGCCCAAACCGTACACCGTTTCCGTGGGAATGCCCAGAAGGCCGCCGCCGCGGATAATTTCCGCCGCTTCCGCAATTGCATTATGATCCTGTTGGGGATAAAAAATACGGGTTTCCACTACAATTCTTCTTTCTATCTGCATGGGCGGCTCCGCAGAGCCGCCCCATCATGTTTTTCCTTTACAGTCCCAGATCCTCGCCGATCAGCACTACCTTGATTTTTCCGGCAGGGCGGCACACGCGGGTGGCCACCATGTAGGCACAGCAGCTATCCTCACCAATGCAGTCGGCACACGCGCCGGTGACATTGCAGGGCGTCTTGGCATTGGGAAAACGCTGCACCACTGCAGGGGCGCAGTTGTGACGCACATGAGCATAGGCGGCGTCCATATCCGCCACCACTTTGTTCATACCGGCCACCACCACCACGCTCTTGGGTCCGAAGATCATGGCCGCCACGCGGTTACCGTTACCGTCGATGTTAAAGAGCTGACCATCCTCTGTAATGGCGTTGCTGGAGGTCAGGAAGGTATCACAGGTCAGACCTTGACGCATGATGGCCATGCGCTCGTCCATATCGGCGGCGGTATCGCGGTCGATGACCTGCTGGCCGCGCTGACGCAGCAAATCCTTGATTCCCAGCTCATCCACGGTCATGGTACCGCCCCAAGAAACGGAATCCTCCGCCGGGATCAGCTCCATGACCTTGGCGATCCCCTCTTCACGAGTGGTGCAGTAGTAAGCGTCAAAGTGGCGCTTTTTCAATGCCTCCACGACCTTGGGACCGGCTTTGTCATAACGCATTTTTGTGGGCTGCAGCATAATAAATCCCTCCTGTTATTCTCCGCCTTCCTGAAGCCGTGCCGTCTGGTCAAAAACGGTCAGGGCATCAATCATGGCGTCCAGATCGCCGTTGATAACGGCGTCGATGTTGAAGTTCTTATTCTCACCCGTGAGCCGGTGGTCGGTGACGCGGTTCTGGGGAAAGTTATATGTTCTGATCTTGCCGCTGCGGTCGCCGGTACCCACCTGACTTTTCCGCTCCGCGGCAATGGCAGCGTCATGTCTGGCTTTTTCCGCCTCGTACAGCTTGGAGCGCAGAATCTTCATGGCGCGATCTTTATTCTTGTACTGACTGCGTTCATCCTGACACTCTACCACCGTGCCTGTGGGCAAATGGGTGATGCGAATGGCAGACTCCGTCTTGTTTACATGCTGACCGCCGGCACCGGAGGAACGATAAGTATCAATTTGCAGATCCTTCTGGTCGATGGAAAACTCCACTTCTTCCGCCTCCGGCATCACTGCCACGGTGGCCGCCGAGGTCTGGATGCGCCCCTGTGACTCCGTTTCCGGTACGCGCTGCACCCGGTGCGTCCCGGCCTCAAATTTTAACCGAGACCATGCACCCTCTCCCTCAACGGTGGCGCTGACCTCCTTGATGCCGCCCAGCTCCGTGACATTTTCATTGACGATCTCCAGCTTGAAGCCCCGGCGTTCGGCATACATGGTATACATTCGCAGCAGATCGGCAGCAAACAGTGCGCCTTCCTCCCCGCCGATACCGGCTCGGATTTCCAGAATCACATTCTTGCCATCGTTGGGATCACGGGGCAGCAGCAACAGCTTCAATTCCTCCTGCAGCCGCTCTTTTTCCGCCTTGGCGCGGTTTAATTCCTCCTGCGCCAGTTCCTTCATCTCCGGGTCTGCCATCATCTCCAGCGCGTCCGCGCAGTCGCTCTCGGCCCGCAGATACGCACGGTAGACCTCCACCACAGGTGTCAGTTCCTTCTGTTCGCGGCTGAGCTTTGCCAGCAACTCCCGATCGGTATAAACGGCGGGGTCTGCCAGCTTCTGCTGCACATCCTCCAGCCTCTGTTCAATTTTCTTCAGCTTCTCCAGCATGGTGTCTTATCCCTCCAAATATCGCCGGACATCCTGCACGAACATATCGCGCCAGAATTCATATCCCACATCGTCCGGACGCAGGGATACAGCCAACAGATGCTCCTTTGCCGTGTATTTGTCCATCTGCTGATAAATCTCCTCATAGCGACGATCGCTGTCGCGGGTCAGCACATAGGCCACGCGTTCCAGCTCCGCACCGCATTGCTTCAAAAAGCCGCGGATGGGCGCGGCGCATCGACCGGCCCAGACAGGCGTGCCCACGATCACCAGACGATATTCCTGCAGTGGCCGGGACGCCTTGATGGGCTGGAGCGGCTGTGTTGTGGGATTCATGGCCTCCATACCGGCACGCATATAACCCTTAAATCCGCTGCGATCCATGCCGTCGGTAATCTCCGCCAGCTCGCCGTTCAGCGCACCGGCGATCTCCCACATGGCGGATTTGGTCTGTCCGCTGCGGGAATAGTATAGGCACAAAACATCGCTCATATGCGTATCCTCCTCATTCCTCAACCTGCAGGCTCAATTCCTCCCACCGGAGCATTTGTTCCTCCATCCGGGCTTCCGCCTCCTGCTTTTTGGCATACAGCTCCGCCAGTTTTCCGGCATCGCTGCCGTGAATGGTCATCTCGTCGTCCAGACGAGCACATTCCGCCTCCAGCTTGGCAATGGCCGTCTCACAGATGGTCAATTGACGCCGCGCCGCCTGCTGCGTGCGGTTGCCGCGAGGTGGGCGGGTATCCCCCTTCTTTACCGGTGCTGCCAGGGTAGGCGCGTTCTTTTTCTCCTCCGCCTTTACGGCGCGGTACTGTGCAAAGCCCATGGGATAATCGTTGATGGTGCCGCCCTCCAACTCCCAGACGCGGGTGGCAAAGCGATTGATAAAGTAGCGATCATGGCTGACAAACAGCAATGTTCCGTCAAAGGCCTCCACCGCCTCCTCGATCCACTCGCGGGCGGCAATATCCAGATGGTTGGTGGGCTCATCCAAAATCAGAAAGTTGATCTCCTCGTCCATCAGCATACAGAGCCGCAAACGCGCCAACTCTCCGCCGGACAGGACATCCACACTCTTGAACACATCCTCGCCCTGAAACTGATAGGCCGCCAGACGGTTTCGGGCACTATTTGCCGTCATGCCCCGTTTCTCATAGAGCATGGTGTCCACCAGTGAGCGCTCCGGGTGAGCAAAACAGATCATCTGCTCCAGATAGGCGCTGCGCACAGCCGGCCCCTGCCGGATCATACCGGCATCCGGCCGCTCAAGACCCATGATCATATTCAGCAGCGTAGTCTTGCCGGTACCGTTCTCACCGATAAAGGCGATCCGCTCACCGCCACCCACGCGCAGATAAATGTCAGAAAACAGCGTCCGCTCGCCAAAACTCTTGCTGACACCCTTGATCTGCAACACCTCATCGCCGCGGAACTCACGGCTGGCAAAGCGGGCATCCAGTTTCTTCGCCTTGGTGGGTTTGGACACGGTGCGCATCCGCTCAATGCGACGCTCCATGGAAATGGCTCGGCGATAGGTCTTATCCATACCCTTGAAGGCAAACATACGGAGCTGCTCGGCGGACTTCTCCAGCTGCTCGATCTTCGCCTGTTCTTTCAGGTACTGCTTCATACGTTCCTGATAGCGGCGCTCCTTTTCAATGGCGTAAAAGCTGTAATTACCGCTGTAAAACGCCGCCTTGCCATCCTCGATCTCGATGATGCGGGTGACGGTGCGATCCAGAAAATAGCGGTCATGAGAAATAGTCACCACGGTGCCGCGGAACTTGGTGAGGTACTCCTCCAGCCATTCCGTGGCTTGCAGATCCAAATGGTTGGTGGGCTCATCCAGCAGGAGGATATCCGTATCCTCCAAAATTAGTCTGCCCAGATTGACCCGCGTTTTTTCACCGCCGGAAAGCTGGTCAAAAAGGCGTGTACGCATTTCGGCGGAAATAGACAGACCGTTGGCCACCTTGTTTACCGCCGTATCGGTATCATAGCCGCCCAGGCCCTCAAACCGGGCAGTAATGTCGCCGTAACGCTTCAGCAGCAGTGCATCGCTCTCGCCTTCGGCCATACGCTCCGTCAGCGCGTCCATCTCCGCTTTCAGCCGATGCATTCTGGCGAAAGCCGACTGCAAGACATCCTCCACCGTATAGCCGGCGGGATATACCGGAATCTGAGAAATCAGTCCCAGCCGACGCCCTGATGCAATTACAACCTCGCCGGCATCGCAGCCCAATTCACCGGTCAGGATCTTAAACAGCGTTGTCTTGCCGGCGCCGTTTTTGCCCAACAAGCCCACGCGCTCTCCCGTGTCAATCTGGAAAGTCAATCCGTCCAATATTTGCTTTTCCAAGTCGAAGGACTTGACCAGTCCCGATACACTAATGTCAATCATAAATCCTTTACAATTTCCATTTTTTCTACAATCTTACCGAATTCCATAGCATGGGATGCCTTTACCAACACCGCCGTGCCGGGTGTAAACTGCCTGCACAGCGTATCATAGGCATCTTCCTTTGTCTGGAACCAATAGACCTCGCCCTTTGCCATTTCGGTGATAGATTTGGCCTTGGGGCCGATGGCCACCACCACATCAATGCCGCTGCGGTTGGTGCACTCGCCCATATCGCGATGCGCCTGTGCCGTCAACTCGCCCAACTCGCCCATATCGCCCAACACCGCTACGCGGCGGCGGCAAGGTGTCTGACCCAAAATTCTGATAGCCTCCGCCATGGCCTGAGGATTGGCGTTGTAGCAATCGTCAATGATGACACGCCCCTCGCTGCCGCGAATCAGGTGCATCCGGGAGCCGACGGGCTGATAGGCAGCAATTCCCCGGAGGATCTCCTCCTTCGTCAGGCCCAGCTTCTCACCCACGGCAATGGCCATGGAGGCCGGGTAGATCATATAGGCACCGGGACTGGGAATGGTCACATCATAGCAGTCTCTGGGCGTGATCACGGTGCAGGTAATGCCTTCAATGCCGCGCTCGCACACATTGCTGACGCGAACCGTACAGCCTTCATTCAGACCGCACAGTACCGTTTCAAAGGACAGATGCAAACTGCACAGCAGCTCGTCATCCCCGTTGAGTACGGCCAGACCGCCGGGCTGCAGATTTTCAAAAATCTCGCTTTTGGCCTTCAGCGTACCCTGACGCGTACCACCCAGATTTTCAATATGTGCATCGCCCACATTGGTGATGACGGCAATGTTGGGACGCACCATCTCCCCCAGATAGCGAATTTCACCGAAGTGATTCATACCGGTTTCGATCACAGCGGCCTCATGCTCCGGCATTAAACCCAAAAGCGTCTGCGGTGTGCCGATATGATTGTTAAAGTTGGCCTGCGTTTTCAGCGTTTTATACTTCTGCGATACCACCGAGGCGATCATTTCCTTGGTGGTGGTCTTTCCGGCAGAGCCGGTGATCTGTACCACAGGCAGATCAAAGCGTCCGCGATACCAGCTCGCCAGTTTCTTCAATGCCAGCAGAGTATCCTCCACCTTTATGTAGCATTTCCCGGGAAGCAGCTTTTCCGGTACCCTTGCCGTCAGACAACCCACAGCGCCTGCCTCCAGCGCGCTTTCAATATAGGCGTGACCATCAAACTTTTCACCCACCAACGGGATAAACAATTCGCCCGCGCCGACCTTTCGGCTATCGGTGGTGATACCGGTCACACACGCATCACTATCCTGCAAAAGTACTCCGCCAATTGCAGTGCAAAGCTCTTTTACATTACAGGGAATCATACTTTCTCCGCCTTTCTGGCTGCAAAGGAATCTTTCACGATCTTCTCACACAGGTCTGCGTAACTCAAGCCGATCTGTGCCGCCTCCTGCGGCACCAGACTGGTAGGCGTCATGCCGGGCAGCGTATTGACCTCCAGGCACCATGCTTTCCCTTCCTCGTCCAGAATGAAATCCGCGCGGGAATATACTTTCAAATCCAGTGCGTTGTGCAATTTCAATGCCATCTCACCGATCTGCTTCCACTCGTCATCGGTGATGAGTGCCGGGCAGATCTCCTCGGCGCCGCCGCTCTGATATTTGCAAACATAGTCAAAATACTCGCCCTTGGGAATGATCTCCACGGCGGGCAGATACTCGTTGCCAAGTACGCCGATCTGGATCTCACGGCCGCGGATCTTCTTTTCCACCACCACATGGTTGCCATAGACCAGCATCTTCTCCAGTGCGCTGCGCAGCTCTTCCTTGGTATCAGGCAGATCCACGCCGATAGAACTGCCGCCATTGACGATCTTTACGGCGCAGGGCACTTCCAGCTCCTCCACCAGACGGGGAATATCTTCCCGCGCATAGTAAACATCGTGCCAGGGCGCCGTACGCACGCCAATGCTGTCCATCATGCGCTTGGTGACAGACTTATCCATGGCCATGCCGCTGCCCAGGTAGCCGCTGCCGGTATAGGGCACGCCCAACAGATCCAGCGTGGCCTGAATGCGCCCATCCTCACCGCAGGAACCATGGAGCGCCAGAAATACCATATCCGCCATCTGACAGACCGTCAGCACATCCTTGCCCAACATGGACGGGCCCTGATCCTTGCGGCTGCGGCGCACGGCCTCCAGATCCGGCGCCTGACTCTCCACCCGGTTATCCGGGCACAGGCCATCGGGTGCGTCAAAGATGTCCTCCAGCTTGCCTTTATAATTTTCCAGACCCAGGAACATATCCACAAAAATGGCCTGATGACCTTTTTCACGCAAGGCACGGCAGGCACCGGTACCCGTGGTCAGGCCTACATGGCGTTCCGTACTCAGTCCACCGGCCAAAACAACAATTTTCATGTTTATTCCCTCACTCTCAAAAGTTCTGTTTTCACCCAATTTATCAGTATATCAATATACCATACTTTCATGGAAAATACAACTGTCCCGCCTTTGGTTCCGCAACTTTTCTTCATCTTCGCAGCGCAAAAAAAGCTGCCGCCGAGCAGTGCGGCAGCAGCTTTTATCGCTTTGCTCTATTCTGTTGTTTCACAGCGATAGACATACAGCGTGTTGCCGTTTTCGTCCACGCGGCCGAGGTAATAGTTCATCCCGCTGCCGATCATCCACAATCGCAGTCCCGTGTCCGTTCCGTTGGCATTCAGGAGGGCGATATTCTCAAATTCGCCGCGGAACGGCTGCGGATAAGTGCCGCCCACCTCATAAACTGAAATGGCATCGAATTTTTTCATCCCCATCAGGTTATGGAGCTGCTCCTTGCCGTCCGTCCAGTTCACATCCACGGTGACCGCCTGGGCGTCATCCACTATTTGCTCATCCACCGTGGTTTTCACCGTCAGTGCAGCGCGGTTTTCCCAATCCGGCAAGGTTATGTCGCCATCCGCCGCATACACCAGCTCCTTGGCGGTATAGGTGCCGTCTATCAGCCAATTCCCCTCCGGAAGAAGCTCCAGATCCGCCTGCAATCTCAACAGATCCGCCGGGGAATAGTTTGCCCAATCCAGATTCAGCTCCGTGTCATCCTCAGCCACATAGCCGCCGGGTGCTGTTGTGCCGTTCGGGTACACCACATCCCATTTCATCCACTCGGCATTCTCCACCAAACTCAGTGTCATCCATGCCACCTGCTGTGCCTTGGCCGCCCAGCCGTAGGCATACTGGGGCTGCAGCGTATCGCCCTTGTAGTGCAATATCAAGCCATAGGGTGCTTTGTCCGTCACCAGTTCCACGGTATAGTCGCCGTATTGTCCGGCACCCAGAATATTCAAAATATCGCCCACGGCGGCATTGTCGCCCAGATATTGCGTGCGCTTGTTGAAAATCTTCGTGGCATCCCGGATCTCCACGGAGTAGATACCCTCCTGCGCCTGCATCAGGCAATCCGTTTTCTGCCGCTGGATATACCGCTGGGTATTCATGGCGCTGCCCCACAGCCAGACGGGAAAGTTTTCCCGGATGGACGGGGCATAGTAGGTACCGTCCTTGGGTACCCAATAGTCCTGCAATTGATACCCGTTTGCCCGATTTCCGGTAAAGGTCAGCTTTGCCGCATTGTGACCGGCACAGTCCACCGACAGATCCGGCAAAATCTCCTCGTACAGCACCATGGCGTAGACGGTTACCGTGTCACCGCTGCGCTTGACCTGAAATACCTTGTGGGACTCCACAGCCTGGCCCACACAGTATTCGTTATTGTTCTGCGCCATGATGGCCTCATGAACGGCGCTGTCCAGCAGTTCGTCCTTGGGATCGGTCATGAAGCACACCGCCAGCATGATGCAGGTGGCGATGGCCAGCAAAATCACCCACACGGTCGGTCTCTTGTAGCTTAAAATATTCTTCACGCGTCCTTTCACCCCCACTTCACCAAAGGCCACCGGGCACGCCAGCACCTGTCTGCGGCGCACAGCGCACACCACCAGCGCACGGGAATAATCCGCACGCTGCGCCCTGTCCATATTCTCCAATACCCTCTCGTCGCAGGCACCCTCGATATCGCGGCACAGCAGCAGATATGCCGCCCATAGCACCGGATTGAACCAGTACACCGTCAACAGCAGAAACGCCAGCGGCTTCCACCAATGGTCATGCCTGCGGATGTGGCACCGCTCATGGGCCAGCACCGCCGCGGCGTTCTCCGGGTTCAAATCCTCCGGCAGATAAATCCGCGGTCGGAAAAAGCCCAGTACAAAGGGCGAATCCACCATGCAGCCGCGATAGACCCCCTTTTCTGTCCGCACCGCCTCCGCCACACGGCGGTAAAGTCGCACATAACTGTGCACCATGTATCCCAGCATCAGCAGCACGCCCGCCAGCCAGACCATTGCCGGCAGCTCTCTGACCGCAGAAACGGGTGCCTTCTCCGCCCGGCTCACCGTTTCCGACGGATCGGGCTGCACTATCTGCGCCTGTTTGCCCTCCGATGCGGTATTCTCCGGCATAATTGTCTCCTGCATCTGCGACAGTATCGGCACCACCGGATCAACGGCAGGCTGCAAGCTGACGGGACTCTCCACAGAAAACGGCACCAACAGCCGCAACGCCACCAGCAGCCACAGCAGGCACAGCACCCGCTTCGGCATCCGCCGAAACAGGAGATGCACCACCATCACCGCCAGCGCCAGCACCGTGGCCGGCAAACAGGCGGACAGCAAATGATAAAAGATATCAGCCATTGCCATCCTCCTCAAATCGGTCGATCATCTGCCGCAATGCCTCTGCCTCATCGGAGGTCAGCCCGCGTCCGCCGGCAAATGCCGCCAGAAACTGCGGCAGCGACCCGCCGAAATTTTTCTCCACGAAGGCACGGCTCTCCGCACGCTGCACTGCGTCGCGGGATACCAATGCCGTGACCACCGCGTTCTCCGTTTTCACCACGCCGCGCTCCGTCAGGCGCTTGATCACCGTGTAGGTGGTGGATTTCTTCCACCCCAGTTTCTCGGCGCACAGACGCACCAATTCCGTGCTTCTGACCGGCTCGTTGTCCCACAAAATCTCGCAAAAATGATACTCGCTGTCAAAAATCTTCGGCATATCCATGATGCATTCCTCCTCGCCCGATTTGGTCTAATGTGTTAGACTTGTTGTATAGCAGTCTAACGCATTAGACCTGCTTTGTCAAGGTTTTTTCCAAAAAACGCACGCCTTGTCAAAATGCCGTTTCTGTGGTAGTCTGTGAAAAAAGGAGGATGGCCATGGAGATCGTATATCAGGACAAGCGTATCGTGGTGGCGGTAAAGCCCGCAGGCGTGCTCAGCACCGACGAGGCCGGCGGGATGCCGGAGCTGCTGCGCCGTGAGCTTGGTACCGACTGCATTCGCACCGTGCACCGTCTGGATGCGCAGGTGTCAGGGTTGATGGTCTTTGCCCGCAGCGTTAAGGCCGCCTCCCTGTTGTCTGAACAAATTCGACATCGGCAGTTCGGCAAAGAATATCTGGCCGTCATCCACGGCGTTCCCGCAGAAAAAAGCGGAACTCTGCGTGATCTGCTGGGACGGGACAAAACGCGGCGCATCACCTATGTGGCAGACGCGCCCGACGCGAATATTCAAGAGGCAATTCTGGACTATGAGGTGTTGGCATCCTGTGAAGGATTTTCACTTGTCAAAGTGCTTCTTCACACAGGTCGCACACATCAGATACGGGTACAGTTCGCCTCTCGCGGCTGGCCGCTGGTGGGTGATAGAAAATACGGCACCGGCACCGATGAATGCCCTATTGCCCTGTGGTCATATCAGCTCTCCTTCACCCATCCGGAGACGGAGCGTCCCATGACCTTCCGCCATTTCCCGCCGGAAACAGCACCGTGGGATCGCTTTACCCGCGGACAAATGCTGGGCCGCGAAGCATAAGAAGAACGCCGACTGACAGATCAGTCGGCGTTCTTTATTTTTCCTGCTTATGCCATCCGGCAATGGTCTCCTTGGCGTTTTTCAGTTCCTCCTCGGTGGCTTTGCGCAGTTCCTCCCGCACATCCACCGCCAGACGGTGGAAAATCTCGTTAATGATCTTCTTTTTCTTCTCGTCTGCGCCGATATAACTGCGGAGCAGTGCCGCACGGCTTGCCAACCCACCGGTACGCAGATCATCCAGCGTACGAATCTTGTTGTCCGCGCTGAAGATAGTAAAGAGCGCATCGGTAAACTCCTGCCGCTCCTGTGCGGTCATGGACCCAACCCACTCCTGCAGTACACCGTCGCTGAGCTGACCCAGTTGGGAGCGCTGACCCAGATGAACAAAGTGATTGGCCTCCACACTCCAGCTTAACGGCTCATGCTGCAGCACAGCCCGGTTGGTGCTGTCGATGACCTCGTAATCCTCTGCGTGCTCCAACAGGACGCCCACGATGGACGACTCGGGAATATAGGTCTGCAGGCGGGATGCCACCGCCTGATACGCCTCTGTGTCCAGCACACCGCTGCAAAAACCGGGGCCGTCATTGTTATAAACCGCCGTCAACTGCCCGTCGCGGATCTCCGGTGCCAGATGGATGGCCGCCCACGCCGCCAGATTTCCGCCCTTGGAATGGCCGCCGATGCGCAGCATGCGTTTCGAGCAGGCACGAGCGATCTCCTCGGCATACGCCACGGCACGCTCCTGCGCCGGCACTGCCTCCAGAAAGCTCATGTTGAAGTTCTCCTTCCAGCCCACCAAGCTGGTATCCGTGCCCATATAGGACACAAACACGCTGTCATCCGGCAGCAGGAAGGACAGTGCCTGAAACTGCATCTCCTTATCTTCATCGTGCTCATCTTCAAAGCCAAACAGTGCCACATCTTCAAAACGCTTTGTCTTCGCCGCCTGCTCCATCAGCGGGATATATTCCAACCAGCTGAGACCCAGCTGTTCGTCCTTCTCTGTCATGCGGCGGCTGATATCTCCAATTTTTACCGCGTTATTGGGATCCTTGCTGCGCAATTCGTCAAAGCGGTGGAAATTCAAATAACAGATAATGCACAAAATCAGGTTATCCACTTCGTTGAAGCCATCCTGCGCAAAGGTCAGGTCTCCCCGCCAACGCAGATAGTCAAACACCGTGCCATGCTCATTTTTCTCCGCCATAGCCACGCCTCCCCAATGATTTGCCATGAGTATAGCACACTTGTCCGTTCTGCTCAAGGGAAAATGTCATTTGATATTGTCGAACGATCCATTGTCAATTTCGAATACTCCTGCTATAATGAGCGCAATCATGCAAGAAGGAGGCGACAACATGGCAGCCAACGAAATGAAACCCATCCTGTCCGTGGAAAAGTCGATCATCCTGCTGGACACGCTGATGCAGGCGCACCGCCCGCTGACGCTGGCCGAGCTGAGTCAGCAGACCGGATGCCCCAAAAGCACCGTATACGGTCTGCTCTCCACCATGCGGGAGCACGATCTCATTGAGCAGGATGCCGACGGACGCTATCGGTTGGGATTGCACCTGTTTGAATACGGCTGTGCCGTCAGCTCATCATGGAACATTGCCCAGTTGGCGCGGCCATATCTGGTGGAATTGTCCCATGCAGCGGGGGATTCCGCTTTTCTGGCGGTCTACCACCGGGGCAGCGCTATCACGCTGGATCAGGCCGAGGGGCATGATGGATTGCGCGTGGTATCCAGTGCCGGCAGCCGTATGCCCATCTACTGTACCTCGCAGGGGAAGCTGTTTCTCTCCCATCTCAGCGAGTCGGAGGCCCTGCGTCTGCTGCGCAGCACGGAGCTGACGCCCTACACGCCCCACACCATGGTGGATATCCCAACCCTGCAGGCAGAACTTGCCCGCATCCGCGCGCAGGGCTACGCCATCGAGGACGGTGAATATAAGATCGGCCTGCGTTCCGTTTCCGCACCGGTATACGATGTCACCGGTGCGCTGCGCTACGCCGTGGGCGTGGTGGGGATGTACCGGCGGGTAAACTCGGAAGAATTCCGAAACGCTATCGCTCTGACCTGCCAGACAGCCGCCGAAATCTCCGCAGCGCTCGGCTATCGCAGATAAACAGATAAAAAGAGGTTTCCTTTCGGAAACCTCTTTTTTATACTTCTTACTTCTTGAAGCTGTCCTTCAGCGATACGCTGCGGTTGAATACCAGATGCTCGGCACTGCTGTCGCGGTTATCCAGGCAGAAGTAGCCGGTACGCATGAACTGGAAAGTGGGCGCATTGACACCGGTGCGGTTTTCCGCCTTGTCAAAGGCGGCTGCCACATCCACCATCCCCTTTTCCACCTTGCAGCCCTGCAGCACGGTGAGACTGTCGGGATTCATGCAATCCAGGAAGTTCTTGTCGGGACCATCGGGCTGGGCATCCAGAAACAGATTGTCATACAGACGCACCTCGGCATCCACGCAATTGTCAGCATCCACCCAATGGATGGTGGCACCCTTGACCTTGCGGCCATCGGCGGGATCGCCGCCCCGGGAGTTGGGATCGTACTCGCACAGCACCTCGGTAACATTGCCGTTTTCATCCTTGACGCAGCCGGTGCAGCGGATCAGATAGGCGCCCTTCAGACGGCACTCCAGACCATTGGGATACAGGCGCTTATACTTGGGCACAGGTGCCTCCAGGAAGTCCTCCCGCTCCATCCACAGATGGCGGGAGAAGGTGATTTCGTGGGTACCCTGAGAGGGATCGGTGGGGTTGTTCTCCACCTCAAAGACCTCGCTCTGACCCTCGGGATAATTGGTCACCGTCAGCTTGATGGGATGCAGCACGGCCATGGTGCGCTCGGCAGTCTGATTCAAATCCTCACGCAGGCAATGCTCCAGGAAGGAAAACTCGATGGTGCTGGGTGCCTTGGCCACGCCGATCCGCTCGCAGAAATTGCGGATGGAACGGGCGGTATAGCCCCGGCGGCGCAGGCCGCACAGGGTGGGCATACGGGGATCATCCCAGCCGGACACATAACCCTCCTCCACCAGCTTGCGCAGCTTACGCTTGCTCATCACGGTGTGATCGATGCCCAGACGGGCAAACTCGATCTGGCGGGGCTTGTGATACGGAATGGACACATTGTTGACCACCCAGTCATACAGAGGACGATGCTCCTCATATTCCAGAGAGCACAGGGAGTGGGTAATTCCCTCCAGCGCATCCTGAATAGGATGGGCAAAGTCATACATGGGGAAGATGCACCACTTGGTGCCCTGACGGTGGTGGTTGATGAAGCGAATACGATAAATAACGGGATCGCGCATATTGAAGTTGCCGCTGGCCAGATCGATCTTGGCGCGCAGGGTCATCTTGCCCTCCTCCACCTCGCCGTTCTTCATCATCTCAAACAGGCGCAGGTTCTCCTCGATGGGGCGATCGCGGTAGGGAGAGGTAGCGGGGATGCCGATGTCACCGCGGTTGGCGCGGAATTCCTCGGGGCTCAGCTCGCAGATATAAGCCAGACCCTTCTTGATCAGCTCCACGGCATACTCATAGTCCTTCTGGAAATAGTCGGAGCCATAATAGAAGCGGTCACCCCAGTCAAAACCCAGCCAGTGGATATCCTGCTGGATGGCATCCACGAACTCGGTGTCCTCCTTGGCGGGATTGGTATCATCCATGCGCAGATTGCACATACCGCCGTATTTTTCAGCCGTGCCGAAATCGATGCACAGTGCCTTGCAGTGGCCGATGTGCAGATAGCCGTTAGGCTCCGGCGGGAAACGGGTGTGAACGGTCATTCCCTGGAACTGACCACCCTCTGCGATGTCCTCGTCGATAAAATT
>JAGHUH010000044.1 GCA_018064925.1 Candidatus Cacconaster stercorequi | reverse complement strand
TAATGCGGTGTCAAACCTTCAGCGCCCCTTTTAGGGGCTACGGTCGTATTAGCCCCTTTTAGGGGCTGGTCAAACCACCAGTTTACTGGTGGTCATGATTGACAAAAAACCATCTGACTATTGACAAAACGCACAAATCTGATAGAATGTCTTTCGGCAAATCCCCAAAAATTTCATACCTTATCAAGAGTGGTTGAGGGAACGGCCCGATGACACCACGGCAACCTGCGTCTTTTCGCAAGGTGCCAATTCCGACGAGTTTTCGACAGATGAGGAGCGATTGCAAAGCACGGTCCGTCGAACGATGGAGCGTGTTTTTTCATACTGACATGGCTCCGAGTTGAAAAATGGGGAGCGTTACACATTATACCGTTTAAAAGGAGAAAAAAAATCATGGCAAGAAAACTGTTTACTTCCGAATCCGTTACCGAGGGGCATCCCGATAAGATCTGCGACCAGATCAGCGATGCCATTCTGGACGCCATTCTGGCCAAGGATCCCGACGCCCGCGTGGCCTGCGAGACCACCGCATCCACCGGCCTCATCCACATCATGGGCGAGATCAGCACCAAGTGTGTTGTGGATTACGCCAAGATCGCACGCCAGACCATCCATGAGATCGGCTATGACCGCGCCAAGTACGGCTTCGACTGCGAGACCTGCGGCGTCATCACCAATATCGACGAGCAGTCCGGCGACATCGCCATGGGCGTGGACAAGTCGCTGGAGGCCAAGGAGAGCGGCGACGCCGATCTGGACAACGGCGCCGGCGATCAGGGCATGATGTTCGGCTACGCCTGCGACGAAACCCCCGAGCTGATGCCGCTGGCGATTTCTCTCAGCCATAAGATGGCCAAGCGCCTGACTGCCGTGCGTAAGGCAGGGCTGGTGTACTATCTGCGTCCCGACGGCAAGACCCAGATCACCGTGGAATATGACGAGAGCGGCAAGCCCGTCCGCGTGGACACCGTGGTGCTCAGTACCCAGCACGGCCCCGAGGCATCGCTGGAGCAGATCCGCGAGGATATGATCGAGCTGGTCATCAAGCCCACCATTCCCGCCGAGCTGATGGACGAGAACACCAAGATCTATGTCAACCCCACCGGACGCTTCGTCATCGGCGGTCCGCAGGGTGACTCCGGCCTCACCGGACGCAAGATCATTGTGGATACCTACGGCGGCAGCGCACCCCACGGCGGCGGCGCTTTCTCCGGTAAGGATCCCACCAAGGTGGATCGCTCTGCCGCTTACGCTGCCCGCTGGGTGGCCAAGAATGTGGTGGCCGCCGGTCTGGCAACGCGCTGTCAGGTGCAGCTGGCCTACGCCATCGGCGTGGCTCGTCCCGTCAGCGTGCTGGTGGAGACCTTCGGCACCGGTAAGGTCAGCGACAGCGCACTGGAGGAGGCCGTGGAGAAGGTGTTTGACCTGCGTCCCACCGCTATCATCCGCGATCTGGAGCTGAATAAGCCCATCTATCGCCATCTGGCCGCCTACGGTCACATGGGCCGCGAGGATCTGGGCGTGAAGTGGGAGAACACCGACCGCGTGGACGAGCTGAAGGAAGCACTGGGCCTGTAAGGCAAATTTCCCCTTGCGCAGAGGAAAAAAGTTTGATATGATAAGTGGGTCGTTCGGAAGAACGACCCACTTCATCAAATCACCGGGCAGCGCGCAGTTGGTAGCACGATTGGCGGCTGCGGAAGCAGACGGGAATCGTCATGCCGCGACGGTGGGCGGACAAAGCAGGCGGAAAAAACCTGAATGACCGCAACAGGAACGAAAAGATAATAACCGGGTGTAGCGCAGTTGGTAGCGCGCCTGCTTTGGGAGCAGGATGCCGGGAGTTCGAGTCTCCCCACTCGGACCAATAAAGGCAGAAACGGCCTTGCGCCGTTGCTGCCTTTATTGATACGGGAGACGAGAAGTTTATCCCCCCTTGCGGGGGAAGTCTCCCCACTCGGACCAATAAAGGCAGAAACGGCCTTGCGCCGTTGCTGCCTTTATTGATATGGGAGACGGCGAGGCTCATTCCAATAAAAGCGCCGCCCTTTTGCCGATAATTGCAAAGAGGGTGCCTTTGGATAGACCGAATTTTGAGCGAATGGTGCATTGCACTACGCCTCATTCTGTGGTAAACTAAACACAAAAAATTGAGAAAAGAGAAGCGCATTTATGAGTGTATTTGCATGGGTGGTGGTGATTACCGCCATTGCCGGCATGGGCGGCACGGGTCTGGGCGGATTTATCGGCGCCGTGCTGCGCCGGGATTCCTCCAAGATCGTCAGCCTGCTATTGAGCTTTGCCGGCGGCGTGATGCTGGCCGTGGTCTGCTTTGACCTGCTGCCGGAGTCATTCATGCCGGAGGGTGCCGTGCAGGAGACGCCGCTGTGGTTTGTCACCGTGGGCGTTTTGGCAGGCTACGGCATCATCTATCTTCTGAACGACTTGATCGACCGGAAAACCAACCCCGAGGTGGCTCATATTGACGCCAGCCACCCCGCCACCGCGGACGATCTGGATGAGCTGATCCACGCCGACCACTATCAGGCCCACAAAAGCCGCGTGTCCAACAACTACGAGCTGTTTATCGCCGGCATCGTGATGGCTTGCGCCATCGCCCTGCACAATATGCCCGAGGGCATGGTCATCGGCGCCAGCTACGCCGGGGACGCCGGCGAGATCCTCACCGGCAGCGGATTCATTATCGCCGTGGTCATCGGTCTGCACAATATCCCCGAGGGCATGGCTGTGTCCGTGCCCCTGATCAGCGGCGGCATGAACAAGTGGAAGGCCATCGGCGCCACGGCACTGACGGGATTTCCCACCGTCATCGGCGCCATCATCGGCTACTCGCTGGGCCTTTTGAGCCCGCTGTGGCTGGCGGCCGCCCTCAGCTTTGCCGGCGGCGCTATGCTCTATGTGGTGTTCGGCGAGCTGCTGCCGGAGGCCATATTGATGTGGCGCTCCAAGCTCCCCGCCTTCTTCATGCTGGTGGGCACGCTGGCCGGCTTGGTGCTGGTACATATTTAACATATTGCCATGGGCAGGCAGTTCCGCTGGAGCTGCCTGTCTTTTTTCTGCCGGGGAAAACATCGCGGCTGGATAAGTGAAAAGAGGACGGACACCGTGTCCGTCCTCTTTTGTGCTGTTTTGGGGTCAACGAATCTGACCGCTGCCGCGGATGACATATTTGTAGGTGGTCAGCTCCTCCAACCCCATGGGACCACGGGCGTGGAGCTTCTGGGTGGAGATGCCCATCTCGCAGCCCAGACCGAACTCGCCGCCATCGGTGAAGCGGGTGGAGGCGTTGACATACACCGCCGCGCTGTCCACGCAGGCGATGAAGGCATCGGCGGCGTCCTCGTCGGCGGTGATGATGGCGTCGCTGTGACCGGTGGAGTGTTTGGCGATATGGTGGATGGCCTCGGTGATGTCACGCACCACATCCACCGCCAGAATATAGTCCAGAAACTCGGTGTCGAAATCCTCATCGGAGGCGGCTTTGCCCTCGATGATGGCGGCGGCGCGCTCGTCAAGGCGCAGCTCCACCGGCTGCTGGCCGGCGGCCTTGCGCCCATCCACCAGACGCTCATGCAGCATCGGCAGGAATTCCTGCGCCACATCGGCGTGCACCAGACAGACCTCCGCGGCGTTGCACACGGAGGGGCGGCTGGTCTTGGCATTTTCAATGATGTTCAGCGCCATAGAAAGATCGGCGGCACGATCCACATACACATGGCAGATGCCGGTGCCGGTCTGGATGCAGGGGACGGTGGCGTTCTCCACGCAGGCACGGATCAGTCCCGCGCCGCCGCGGGGGATCAGCAGATCCACATAGCCCACGGCGGTCATCAGCTCCGCGGCGCTCTGGCGGGTGGTATCCTGCACCAATTGCACCAACTGACGGGGCAGACCTGCGGCGGCAAGTCCCTCCTGCATGGCATCCACAATGGCGCCGGCGGAGCGGAACGCCTCCTTGCCGCCGCGGAGCACGCAGGCGCTGCCGGCCTTGATGGCCAGCACGGCGGCATCCGAGGTGACATTGGGGCGGCTCTCGTAGATGATGGCGATGACCCCCATGGCCACGCCGATGCGCTCCACCTGCAGGCCGTTGGGCAGCTCGTGGCGGCGGATGACGCGCCCCACGGGATCCGGCAGCGCCGCCACCTGACGCATTCCCTCCGCCATGCCGCGGATGCGCTCGTCGCTCAAGGTCAGGCGGTCGATCATCACATCGCTGATGTGACCCCGAGCCGCCGCCACATCCAGCGCGTTGGCAAAGAGAATATCCTCGCTATGCGCCTCCAGCGCCTGCGCCATGGCCAGAATGGCGGCGTTCTTGGTTTCGGTATCGGTGCCGGACAGCGCCGACGAAACGGCCTTGGCAGCCGTCAGAATTTCCTGTGTCGTTTTCATCTGATTACCTCGCAATAAATCTTGTTCCCACGGCGATGCCGTCCATGATGCTGTAAAGAATATCCGGGTCGGAGCCGTTGGCGATGATCATGTCGATGCCTGCGTCGCCCGCGATCTGCGCCGCCTTCAGCTTGGTGGCCATGCCGCCGGTGCCCAGCGCGGAGCCCTTCCCGCCGGCCAGAGCGATGATCTCCGGCGTGATGCCGTGCACCTCCCGCAGCAGCGTGGCATCGGGGGCGGTGCGGGGGTCGGCGGTATACAGCCCGTCGATATCCGACAGCAGCACCAGCAGATCTGCACCGGCGCTGACCGCCACAATGGCGCTGAGGGTATCGTTGTCGCCGATGGTCAGCTCCTCGGTGGCCACGGTGTCGTTTTCGTTGATGATGGGCAATGCGCCCAGATCCAGCAGTCGGAAAATGGTGTTGTGAAAGTTGCGGCGGCGCTGGGGATCCTCCACATCGTTGGCGGAGAGCAAGATCTGCGCCACCACATGATTGTGCTCGGAAAAGGCACGGTCATAGGTATACATCAGCTCGCACTGCCCCACGGCCGCCACCGCCTGCTTGGACGGGATGTCCGCGGGACGCTCCTTCAAAGACAGCTTGCCCACGCCCATGCCCACGGCGCCGGAGGAGACCAAAATCACCTCGTGACCGGCGTTCTTGATGTCGCTCAACACCCGGCACAGCTTGTCCACCCGGCGAATATTCAGATTTCCGATGGCGTGGGTCAGGGTGGAGGTGCCCACTTTTACAACGATACGCATAGGTTGCCTCTTTTCCGTTTCGGCGCCGCGGCACCATATCATTTACCATATTATATGCAATTTTTGCCGCTGCTGTCAAGTGGATGCACCCGGCTCTGTTGCCGTCGAAATCGGGCGAATAGACGGCATAGCACAAGGTTTTTTTGGAGAAAAACGACACTTTTACAGATTTGTGTTCCCTATATGACGGCCCGGCGGTGCTTTTATACTTGACTATATCCTACGGATAGAGTATATTTTTAATGTATCGTATCCTTTCATGTAGTATATTAGCGAGAGTATGCTGCGCCACGGCAGCACGGTGGGGAGAGAGTTTCATGGCGATTGAAGAAAAAATTCCGACCTCGTCAATCAATGACGGTTGCACGCAGAGTGCCGGCAAAGCATATCTGTTCAGTAAGCGCGCCTTCGATATCCTGCTGTCCCTGATCGGACTGATCGTGGCGGCGATTCCCATGGCGGTGATCGCTATCTGGATCAAATGCGATTCCTCCGGTCCCGTTCTGCTGCGGCAGGAGCGCGTCGGCAAGGGCGGCGAGGTCTTTCGGATCCTCAAGTTCCGCACGATGTATACCTACGCACCCAATAATGTGGCCACCTCTCTTTTGGAGAACGCAGATCGCTACATTACCCCGGTGGGACGGGTGCTGCGCAAGACCAGTCTGGACGAGCTGCCCCAGTTGTGGAATGTGCTGCGGGGTGATATGTCACTGGTGGGCTATCGACCCGTCTGCCTGACAGAAAAGAAGCTCAACGCCCTGCGCAGAGAGTACGGCGTGTTCGTCTGCAAGCCCGGTATCACGGGGCTGGCACAGGTGCGCGGACGCGACGATTTGCCCTATAAGGAAAAAGCAAAGGTGGATGCGGAGTATGTCGCCAAACGATCCCTGCGGCTGGATCTGTATTGCCTTTTGATGACAATTCCCGTTGCCTTGACGCAGCGCGGCGCGAAATGATGAAAGAGGTTCACTGTGAGTGTTTTAAATGAGGTCATTCGGGCGCATCTGCACTATCGCAAGCAGCTTTTTAAGCTGGCAAAGTCCGATCTGGTCAAAACCTATAAGGGCGCAGCACTGGGCTGGGCCTGGGCGTTTATTCAGCCCATGATCACCATTTTTACCTACTACTTCGCCATTGCGGTGGGTCTGCGAAGCGGTAAGCCGGTGAATGGTTGTCCCTACTTCCTGTATCTGATCTCCGGCATGATCCCCTGGTTCTATATGTCCGGTACCTTCACCGGCGGCGCCGGATCCATCCGGCACTACCGCTATCTGGTCACCAAGATCCGTTACCCGGTATGTACCATCCCCACCATCGTCAGCACCTCCAAGCTGATGATCAACGGGGTTCTGACCGTGGTTATGCTGAGCATCTTTGTGGCCTGCGGCTACCGCCCCACGATCTACTGGCTGCAAATTCCCATCTACTTTTTGATGATGTACCTGTTTTTCACGGCCTGGGCTCTGTTCGCCGGAATGCTGTCCGTGATGAGCAAGGACTTTTTACATCTGGTGCAGTCCGTCAAGATGATGCTGTTCTGGATGTCCGGTATCCTGTACAATGTGGATAAGGTCAATAACCATACGATCCGGACGATTTTGAAGTTCAATCCCATTACCATTGTTGCCACCGGTTACCGCCACAGCCTGATCAACAAAGTCTGGATCTGGGAGGATCTGGTCACGCTGCGCAACTATGTGATCGTATATGTCGTGATGGTGGCGCTGGCCCTGTGGGTCTATAAGCGCCTGATCAAAGATATTCCGGATGTGCTGTAAAGGTTGACGAAGCCATGAGTGAAAAAGAAATTGCCATTCAACTGAAAAATGTCAGCAAAAAGTTTGCCCTGTTCAAAAGCGAAAATGCCCGCCTGAAGGCCATGCTGCTGCGGAAAAAGCCGGAAAAGGAAAAGATCGCGCTGAACAATGTTTCGCTGGAGATCCCACGGGGCGAGTCTGTGGCTCTGTTCGGCAGAAACGGCGCCGGCAAATCCACGCTGCTGAAAATGATCACCGGCGTCATCTATCCCACGGTGGGCTATGTCCGCGTCAACGGACGCGTCAGCGCCCTGCTGGAGCTGTCCGCCGGCTTTGACCCGGAGCTCACCGGACGGGAAAACATCTATTTCCGCGGCCAGATCATGGGCGTGTCCAAGGCCGAGATCCGGGAGCTGGAGGGCGAGATTATCGACTTTGCCGAGCTGGGCGACTATATGGATCAGCCGGTGCGTACCTATTCCAGCGGGATGCGTGCCCGCCTGGGCTTCGCCATCAACGCCAGTATCCGACCCGATATTCTGATCGTGGACGAGGCGCTGAGCGTGGGCGACAAGATCTTCCGCAAAAAGTGCAACGCCAAGGTGCGGGAGGTGCTGAACAACGGCACCACCTTCCTGTTTGTGACCCACTCCCTGGCCTCTGCCAAGAGCTTCTGCAAGCGCGGCGTGGTGATGCGCCACGGTCAGATCGTGTACGACGGCGATATCGACTCTGCCGCCGACTTCTACGACAGAATGCGCATCGAATCCTGATGCGGCGGGAGCACGCTGGATATTGATATTTACTTTACGCATCGCCGCAACTGGCGACAGAGAAGAAAAGGAACGGCAATGAAGCAGAAATTTTCGGAGAAAAGGAAAATCTGGCGTGATTACGCCAGAGCGATTTTCCTGAACTATATCAGCGGCCACCCCAAACTCAATGCCACCACCTATCCCGCCTATTTTCAGCAGGAGCTGGGCATTTCCGACAGCCATTCCTATGCCAAGAAGATGATCCGGCAGGGCTATCTGGCGTGGCAGGAGGACGACTGCGTGGCCCTGACGGAGCGCGGACAGGCCGCCATCGCAGAGGACTATATGCGCTTTTTCGACTTCGCATCCCCCTATGTGACCATCTACGATTTTCTGGACGAGCGCGAGCGCATGGAGGAGGATACCTCCTTTGAGGCCACCATGCTGTCGCTGCTGCTTAAGCAGATGAAGGTGCGCAAGGCCGAGGGCGACGATCAGAGCGTGAAGAACATCCACTTCGACATCGGCGCACTGTACGAGGGGCTGGGCTATCAGGAGGATGCGCTGCACCACTATCTGATGACGCTGTATTACGACATCAGCGGCATGGAGTATTATGACCTTTTGGTGGCCTATGTGGCCAAAAAGGTCAGCCGCGGCGAGGCACAGGAGAGCTTTGACGGCGTGTGCGTGGAGCCCCGCGTGATGGAGGGCTTACTGCGGTTGAAGGAAGTGTGCACGCCGGCCATGCTGGACAAGGCCTTCGGCAGTGAGACCATCCGCGTCAACCTCTGCTCGCGCAAGGACTTTAACGCTCTGGTGGAGGATATTTTCAACGGCGCCTATGAGTACGATACCTGGATGGATCGCTTCCGCGCCAATTTTGCCGCCATGCTCAGCTATTACGCCAAGAAAAAACGCTGACGAGATCCGCAAAAGAAACAACAAAGCATCAGGAGCCAGTGCTCCTGATGCTTTTTTCGTATTAGGGGCGCGCTTACCGCAGGGGGCCAAGGGCGTAGCCCCGGATGAAGCCGCCGCGGAGATAGGACGCAGGCGGGCGATGATCCGGTACGCCGGGCAGGGTGTTGTAGGCCGTCCAGCGCCGCCCGTCATAGGTCAGCGCCACGGTGTGCAGGTGGGAGCGCCAACGCCGCCCCGTCCAATAGGACACGATGTAGAGCCCCGGCGATTGCAGCGCTGCCGGCGAGCGGACGGTGGTATAGGGGATACGGCTTCTGCGCAGTACGGTGCCCATGGCGGCAGGCATCGAGCCGAAATAGCCCAGCAGCACCATGGCGCCGCAGAGCTGAAACCGCGTTACCAGCGCCGACAGGGAGACCTGACGGCGCAGCAGCACCATGGCGTTATAAACGGCAATGACCTCACAGCCATTCCACGCCATACGCTTCCGCCCGTACCGCAGTCGGGATACGGGACTGCCGCGCACCGCCTGATTGCAGATGAGGGCGCCGCCTTCACCGGGAGAATAGACGATGTCATGGCGGCCATTCCATCGCCGATTGGTGAAGATCAGCGCGCACTTGATGAGAATGTACAGGGCAAGGGCGATGCCAAGCCACAGCAATGCAGGCAGCTTCACCGCGATGCCTCCTTTCCTGCAAGCCTTTCCCCCACAGCATAGCAGTTTTTCCCGCCGGAGTAAACAGGGAAAAGGGCGCAAGCCCCTCCCATGCCAACCGGGGGAGGGGGCGGATCTGTCAGGGCATATCCCGCAGGGCGGGGTAGCCGTAGGCGCTCTCGGCATTCTGCACGGCACGGAGGATGGCCTCTGCCATCACATCGGCGGCCAGCGTGCCCACCATGTCCTGATCGGCGCTGACCTCACCCACGGACACGGCATAGATGCTGTCGCCGTCGGCGGTGGTGTGCAGGGGGCGGATGGCCCGGGCGTAGCCGTCATGGGTCATGGCGGCGATCTTACAGAGCTGGGTCTTTTGGAACCTGCCGTTGGTCAGCACCACCCCCAGCGAGGTGTTGTGGACGAAGCGGTTTTCCACCACCTCGTAATTTTCGTACAGCGCCCGGCAGGTGTTGTCCAGATGCCGGCCGTCCTGAGTGCGCATCCCCGCCACCATTTGGCCGGTCTTGTGGTCGTACACGTCGCCCAGGGCGTTTACCGCCACCACCGCGCCGACCTTCAGCTCGCCGATCTGCACGGCGTAGCTGCCGATGCCGCTTTTCATGCAGCAGGGCATCATCCGGTGCTTGCCCACCGTGCAGCCGGTGCCGACACCGTGGTTGCCGTCGCGGTAGTTGCCGCCGTGCTCCGAGGCCACACAGGCCGCGTAGCCCATTTCGCGGTCGGGACGGGCGAAGCAATCCGCCACCGTCAGATCGAACAGGGCGGACTGGCACACCAGCGGCACCCTCGTCACGCCCACATCAAAGCCGATGCCCCGTTCCTCTAAATACTGCATCACGCCGCCGGCGGTGTCCAACCCGAAGGCGCTGCCGCCGCTGAGTACCACGGCATGGATGGCCTGTGCCGCGGCGGTGGGCTTGAGCAGCTCGGACTCGCGGCTGGCGGGGCCGCCGCCTGCCACCGACAGTCCGGCCGGCGCGCCGCCATCAAAGAGAAACACCGTGCAGCCGGTGCCGCCGGGGACATCGTCCACCTGACCGATGCGGACATTTTCCATATCGGTAATGGGGATCTCACGCATGGAAATCGCTCCTTTCCAATGAGCATATATACAAACAGGATACCACATCCGGCGGCGTTTTTCCAGACCGTGAGGCGAAAAAAAGCCGCTCCGGTTTGACACTGCGGCGGCGGGGCGGTATAATAGCAAAACAGAAAAAGATCCCCGTATGAAGGTGAAAACTATGCCGAACATCATTGAAATAACCGATTTTGCCGCGCCGGAATTGGACATCTACGCGCGCTTGACGGAAAACCAACTGGTGAACCGCGCCGATCTGAGTCAGGGCCTGTTCATCGCCGAGAGCCCCAAGGTCATCGAGCGGGCGCTGGACGCGGGCTATGAGCCGGTATCGCTGCTGATGGAGCGCAAGCACATCGCGGGGCAGGCCGCGCACATTGTTTCCCGCTGCGGCGACATCCCGCTGTTTACCGCCGAGCTGCCGGTGCTGACGCAACTGACCGGATTTCCCCTGACCCGCGGCGTACTGTGCGCCATGCGCCGCCGTCCGCTTCTGACGGTGGAGGAGGCCTGCCGGGGCGCCAGACGCATTGCCGTGCTGGAGAACATCATGAACCCCACCAATGTGGGCGCCATCTTCCGCTCCGCCGCCGCGCTGAACATGGACGCCGTGCTGCTGACGCCTGCCTGCTGCGACCCGCTGTACCGCCGGGCGGTGCGGGTGAGCATGGGCACCATCTTCCAGATCCCGTGGACTCGTATCGGCTCCGTGATGGCCGACTGGCCTCATCCGGGACTGGAGAAACTGCGCGAACTGGGCTTCCAAACCGCCGCCATGGCGCTGCGGGACGACTCGCTGTCCGTGGACGCGCCGGAGCTGATGCAATCGGACAAGCTGGCCATCGTGCTGGGCACCGAGGGGGACGGGCTGGCGGACGACACCATCGCAAACTGCGACTACACCGTGCGCATCCCCATGTCACACGGCGTGGACTCACTGAATGTGGCGGCGGCCAGCGCCGTGGCCTTCTGGCAGTTGGGGCAGCGGAACGGTTGACAGAACAAGACGGGTGTGCTATACTCCAATCTTCCAAGAAAGAAAGGAGCATTACGCATGGAAAAATTCATCCCCTATGACAAGCTGTCCAAGAAAAAACAGCGCGAGTGGAACGCAAAACGCCGCGGGACATGGGGCGCCATGAGCCCGGTGACCCGGAAGGTGGAGAGCAAGAAGCTCTACAACAGAAAAAAGGCACGGAAGTGGAGTGAGGACTCCTCCGCCGTGCCTTTTTCGTTTGCTTTTTATGGAATTACAGCAGGTGCTCCAGCTCCCGCAGGTCGGTGATGATATGGGTGGGTGTCAGCTCCGGCGGGCAGGGGCGGCGGTTGGGATTGAACCAGCAGGTGTCCATGCCGCAGGCCGCGCCGCCGGCAATATCCGCCGTCAGCGAGTCGCCCACCAACAGCACATCTCCCGGCGTGATGCCGGGGAGACGGGCAAAGCAGGCGGCAAAGAACGCCGCCGAGGGCTTGTCCGCGCCCATGGACTCGGAGGTGAACACGGCGGTGAAATACGGCAGCAATCCCGCCAGACGCAGGCGGTTTTCCTGCTGATGCTGGGGGCCGTTGGTGGCGGCGTACAGGGGATAGCGATCGGCCAGACGGCGCACCGTGTCCGGCGCGTGGGGGACGGGAACGGCGGCCTCATTGAGAAACCGCTTGAAATCCACCTCAAAGGCGGGGCCGTCCAGATGCCCAAGACCCAGCGCGGCAAACACTGCGTTGAACCGGTCAGCCGCCAACTGCGCACGGGTGATCTCGCCGGTTTCGATCCGGTGCCAGAAGCCTACATTGATGCGGCGGAACACCGGGAACATCTCGTCGCGGTAGACCTCGCCCCGCAGCGCCAGAGCGCGGCGGATGGCCTGGGCGGCACAGGCGTTGAAATCCAGCAGCGTATCGTCGATATCCAGAAAAATGGCTTGGTACATTGGCGCGTCACCTCTCTTTTACAGATGAGTATACCACATTTTGCCGCCGGGTGAAAGAACTTTGTTGACCTGTGGGGCGGATCGGAGTAAAATAAAAAACGGGAATGAGGTTCTCCCGAGGGGCGGCGCTTACCGTCTCTGAACTGCCCGTTTCGGCTGATGACTTCTGTGGCGGCACAGGGGGCATCGGCTTTTTTTCGTGGAGGATAGGAGTGGATTTTTTATGCTGAATTGTATTTTTGTGGGGCTGGGCGGCTTTCTCGGCTCCGTTTTGCGGTATCTGGTGGGGTTGATCCCCTTGGAGACGGCCCACGGCTTCCCGGTGAAGACCCTGTGCATCAATGTAGCGGGTGCCTTCGCCATCGGACTGATCGCGGCGCTGGCGGCCCGGGAAGGACAACTGGACCCCAGAGCGGTGCTGTTCTGGAAGGTGGGCGTGTGCGGCGGCTTTACCACCTTCTCCACCTTTGCCTATGAGACCGGCGCGCTGACCCAGAACGGAAACGGCGCGTGGGCGGCGGCATATGTGATTTTGAGCGTGGCACTGGGTGTGGCGGCGGTGCTGGCCGCGCAGGCGCTGATGAAATAATTTTTTTTGACAAATCGCCCCGATTGTTGCCCTGAACAGGGAAACTTTCGCCCTTTGCGCCGTAATAGTAGAAGGACTTTTACGGAAAGGGGGCGAGGGCGTGGAGAAGCTGCGGCTTTTCGCGGAGATCTGCTCGTGCATCACCGGCATCAGCGCGGGACTTCTGCTGCTGATCCGCCCGCTGCGGGAGCGGCTGGCCGGCACGCGGCATCTGCGGGAGGGGCAGAAATGCCTGCTGCGCAGTGATATGCTGCGTACCTACTACAAAAACAGGGAGACGGACACCATACGCCAGTATGAGTACGAAAACTTCCTGATGGCCTACCGGGCCTACAAGGCGCTGGGCGGCAACTCCTTCATTGACCGCATCTATCACGAGATCGGCACATGGGAGATCATTACATGAAAAATGACCCGTATGAGGAAACATGGTTTCGTCATGCGGGTCATTTTTTCGTTTGCGTCAATGGTATCTTACCGTTTCGTGCCGGAGACCTGATACATCCGCGCATCGTCCACCGTTACATCCACATCGAACTGCGGGGCAAGGAGGGCGCGGAGTGCCTCGGCGGGCATCAATCCGCAGGACACGTGCTGCGCTGCCCCCTGATGGTGGGCGTTGATCATGTCGCGGCTCATGCCGTGAGCCACCGTGAGCCGTCCACCGCGGGGCAGCAGATCCGCCAGCGACGCGATCAGACGCGCCGGGTCGGGGAAGTGGGGGAAGGCGTTATACACCATCACCGCGTCGAAGGGCGCAGGGAAGGCGGCGCTTTCCACATCGCCGCACACCACCTGCACCTGCGGGCAGGCGGCATATTTCTCCGCGGCGCGGCGCGACATCTCCGGGGAGATGTCGATGCCGGTGACGCTCGCCACATCACGCGCCAGATAGTGAGGGAACAGCACACCGGTGCCGCAGGCCACATCCAGCACACGCATCCCGGCGCCGATGCGGGCGTTGTCCAAAATCTCCGCGATCACCGCGTCGCAGTCGATTTGCTCGGCGTCCCACGTGGGGGCGCAGCGGTTAAAAAAGGCGATGACTTCCTGCTTGTTCATAAAAGGCTCCGTTTCGATAGAATTCAAGAGAAGAAGGCGG
The DNA here is from genome assembly GCA_018064925.1 of Candidatus Cacconaster stercorequi. Taxonomy (GTDB): domain Bacteria; phylum Bacillota; class Clostridia; order Oscillospirales; family Oscillospiraceae; genus Vescimonas; species Vescimonas stercorequi. The sequence continues at coordinate 12,000 of JAGHUH010000044.1, read as the reverse complement.
CGTCCAGCTTCTGATAGCCGCCGAAGGAGGCGGGACAGGCGAAGATCTGCTCTGCCAGCTCCTGCCCCAGAAAGGCGCGGGTAATCTCGTTGGTCTTGGCAGTCATGTCGATGTCGGCAAAGGCATCGGGATAGACCGTTTTCGCCACGAACCATGCGTTCATCAGGGAAATCTCATAGTTGGTGTAATAGGCGTTGTAGGCCATCTGGAGATAGACCTGACCGTTCTGCCACGCCTTGCAGGCGTCGAACATGGCGGGATCGGCCTGATAGAGCGGGGCAATGTTCTTCACCGCCGCGGCGTCGATCACCATGATGTCCATGTCCTTGCCCAGGGCGGCGAACGCCTCCTTTTCGATGGGCGCCACACCGGGGGCGTCCAGCGCGGTGACCGCGTTGCGAATGTTGGCCGCGGCGAAGGGGGCGTAGTGCCGGGAGGTCATCAGATGGTCGGCGGTGCCCCAGTTGCCCAGTCCGCAGATATACACGGCGGGCTTGTCGGCATCGGGAATGTCGGCGGTGCGGCGGCGCAGCTCCGCAAGCTGGTCATCCACGAAGGAGAGCAGGGCATCGGCGCGGTCGGCGGCATCAAAGAGCATCCCCAAAAGGCGCATGGAGTCGCCAAAGGCAGCGTCAAAAATGCCGTTGGGGCCGGTTTTCAGCGTGATGACGGGGACGCCCAACTGCTCTTGCAGGGCGTCCGCCTTGTCCGCGTCCTCGTACTCGGAGATGACGATGTCGGGAGCGCAGGAGAGGATCTTCTCCGCCTCTGCCGCCTGGGCATTGGGGCCGCCTGCGCCGCAGGAGGGCAGGGCGGCAAAGGTGTCGCCGTAGGAGAGCACATAGGGGCGTGCCACGCCGTCGAACATGGCGGGACGGTCAGCAAGCGTGGGGTTGTCGATGTCCTCCACGCCGCATAAAAGCGATAGATCGCCCACATAGCTGTACATCCGCAATGCACCGGCACCGATGCACACCACCCGCTTGTAGCTGCCGGGGGTGACGGCCACCTCCCGCCCGATCATGTCGGTGACGGTGGCGGCGGCGCTGTCGGCGTTCGTATCGCCGCAGGCGCACAGGGATAGGAGCAGCAGTACGGACAGAACAAAAGCGAGAATGCGATTAGTTTTCATAGGGGGTTCCTCCTAAAATGACCTTCTGCCCGTCCACCTCCGCCATGCGGACGCGGATGCCGAAGGTATCGTAGATGATGTCGGGGGTGAAGACCTCACGCCCGCCGGCGTGGCGGATGACGCCATCGCGCATGAAGAAGAACTTGTCACCGAACGCCATGGCCTGATTGAGGTCGTGGAGGGAGCTTAAAATGCCGATGTGCTGCTGACGCGCCAGCTTCTTCGCCTCGGCGATGATCAGATGCTCGTTGGCAATGTCCAGATTGCCGGTGGGCTCGTCGAACACCAGCATCTTCGGCTCCTGCGCCATGGCGCGGGCAATGGCGATCTTCTGCTTTTCACCGCCGGAGAGATCCTCGGCGCTGCGGTGGGCGAAGGTGGTAAGACCCATCTCGTCCAAGATCCGCTCCACCACGGCGTAATCCTCCTGCCCCGCCCGGAGACCGAAGTACGCCACGCGGCCCATCAGCACCGAGTCGAACACGCTCAACGCGCCGAAATGGATGTGCTGCGGCACATAGGCGATGCAGCGGGCGCGACGGCGGCGGGGCATCTTTGTCAGATCCTCGCCGTCAAACAGCATACGCCCGCCGTCGGGGGCGGCGATGCCCAGAATGTTTTTGAACAGCGTGGTCTTGCCGGAGCCGTTGCGACCCAGCAAAATCCCGATCTCGCCGTCGTGCAGTGTCAGATCGACGCCGCGCAGTACCGGCGGCGTGTGCTTCCCGTAGCGGAAGGTCAGTTGTTCAACCTGCAGCATCAGCTATGCTCCTTTTTCGTAAGAATGATCGCCACGAAGAACGGCGCGCCCAGCAGCGAGGTGATGGCACCCACCGGCAGTGCCGCGCCGCCCCCCAGCGTACGGGAGAGGGTATCCGCCAGCAGCAGCAGAAAGCTGCCGCACAGCGCCGACACGGGGATGCTCAGGCGGTGATCCTGCCCCAGCAGCTTTTTCGTGACATGGGGGCAGATGATGCCCACGAAGCCGATGATGCCCAGAAACGACACGCACACCGCCGTGATCATGGAGGACAGCAGCAGCGAGGCAAAGCGCAGCGCGTCCACCCGGATGCCCATACTGCGGGCGGTGGCCTCGCCGGACAGCAGTGCGTTATACCGCCACGCCATCAAAAGGAAGAACACCAGACCCGCCGCCACCACGAATAGCATGATGGCGTCCGTGCGGTAGGTGGCGCGGCCCAGATCGCCGAAGCTCCAGATCACCGCTGCGGAGAGACCCACATCGGTGGCGTAGAACTGTAAAACGGTGGTGGCCGCCGTCCACACCGAACCCATGGCGATGCCCGAGAGCACCACCACGCCGGGGGAGAAGGCACGGACACTCAACAGCGCCAGAATGATCAGCACGGACAGGGCGGAAAAGAGGAACGCCATCAGACCGGTGGCGTAGGGATTGGCGCCGAAAGCGAAGTTGGCAAGATTGTGACCGGTGGAGAGAAATCCGCCGGAAAAGGCGATGATGGACAGATTGGCACCGAACACCGCCGCATTGGACACGCCCAGCGTGGAGGGGGCGGCCATGGCGTTGTTCAGCGTGGTCTGCATGATAAGACCCGACACCGACAGCCCCGCCCCGGCAATCAGCGCCGCCAGCACCCGGGGCACGCGAATGGCGCGGAGGATGCGGATCTCGGCGTCGCTGCCGTGACCCAGCAGCGCGGCAAGACCCTGCCGCCAGCCCATGTGGGACGAGCCCACCAGCAGGCAGACAAATCCTGCCGCCGCCACCAGCACAAGGGCGGCCAGGATGATCAGCGCGTTTTTGCGCCGCATTTTTCGGCGGTAAAGTGAAGAACTCATGCGATGCACCTGTTTTCCTGAAATACAGGTATAGTATAGCGGATTTTCCGCCCCGGTGAAAGCCCCCGGGGGGGATATTTTTGCGGGAAAAACGCACCGCCTCGGATCCCCACGGGATCTGAAACGGTGCGTTTGCGTTTGGGGAGGGGGAGATGAGGGATTTAAGTCAAACTATTCTCACATAATCGTTCTGAAATCTCGGCCTTCACTTTTTCGAGGTCACCGGAAGTGAGCAGTGGGATAAGCTGATTGATTTCCTCAATACTTTTATCCCACCACTTGAAATCCAGTAAAAGCTGAATCAAATCGGCATCAAAGCGTTTGCGGGTTTCTCTGGCGGGATTTCCAGCAACGATTGTGTATGGAGGCACATTGCTTCCAACAATGCTGTTCGCGCCGATAATTGCGCCGTCGCTAATATGAACCCCGGGCAAAATGACGGCATTTTGCCCGATCCACACATCGTTTCCGATGACGGTATCACCTTTGATCGGCATATCAGAAGCCGCCGGGGGATCCATATCCCAGCCTTCCAGCGTATAGAACGGGAAGGTCGAAACGGCATTCATCTGATGGTTTGCACCATTCATGACAAACTCGACGCCGGCTGCAATTTGACAGAACTTACCGATAATCAGTTTGTCTCCGTTCCACTCATAATGGTGCGTAACATGGCTTTCAAATTCTGAATCAGCAATATAAGTAAAATCTCCAACGATGATATTGGGATTATGAATTGTCGGCTTAACATAGATTTCTTTGTCGTAGCCCGGAATAGGATGTATCGCATTGGGATTCGGACGAATTCCATTTTTCATAAATTGTCCCTCCATCATCATTTATAATGATATTATAAGGCGTAAATTGTTCAAAATCAATCATTGTCAACCAGACCATTCGATAGACCCTTCGCGTTGCTCAAAACATCCGATTGCCCCGCACTTATATAATACCGAAGAAAGGCAATTTTGTTTTAGACAGAGCAACAGAAGAAAGCTTACAAACGCAACACGCGGAAAGCATTGTAATATCCGAACATTGCAAAGGGCAGTAATGAAGTGCGCACCCTCATGGATCAGGTAATAGGCCAGCACTGCCGCAACAATTTCAATGTATTGTCTAATTCTTTTATTAGCCATATAAATTATAGCTGGCCTATGGTTTCCGTGATTGACATTTCGTTCAGGCGTTTCATCGGTGCCCGGATGCCTGCTGCAACAGACAAAGCAAAGAATGCCACAATCACGACCAGCTCTGCCACCGGCAAGTGCCACATAGCGTAGGCATAGTGGGAGGTGACCAAAAATCATATCCTTGTTTTTTCAGCGCAAACGTGAGTCCGTCCGCAAGGCTGAAATCATCCTCTAAAAGCAATATTTTTCCCATGTTTGCGCTCCTTTTTTCTCGATTTACAATTTCTCACTAAGCGTTGTAATACATATCGCAAACGACATATTGTATTGTTCTCTTCGTGCTTTTTTCTTTATCCATTGGTCATATCTCCTTTTGTCTGTCCGCTTTCTTGCGAATATACAGCGGCCCCTCTTCGCCCACCTTTCCTGTCGGCATAAACCCCGATTTTTTCAGGACTCTTTCGGATGCAATATTAGACGCTTCCGTTTCCGCCGTGACACACGATACGCCGGGTTGTTTGAATGCCCAGTCTGCAAGTGCGGATACCGCTTCCGTCGCGTAGCCGTGTCCCTGATGCTTCTCTGCAATACCGTATCCGATCTCTGCGGTTCCTGCTTCGGAAAGCCCCTTGAAGCACAGCTCTCCGATATGCGTACCGTCTTTCAGTTCGATCATCCAAATGGCATACCATGCCCACTGATCGGGATGCGCCAGGCATCCGTCCAGCATTTCCGTGTAAGCCGCTTTCAGAACATCGACTGACTGTGCGGCAATAAATGCTTCCATCTGTTCTCTGGAAGCTGCATATAGTTTCAACCGATTTGTTTCTATCATGTTTTATTCACTCCATTTACCGATTCCATCGGCGTCCCGACTTCAATCAGATTTCCGTCCGGGTCATAAAAGCGCACCACACGCTGTCCCCAACTATGCGTCATGGGCAGGTTGACAAACTCCGTTTCCGGATAAAGCGTTTTCAGCTTTTCATAAAAAGCATCCAGGTTTTCTTCCTCAAAATACAGCTCGCAGGCGTTGTTTTGCGGAATAACTTCTTTGCCGATAAAACCGCGCCAGTATTTTTCCTCCTGCAAGTAGAGCCCGTCCGACAGGATCATGTTGCCGTCATGATCAACAAGCGTTTCAAGCCCGAACAGGTCATGATAATATTTCTCTGCTTTTTTGATATCCTTGACAACGATCAAAAATCCACTGAATTTCATTGTCCGATCCTCCGTACTTCCCGCGTGTTATCTGGTTCCAACTTTCCGACGAACAAATACATACCCAGCACCGCATTGAATACGACCACCGAGAATGTGCCAAACCGCTCAAACAATCCGAACACACTTTGGGGGAGCAGTCCTGTTCCAATAGGCCCGATCACCATTGCCGCAAGGCAAATCCCCGCCCAGATCCCGAGTGATTTCTGCCCGGCTTTCTTTGCGCCGAAAACGATCAGCACAAGTGCCGCAAGTGAAAATACGACGACAAGGACAGTAACGAGCAGGTGCATCACATTTTGCGCCTCAGTGTTCGGCGCGTCGGACACCCACGGAAAACAGGGATATCCGACGCTGCAAAGCCATTCCATTGCGGCAAAGCAGTACACGCCAAAGCGGAAACGCTTCGACGGAATATTGGCAACAGCTACGCATACCGCCATAATGGATACCAGTCCGCAGGGACCGAACAGGCAGTTGAGCCGGTTGGCAAGATCTGCCGACGGCGCACCGACCGCCGAAAGCTCACTGACCGCCATGGTCATCCAGTCGTATCCGGGATAAGCAAGCGGCGAAAATACGACCATTGCCGTATAGGAAAGTATATATCTTGTATATTTTTCTGTTTCTGATGCTTTGTCCTGCGGCAGACTCAGGTATACTGGGTTATATCCGAGCTTATATGTTCGGCATATATCCATCAACGATTTTGTAGTCGATGCCCGCCTTACGAGCCTGCAGTGTTTGGAAACGGCGCGGGACACGGTACATCCTGCCGTTTTTTATGAAATATGCCCCGGTCTGGTGGAACTGAAAAGGCACGCCTTTATTCATGCACTGGCGGCGCACATCCAGCACCCAATCATAGTCGAGCGGCCGCACGTTTAAGCCCGACTCACCTGAGCAGGCCACCTCACAGATACTGCCGCTGAGATACTTCTCAAGTTCAATGGGGCCAAGCATAGGACCGATTATTACCGTTTTGTGCTTTATCGGAAGCTCTGTAAAAATTGGCAGTCTGAAATCCGCTCTGTCCTGATTTTCACAGGTGCAGCCAACGATAACATTGTTATATCCCTCGCCCCAGTCTGCCGGAACGCACTCCATAAAGCGTTCTATTCGTTTCGTAAAGAAGTAAAACATGCAGTCGGATCGACGCTTTATCATTTCCCAGCATTCTCCACGCCAATCGTCCGCATCCTTCAGCAGAAAATCCGAGGTAAAACAAGTCATAACAATAGAACCAGGCTCAACCTTAAAGCTTCCGTCACGCTTCTTTTTCACAGGCAGATCAAAGTTCTGCGTTTTGCGGCATTGTTCCGCTGAAGCTGAACTGCCGTATGCCTCATCCTGTCTGTAGACGTAGCAGTAACGGCATCCTTCGGAATACTTCGTACAGCCGTGCCAGGGGTTCCATGTTACATATTTCTGTTCGCTCATTCCTTATCCTTTCGGCCGAATATTTTCGAAAACTGCAGTCATTTCGCACTTTTTACAGCAAGAATATATCCGACACCTTTACATTCCATCGTTCAATATCGTAAACGGACTTGCTTCATATACAAATATCATTCCGTCGTACAGATCTGCCGGAGGTGCATATAGCCTTATCGTTCCCGGCAGAAGCTTGTTCAAAGGATTAAAGCCTTCACCGAGACTACCCGTAGGCATTTTGCCTGTAACGATAGAATTCAGTTTTTCGTTATCTTTGAGATCATCAAATCTCAGATAGTATGTTCCCAACCGCTTAGCCTGATAGGAAAGGGGATCAGCAGAATAATACGTATAGTTCTTTCTGCCCTTTACCGTGGAAAGACTGGTACTTGTTTTGAAGTAGTCTGTACCTATTACAAAATAATCATCACCCAACGCTTCTTTCAAATAGGCTCCCATGGTTTTTACGTAAGACCCGGCATAACCCACATGACCGTTGTGCCCTGTAATCATGATCGGATATCCGACAGAATCAGATATGCCGACAATGTTGTCCGTCATTGCTTTATCTCTATAAGTCCCATAAGCCACAGCATCCCCTGAAGGAATGGCAGCAAGTTCCTTGGACAAAAGGATATTATCAAAGCACTTCAGTACCTTATCTATTCCTGCGAGATCCTTGTATTTATCATCGGACAGGGTTTCCCGATATGTTTCCAAGGAAGCAAATACGTCCGCCATCCGCTCATCCCTGAACCGGAACTCACCGGCCAAATATGCACGGATAGACTCTGACTCAAGCGGTATATGATTGCGTTTAACAAACTCATCAATTACATACACGTCTACCTCAGGATTCTGAATATCAAATCCGTAAAACTCCAGATATCCGTCCTTGGAATCAGCGTTATATGCCTTCATCCATTCGATGAGTTCCTTTATTTCTTCGGTACGGTAGATATCAAAAGAAATGTGGGAAAATACGTCCTCGATGGTCATATCGGATTTCCCCGATATGTATTCATTCACAAGCAGCCCTTCTGCATAGTCCATTTCAAAACAAATGGCAGACACACCATTATCTCTGACCAGAGTTTTCAGTACATCGAGCTTCAGCTCCTGAAACTCTTTATTGCCATGGGTTGCCTCACCAAGACCAATAACTTTTACGTCCTGGCCGACAAGCTCATCCGTTACACTTAACGCATAGTCACCGACTTCGTTTATTTCTTTTGATGCGTCCAGCACCGGTTTATACATTTGAAACATCACAACGGCAAAAATGCCGACAATTAATAATATTGCTATAATAAGTACGATTTTCAGTATCTTTTTCATCTTTCCTGTATTTTCACGCTTTCTTGTAAATCTTGATAAAATGCTTCACGAACGCTTCGACCTGCTGCAAGATCTCCGGCTCTTTTTCAGGTTCACGGTCGCAGTAGTGAATGAGCACCGTGATCGGAGCAGTATAGGCAAACGCGAGCAACTCCGGGTCATCTTTTTTCAGAATGCCGTTTTCCATCATTTCCGCAAAGATCTTCGTGTAGATCTCTTTCGTTCCGTTCAGAAAATGCAGCGTGGCAAAATGCCGTGCCCTTTCATCCCGGAACTGCTCTGTAAGCAGAAGCTGTCTTGTCAGGATTACCCTTTTATCGTGCATAGTAAAGTCCAGCATCCGCATGGTCATAGCAAACAGATCGTCACAGGACTTTGGCGTAGGAGGCATTTTTTCCGGCGATCCGAATCGGGAAATATAATAGGTCTCCATCCGATCAAGGACGGCATTCCAGATATCCTCCTTGCTTTCATAATGCCTATATAGTGCAGACTTGCTGAGTCCCATCCCTGCGGCGAGATCACGCAGATTGGTTCCTTTGTATCCATTTTCAGCAAAGCTGACGAGTGCTGCATCCAGAATCTTTTCCTTGGTTGTGTTTTCCATAATAACCTCCATATAATCAATGTGACCAGTTGGACACGTTGTATTATAGTGACCACATGGTCACATGTCAAGTGATTTCACGGATTTGTTACAAATAGAAAAGGCGGCAGGGATTTTTCCCCGCCGCCGTGCGTCCGTTATGCGTATATCAGATCATGATTGACGATCTCCATTGCTGTATCCCGTACTGTGTTCATCCGCTGCACCCAACGCATTTGACTTTCAGCTTTGAGCCTTTCCGTAATGCCTTCTTTTTCGGCAAGCTCTTTTACCAACCGAGAGAACATAGTCTCTGCTTGCTCGTTGAGATCAGCGAGATAGTCCTCCAGTTTTCCGCTTGTCAGTAACTCGGCGTAAATCGTTCTGTGATACTGCTTCAGATACCACAGGTGCCGCTGTCCCCATATCCCGGTGGGACGTTTCTCCGGTTCATCATCACCGGCGATGATGTAATAATCTCCGACAAGTTCGTATTTCAGCCCTGTACGTTCATCCGTGATATACTTTTCCATTACGCCTCCTCCTTTACGATAACGCGCAGCTTCTTTGTCGGTGCGTCGATGATTTTCAAAATCAGTTCGTTGACGTCCTCAATCGGTTTGCTTTCGCAGATGTACTCGTTCCGAGCCGTCATAAGACAACCGACCAACAGCCTGTGTTCAAAGTCGTCCAGATAGAAGTATTTCCGTTTTGTTTTCATAGTCTTTCGGCCTCCTGCTTTTGATTTCTCCTTTATTGTAGGGAAAATTAGCAGATAAATCGAATGTGCGGATCACCATTTAATAAAAGTTGATTGACAAGAATGATTTTACAAAACATATAATTTTAAAGGAAATTCTGCTATATGTATCAAATAATTAGTTGTTAAACTTGTGCTTCATAAAGCTTTGCGCACAGAAAGCACTATATATAGTGTTTTTATTCCTTCTTTACGCAGTTTATATACCTCAAAGCAAGCAAACTCGATTGAGTATATTGACACAGCTTCGTCTATGTACTATACTAAAAATGGAGGTGTGTATTGTGGATATTTCAAGCATAGAGATCATACTAAAGGATTTGTTGGAAGAAGTTAAGCTTCTTACAATACAGACAAAAATTGACGCCTTACAGAAATTCAGCAATGAATTTCTCTCTTCAGATCTGAGACGTAAAATGTATGAAGCCTTCGACGGAGAACGTACCCTACCACAGATTAGTGATGACATTGGATGTAAACTTAATACCCTTCAAATTTTTGCTCAACAGCTGGCAGATAAAGACCTAGTGGATTATGAATACAGAGGAAATGCAAGAATTATAAAAAAATCCCCTGCAAAAATTGCCTTATACTATGCAACAAAGGAGCTAAGTGATACAAATGCCTGAAAGTAAACTGGAAGAATTGTTTGAAGAATTCTTGCTCATTTATAAAGTGGTAAACCGAGATAAAATTATCAACATGCTACGGGCCGAGTTAAACACGGAACAGTTAATAGAAATCTATCAATGTTCGGATGGTGAGAAATCCACGCGTGAAGTATCTGCTGCTTTAAAAAACAAATGTTCCCATTCTACAGTTGCCCGCCTGTGGAATAAATGGGCGTTGCTTGGTTTGGTTATTCCCGCCAAACAGAAAGGGCGATATAAGGCAGCGTTCAGTTTAGACGAATATGGTATTTCTGGTGTTATTGAAGAAAACGAGGAAGGTAACTAATGGATATCAATGAGAAGATTTTGGAAGAACTGGTAGCCATCAGAAAGATGCTGACCATCCTGTCTCAGGACAAGCTCTCTGACTTTAATGAACAAGTCAAAAACAAATATTTAACGACAGAGCAACGTCAGAAAATGTATGATCTCTTCGACGGAACGAAAACATTAAAAGAAATAGGTACAGAAGTGGGCACATCTTCTGAAGCGGTACGTCTGTTTGCGGTTTCATTAGAAAAAGCCGGATTGTTGGAATATGTTGTGAATGGGAAATCCAAATGTCCTAAGAGGATTTTTTAAGGGGGATGATATGGTATGAGTGAAAGTGACGAGCTGTATCTTACCGTTAATTATATCAAGAACAAAGTTGACGCTCTCGAGAAAATTGAATTGCTTAATCTTCGCTCAAATAAAGCACTACTTGAAGAATACATATCAATCCTTCAAGCTGACTCTTTGCTGAATAAAGTATATAAAGAAATAGACGGGCAGAAATCTCAGCGAGAGATTGCTGGAATTGTTAATACCACAGAAATGACGGTATCTAATAAAATTAAAAAACTGTTGGAGTGTGGCCTAATAGAAATAAAGGAAGTCGGAGAAAACGGAAAGAAAATTTACAAGCATTCGATTGCGGAACAAGCTTTTAAGCTAACACGAATCTGATAATATGGAAAGCAATATTTCTAAAACTGTTATAAGAATAATACAGGATTATTGTTTTAATAACTCTGCCTCCGTTCTTAATAATGAATTCGTTTCAACTGTTTCTCCGCTGATTATAAAAGCACTCGCAGACGGTACATTCGATCCCGCAAAGATGAAAAGCGTTGCGAAACAAAGAGCAGATTTTTTCCACGCTAACGATCTTGACATAAATATCTTCTGCAAAGGCTTGTTTTCGAAACTAAACTATGAGCTTAAATTTTACACCAACATATCTTTTTATAGCTCCATTGTGGAGTTTAAACGAAAGATGGAAAATGGGAATTTTCATGGTTTTCCTAAGAAGACAACCTCAGAAGATACTTTGAGGAGCACACTGTCTCTTTTCATTAGCCAAGAGACTTTTTGCGAATCACGTTCTGGGGCAGGCAATAATGATATTGTAGTTCCCTCCGAAAAAACAATTATAGAAACCAAACTTTGGAATGGTGTTGAATACTATAATGCAGGATTTCCGGAACTTAACGAGTATCTTGATAAAAGCGCATATTCAGAAGGGTATTACATCATATTCGATTATAACCAGTCACTGAATGAGATTATCAAAGAAAACGGAGAGATATTTGATGCAAAGTATCAAGGGAAGATAATCCATATATTTTTTATCCGAATGAACGCGGTTCGTCCTTCAAAAATATATAAGCAAAGTAAAGCATCAAATTAAAAGAGCGATCAAGGTGCAACCTTGATCGCTCTTTTCTGTTTTTGTATCAGAAGGACACCTTCACGCTGTCAACGCCGGATTAAAAATGAGGTAAAAACGCCGGTTAGAAAATGACCGAAACGCCGAAATTATATCGCCGGGATAAAACGCCGAAAACCTTCACGCCGGTTATGTGTTCGCCGGGATCTGGGCGGCGGGTACCGGTTGGACACCGGCTTTCAAGCGGTCTCGC
>JAGHUH010000043.1 GCA_018064925.1 Candidatus Cacconaster stercorequi | reverse complement strand
GATGCCGCCAAGCTGCGTCGCTTCATCAGCGAGCGCTCCAAGATTCTGCCCCGCAGAACCACCGGTACCTGCGCAATGCATCAGCGTCAGCTGACCGAGGCCATCAAGCGCGCTCGTCAGATCGCTCTGCTGCCCTTCGTGACCGAATAATTGATCGAACATCAGAAAATCCACCGTCGTATGACGGTGGATTTTTTGCGCAAACAACCGAATATCCGAAAAAGGGCGCGGCAAAAGCCGCGCCCTTTCACGATAAATCCGTTTTCTCTTACTCGGTCATGATCTTCAGAATCACGCGGTCGGTCTCCAGCATACCCTGGGAGGCCAGAACGCCGATGTTGCGAATGGTATCTTCCACATCTTCGCCCACAATACCGTCGCCGGCCTGGAAGTTATCACCGCTGCAATACATATTGTAGCCCAAAATGCCACAGCCCACGCCCATGGCGATCTTGCTGGCGCAGCTTGCCTTTGCGCCGTCGCAGATGCAGCCGGAGATCATACCGACAGCGTTCTGCAGGGTGTGGGACAGTGCATCATAATCAGCACCACGCAGCCATGCGATACCGCAGCCGGCACCTACGCCTGCGCTGACAGCGCCGCAGTATGCGCTCAAGCGACCGATGCCGGTCTTCTGGTGAATGGTGATCAGGTCGCTCAGGCAGATGGCACGGATGATCTTCTCCTCATCAGCGCCGGTCAGGGTGCCGTACTTCCATACGGGCACGGAGGCGGTAATGCCCTGATTGCCGGAACCGGAAACGATCACGACGGGCATCTCACAGCCGTTCATACGGGCGTCGGAGCCAGCAGCAGCCCATGCACGGGCCTGGGTCTCGGGATCCTGGGAGGTCTTGAGCAGGTTAGAGCCGATGTTGGCGCCCCAGCTGTTCTCGATACCCTCCTTGGCGATGGCCGTGTTGCAGGCGATCTGCTGGCTGATGAGGGGTTCGATGCGATTCAGGGGAACAGTTTCAATGAATTCAAGGATGTCTTTTACATTCAGGACGCTCTTATCCTGCAGGTTGTCCTCGGCATTGCCGGTGACGGGCAGCTGCTTCAGGATCTCGCCGTCTTTTTCAATATAGATGATGTTGGTGTGATTGTTGGCCACGCGGACAGCGGCGCTGTGCTCGCCCATTTTGCCGGACAGCTTGATATCCAGCATGCAAGGGGTTTCGGGGCAGGTGACCTTAATGGGAGTGTTCTTCAAATAGCTTTCAATGGCAGCTTCGTCATCTTCGGTGACATTGGCAATGACCTGCAGCTCCGCATCAGCGTCGCCGGCCACAATGCCCACAGCGATGGCGGCATCAATACCACGGCGGCCGCCTGCATTGGGCACCACCACGGACTTGACATTCTTCAGAATATTGCCGCTGACCTCTGCCAGAATTTCTTCCGGTTTTCCGCCCAGCACCTCGCGCAGCTTTGCAGCACAATACGCGACAGCGATGGGCTCTGTACACCCGGTAGCAAGAAGGAGTTCTTCCTTCAGGATGGCGATATACGCATCCATTTTCTTTTCGTTCAACATCTTTGAATTCTCCTTTATTTCAATTTATATCAGGCGTTTCCCCACGCCAAATACTTATTGCAATGCGGGCACATCGTCCTCGGCACCCACCCAGTCAGATACCTGCACCACCTCATACTCGGTGGGCGTTCTGCGGATCACCACGCGCTCCAGACCGGCATTGATCACCAGACGGCGGCACATGGCGCAGGAGGTCGCATCGCCCAGCAGCTCACCGGTACGGCCATCACGGCCCACCAAATACAGCGTACCACCCACCATATCCCGGCGAGAAGCGGAAATGATGGCGTTGGCCTCGGCATGAACGCTGCGGCACAGCTCATACCGCTCGCCGCGAGGTACCTTCATCATCTCACGGGTGCAAAAACCCATATCCACACAGTTGCGGCGGCCGCGGGGCGCGCCATTGTAGCCAGTGGAGATGATCTCGTCATTTTTCACGATAATGGCACCGTACACACGGCGCAGACAGGTAGCGCGCTCCAGCACGGTCTGCGCAATATCCAGATAGTAATTTTCTTTGCTGATTCGATTCATCATGGGTTCTCCTATTATTTATGATGACAGTATCCGATAATTTCTTATATTATATTACAGTTTTCTCTGTTCTTCAAGAAAATGCTTTCTCCGCAATGGGCGCAATATTCACAAACTTTTTTTCGTATTTTTTGCTTTTTTCACAGTTTTATTTCCTGACAGGAAAAAGGCATCCTGCGGTGCAGGATGCCTTTTATATATGATAGAGATGTGTCGGTGCAACGCTTACGAGATCGGATGCACCACAATCAGCTCCTCGCGATCCACATATATCGCTTCGTCATGTCAAATTTCCGGTTCGCAATCCCAGTTTTCTTTCATAGTATCATCCTGAGCCAAAAGCTTTTCTCGCAGACCCGGACGATCTCCATAAAACTTTTCCAGTTTGCTTGAGATCATTCGCCAGTAGTCGTCTGCTTCCTGCATCCGTTTAGCTTTCGTTGCTTCTGCGTCCGCAATGATTTGTTGGGCAGATGCATTTGCATCTGCAATAATTTGTACTGCCTCGGCAACTGCCGCAGCAATATCGCAATTTGGGACGCCTTCGATTTCACTGCTCTCCAGTTCCTCTTCGTGTGCGTTGTCAGCCAAAATCTCTGTTTCATCGCCATGACAGGTATCGGAGGAAAACTCTTCTTCGCAACCTGACTCCTCCAAGTTAACGCCGTCAACAAGCTCAAACACACCAGGCGTACATGGCATTTTCGTTGTTTCTATCGTTTTCTCTTCTTCCGGCTCCGCCGATTGATTCTCTTCTCCGTTGAAATCTGTAGCAAGCGATACAGGTTGCCCTCGCATTTCATCGCGTTTTTTCAAGTTGAACAGGTACTGCTGTGCCGCCGAGTCAGCAGCTTCAAATATGCCGTTCAATGCCAATGCAGCGCTGGCAAGAGATCCGCTTTTTTTGATCTTAATCTCTCGGTTAGCCAATGCCTCATTGGCCAATTTGAGTTCATTCTTCAGTCTCTCAACTTCTTCCGTTTGCAGAAGCAACATTTCCAGCAGCTCTCTGCGATCAAGTTTCTTGAGTTCCTTGTCAGTCATATGTTCCTCCTATCTCAACACAGGAAAATCAGCGGAACGCCAGATCCAATACAACACCATGTAAAAATCAGTTATGCTTATGCTTGCTTAATAATTGCACCGCCATCGCTCCGGCACTTTTCAAATCCAGAATTCAAAACGAAAAGCATCAAATATTAAAATCTAACTCCCGCAATGGTGAGCCGAACGCTGTCAAGTAGTATATAAAGTTTATTATATTACGAAATTGAAAAAATGGAAATGATTTTATAGAAAAAATCCGCATTTACAACATTTATGATAATCAGAATTTCTCAACTAATTGCGAGTTATCTGAACAAAGTTCAAATTTAATACTGTTGTAAGTTTATTATTCGCATTGCTTTATTATCAAGTCATTGTAACAGGATGTGAAACGGGATAAATATATTCCAATTTTGAGGTAACAAAGAAAACCCTGTAACCATTGCGATTACAGGGTTTTTTATGGAGCTGCTGGGCGGATTTGAACCGCCGACCTCATCCTTACCAAGGATGCGCTCTACCTACTGAGCTACAGCAGCATATGGCGACCAAGATGGGGCTCGA
>JAGHUH010000027.1 GCA_018064925.1 Candidatus Cacconaster stercorequi | reverse complement strand
CAGACCATTGGCCGCAGCATTCAGGGCAGTTGCAGTAGGCGGTCAGCGTGACGCCATCAAGATAGTGCCAGTCCAGCGCCGCATCGATCTTGGCATTTTCGTCCGGGTCCTCAATGCACCACCCGTACGCATCACGCATGAATCCCATGGCGATGATCAGCACCAACACAATGTCGAAAAACCACAGTATCACTTTTATCATTTCTTTCCTCCGCATACCGGCTCCTCGTTCCTCGCAAGCCCCCGCTCCGTCCGCCATGACCATATCGCCTTCCGCGTCAGCCCCAGCTTCTCCGCGATCTGCCCGTCCGTCATTCCCTGTTTCCACAGCTCTATTCGTTCCGCGTCTGTTTTCTCGTGGTTGTATTCCGCTCTGCGCTTCAATCCGTGCTGATCG
The DNA here is from genome assembly GCA_018064925.1 of Candidatus Cacconaster stercorequi. Lineage (GTDB taxonomy): Bacteria > Bacillota > Clostridia > Oscillospirales > Oscillospiraceae > Vescimonas > Vescimonas stercorequi. The sequence continues at coordinate 56,974 of JAGHUH010000027.1, read as the reverse complement.
GCTACCTTGCAGATGGTTGGCACGCTGCACCTTGCTTTCTGCGCAATTTCTTTGTAGGCTGCCCCGCTTTTCAGCAGCTCCACGATCAGCGTTACCTTTTCCGGCGCAAGGCCTCGTTTCTTCTTTTCTCTGCACATCTTTGACATTTTCCCGTCCTTCGGCTTCTGCGCCGGGATGCCATCCCGTGTCCAGATTTCTGTATCCCGCCAGAATGGGCAGTCCTCCACCGGGAAATGCACCGTCCCCATTTTGTCCACCGTTGCATATCCTTCCATCTTCCCCCGCAACAGCCGTGATACGCCAGCCACATCCATGTGATTGCACCCATAATCTTTCCATCTTCCCTTGTTGCGGTAGATGCACTTCCGGCATTTTTTCATTCCCTCGTTTTCTCGCTTCATGTTTCCTCCCCCGGCAGGTCCGGTGGATCTGTTTTGGCGTCATGCCATCTCATCTTTCCCATGTTTCCTCCATGCTCTCCAGCAGCGCCTTCATGGCTCCCTTCAGCTTGTCCGCCTTCTCCTCGTCCTGCTCCCTGATCCTGGCATACAACTGCTTCAGCTGTTCAAATTTATTTTGTATTTCCTTATAATGCAGACTGAAAAGCGCTGTGTCTGCGTCCGCCATCGCCGACTGCTTCCGGATGTTCTCCAGCTTCTCCTTCGCCTGCCGTTCTGCCTTCTCCGCCTCTGCAGCTCGTTTCTTCTCTTTCTCCAGTTTTTTCTGCACCTTCTCCAGCGCTTCCTTGGCGGCCTTTTCCTCCGCCTCGCGCCGCAGCTGCTCCATGGTGCCCTCCGGGATCTCCGGATGCTCCTGCAGTTCCTTCAGCTTTTTCTCGGCAGCAACGGCGTTTGCCTTTTCTTTTTCCGCTCTCTCTCTGGCGCTCCTTGCCTCATCCTGTGCCGCGCGCCACTTCTTTTCCATATCCTGCTGGCTGTGGAAATATCCGGTTGCCTCGCTTCGTGCCTGATCCAGTGCTCTTTCCGCCTCCTCGGCGCGATCCTTCGCCTCGTCCCGCTCCCGGATGGCCTGCTTCAGCTCGCGGGTGCTCATCTCCGACAGATCATGCTCCTCCACGAATTTTTCCCGCTCGGCAAGATCCTTAATGGCCAGCAGCTCATGCGCCATGGTCAGGTTCGGTATCTTCTCCAGCATGGCACTGCTGTCCCCGTACAGGCTCTGCTGCCCGCTTCCGTATTCCCGGAATACACTCATGTAGATTTGTGCATTGCTCTGCGATATGTTGGCTTCCTCCTCCAGCCATCTCCCCCATTCTCCGTGCTCTAGCATATCCTTTGCCTCTACCAGGCGCCTGCCGATTTCTATTGCCGCCACCATTCCCTGGTGCACATAGACCCTAATCTCCGCCGTAATCGTCTGGATGTCTCTCTGTGCCGCCATCGGCACGGTGATGATCTCACTCATGCTGTTTTCCTCACTTTCTTTTTCTTCTCGCGTTTGCTTCCGGCTTCCACCCATGCGATCCACGCGCCCAGAAAACCCTTATACAGTTCACGCGGGTCTTTCCTCTGCGGGTTATCCCGGCACGGCTCCCATTCATTCCGGTATCCGTGGATCTGGATGATCTTGCTCCCTTTCATCTCGATTGTACACAGCGGGATGCCTGGCCTGTCCCGCCTACGCAGGAAAAGGATCGTCGTTTTCCCATCGGCGTGGCGGTGCGCATATCCGCCCACACAGTGCTTCAGATACTTTCCTTCTGCAGTGATCTCGCCGCAGCTGACGGGAGGCCGGATTAGAAGTGTTCCGTCTGTGTATGTGTACTTCTTTGCGAGTACTTTTGCCCGCGCCTTCATCTTTTTCCGCTGTTCCTCACTCTCTTTTTCAGCAAAAAGCAGAGCGGCGGTATGTGTCCACAGATCGTGCTTTTCCACAAGATTTTTGGGTAGGAGATTGATCTCGTTCTCGAGATCGATCCCGATCTTCTCGGCGGCTGTTATGGTGTCAATCCATGTCCGCAATGGGCTTCCGATTTTCTGTTTGCCGAAATAATTGCACAGCTTCCGAACCGAAATCCCGTGCCGCGCACACGCCTGTCCGGCCCGCTTAAAATCTCCGATGCCGCCGTGAGTGTAGCGCCTGAGCTCTGCCAGCTCACCAAATGTCGCCGGCTTCCCCTTTTTGGCCAGAAGCTTGTAAACCTCCAAATACGCCAGATCTCCGCCGGCATCTTTCCACTCGCGCATCGCATCCTTTCCGATAGCAAATCCTTTCCCGGGGTTTTCCTCGTCCCAGTTAAATGCCCGGGCGTTGCGTTTACCGTGTCGTACCATATCATCGATGGCAGCGGTGCACCCGATCTTTCCCAGCATCTCCACCTGCCTCGGATATACGCAGCACAGCGCAAGGTACCGCATAGCTTTACCGCCCGGGATCCATTCCTCCCGGAAGCAGTACCGTAATGTCTGGCTCTTTGCTGCCTCTCCCGCGCCGTGCAGGTGGTAGGCCGTTCCGTGCTCTGCGCAGTACGGAAAGCCGTCCGGCCACTTCCAGCCGGCGCAGAGGCTGCTACCTTTCAGCTCGCTGTAACTGGTCCATATGCTGCTTTGGTACCACCAATCTCGCCCCACATACTCGCACCGCCCCGGCGTGAAGCGGTAGATCTTCGTGATCTTTGCCCCCGGCAGCGCCGTCAGCTCGCCGCCGTAGTACTTCTCGGTGTGTACGCCCAGCCCCCACAGGGCGCCGCGATACCACTTGAGGATGATGTGGCGGTCAAAGGCATACAGGTTATCGCGCCGGCCGGTGCGTCCCACTTCTTTCACGCGTCCAACCTTCCCGCAGATGGGGCACTTGACGATCTGGGGCTTCGGGATATACCTTTGGCTCGACCAGTATCCGCGCGGCGGCTCCGGCTCATGCTCGGCCAGCATCACAGCGCTGTTTGCATCCAACTGCGCATGCTGCCCGCAGCAGCTTGTCCACAGCTCGCCGGTCTTCCGCCGGCGAAATAGATACGGCTGATATACGCTGTTCAGCGTCCTATAATCGTTCTCATCCAGCGCCGGCGCGTGTGTCGTCAGCCACTCGATCCTTTTTTCTCGTTCCGTCATGTCAGCCACCTCACAGGAAATCCGACAGGTCGAGGATCTTCGTCTCCGGCTCGACTTCCTCGCCGTCCACACTCCCGCACAGGTCGATTTCCATTTTCATGCGAATAGTCGCGCCCGGGAAATAGAAATCTGCCGCCGTGTTATATGCGTCAATGTCGCTGATGCTGTTCCCCTTGACCTTCTTCTTCACGGCATCCATGCAGTCCGTGAATTTTCCGCCCTGTACAACGGCCTGCGCAAATTCATCATCCTGCTTACAGAATTCCTTCAGCTTATCGGCAACCGCCTTCTTCATGGCCTCCGCCTCGCGGCTCTTGTGCTTTGCCTTCACACCTTCATCCAGCTTCTGGATGGCGTCATCGTAAAAATTACTCATATTTCCTCCTTGCAATTCCTTGTCCCACGCATTACAATAGAGGCGTGGAATATAGTCCCTATACTTCACCGCCCTGCCGGGCTCCATCCGGCAGGGCATTTTTTATTTATCCATCGGAACGCTAAACCTTACGATGCCAATCATTTGGCCAAGATCGTTAGCAAGCTCTTTCCCGCTTTCTCCGCAGATTTCCTCAATTTGAGAAATCATCTCTCTTAGACATGCCAGCAAAATCGGCAAATCGTCCTTATACTTGTTCACGAGCTTCGTCTCGTCCTCTCCGATCTCACGCAGCGCCTCTTCCAGAATCGGAAGAAATCCCTTCTCCCCCGCCAGAAAAATTCTCTCAATATAATTAGTCCGTTCCATTTCTTTCCTCCCCTCCACTCAGCCAGAAATTCTCACGGTGCAGCCTCTCGTTTTCCTCCTTCAGGCGCTGGTTTTCCTGCATCATGTGTCCCATGTTGTTCCGCAGCCCCTCGTTGGCCAGCAGCAGGCTGTCAATATGCCGCTGCTTATTCTGCAGCTCCGCCGCGTCTCCCTCCAGCATCTTTATCGTTTCGGCCTCAAGCCCATCACAGAGCTCCATCTCGCCCGGACAGCTCCCGCAGTTCCCCTCTGCGCAGCATCTCCATCGTGCGATCAGATCTTCTCTCGTATGTACCGTCATAACCGCCCCTCCCTTTTCTTTCGCGCGTTGTCCCGCATCTTTGCGGCGTGTGCCGCCGTCATCATCCCGGCACTCTGCCGCCTTTCGATGGATTTTGTTTTTTCTTCGTAATACTTCCCGCGCTCCGCCTCGTACACGGCGTACCTCTCGCAGCTGATCCGGCACCGTGCGGATCTTTCCCGGCACTCGGCCGTACACGGGCACTTCGGCCGATCCGTCATGTCCCAAATGCATCCCCTTTCTTGCCCAGGTACCACGAATTCCGCAGCCTGTTCTTTACCTGTTCATCCTCCACCCGCAGGGCATGGGCGCAATCCGGACACAGTTCACTTTTGGTGTAGATGATCCGCCGGCACTTTAGGCATACATTCTTCCTTGCCTCCATCGTCTTTTCCAGATCGCAGAAGAACGCCACATCCCGCCATTTCACGCCCCAGAATTTTGCGGCCTTCACCGTGGCCTGCTCCCAGTTGTCCGCCACCACATAGGCGCGTCCGTGATCCGGGTGTGTCACCACCCAGCATTTATCGTACTCTGTCTTTTTTGTCGCCATCGTGCAGCCACATCCTTTCCACGGTGCCGTCCGGCCAGTATCGGCATCGTTTGATTCCTCCCCGGTCGCTCACCTGCACCACGTCTATCGGCTTTCCGTCCTTGCGTGCTTTTCGCTTCGCCGCTTCAACAGCCTGTTCTCTCACTCCTCCGCTTCCCACGAAAACGCCCTCTGCGTCATATACCCTGTACTCCATCATGTCACTTCCTCGCTACATATCCGCCTGTACCGTCTCTCCGGTCACCTTGTGGATGAACACCCACTTCCCGGTTTCCCGATCAATGTGGTGCAGTCGATATTCCTCCGGGTTTCTTCCCGCTGCACTCAGCACAATTTTCATGCGCCGCGTCAGCTTCTGTGTTCTTTTCTTCACGGTGTCTCCTTTCCCTCTGCCGTTTCGCTTCCTGCTCTCTCCGCAGCTCGTTGATATACGGTCCAACTGCCGCGCAGTATCCGCGGCAGATCACCTTCTCGGCGCACATCTCGCATGGATTACTTCTCTCCATCCAGATTTTTCCACCCTCTCATCAGCAGGTACGCCACTGTGCCGGCTCCTATGTAGCACATGATCCACTCCATCACGCTTCACCACCGTTCTGCATTCTTTCCCAATCGTTCAGCAGCTTTCCCAATCCACGCTCGTACTGCTCGTCCAGTTTTTCCACAAACATCATTTCATCTGCGTCCAGCTCGTCACGCCATTCCTCTGTCTCCGGATCATTTGTCTCATTTTCCCAGAGCCATTGCAGCTCGTTTTTTCTTTCCTCTGTCATAACTTGTCTCCTTTTTGTATCTTGTCCTCCTTGCGCCGGCACAGGCCGGGCGTCCATCGACCCATCGGGAGGTGCATTCCCTTCTTTCGTTATGGATTTCCTTGTCCGCCCGACCTCCGGCACGGCGTCCGGCTTTTCGTCCGGAGGCCGCCGCGTGACCTTGCGTGTCTACCGCAGCGGAGCCGCTTTTTATCGCCCTCGGCTTATAGGAGGCCCGGCCCTCTCATCTCGAGCCGGGTGGAGCAGCATACCGGACTCGAACCGGCACCGTCTGCTTGGAAGGCAGATGTGCTTCCTTTACACCAATGCTGCATGATTCCCCAACCGGAATTGCACCGGAGCGAATATCGCGGTACCAGCACGATATTCGTCAGCGTTTTACGGGGATCCGATATATATTTATGACAGGCCCATACGGGCGTGGTGGCGCATCGGGGGATTGAACCCGGAACCGTCCCGTTATGAGCGGGATGCTCTGCCGATTGAGCTAATGCGCCGTTTTTTATTACAGATAGTTCTTTCCAAACTCTCTTCGGAACGTATCCTTGTCCCATCCCATGTTTTCCATGGCCAGGCGCTGCCCGTATTCGTGCAGCGCCTGCATGGTTTCCGCGCAGTTGTGTACAGCTTTTTTCCCGAAGATGTGGCATTTGTTGTGGTGCAGATCCACCGTCAGCCCCATCCTCTCGCTTTTCTTCCGGTTACTCCCGCCGAAAATGTGGTGCGTGTCCATCGGATCCGCGCTTGTTTCCGGCCCGCCGCATAGCCAGCAGTATCGCATACCGCTTTCCTCCTTATATGTGCAGCTTCGTGTATTCGTCCATGTGCTGTGTGTAGTAGTCGCTCATTGTGGAGCTCAGACGCTCCGCCCACTTCTGCTTGACCTCCGGCGCCACCTGCTGGATCTCCTGCACCTCTCCGGTCTTTTTGTCCATCATGTAGCAGATGTATCCCAGCTTTTTCCCTGCCATTGCATCACCACCTCCGTTTCACGCTATTCCCCGGCGTGGTCGTCCTATCACTCAAAGAACCTCACCCACTCGAATCCCAGCACCGCCGCGATCCGCTTGGCCACCGCCACGCTGGGACGTTTCTTCCCGGTTTCAATCTCACAGTAAAACGCCTGACTGATACCTGCCTCTTTTGCCACTTCCGCCTGACTCCTTCTTGCTCTAATAGCTTCCAGCCAATTCATAAGCACCCCCCTTTCTTGGAAATTAGCTTATAGCTATTATATATCATAACCTCAGGCTAATGTCAATAGCATACAGCTAAATAATTAGCTATTTGCTATTATATTTTTCTTGCTAATAATAGCAAATAGCTATATTCTATTGATATAAAGTACTTTTGAGGAGAAATATATGGATAACAACATCAGAATTGCGCGGATTAACTCCGGGCTTAGTCAAAAGGAAGTTGCAATCACTCTCCATGTTTCCGCTCCATCCGTAAGTGACTGGGAAAGCGGAAAGAAAACCCCCACATCCGACAATATCTGTAAACTTGCCGACCTATTCGGCGTCAGCACGGATTACCTTCTGGGCCGCGACATCACCCCCATAGGGGCGAGCATTGCCCCCCGGCAATCCCCCTCCATCACCCCCGCCGAGGGTGAGCTTCTCTCCGCCTACCGCGCCGCTCCGCAACCCATCCGTGACATTGTGGATACCGCCCTTGCTCCCTATGCAAATAAAAACCCCACCGCATCCGAAAATGCGGCAGGGTAATTTATGTTAACTTTGGTGATGGCCTATGAAGCGTTTAACTTCCATCATTTTTCTGTTGTGTTTCATTACAATTTTTTGTAGTGTCATAGCATCCGCTCATCCCGGTCAAACAGATGAAAACGGCGGCCACTTTGACCACAGCACCAGTGAATACCATTATCACCACGGCTATTCTGCACACCAGCACTATGATATTGACGGCGACGGCATCCCGGACTGTCCCTATGATTTTAATGACAGAATCCGCTGGAACAGCGGCAGCCCCAGTACCTCCAGCGGCAATACCCGCACTTCCCCATTCTATGACCCGCCAGCCCCGGAAAAAGACTTTTCCACTTCTCCCGGTTTTGTCGCTGTCGTATTTTTCGCATCTTGTTTTTTCGCTCTCATTATCTGCCTCGTTTTAATGTCCATCCAGCGCCGATATATGGGTAAGCAAAACCTAAAAGCAGGCATCCCTGTGCTGAAACAAAACTTCCTTGACCTCCAATCTCAGTATTATTCTTTTATACGCGGCTTTTTATCTTCTGAATTGAAACGAAGCTGTCTTGACCTCGAATCCCAATATTCCGCTTTGCAACACAGTTTTTTTACCTCCGACCTTTTATCTCCCGAGGAAGTCTCCGGCGTCCCCTCCGATTCCTATCTGGACGACGAAGGTCTCCCCCGTCAGCTTGGCGCTTTTTATTTTAAAGATGATCGGTACTATGTATATGTCAATCCCAATTCCGGCGTTTATCACACACCGGAATGCAGATACACCCAATGCTCTTCCCTCAAAAACTATTATATACTGTATTGCGGTAAATACGGTTATCCCAAACCACGCCCCTGTAACTTCTGTCTCCCCCACGCTCCCGATGTGTCATGGGTAGACAAATATAAAGAAATCATGGATGGCCTTGAGATCATTTATCCCGGGATCACGAAAAGGCATCAGGACAACATCAAGCAGGAATACCATGATCGCGTCACAAATTCCGGGTCACGCAAAGTTGCTTTTATTTATGCAAAAGCCGCAAACGGCATGACCGTTCGCATCCCTTCCGATAAGCTCGAAGACTGGAAAAAGGCGCAAGATGCTTTGCGTGTGAAACGTGAACGTTTCCTTGATGATTCCCCTGTCGATTTTTATCTATCCGGCCTGCGTTTCCCAATCTATCGCGTAGATTCCACCTGTATTTCTCGCGCTGGATATAACGAAAAATCCCTTTCATTACTTCTCCAAATGTCCGGCTCCGGCTATTGGTACAAGTATTCTGGTGTCTCTCCTGCCATATTTTCCAGAATGAGATCTTCTGATTCTGTTGGCCGTTACTATAATGATTTTATCAAAGGCCACTATCCCAGTAGCCGCATTCCAAATTGTTCTACTTAACCAGCCTCCCTCAATACGCAAAATCCCCGCCGCGTCCGAAAATGCGGCAGGGTAATCTACACTGGCCGTTCATGCAACAAATCAATTTTTTGTCTAATATAAAAGAAAGGAGGCACCCATGTCCGATCTGAAAATCGCCGCCGCTTATATCCGTGTCAGCACGGACGATCAGGAGGAGTATTCCCCGGATAGTCAGATCCGTATCATCCGCGAGTACGCAAAGAAGAACGGCTACCTGATCCCGGACGACTATGTGTTCCAGGATGACGGCATTTCCGCCGCCACGGCCCGCAAGCGTCCCGCCTTTACACGCATGATTGCCATGGCGAAAGAGAAAGAAAAGCCCTTTGATGCCATTCTGGTGTTGATGTTCTCCCGCTTCTGCCGCAACCGTGAAGAAAGCGTTCTCTATAAGGGGCTGCTGCGCAAGCAGGGGATCTCCGTGATCTCCGTCAAGGAGCCCGCCATCGACGGTCCTTTCGGTACGCTCATCGAAAGCATCATCGAGTGGTTTGACGAGTATTACCTCATCAATCTGTCCTCTGAGGTCAAGCGCGGCATGACAGAGAAGTTCCTGCGTGGTGAGGCCATGGGAACCGCCCCCTTCGGCTATCGCATCGACAGCGCCAATAAGACCTACATAGTGGATGTTGATCGCGCCGATATCGTCCGCCGGGTGTTTCACCGGTACGCAGACGGTGCCGGCTTCCGTGAGATCGCCGCAGAGCTGAACGCCATAGGTGTTACCACCCGCCGCGGCAACCCGCCGGACAATCGGTTTGTGGAGTATATGCTGCGGAATCCGGTGTATATCGGTAAGATCCGCTGGACTCCGGATCATAAGACCAAATACTCCCGCGTTCATGTGGATGACGGCGTGCAGCTTGTGGCTGGCAAGCACCCGCCTATTATCGATCAGGCGTTGTGGGATGCCGTCCAGCAGCGCATGGATCAGCGCAAGGCTTCCTATGGACGTTACCAGCGCCAGGATGATGTAGCCAACTGGATGCTCAAGGGACTTGTTCGCTGCTCTTCCTGCGGCTCCACGCTGATCCTTGCCGGCCTGAAAACCAATTCCCCATTTTTGCAGTGCCATAAATACGCAAAGGGATCCTGCGCCGTGTCCCATTGCCTGTCCCAGCGCAAGGCCGAAGCCGCGCTGATGTCCGCCCTGTCGGATGCCGTCGCCAATCTGGATTTCACCATGACGCCGCATCGCACCTCCGCCCCACGACAAACGGTTGACTATGCCCGCCTGATCGAGCAGGAGCAGCGCAAGCTATCCCGTTGTAAGGATGCCTATCAGTCCGGCATTGACACGCTGGAAGAATACCGCGAAAACAAATCCCGCATCACGGAAAATATCCGCCGGCTACAGGAGCAGGAAGCGAACACCTCCGTCGATCCCCTGGATTTTGACAAGACCGCATACGCCGAAAAAGTTTCCGGTGTTCTATCCTTCATTCAGTCCGACGCCACCCCCGACGCCAAAAATAAAGCCCTCCGCACCATCATAGACCATATCGTATACGACAAGGCCAACCACCGTTTGGCCATATATTTCTATATCTGATTATCTGTTTTTACAATACGGCGGGCCCGACGGGGAGCTTGGTGCCTCTCTGCGCTATTTAAGTCAGCGATATTCCATGCCGTATCCCGAACTGAAGGGACTGCTCACCGATATCGGCACAGAGGAACTGGGGCATCTGGAAATGATCGGCACCATCGTGCATCAGTTGACCCGCAATCTAAATGAAAAGCAGATCAAAACCGCCGGATTTGATACCTATTTTGTGGATCGAACCACCGGCGTTTATCCAACTGCCGCCTCCGGATTTCCTTACAGCGCTGCTTCCATGGCGGTCAAGGGCGATCTGATTGCCGATCTGACGGAAGATCTAGCCGCAGAGCAAAAGGCACGTGTCACCTACGACAACATTCTGCGGCTCAGCGATGACCCGGATGTCAATGATGCCATCAAATTCCTGCGCGCCCGCGAGATTGTTCACTTCCAGCGTTTTGGTGAGGGATTGCGTCTGGCAAAGGAGAAAATGAATCAGAAGAACATTTACTATATCAATCCGTCCTTTGACAAATAAGCAGCAAGGGTATGATTTTCTCAAATCATACCCTTGCTTTCTGTAATGTAAAATCACTTTATAGTTATTGTATTATCTACTTTTTGCACTCCTCTGTAACTTCACGCTTTAGCTGACGGAGCAGCGGCGTATCAAGATCGCGCGGATAAGGAAGCTCGGTCAGATCGAACTCTCGCAGCGTACTGTCCTGATGCATCACCACAATCCGCTGCCCCAAAAGCAACGCCTCATCCAACTGATGCGTGACCAGAACCACCGTGCGTGGCATGGTTTTCTGAATGGTCAGCAGTTCATTTTGCAGCTCTTCTCTCGTGATAAAATCCAGTGACGCAAATGGCTCGTCCATCAACAAAAGCTGCGCCTGACTGGCCAATACGCGAGCCAATCCTAATCGCTGACGCATACCGGTGGACAACTCTGCCGGCGTTAGATCGGCATATGCTTCCAGACGCACAAGGCGTACCAGCCGCTCCGCCAGATTCATGCGTTCCTCCGGCGTTCTGCCGGCGCCGGCTGCCAGCGCAACATTGCGTAGTACGGATGTCCATGTGATCACATATGGGTCCGGACTCAATAGTGCCGTGTGCCATCCTTCCGGCATACAGATCTCGCCACTGTCCGCCTCCGTTTCGCCGTTTAAAAGACGCAGCAGCGTGCTTTTTCCGCAGCCGCTTCGTCCGACAATCACGGTCATTTGCCCAATGGGAATGGTCAAATTCATATCTTGCAATACCGTGCGCGTGCGAACCGGCTGCCGTACATGGTCAATGATGATATCTGTACTCTGTGTTGTGTATGATTTGCTTAACTCTTTAATAATGATGCTGTTCATGTCTGTTTCCTCGCAGTATAAATATGACATACCCCTGCTCTTCAGCAGTGTTTTCATCAATTATACACATTATATCAAAAGATGATATCATTTGCAAAATTGTTTTCCCTGCCCATACGCGACTACCGTAGCAAACACTGTTCCTATCATTGTTTGCTGATACTGAAACAAAAAATGCAATTTCCCGCGAAAAGCATTTCATTTTTTCTCTTGTAAATGTCATTTTTGCGTGACAAACCATATTTTTTGTGATATAATAAATCTATAATTGCAAATTACACTTTAGGAGGACGAAATGGAAGAACTGTTGGAAGAAATCTTAAATGAATGTCAGCCGTATACAAAAGACGGTGCTGTTGCCACCTACATCCCGGAACTGGCTAAACAGGATCCCAGCGGTCTTGGCATGTATGTGATCTGCAGCGACGGTAGTCATTACGGTGCCGGAGACTATCTAAAGCCGTTTACCATTCAGAGTGTCATGAAGCCCATGCTACTGCTTTTGGCGCTGATGGACAACGGTATTGAATACATTTGCAAGTATGTCGGCGTGGAAGCTACCGGCAAACCCTTTGACGCCATCAATGTATCTGGTACCTCCTTGCTGGCATCTAATCTGAATCCAATGGTCAACGCCGGTGCTATTCTGCTGTGCCAGTTTCTCAAGGGGGAGAACTATGACGAACGATTCAACCGTCTGCTGGATCTGATTCGTATGCTGGCCGACAATCCCGAAATTGCTTTGGACGAGGATGTCTACCATTCTGAAAAGAGCACCGGCGCCAAAAACCGTGCACTGGCCTATCTCCTGAAATCCCACGGTATGATCTGGGACGATGTGGAGGATGTACTGGATTGTTACTTCAAGGCCTGTTCCATTCGCGTATGCAGCCGCGATCTGGCCCGCATCGGTTTCGTTCTGGCCAACCACGGGCGCAAGCCCAAGACGGACGAGCGCGTCTTCCCTGCCAAGTATGCCCGCTTTGTCAATGCCTGTCTGACCACCTGCGGCATGTACGACGGCTCCGGAGATTTTGCAATCCGCGTTGGTATTCCCGCCAAGAGCGGCGTCGGCGGCGGTATTATGGGTGTTGTCCCCACCAAAATGGGCATCGGTATCTACGGGCCGGCACTGGATGAAAAAGGAAATAGTCTGGCAGGCATCCGTGCACTCGAGGAGTTCTCCCGCAGGATGTATTTGAGCATCTTTTGATCAATGACAGCAGAAACAGTATTTGTTTCTGCTGTCATTTTTTGTGAAAACCTCATAAAAATGCTGATTTTCATATAAAATAGTTAATGGTTCTTGTTTATAACATAAAAACTGTGTACATTTTTCGTTTGGTGAAAATGCTGTCTTTTTTTGCTGGATTTTTGTTGTTATTGCTGAAAATAAAAATCAACCCTATTTTTTTTTGATTTCGTCCTTTTCGCTTGTTTACTTTTACGCAATTTTGTGTTTTAATAATGGCGTACGGTTATGCGTACAAGTATACGTGCGCTTATCTGTCGCTAATCGGAGTAATCCGATTAATATTTTTGAGGAGGAAAAACAATCATGGTACAGTTTTCTACCCGCATGAACCTGCTGAAGGGTTCCGAAATTCGTGAGCTGCTGAAGCTGACTTCTCAGCCCGACATCATTTCCTTCGCCGGTGGTATGCCCGCTCCCGAGCTGTTCCCCGTTGAGGAAATGGCCAAGGCTTCCCAGGCTGTTATGGAAGAGAACGGCCGCGTTGCTCTGCAGTATTCTTCTACTGAGGGCTATCCCCGTCTGCGTGAGCAGATCGTGGAGCGCATGGATGCCAAGAACAACATCAAAACCGACAAGGATCACATCCTGGTCACCTCCGGTTCCCAGCAGGGTCTGGATCTGTCCGCTCGCGTGTTCCTGAACAAGGGCGATGTCGTGCTGCTGGAGAGCCCCTCTTATCTGGGTGCTGTTAACGCTTTCAAGGCTTGCGAGCCCACCTTCATCGAGATCCCCACTGATGACGGCGGCATGATCATGGAAGAGCTGGAGAAGGTTCTGGCTTCCACCGAGAATGTCAAGATGATCTATGTCATCCCCGATTTCCAGAACCCCACCGGTCGTACTTGGGATCTGGAGCGTCGTCAGAAGTTCATGGAGATCGTCAACAAGTACGAAGTGCCCGTCATCGAGGATAACCCCTATGGTGAGCTGCGCTTCGAGGGCGAGTATCTGCCCGCTCTGAAGTCTCTGGATACCAAGGGTCTGGTTGTCTATCTGGGCACCTTCTCCAAGATCCTGGCTCCCGGCTATCGCCTGGGTTGGGTCTGCGCTGATGACCTGATTCTGTCCAAGTATAACTTCCTGGCTCAGGCTGCTACTCTGCAGGCTTCCACCATCGGCCAGATGGAGACTTCCAAGTGGATCGATATGTTCGATCTGGACGCTCATGTTGCTAAGATTCGCGAGGTCTACAAGGCTCGCCGCACTGTGATGCTGGATACTCTGGAGAAGAATCTGCCTGATTGCTGCACCTACACTCATCCTGTCGGCGGTCTGTTTGCCTGGGTCGTTCTGCCTGAGTACATGAACGCCAAGGATCTGCAGATGAAGTGCCTGGAGAAGAAGGTTGCCTTCGTTCCCGGCGGTTCCTTCTTCCCCAACGGCGGTCACGAGAACACCCTGCGTCTGAACTACTCCTGCATGCCCGAGGAGAAGATCGTTAAGGGTATCACCGCTCTGTGCGATACCATCAAGGAGAATCTGAAGTAATTTACCCCTATACATAGTTTACGGTGTACACAAGATGTCCCCGTAAAGGGGACATCTTGTGGTGTACCTTATTATGTTTGTATAAGCAATTAGGAGATACTGTGCAATGAAAAAAGTGAAGGTATTGATCGGCAACTACGGCAGCGGCAAGAGTGAATTGGCGCTGAACTTTGCCACCCAGGCTGCAGCCCGCGGTGAAAAGACCGAGTTGATCGATCTGGATATGGTAAACACCTATTTCCGTCTGACCGAGCGCGGTAAGATGGTGGAGCAGAAGGAAATCCGTCTGGTTTCCCCTAACTTTGCCTGCGGCGGTATCGAGACTCTGTCCCTCCCCGCCGAGGTGGCTTCCGCCTTCGTGCTGGATTGGGATACCGTGATTTTCGATGTGGGCGGCGATGATGCCGGTTCCACCGCATTGGGGCGCTATCATAAGGATTTCATGGAACTGGAGCCCGGTTCTCTGGAGGTTTTGAATGTAGTCAACATTCGCCGTCCTCTGGCCAGCACCCTGGAAAAGATTACCATTCTGCAGGAGAAGATGCAAATTCACTCCCGTTTGCAGATTACCGGTATGGTGAATAATACCAACCTTGCCACTATGACTAGCGTGAATGAGTTGCGCGACGGCTATGAGCTGCTGAAGGAAGTTTCCGAGCAGACCGGTATCCCCGTTGCCTATACCACCGGTAAAAAAGAGTTTCTGGATGCCTTTTTGGCGGAAAACCCCGACCCGAAGTATGTAGGCACTCCCATTGCCATCGATATGTTTATGCATCGTGACTGGGACAGCTTCATCAAGTACGGTTTGAATACCACCAACCCCAAAAAGGAAATATATTAAGCGCGTCCCCCAGTAATGGGAAAATATAGCAATTCAGCAAAATAGGAAAGAGGTGTAAAAGAGTGGTAAAACTGACTATCAACGAAGTCCTGTGTAAGGGTTGTGGTCTGTGTGTGAGAGCTTGCCCCAAGAACTTGCTGCAGCTGTCCAAGACCAAGATCAACGCAAAGGGTTATCACCCCGCTGAGATCACTGATATGGCAGCTTGTGTTGCCTGCGCATCCTGTGCAAAGACCTGCCCCGATGTGGTAATTCGTATTGAAAAAGACTAAGGAGGAAACAACATGGCTTTGACTCTTATGAAGGGTTCCGAAGCTATTGCCGAGGCCGCCATCCGTGCCGGCGCTCGCTATTTCTTCGGTTACCCCATCACCCCGCAGACTGAAATTCCTGAATACATGTCTGCTCGTATGCCCGAGGTCGGCGGCTGCTTCTTGCAGGCCGAGTCCGAAGTGGCTGCTATTAACATGGTATACGGCGCTGGCGGTACCGGTGCCCGTGTCATCACTTCTTCTTCCAGCCCCGGCGTGTCCCTGAAGCAGGAAGGTATCTCCTACTGCGCAGGCGCTAATGTTCCCTGTGTCATCATCAACGTGATGCGCGGCGGCCCCGGTCTGGGTAACATTCAGGCTTCCCAGGGTGACTATTTCCAGGGCACCAAGGGCGGCGGTAACGGTGACTATCACCTGCTGACCTTCGCTCCTTCTTCCGTCCAGGAGTTCATCGATCTGATGATGGTTGCTTATGATAAGGCTGAGTACTATCGTATCCCCGTTCTGTTCCTGGCCGATGGTATCATCGCCCAGATGATGGAGCCTGTGGAGCTGCCCGAGATGGTCGACTTCAAGATCGATCCCGAGAAGAAGCCCTGGGCTTGCACTGGTTGGCAGCCCGGTGATGATCCCGAGAAGCGCGGCATCATCAACTCCATCTACATCGACACCGAGAGCCTGGCCGTTCATAACGACGAGCTGCAGGCTATGTACAAGACCGTTATCGAGAATGAGCAGCAGTGGGAAGAGTTCAACTGCGAGGGTGCTGATTATATCATCACCGCTTTCGGTACCGTTGCTCGTATCGCCAAGAGCGCTATCACCGAGCTGAAGGCTCAGGGCATCAATGTCGGTCTGATTCGTCCCATCACCGTATGGCCCTTCCCCTATGACGCTATCAAGAAGGTCGTTGCTCAGGATTCCGTCAAGGCAGTCCTGGATGTCGAGCTGAACGAAGGCCAGATGCTTGAGGATGTCAAGCTGGCTATCGGTGGCGCCAAGGATGTCGACTTCTTCGGTCACTGCGGCAGCCAGATGCCCACCACCGATGAGATCGTTGCCAAGATTCTCAGCATGAAGGAGGGTAAATAAGATGGCTGTTGTATTTGAAAAGACCAAGTACCTGACTGACAAGGTTTTCCATTATTGCCCCGGTTGCGGCCATGGTATTATCCATCGTCTGGTTGCCGAGGTCATTGATGAGATGAACCTGAACGGTAAGGTCATCGGTGTGGCTCCTGTTGGCTGCTCCGTGTTTGCTTATGATTACTTTAACTGCGATATGTACGAAGCCGCTCACGGCCGTGCACCCGCAGTTGCTACCGGCGTAAAGCGCGTTGTCGGCAAGGACACCCTGGTGTTCACCTATCAGGGCGACGGCGACCTGGCTTCCATCGGTACTGCTGAAATCGTTCACGTCGCACACCGCGGCGAGAAGATTTCCACCATCTTCGTCAACAATGCCATTTATGGTATGACCGGCGGTCAGATGGCTCCCACCACCCTGGTTGGTCAGAAGGCTACTACCTGCCCCAAGGGTCGTGACGAGGATTGGTGCGGCAAGCCCATCAAGATGGCTGAAATGCTGTCCGCCGTCCCCAGCTCCTACTACATTGAGCGTTGCGCAGTGAACAACACCGCCAACATCAATAAGACCAAGAAGGCTATTGCCAAGGCTTTCCGTCTGCAGATGGAAGGCAAGGGCTTCTGCATGGTCGAAGTTCTGTCCCCCTGCCCCACCAACTGGGGTCTGGCTCCCACCGAGGCTATGAAGTGGCTGGAAGACAACATGATGCCTTACTATCCTCTGGGCGTATTCAAAGACAAGGAGGCCGAGTAATATGGAAAAAACCTTCATCTTTGCCGGTTTCGGCGGTCAGGGTATGCTCCTGATTGGTAAGTTCATGGCTATGTCCTGCATGCTGGATGGCAAGCACGTTTCTTGGCTGCCCTCTTATGGCCCCGAGATGCGTGGCGGTACCGCCAACTGCTCCGTTATCGTTTCCGACGATCCCGTTGCATCTCCCCTGGTTGACAAGGCTGATGTCATCGTCGCTATGAACCGTCCTTCTCTGGACAAGTTCGAGGATAGCGTTAAGCCCGGTGGCGTTCTGGTCATCAATAGCTCCATCATTGACCGTAAGGCCGTCCGTGACGACATCACTGTCGTTTACTGCGACGCTAACGGCATTGCCGAGTCCATCAAGAATCCCAAGGGCGCCAATGTGGCTATCCTGGGTGCTGTTATGCAGGCTTGCCCCATCACTTCTGTTGATCAGATGATGGAAGCAATCCGCATTGAGCTTGGTGAGAAGAAGGCCAAGTTCCTGCCCGGCAATAAGGCTGCCCTGATTGCTGGTATGGAGGCTTGCAAGTAATTTACCGTTAAAAAGTAAATTATCTCTACTTCCGGTACCCTTATGGGTACCGGAAGTTTTTATTTTCAGGCAACTATTATAAAGAAATTTAATGCCGAGAATGTTTCATAGTCCGAAACTTTTTGTTGACTAATGAAAAAAAATTTGGTATGATATGCTTTGTAATAGGAGGTGTAAGTGTGAGTTCTTTTTCTTATTTTGTCGGTCAGCGTATTAAAAAATATCGCAAAAGCCGTGGCTATACGATCGAGCAATTCTCTGTAATGATCAATAAGAGTAAGGCGACCCTTTCCAAATATGAAAACGGCACGATCACCATTGACATCGAAACACTCTACGATATTTCCCGCGCTTTGAATATTGATTTGAAGTGCTTTATTGACTATCAGCCCCCCGTTTTTCACAACGATCCTGTACTACCAAAGAGCTTTTATTTCAATCAACCCAGAGCGTATATGTACTATTACGATGGGCGTGTACGGCAGTTGGTGCGTTCCTTGCTGTGCTTCTCCCCTTCCTCGTCCGGTGATAACATTGATGTAATGCTTTATCTCGGTGTAGAGAATTTCTCTGATCCGGATCGCTGTCAGCATCTCTTTACCGGCGAGATGAAACCCTATGACACCATCACCCACATGGTACTGCACAATCAGATCAACGATGCTGAAAAAATGTATATTTGTATGCTCAATCCCATGCAAAACCGTGCGCCGGCTATCGGTCTGCTCTCAGGTATTGGCAGCACACCGTTTTTTGCCCCCATCGCTTTGAAGGCATTGATCTCTAAAGAGCCACTCGAGGAGAACGATCGTTTGATTGCTACCACAAAACTGGACAAGGACGACTATCATCTGCTGAAATATTACAACATGATGGTAATCAATCGTCCAGCCTCCCTTTTCCTTTAATATCCCACAAGCAAAGCACCTGCATATTTGCAGGTGCTTTTTTAGCTCATTTTGGTAATTTCACGGCGCAAGCGCAGAATGATTCGCTTTTCCAGCCGTGAAATATATGATTGTGAAATTCCCAGTCGATCTGCGACCTCTTTTTGTGTCAGTTCTTTTTGTCCACGCAAGCCAAACCGCATACTAATGATGTTCTGCTCTCGATCCGGTAATTTTGCCACGGCATCTGTCAGCAGTTTTCGATCTACATCTGCCTCGATGGGGCGCATAACAACATCGCTGTCCGTACCCAGTACATCGCTGAGCAACAGTTCTTTCCCATCCCAATCGGTGTTTAATGGTTCATCAAAGCTGACTTCAGTTTTTGTATTGGCATTTTTTCGAAGATACATCAATATTTCATTTTCAATACAGCGGGAGGCGTATGTGGCCAGCTTGATATTTCTGTCTGCTCGGAATGTGTTTACTGCTTTGATCAGACCGATGGTCCCGATGGAGATCAAATCTTCGATATTAATTCCGGTGTTCTCAAAACGCCTGGCAATATAAACAACCAACCGCAGATTGCGCTCTATCAGCGTCTGCCGCACCTGAAAATCTCCGGTGTCGAGTCGCGCAATCAGTTCTGTCTCTTCCTCCCGCGGTAGAGGCGGCGGCAATGTATCACTGCCGCCTATGTACATTATTTTATCTGGCCCGGCTTTTTTTCTGAGCCACGCCTGCAGCACTCTCCAGATTTTCACGCTCTGCTTCCCCCTCTTCTGCTCGCCACAGTGCCTGATATCCACCGCCATCGCTGATTGACCCGGGAGAAAGCGCAATCAGCGTCCTGCTGTACCGTTTGCGCTCGACCTGGATATAATCGCTTCGAATTGCCAACAGCAATCCCGATGCTACGCCTACACTACGAAACGGCAGCAGCGTAAAGCAATACGGAGTTTCCTGCTGATGCAGGTATGCCATCTTTTCTTCCGGCGGAATATTACTGTTCAGAATGTGCCACACCTCCGATGGCAGCAGTTCTTTCAGCATACTTTGTTCCAATACCAATACAGGTCGCCCACTGATGGGATCTCGCAATGTATTTCCCGTATCGTGCAGCGCCCGCACAGATTGGCTGTGACCTCCGATGGAAATAATCATATCCATGATCTCCTTTCCTCCATGCCTTGCCCCCTGACGAAAAAGTATCTGCAGCAATATGCTGAATGTTACCGCTGAGATAATCAGAACCGGCCAACTGATCTGCGCGTAAGTCAAGCGATCCAAATAGAATGCAGGCGCGCCTGCCGCGATGCCAAAGCCTAGCAAAATACCGGCCAATCCCCCTGAAAGCAGGAAAAATAGTGCCATCTGCCGAATAGGATGAATTTCCCGACGATATGCCAACCACACCATAAGAGTACCGGAAAGCAGTTTTGCCGCAGGATGCGCAAGCCAAGGAAAGTAGAATACCGCCGCGGCGTAGATTCCTCCCAAAATAGCGCAGATCAGAAAACGCCACCTTCGCAATGGTCTACCGCAGAGACGCGCAGCAGACAGTAGCAGTAAGTAATCCACCAACGCATTCAGCAGAATCACCCGGTCAATATAGACCACCTGCATCTGCTGTCACCTCGCTTCCACTGCATAGGTATTATAAGGAAGTCCCAAACAGAAAACGGTCATAAAAAGAAGGAGGTGAGATTTCTTTCTCACCTCCCTGTGTCTATTATTACGAAAGTCCGATATATGGTACGATCAGCGTTGCCAACATTAGCACGGCCATCAAAAATGCAATTGCCATGGCAATATAACGAGTCCATTTGCGATTCATGCTTTTTCCTCCTCCAATACAATTCGTTTGATACTTTTCTCCACTTTTCTGCGCGGTGCCATCAGTTCATGGCCGCAGCCCAGACAGCGCAGCTTAATATCCATTCCCACACGCAGCACTTCCCATCGGCGGCTGCCGCAGGGGTGTTCTTTTTTTAATTCCAGAATGTCGTTCAGATGTAAATCCAATGTTGTTCTCTCCCTTCTCCTCACCTCCGGCACACCGGGTGCATATAGTGAAGTATCCCATAAAAGTTAGGATGATACCATGTGTCAAAATAGATGGCTCCTGCCGGAGGGCTTTCACTCCGGTCACAGATCCTATACGCACGAGCAGCTCTGCCAGGCACAGCAGGAAAAATCCGTACTAACCGGCACGGTACTGCGCTGTGATGCACAGCAAAATCTTATCGTGCAAGTTGGGCCGTTCATCGGCTCCATTCCACGCAATGAGTGCGTAGCGCCCTTTCTCTCCGGCGCTGGCAGGGATATTGCCATTCTGTCATGTGTCGGGCGAACGGTCTGCTTCACCGTCACGGGACAAAAATCCGCGCCCAACGGCGACACCGTGTTCCTCTTGTCGCGGCGCAGCGCACAGCAGCAAGCCATGGAATACATGGTGTCAAACTGGCTGAGCGGCACCGTTATTCCAGCGCAAATCACACACTTGGCGCCGTTCGGAGCCTTTGCAGATGTGGGCTGCGGTATCATTTCCATGATTCCTCTGTCCGCTATTTCCGTATCGCGCATCCAACATCCTGCTGAGCGGTTTTCACTGCGTCAAAAAATCTACGCCCGCATCGAGCATATTGATCCGGTGGAAAAACGGGTCTATCTCACCCATAAGGAGTTACTGGGTACCTGGTTGGAAAATGCCGGGATGTTTCGCGCCGGTGAAACCGTGCCCGGAATCATCCGTACGCAAAAGGAATATGGCGTATTTGTGGAACTGACGCCCAACTTAACCGGCCTGGCAGATCTTCCGCAGCAGCCGCTTCCGGAGGGTCGCGCGGCAGCGGTGTACATCAAATCCATCTTGCCGGAACAGCAAAAAATCAAGCTGCAGGTTCTTCATCTGTTGGATGCTCCGGTATTCCCCACGCCGCTAACATATCGCATAACCGGTGGACGGGTCGAAAACTGGCAGTACGCGCCTACTCGCCCTTGATCTCTTTCCAGTAGCGGTAAGCGGCCTGCTCGGTCTTATTTTCGCCATACTCGTAATATCTGGTATCGCCCAGCGTTTCGGGCAGGTACCGCTGCGGCGTATAGTGGTTCGGATAATTGTGGGGGTATTTATAGCCGGGCGCTTTTTCACTGCCCGCGCTGTCCGCATGGACATTTTGCAGATGCCGCGGAATGTCGCCCACCTTGCCTTTTTGGATATCCGTCATCGCCGCGATGATGGCATTATGTGCTGAATTGGACTTCGGCGCTGTGGCCAGCAGGATCGCCGCCTCTGCCAGCGGCAGACGCGCCTCCGGCAATCCAAGCTGCAGCGCCGCATCAACGCAGGCCTTGGTCACTACAATTGCCTGGGGATAAGCCAGACCGATATCCTCCGCCGCAATCACCAATAGACGCCGACAGGGGGACAATAGATCGCCCGCCACCAGCAATCGACCCAGATAATAGACCGCCGCATCCGGGTCAGAGCCACGAATGGATTTTTGCAGCGCGGACAGCAGGTCATAGTGCGCGTCGCCATCACGGTCATAGCGCATTGCGCTGCGCTGCGCTAACTGTAAGGCGTCATTACTTGTCACACATAAAGCACCGTTTTCCGGTTTTGCCGATTGGTACAACAGGTCAACCGCGTTGATTGCCTTGCGCACATCACCACCGCAGGCTGCGGCAATGGTATCAGGCACAGAGTCCTCCCAGCGAAACGGAAGACCACTACGCTCTTTTTCGATCTTCAGCGCCCGCACAATGGCGGGAACAGTTTCCTCTGCTGTAAGCGCCTTGAATTCAAACACGGTGCTGCGGGACAGCAGGGCATTATAGATATAAAAATAGGGGTTTTCTGTGGTGGAGGCGATCAGCGTGATCTTACCGTTCTCCATGAATTCCAACAAACTCTGCTGCTGCTTTTTGTTGAAATACTGAATTTCGTCCAGATACAGCAGTACGCCATTGGGCGCCAGCATAGTGTCCACATCGGCAATGATGTTTTTTACATCCTGCAATGATGCGGTGGTCGCATTCAAATGATAGAGTGCCTTCTCCGTTCGCTTGGCGATGATGTTGGCAATGGTGGTTTTACCGGTGCCGGAGGGCCCGTAAAAGATCAGATTTGCGCTGGTACCGCTCTCGATCAATCGGCGCAGCAAGGCGCCATCACCCAGTAAATGCTTCTGTCCGGCAACCTCATCCAATGTCTGGGGTCGAATTTCGTCCGCCAAAGGCCGCATACCGTCACCTCCCTGCCATAATATTTGATTATAGCATCATTTGCATATTTCTGCAACCGCTGTTATAATTGAGGTGAGGTGAAGTCAAATGAAGTCGAAATGTGAAGTTGACATCATAATCTCCCGTCTAAAAGAGCTTTATCCCGATGCCATATGCTCGCTGAATTATGAAAAGGATTATGAGTTGCTATTCTCCGTGCGTCTGGCGGCTCAATGCACCGACGCCCGGGTCAATCTGGTGACCCCTGCCCTTTTTACCCGCTACCCCACGCTGGATTCTTTTGCCAGCGCCGATGTGGATGAAGTGGGAGAATATGTCCATTCCTGCGGCTTCTGGCGCACTAAGGCGCGGGATATTGTTGCATCTGCCAAAATGCTGGTGGAGCGTTTTAACGGCCGTGTGCCGGACAATATGGCCGACCTGCTGACGCTGCCCGGCGTGGGACGCAAGACCGCCAACCTCATTTTAGGCGATATCTACGGACAGGAGGGGTATGTGTGCGATACGCATTGCATTCGTATTACCGGCCGCCTTGGCCTTACCGACGGCAGCAAAGACCCGGTCAAGGTGGAAAAGCAGCTGCGTACCTGCATTCCCCCGGAGGAGTCCAGCGATTTCTGCCACCGCATGGTGCTGCATGGACGCGCTCTGTGCATGGCGCGTGCGCCGCAATGTGAAAGCTGTCCGCTGTCCGACTTGTGTGATTATGCCAAAGGAGACGAATAAACCTGTAAAGTGCCTGCCCGCTGACAGGCACTTTTTTTATGGCCATTTCATATACTGTCCTATGAAACCAAGCAAGGGGGTACCCAAATGGATCAAAGAGAATTGGTAGAGCAGCTCAAGCGCAACCCCGCCGCTCTGCAAGGTATCATGCAGTCCCGCGACGGTCAGCAACTGATGCAAATGCTATCCGGCAATGACGGCGGCGCAGCTTTAAATCATGCGGCATCACAGGCATCCGTCGGCAATGCTGCCGAAATGATACAGATGCTCAAAAATGTGATGAGCACACCGAATGGCGCAGCGTTGGTGCAGCGCATCCGTGACAATCTGCAGAAATAATCAGCAAGGGGGCGGCAAATGTGTCGGAACTGGATGATAAACTCAATGCGCTGCTGTCCAATCCCGACAGTATGGCGCAGGTGATGCAGTTGGCGCAGCAGTTGTCCGGGACTTTCGGCGGCGATATGCCAACTCCGCCTCCTCCGCCTCCGCCGCAGCAATCACAGACACCGCAGTCAAATTCAGCTTCGCTACTGGGTAATCTGGACCCAAAGCTGATCTCTCGGCTGCTACCGCTTCTGCAGGGACAAAATAACAGTCAGACCATGCAACTTCTCTATGCGCTGCGGCCGTTTTTGAAGGAGGAAAAGCAGGGTAAGGTAGAGCGCGCCGCTAAGCTGGCTCGGCTCATTTATCTGGGCAAGCAATTTCTGTCCGAGTGGGAGGTCTGAGTGGTGTATAATCGCTATATCCGCAATGATAACGGCTCTTATGCCCGCATGACGCAGGATGATCCATCCCGCAATCCGCCTCCGCAGGCAAAGCAATCACCGCCTCCGCAGGCAAAGCAATCACCTCCCCCACCGCCGCCTCCACCTCCGCCGCCTGCGTCATCCCAGTCCGGCGAAACTCTGCAATCGAAATACCGAACACCGGAAAGTCGTTTTTTCAATCGGCTGTTGGATAAAGTACATCTGGGGGATATCGACTCCGGTGACTTGTTGCTTTTACTGATCCTCTTTCTGCTGTTTCAGGAAAATGCAGACGAAGAACTGTTGATTGCCATTGGATTGCTGTTGATTTTGTAAAAAAGAACAGTTTCGCTAATGGCACCGCCACATAAGGAAGTATTTTGTATAGTAAAACCCGCCGAAAAGGAATTCATTTCCTCTTCGGCGGGTAATTCTTTTATCTGACAAACTGCCGTTTGACTGTTTAAGTGAATTCAAATTTTGCTACTTACTTGACAAAATAATTGTGAATGAATAATATTCTATTCCCTTATTGGCCCCACATTTCTAAAGTGAAACAAATCAACATCAAATGTTTCCATTTTGACGTTACGTAATTTTTTTACATTTTCTCTACTTTCAATGAACTCGTCGGTTACCATGACAAGAAATTGCTTCTCCTTAGCGTCCACAAGATAGAATTCTTTATCAAGATTTTTCACGCCATTAATAACTTCTGGTACGCCAAATGGTGTTGGTGTCAGAAAACCAAGAAGATTATCTATGATCTTTTCTTCTTTTGTATTCTTTTGCTTCATCATAAGACCATTGATCTGAGCATCAGGATATCTTTCTCTGACAATTCTGTCCTTCTTTTTTTTCTTTGTTCGCTCATTGTAAAGCGAAAGATCAATCTTTTCTCTAATAATCGATTTTTCATTAACATCATCATTAGAAAGAAGATAATCAATACTAACCCCAAGTAATGATGAAAGTAATTTAAGGTTCTCAATATCAGGCACTCCCTTGTCTGATTCCCATTTTGTAATAGCCTGTCGTGATACCATAAGTTTGTCAGCTAACTCCTGTTGAGTTAACCCATTTTATTTTCTTGTTTCTTTAAGTTTTTCACCTAATGTCATTAAAAATCTCCTTAATTTGAATTCAGCGCTTGCTGTAATTTCAAATTATCATCATATAATACTATTTCCAAGAATCGCTATGTAGCAAGAATGCAACGCTACGTAGCATCCGCATAAATATTGGTTTTAACGAAACTCTCATTAATAAAAAACGAAACTATATCGAACTAATCAGCCCGACAAATTCAAATTTGTCCGCATCTTGAACGAGCATCGGATTTTGCCGCACAAAATCCACGTTCGAAATACTTCCTTACATGGCTGTCGCAAATGCGAAACTGTTCTTTCTTCGTTTATGGAATGTCACGGCTATCAAAGCAAAGTAATGCCAGGTCTTTTTTCTGCGGAAGATAAAATGGAAAATCCGTGCGCCCGGTTTCGGTCAATTGCGCCGCCACATCTTCCTCCGTTGGCGATGCGTCACCGCAATTGTAGAGTCTGAAAAACGCCACGGCTTCCTGGCGGGTGCGAAACGGTTGGCCAAACTCCGGCGTAAATTCTTCGCGTGAAAATGGAATTACATTCTTTTTCAGTAGCTGTTCCAAATTCCCTACACCATCGGTGTGCAAAACTTCTTCGCCAATGGAAAAGCGATGCCGCAGGCTGCCGCGGCAGATCACGCATACCACTCCGCTGCATTGCTGCTTTGCCACACGCAGCACCAGCCCCGGTGCGCCGAACAGACAGAACACCATGCCATCATACGGCACGGTCGGAGGATTGTCTGCAATGTCGCCGCAGATAGTGCGCAGATTGCTTTCGCCGCCGGCGCGATACCGCAGTTCATCCAACGCTTTTGCTGATATATCGCAGGCGGTTACCTCGGAAAAATACGGCAGCAATGCCTGTGTAAGGTATCCCATGCCGCAGCCGGCATCACAGATTCTGCCTCCCTGCTTTAGGTGCGGCAGCAGCTTTTCCGCAAGCTTCTGATGATAGTTCCCGTACGCTGCCGCATCACGCATAAAACGGATGTGCTCTGTTTTCCACTCGTACATCATGTCCGTGACCTCCCGGGAATGATGAAGTCCCCTTCCACATTGGTCTCAATCCCGTACAGCGTGCGAATAAGGGTGCCTGAAAGCACCTCGCGGGGAGCTCCGTCGGCCTGCACCCGTCCTCGATACAGCGCCAGAACGCGGTCAGCATAGGTCAGCGCGTTCTGTGGATTATGCGTGGACATCAGCACGGTATATCCCTGCTTTGCAAGACTCTGCACCGTTTCCAGTACGCGGATCTGATTGCCGTAATCCAGATTGGCGGTGGGCTCATCCATGATCAGCACTTCCGTCTGCTGCGCCAATGCCCGGGCGATCAGCACCAACTGCTGTTCGCCGCCGGACAGCTTCCGATAATCCCGCTGTGCAAGCTCGGCAATTCCCACCGTTTCCAGTGCCTGACAGGCGGCCTGATGCTCCCGCTTCCCCGGGACAGAAAACGGCGCCAGACGCCCGCTGGTGCCCATCAGTACCACATCAAATACCCGATAGCCAAATGTCGGATGGCTGCTCTGCGGGATATAGGCCGCAATGCCTGCCAATTGGCGCGGCGACAGATCGGATGTCTCCTGCGTGCCGAAGCAAATGGAACCACTATATCCCTTTTCCAGACCCAGCATACATTTAAAAAGCGTGCTTTTTCCCACGCCGTTGGGACCAAGCACCGCCGTCATACCGGGCTCGGCACGAAAAGTCACCTGCTTCAGCACAGGTTGGTTTTTATAGGAGTAGGAGAGGTTTTCTACGGTAATCGTCATGTAAATCGCTCCTCTCCCAACATCAGATAGATAAAAAATGGCACCCCGACAAGAGCCGTTAAAATACCGATGGGAATTTCGGTTGCCAGTAGGCTGCGGGAAAAATTGTCCACTAACAGCAGAAATGCCGCACCCACCAGCAACGACGCAGGAAGCAGATGGCGGTAGTCATTTCCGATAAATCGGCGGCACAGGTGCGGAATAACCAGTCCGACCCATCCGATCATGCCACTGAGCGACACGCTGGACGCTGTCAGCAATGTGGCGCAGATAATCACCACCAACCGCACCCGGGATGCATTCACGCCCATGGTGCGCGCCTCCTCGTCGCCGAAGGTCAACACATTGATCCGCCAGCGGATTAGAAGCAGCGGTACCGTGCCGAGCACCATGGGAATCAGCGCCATTTTGATCTGCGGCATCTCAGCTCCGGCCAGACTGCCGATGAGCCAATAGGTAATCTCCGGCAATTGACTTCCGGGATCAGCCACGAGCTTGAGGTAGGATGTCCCCGCCGAAAATAGCGAGGACACCATGACGCCCGCCAGCACCAGATTGACCACCTTGTACCCCTTGGCGCGCTGCCCTACCAAATAGGCCGCCAATACCGCCAGTAAGCTCCCGGCAAAGGCCAACAGCGTAATCCACTGTCCGGAAAGTCCCATTAAAATGGCCAGCGCCGCGCCGAACGCAGCACCGGAGGAAGCGCCCAGAATATCTGGGGCTGCCATGGGATTTTGGAACACGCCCTGATAGGCCGTTCCCGCCATGGACAGGCAAGCACCCACCAGACACGCCAGCAAAATGCGCGGGAGGCGAATCTGCAGCACGACTGCGCTCACCGAGGTGTCCTGCTCCCGTCCGATAAAACTTCGCAGTACATCATCCAGCGCAACAGGATACCGCCCCAACAGGAAGGAAAGCAGGAACAGCGCCATCAGCAATGCAACTAATCCGCCAAGCTTCCAGACAGCGCGATTTCGTTTCATATAGTTCCTCCTTCCCGTTCCAATTTTTCTATATTTTATCACGGTTGTTCTAAAATGAGAATATCCATTTCGCTTTATCGAAAATATATTCGGTATTGTCGAATGTGCCGATTGCGTAATTGTAATTCTTCTGATAGAATAACGACAACAACTATTCAGGAGGAAGCATGATGAAAGAACGAGTCACCGCCTTATTTCTGGCTTTGATTATGTGCTACACGCTGTGCGCTTGCGGCAATTCCTCCGCGGTATCGGATGACAAGACTATTTCCTTTACAGATTCCTGTGGACGCGTGGTAGATATCCCCGCGCAGATCGACCATATCGCCGTTTCTGGCACAATGGCACAGGTTGTGGTGTTTGCTTTGGCTCCGGACAAGCTGGTGGGCATTGCCGATGCGTGGAGTGACATTGCCCGCCGCTATATCCCGGATAAATACATTGATCTCCCCATTCTGGGGCAGTTATACGGTGGAAAAGGCGATTTAAATCCGGAAACCCTGCTGAATAGCGGCGCTCAGGTGGTAGTCGATGTGGGCGAAGCAAAGGATGGTATTGCAGCGGATCTAGATGCACTGCAGGCCCAGACCGGACTTCCCTTCGTGCATATTGATGCCACGCTTTCCTCGCTGGATGATACCTATACGATGCTGGGACAGCTCCTGGGCATGACAGATGAGGCGTCCGTACTCAGCAAATACTGTCGCCATGTATACGACCGCGCGGTCAGCATAGCAGACCGTGCAGAAAAAGTCGATCTGCTCTATTTACTGGGCGATCAGGGCTGCAATGTCATTGCCCGAAATTCTTACCACTCTGAAGTGATCGACCTTTTGAGCAATAATCTGGCCGTGGTGGACACCCCATCCGCCAAGGGTACCGGCAATGAGACCGATTTGGAGCAGATCCTGCTATGGGATCCGGATTATATTCTCTTTTCTCCGGACAGCATCTGCGCACAGGCCGCAAACGATCCTGCATGGCAGCAGGTAAGCGCCATCAAAAACGGACATTGCTGTCAGGTACCGGAGGGGCCCTACAACTGGATGGGCTTTCCGCCCTCCGCGCAGCGTCTTTTGGGCATGATCTGGATGACCTATGTGCTCTATCCAGATGCCTGCGGATATAAATTATACGATGAAGTGGCGCAGTATTTCCGTCTGTTCTATCACACGGAGCTGACACACGATCAATTTGACAAACTTATTGCTAATTCATTGCTGTAATGCAGTAATGCTTTACATATATTTTGTAAAAAATATCCTCCGACCCGCAGGTCGGAGGATATTTCAAGCGCATCCGTCACAGCGGCAGGAACTGCACTAGCCAGTAGATCAGTGGCACGAACAGGATAGCGGGCATAAAATTGGCCACCTTGAATTTGGACAGGCCCAGAATATTCAATCCCAAACCAATGATCATCACACCGCCGGCACAGGTGATCTCAGCAATCATCGCTGGATTGGTCAGCACATTCTGCAACAGTCCTGCCAACAGCACCAGACCACCCTGAAACACCAGCACAAACAGCGCGGCAAACATGACGCCGATACCAAGCGTGCTAGCCAGCATACACGAGGAGATCAGATCCAAAATGGATTTGGTAAACAGCAGTTCGTTATCCCCGGACAGTCCCGCGTTCAGCGAACCGACAATGGTCATGGCACCGACGCAGAACAACAGACTGCCGGTCATAAAACCCTCGGCAATGGTGGTCTTGCCGTCACTGTGCTTCATTTTCGTTTCCAAAAATGCTCCCGCGCGGTTGATTTTATCATCAATATCAATGAGCGTTCCCACGATGGTGCCCAACACCATGGACACGATCAGTACGATAGCATTGCTGCCCTCCATAGCCTCATCCACACCGATATACACGGTGCACAGGCCAATGGCAATCATCACCGCCTTTGAAACACGCTCCGAAATTCCTTTTTTCAGCAGCAGCCCCAACGCACTGCCCATCAGCACGGTGGCGGTATTCACCAATACACCCATCATAGCCGCCTGTCCCCTTTCGGAAAACTGATTTTTTAGGTAGTATATCTCCTGCAGGCATAAATTGCAAGTATCAATCACTGGAAAACGGAAAAAGGAAGGCTTTACTTTCCGTTTCATCCCCGCTACAATGATACCACAGGAAAGGGTGGATTTCCATGAATTCTATTTTTGCCAAGTTACTTTATATGACACAGGAGCAGCACGATGTGATGCTGATAACCATCATTGCGGCGAACGGCTCCGCACCGCGCGGCTCCGGTTCTCAAATGTTGGTGGGCCGCCACGGCAGATTGATTGGCACCATCGGCGGCGGTGCGGTGGAGTACCGCTCGGAAGAGCTTGCCCGGGAGCTGCTGGAAAAAAAGCAAAGTCTCGTCCATACATTCCCCCTCCATGAAAGCGACGCAGGCGATATCGGTATGGTCTGCGGCGGCGATGTAACGGTCCACTTGCAGTATATCCCTTGGAATGACACGGAGTGGAATACACTGGCCGGAAAGCTGTTAGATCAGATGAACAGCCATCGGCGCGGCTGGCTGATTTTGCATCTTAACGGTGCCACACCTTCTCTGATTGATGCAGACCACACACCACTGTGCGGTTACGGTGCAGAGGACTGCCTTTTGCGGGATGGTTTTGTTCTTCAGAGCAATGATTATTCCATACCGCTGCCCGTTGGTGAGCGTGCCATTCTGTTTGGGGCGGGTCACTGCTCGCAGGCGTTGGCACCCTTGCTGAAAACCGTGGGATTTCGCGTCACCGTGTTTGATGACCGCGCCGCACTGGCAAATGACGAAGCCTTCCCCACCGCCGAACAGGTCGTCGTGGGGGATTTCCGGAACATTAGTGACAGTTTGACGCTGCAGCCGGAGGACTATGTGGTGGTGATGACCAGCGGTCACAGCCACGATTTCGAGGTGCAGCGACAGATTTTGCGACAGAAGTTGGCCTATGTGGGCGTCATCGGCTCCCGCTCCAAAACAGCCGTGGTAAACGAGAAGCTGCGCCAAACCGGCATCTCGGAGGATGCCATTGCCTGCGTTCACACACCGGTGGGCACTGCCATCAAAGCGGTCACGCCGGAGGAGATCGCCGTGTCTATTGCCGGGGAAATGATCTATGTGCGTGCCTGTCGGCGCGAAGCGGGCGGCATCGAAATCCACGGCTGTCCCGTGCATTGATATGAAGAAGCATTTATTTTTGACCGGTGCGAAGGGCGTCGGCAAGTCCACCCTGCTAAAAAAGCTACTGCCTGCCGGAGAAATCGGTGGTTTTTTCACCGTAAAAACCGACACCGTCTATGATTGCCTTTCTGTTCATCTGTTGCGTCCCGGAGAAACGCCATCACCGGACAATCTGCTCTTTTTCTGCCATCGGAAAGATGACGCGACCATCGCACAGCGATTTGATCGGTTGGGATGTACGGCGCTGTCCGTAAAAGCGCCGGTACTGGTGATGGATGAACTGGGCCCCACTGAACAAAACGCTCTGGCTTTTCAAACCGCCGTATGGCAGGCGCTGGACGGCGATGTGCCCATTATCGGCGTATTGCAATGTGCCGACACGCCGTTTTTGTGGCAGGTTACACAGCATCCGCAGGTACAGGTTGTGACAGTAACACCTGAAAATCGTGATGCGCTGGCGCATCAATTCAGGATACAACGAAAGTAAATATCCATAACCGAGGCAAATGATTTTTTGATACAAAAATGCTCTCAATCCGTGGATTGAGAGCATTTTTATATTCAAATATCGATCTTTTTTACTTGTTCATTGCCTCTGCGGCAGCAACTGCCACGGCGACGGTAGCGCCCACCATGGGGTTGTTGCCCATGCCCAGGAAGCCCATCATCTCCACATGTGCGGGGACGGAGGAGGAGCCGGCGAACTGGGCATCAGAGTGCATACGGCCCATGGTATCGGTCATGCCGTAGCTGGCAGGGCCGGCAGCCATGTTGTCGGGATGCAGCGTACGGCCGGTACCACCGCCGGAAGCCACAGAGAAGTACTTCTTTCCCTGCTCGATGCACTCCTTCTTGTAAGTGCCGGCCACAGGATGCTGGAAGCGGGTGGGGTTGGTGGAGTTACCGGTGATGGACACATCCACACCCTCGTGGTGCATGATGGCCACACCCTCACGGACATCGTCAGCACCATAGCAACGGACATTGGCGCGCTCACCTTCGGAGTAACGGATCTCGCGGACGATCTTCAGCTCGCTGGTAAAGTAATCAAACTGCGTCTGCACATAGGTGAAGCCATTGATACGGGAGATAATCTGCGCAGCATCCTTTCCCAAACCATTCAGGATCACGCGCAGGGGCTCCTTGCGAGCCTTATTGGCGTTCTTCACGATACCGATGGCACCTTCAGCGGCGGCAAAGGACTCATGACCTGCCAGAAAGGCAAAACACTTGGCCTCTTCGCTCAGCAGCATGGCACCCAGATTACCATGACCCAGACCGACCTTACGATCCTCGGCCACGGAGCCATCGATACAGAAGGCCTGCAGACCCACACCGATCAGCTTGGCAGCCTCGGCAGCGGTCTTGATGCCGGACTTGATAGCAATGGCAGCACCCACGGTATACGCCCAGCAGGCGTTCTCAAAGCAGATGGGCTGAATGCTCTTGACAATCTCATAAGGATCAAAGCCCTTGTCCTTGCAAATCTCACGGCACTCTTCCACGGAGGAAATACCGTACTGAGCGAGGACGCCGTTGATCTTTGTAATTCTTCTTTCGTAATTTTCAAACAAAGCCATTGTTGTATCCTCCCTCTTTTAGTCCTGACGGGGGTCAATATACTTTACAGCGGCATCCCACTGACCGTAATGACCCTTGGCCTTTTCCAGCGCCTCGTTGGCGTCGTCGCCCTTCTTGATGAAGTCCATCATCTTGCCCAGATTGACGAACTCATAACCAATGACCTCATCGTCCTTGTTCAGTGCCATCTTGGTGCAGTAGCCTTCGGCCATCTCCAGATAGCGGGGACCCTTTTCCTTGGTACCGAACATGGTACCCACCTGAGAGCGCAGCCCCTTGCCCAGATCCTCCAAAGAGGAACCGACAGCCAGACCGTCCTCGGAGAACGCGGACTGGGTACGACCGTAGACGATCTGCAAAAACAGCTCACGCATAGCCGTGTTGATGGCATCGCACACCAGGTCGGTGTTCAGCGCCTCCAGCAGGGTCTTGCCGATGAGGATCTCGGATGCCATGGCGGCACTGTGGGTCATACCGGAGCAACCCAGTACCTCCACCAGGGCCTCTTCAATGATGCCGTTCTTCACATTCAGCGTCAGCTTGCAGGCACCCTGCTGGGGTGCGCACCAGCCAATACCGTGGGTAAAACCGGAAATATCGGAAATTTCCTTGGCCTGTACCCACTTACCTTCTTCGGGGATGGGAGCCGGGCCATGATAGGCGCCCTTTGCCACAGGGCACATATGCTGTACTTCGGTGGTATAAATCATAATGATCGATTCCTTTCTCATTAAAATTCAACGATTTGAATTGCTTATTTTGCCACAAAGCCAACCTTGCGGTAAACTTTGCTGAGGGTCTTGTTGGCCAGATACTGGGCATGCTGTGCGCCCTCCTTATAAATCCCCTCCAGATACGCCTTATCTGCCATGATGCGCTGGGACTCCTCGCGGATGGGACGCAACAGCTCCACAACAGCCTCGCCCACAGCAGGCTTGAACACACCGTAGCCCTGACCGGCAAACTCCGCCTCCGCCTCGGCAATGGTCTTGCCGGTGGCGGCGCAGTAGATGGTCAGCAGGTTGGAGATACCGGCCTTGTTCTCCTTATCGAACTTAACAGCCATTTCACAGTCAGTCACGGCGCGCTTGAACTTCTTCATAATGACCTCGGGAGAATCCATCAGGTTCACGCAGCCATCCGGCATGGACTTACTCATCTTGTTGGTGGGATCGTCCAAAGACATCAGCCGTGCGCCCATCTTTGGGATAAAGGGTTCCGGCAGGGTAAAGGTATCGCTGTAAACGCCGTTGAAGCGCTGGGCAATGTCACGGCACAGCTCCACATGCTGCTTTTGATCCTCGCCAACCGGCACCAGATCCGCTTGATACAGCAGAATATCAGCCGCCATCAACACAGGATAGGTGAAAAGACCGGCGGTAATATTATCGGCATGCTGGGCGGACTTGGCCTTGAACTGCGTCATACGGCTGAGCTCACCGAACTGGGTATAACAGCCCAGCACCCAGCCCAGCTCTGCGTGCTGGGGTACATGGCTCTGGATAAACATAATATTCTTCTTGGGGTCCAGACCGCAGGCAATGTACTGCGCCAGCTGATTGACACTGCGGCGGCGCAGGGTTGCCGGATCCTGACGCACGGTGATGGCGTGCATATCCACGATGCAGTACAGGCACTCGTAATCATCCTGCAAATCCACCCAGTTGCGGATGGCGCCCATATAAGAACCCAGGGTCAACTCACCGCTGGGCTGAATACCGCTGAAAATTCTTTTTTTCTTTTCTTCCATAGTTTTGACCTCGCCTTCTATCCTTATCCGTTTGGAAAATAAATTATTAATACGCTGAATCGGGCACAACATCCCAATTTATTGTATTTTATTTTACCATATTTCCCGTCTAATTGCAATGCAAATGGTGCAATCTGTATTGACTTTTCGCAGGAATAAAATATAATATAGAATGATTTTTTGTACGCATAATTCCAATTATTGTATTTCTACGGAGGCTTACGATATGACACTTGACTACAATTATTTCCAGGAGATGGAAGCCAAAATCCCCCGCGGCAAGGTACGCACCCGTTTTGCACCCTCCCCCACTGGTTATATGCATGTGGGCAACCTGCGCACGGCGCTGTATACCTGGCTGATCGCCCGGGCAAATGACGGCACCTTCATCCTGCGCATTGAGGATACCGATCAGGGGCGCTTGGTGGACGGCGCGGTGGATGTGATCTATCGCACCATGGCCGAATGCGGTCTTACGCACGATGAAGGCCCCGATGTGGGTGGCCCCGTGGCACCCTATATCCAGTCTCAACGCCGCGATACCTACGGCAAATATGCGCAGCTTCTGGTGGAAAAAGGCGGCGCTTACTACTGCTTCTGTGAAAAGACGGAGTCCGAGGAGGACAGCGGCGAGTTTGACCGCGCCGCCGATCCCTGCCGCGAATTAAGCGCCGAGGAAGTACAGGCCAAGCTGGATGCAGGTCTCCCCTATGTCATTCGCCAGAAGATTCCCGAAAACGGTACTACTACCTTCCACGATGCCATTTTCGGTGACATCACGGTAGAAAACAGCACGCTGGACGATCAGGTGCTCTTAAAGCGTGACGGTCTGCCCACCTATAACTTTGCCAATGTTATCGACGACCATCTGATGGGCATTACCCATGTGGTGCGCGGCAGCGAATATCTGGCCTCTGCACCCAAGTACAATCTGCTGTACGAGTCCTTCGGCTGGGAGGTCCCCACCTATGTGCATTGCTCCCCCGTCATGCGTGACGCCCAGAACAAAATGTCCAAGCGCCACGGCGATCCCAGCTACGAGGATCTGAAGGCCGAGGGTTATCTGACGGAAGCCATCCTCAACTATGTCGCGCTGTTGGGCTGGAGTCCCAAGGGCGAGCTGGCTGAAGAAGAATTCTTTACGCTTCCGGAGCTTGTAAAGGCATTTGACATGACAGGCATTTCCAAGTCCCCTGCCATTTTTGACCGCGCCAAGCTGGATCATTTCAACGCAACCTATCTGCGTGCCATGGCACCGGAAAGCTTTGCCAAGGTGGCGGAGCCCTACATCCGTCAGAGTGTTAAGGGTGAGCAGTTCGACACCGCCTCCATCGCTGCCCTGCTGCAGGCCAGATGCGAAAAACTCACCGAAATTCCTGAAAAGGTAGATTTCTTTGACGAATGTCCTGCCTATGGTCTTGAATTTTTCACCAATAAGAAGTCCAAGACCAACCCCGAGGTCTGCACTCGTATGCTCCACGAAGCTATTCCCATGCTGGAATCTCTGAATGAGTGGACAACGGACACCATCCACGATGGTCTGATCGATTTGGCCGCCCGTCTGGAGGTCAAGAACGCCACGCTGATGTGGCCCGTCCGCATTGCCGCTGCCGGCAAGCTGGTGACTCCCGGCGGAGCTGTGGAGATCTGCCAGATTTTGGGCCGCGATGAGACCATCAAGCGTCTGAAGGCCGGCCTTGCCATGCTGGAGGCATAATGGCGTATCTCAAAGAACACTGCCAAAAGCTGCGCAGCTTTTACCAGGGAAACTTCTCCTATTTCCTGCGCATTACCACCGTGGCATTTCTGGCACTTGCTGTCGGCGCTTACATTGTGGGCATTATCAAGCCCGCCATTGCCGAACGCACCGTGGAGCTGTTTGTTCAGCAGGCCTCAAATTCGGGTGTTATTTCGGATGAGGGCTCCATTACAGCCACTGGCCTGTTTATCAATAATCTGCGTGTTACCACCATCGGCATAGTATACGGATTGCTCCCCATGGTCTATCTCCCCGCTCTGGTTCTTGGGGTCAATGCCTCAATGATAGGGCTGGTCGGTGCATACTATACCAACGGCGGTGCCTCTTTGTGGCTCTACCTGCTGAGCATCGTGCCCCATGGCATTTTTGAGCTGCCCGCGCTGGTGATTTCCCTGGCAATGGCTCTTTACCTGTGTCGCCTGACAACACAGCGCCTGAAAAGTAAAAGCAGCAAACAGCCAAAAACACCGCTGAAGCCCGCACTTTTCGATTGTCTGCGTGTACTGATCATGCAGATCGTTCCACTGCTTCTCATCGCCGCAGTGGTGGAAGCATATATTACCCCACAGCTGATTAACCTGTTTCATTGACCCGGAAAGGAAGGAATCCATCATGAAAGACAATGTCAGAAACATTCCGGAACTGTTCGGCAGTATGGTATTCAATGAAGCCAAGATGCGACAGCGTCTTCCCTTCAAGGTTTACAACGCCTGGCAGCAAAGTCTGATTCAGGGTACACCGTTGGATCGCTCCATGGCCAACGAGATTGCCTCTGCCATGAAGGATTGGGCCATTGAGCTGGGCGCGACACATTATACCCACTGGTTCCAGCCCATGACCGGTTTTACCGCCGAAAAGCATGACAGCTTTATCTCCCCTTCCAACCCCGGCACCATTATCATGGAACTGAGCGGCAAGGAGTTGAGTCGCGGCGAGGCAGACGCCTCCAGCTTCCCATCCGGCGGCCTGCGTGCTACCTTTGAAGCTCGCGGCTATACCGCGTGGGATCCTACCTCTTATGCTTTCGTGAAGGATAAGACCCTGTATATCCCCACCATTTTCTGCTCCTACAGTGGCCAGACGCTGGATAAGAAAACACCTCTCCTGCGTTCCATGCATCTGCTGGACAAGGAATGCATCCGCATCCTGCGGCTGTTCGGCAACACCGATGTCCAGCATGTTACCGCGCAGGTCGGCGCCGAGCAGGAGTATTTCCTCATCGACAAGGAAATGTATCGCCGCCGCGAGGATCTGAAGCTCTGTGGTCGGACGCTGTTCGGTGCCAAACCCCCCAAGGGGCAGGAACTGGATGACCACTATTACGGTGCCATCAAGCCCCGCGTGGCCGATTTCATGCACGAGTTGGATACCGAATTGTGGAAGGTCGGCGTACTGGCCAAAACAGAGCACAACGAGGTGGCGCCCTCCCAGCACGAGGTGGCGCCGGTTTATAACGATGCCAACGCCGCCTGCGACCACAACCAGCTCACCATGGAATTTTTGAAGAAGGTGGCTGATCGCCACGATCTGGTCTGCCTGCTCCATGAAAAACCCTTTGCCGGCGTCAACGGCAGCGGTAAGCACGACAACTGGTCACTGCAGACCGATACCGGCGAAAACCTGCTGAAGCCCGGCAAGACACCCAGCCAGAACGCCCAGTTCCTACTGTTTCTGGCCGCTTTCATCAAGGGCGTGGATGAATATCAGGATATGCTGCGCTGCTGCGTCTGCTACCCCGGCAATGACCACCGTCTGGGCGGCAACGAAGCGCCTCCTACTGTGGTATCCATTTTCCTGGGTGATGAGTTGACCGCCATTCTGGAGTCTATTGTCCGCGGCACGGAATATGTGGACATTGCCACGCAGAAGTTGGAGATCGGTGTTGACACGCTGCCGGAAATTCCGCAAGACACCACCGACCGCAACCGCACCTCCCCGCTGGCCTTTACCGGCAATAAGTTTGAGTTCCGTATGCTGGGTTCCTCCCAGTCCATTGCCGGCCCCAATGTGGTGCTGAACACCATGATGATCGAGGAGCTGCGTCAGTTTGCCGATATTCTGGAAAGCGCCGATGACTTTCAGGTCGCGTTGCAGAAGCTGCTGCAGGATACTTTCCGCGATCATCAGCGCATCATCTTTAACGGCAACGGATACGATGATGCCTGGCGCGCTGAAGCGGAGCGCCGCGGCCTGAGCAATCTGCGCGACACCGTGGATTGTATGCCCACCTACATTGATAAGAAGAACATGGCGCTGTTCACCAAGCACGGCATTTTCACCGAAGCGGAGATGTACGCCCGCTATGAGATCCATCTGGAGAACTATTGCAAGGTGACTGCCATCGAATGTGACACTCTGCTGGATATGGTCATGCGCAATATACTGCCGGCCGTCACCAAATATTCCGATGCGCTGGCCGGCACCATCGTGCACAAGCAGCAGGCGCTGTCCCAGCTTCCCTGCGACGCCGAAACGGAACTGCTCACCCGCATCTCCGGGCTCAGCAGCCGTCTGTATCAGGTAAGCGGCCAACTGCGTGCCGCTATGGAAGCCGCTCCTGCCGCAGAGTCCGGTATTACGGCCGCTCGCTATTTCCGGGATGAGATCAGCACCCGCATCAATCAGGCTGGCGAACTCATCAATGCCTTAGAGGTTATTACCAGCGCCGAATATTGGCCCTATCCCACCTACGCAGATATTTTGTTCAGCGTATAAGATTTTAGGCATGCTCCGAATTTTCTTTCGGAGCATGCCTCTTTTCCCGCACAGTATTATTTCCTCTTGTAATTTCATGGGATTATCGGTATAATGCTTTTTATATTTCTGGTTTAAGCGAGGTGTTTCTGTCATGAGCAAAATCTATATTCCTGACGGCTATAAAACGCCGCTTTCCATTTACGAGATGCAGCGTGCTATCGAATTTATCAAAAGTAATTTCCAGGTAAATCTTGGTCAGGCGCTGAATTTGCGGCGCGTATCCGCTCCCTTGTTTGTAGATGAAAATTCCGGTCTAAATGATAACCTCAATGGTGTGGAGCGCCCCGTTTCCTTTGAT
This sequence comes from Candidatus Cacconaster stercorequi, assembly GCA_018064925.1. Classification (GTDB taxonomy): domain Bacteria; phylum Bacillota; class Clostridia; order Oscillospirales; family Oscillospiraceae; genus Vescimonas; species Vescimonas stercorequi. Next base: position 17,437 of record JAGHUH010000027.1, on the reverse strand, counting down.
ATTCCCGATGTGGGCTCCAATGCTCAGGTCGTGCATTCTCTGGCAAAGTGGAAGCGTCTGGCGCTGAAGCAGTATGAATTCAATGTCGGCAAGGGTCTGTTTACCGATATGAACGCCATCCGGCGCGATGAAGAAGTGGACAATACTCACTCCATTTATGTGGATCAATGGGACTGGGAAAAGGTCATCTCCAGAGAAGACCGCACCGAGTACTATCTGCGTCAGACTGTCCGCTCCATTGTGGGCGCCGTGTGCGAAACCAACGAAGCTCTGCAAATCGCTTTTCCCAGCCTGCACACCAAACTGGAGCGCGAGGTATACTTTATTACCAGTCAGGAACTGGAAGATCGTTGGCCCGATCTGACACCCAAGGAGCGCGAAGATGCTATCTGCCGCGAGCACCATACCGTGTTTTTGATGCAGATTGGCGATTCCCTGCGCCGCTCCGGGAAGCCCCATGACGGTCGCGCCCCCGACTATGATGACTGGCAGTTGAATGGTGATATCCTGATCTGGAACGAAGTGCTGCAGCGCAGCTTTGAGATCTCTTCCATGGGGATCCGCGTGGACGAGGCGGCTATGAACTACCAGTTGGATATTCGCAACTGCAACGACCGCAAAAAGCTGCCTTTCCATAGGATGCTGCTCAACGGTGAGTTGCCCCTGACCATCGGCGGCGGTATCGGTCAATCCCGCCTGTGCATGCTGATGATCGGCACCTGTCACATCGGTGAAGTGCAGGCCAGCTTATGGGATCGTGATACGATTGATACCTGCCGCGAGTCCGGTATTACGCTGCTGTAAAATAAACGGTGCAGATCGTTGATCTGCACCGTTTTGTGTTGCTTACTTCGTTTAGTTATCAAAGCTGTCGGACAGTTCCTGCAGTTCCTGATCCATCTGCTCAAATGCGCTGAAATCGGCATGGGACATTGCCTCCTGCGCTTGATTCATTTTCTCAACAAGCTGTTCATTCATGTTGATATACTCTTTTTTGGACTTCTCGCACCAAGCACGCTGTTGATCAATGGTCTCACGCAGCTTGGCAATGGCCTGTGCGCGGAATTCCTCCGTGCGCCGATGGGCGCTAATCTCAATATCAGCAATGTGATCCCGCAAGGACTGGTAGTCATTTGCCTGAGAACGAAGTTTCTCAACCTCCTGCTCCAGCTGCTCATTGCGGCTCTGCAGCGTTTCCAGCTGTTCTCGCAGACTCTCGCAATCTTCTTTTTCTTTTTGATCCTCTACTGCCTGCTGGCGCAGCAGGAGCAGCTCGCTCTCTTTGCTGTCATTGCTGTTCTTCAGCGTTTCGTTCTCACTTTCCAGCTCGTTGAGCTTTTCCTGGTGTGCGTTCGTCATATTCTGAATAAAAGCAATCACATCTTGCTTGTCAAATCCACCGAACATACAGGTTTTAAAATTCATATCCATTTATATCATCCTCCCACAAGTAATCTCTGTTTCTTTTAAGATAACACAATTCGACTCCTTTTACAAGACATAAAAAAATTTCAAGAAATTTGAAATTTACTATTGCATTTTAGAAAACACTGTGCTATTATATAGAAGTCGTCTGGAGAGACAAGCGCCGTTAGCTCAGCTGGATAGAGCGTCTGGCTACGGACCAGAAGGCCGGGGGTTCGAATCCCTCACGGCGTGCCAAAAGAAAGCCCTGAAAACCTTGTGATTACAATGGTTTTAGGGCTTCTTTTGTATTTATAGATAATTATTTCCTGCATATTCTCAAATACTTATTTTAAATCATTTTATCACATTTCGGCGTGATAAGATTTCGGCGTGAAAAAGAGTTCCCACACCCTTGATGGATGTGGGAACTCTTTTTGCGTGGCAACTCTTAAATTATTTTTCGGGGTACTTTAATTTCGTCTTTACTTAGCCCGGAGGCCAGGTCATGTCGCGCCCACTGAGCACATGGAAGTGCAGATGCAGCACGCTCTGGCCGGCTTCGCTGCCGATATTGGATACCACGCGATAGCTCTCCAGCTTCATCTCCTTGCACAGCTTTGCAATGACCTCAAATATATGAGCCACCACACCGCTGTTATCGGCGTTGATCTCTGCCACGGAGCCGATATGCTCCTTGGGGATCACCAGGAAATGCGTGGGTGCCTGAGGATCAATGTCATAGAAGGCATAGCAGATTTCGTCCTCATACACCTTGTTGGAGGGGATCTCCCCTGCGACAATGGCGCAGAACAGACAATTATTCTTCATTTCGCCGTCTCCTTTCCCTAAAGTATTTATTATTTACAGTTTTTCTGCCACAAAGGTTTCCACAGCAGCCAGTGCCTCGTCAATCTTGGAGGCATCACTGCCGCCGCCCATGGCGCTGTCGGGCTTGCCGCCGCCCTTGCCGCCCATGATGGGTGCCACAGACTTGATGATATCGCCGGCCTTGATGCCCTTTTTCACAGCTTCCTTACCGCAAACCACCTGAATGGTGATCTTGGCACCGTTCTGCACCACCATAGCCGCCACGATGGAAGCGTCTTTGTCACGCAGCACATCGCCCAGCTGACGCAGCGCGTTGGCGTCGCCTTCTTTGAGCTTGGTGGTGACCACCTTGACGCCGCCGATCTCCTTGGCATTCCGGATCATGTCATCGGCGCCGCCGGCAGATTCCTTGGCCTTATATTGCTCAATAACGCGCTTCTCTTCCTTCAGCTCGTCCATCACCTGCTGGGCGCGGCGGGCAACATCGGCCACGCTGGCGGCCTTAATGGTCTCTGCCACCTGTGCAAGCGTCTTATCGCTCTCGTCCATCAGAGCACGAACGGCCTTGCCGGTGACCATTTCAATGCGGCGCACACCGGATGCCACGGAGGATTCGCTGATGATGCGGAAGCCGCCGATCTTGGCGGTGCTATCCAGATGCGTACCGCCGCAGAATTCCATGGACACCTCGCCCATCTTCACCACGCGGACAGTTTCGCCATACTTTTCACCGAACAGAGCAGTTGCGCCCAGCTTCTTGGCCTCCTCGATGGGCAGCACCATGGTCTCAATGGCATTGCCGTCCAAGATATAGTCTTCCATCAGTTCGTTGACTTTTGCCATCTCCTCGGCTGTCACAGCGGAGAAATGAGTAAAGTCGAAGCGCAGATGATCGGGCTCCACCAGCGAACCGGCCTGATGAACATGATCGCCCAGTACCTTCTCCAGTGCGCTCTGCAGCAGATGGGTGGCGCTGTGTGCGCGGCGAATGGCACTGCGGCGCTTGGTGCAGATGGTGGCCGTTACCGTGTCACCTACCTTCAGCTCACCAGAGATCAGCTTGCCATAGTGCATATATTTGCCGCCCTTGTTCTTCTGCACATCGTGAACTTCAAACTCCACGCCGTCGGCGGTCATGATACCGTGGTCGGCCACCTGACCGCCCATCTCGGCATAGAACGGAGTCTTGTCCAGCACCACGATGGCATCTGTACCAGCTACCACGGCCTCACGCAGCTCATCGTCGGCGATGATGGCCACCACCTTGCAGTCCGCTTCATCTTTTTCATAGCCCACAAACTCGGTGGAGGGCACTTCCTTGCCGAACTCAATGCCGGCCCAGCCCAGATCGCCCAGTGCCTTGCGGGCCTCACGGGCACGCACCTTCTGCTCATCCATCAGCTTCTGGAATGCTTCCTCGTCCACGGTCAGGCCCTCATCGGCGGCCATCTCGCGGGTCAGGTCAATGGGGAAGCCAAAGGTATCATACAGCTTGAAAGCATCGGCGCCGGAGAACACCTGCTCGCCCTTGGCCTTGTGCTCGGCCAGCAAGTCGGCAAAGATCTTCATGCCGCCGTCGATGGTGCGGGCAAAGTTCTCCTCCTCGGTGCGGATCACCTTGGTGATATAGGTCTGCTTCTCCCGCAAATCGGGATACTGGCACTCGTTCTCATGGATGACGGTAGCCACCACTTCATACAGGAATGGATTATTCACGCCTAAAAGCTTACCGTGACGGGCAGCGCGGCGGAGCAGACGGCGCAGGACATAGCCGCGGCCCTCGTTGGAGGGCAGAATGCCGTCGCAGATCATGAAGGTGGCAGAGCGGATATGGTCGGTAATGACACGCAGGGAGACATCGCGCTTCTGGCTCTGGCCATAGTAAGCACCGGTGAGCTCACTGACCTTGTTGGTGATGTTCATGACGGTATCCACATCAAACAGGCTGTTGACATTCTGGCAGACGCAGGCCAGACGCTCCAAACCCATACCGGTGTCGATATTCTTCTGGGCAAGCTCGGTATAGTTGCCCTTGCCGTCGTTATCGAACTGGGTGAACACATTGTTCCAGATCTCAATATAGCGGTCGCAGTCGCAGCCGGGGCCGCAATCAGGACTGCCGCAGCCGAACTCCTCGCCGCGGTCATAGTAGATCTCGGAGCAGGGGCCGCAGGGACCGGAGCCATGCTCCCAGAAGTTATCCTCCTTGCCCAGACGGGTGATCTTCTCGGCAGGAATACCCACCTCGTTGTGCCAGATGTCAAAGGCCTGCTCGTCATCCAGATAGATGGAAGGATACAGGCGCTCACCTTCCAGCCCCACCACACGGGTCAGAAATTCCCAGGACCAGTTGATGGCATCGTGCTTGAAATAATCACCGAAAGAGAAGTTACCCAGCATCTCGAAGTAGGTGCCGTGACGGGCGGTTTTGCCCACATTGTCGATATCACCGGTACGGATGCACTTCTGGCAGGTGCAAACGCGCTTGCGGGGCGGCTCCTCCTCGCCCTTAAACCAGGGCTTCATAGGCGTCATGCCGGCGTTGATCAGCAGGATGGACTTGTCATTCTGCGGCACCAGAGAAAAGCTGGGCAGACGCAGATGGTCTTTGCTCTCAAAATAGCTCAGGAACAACTCCCGCAGCTCATTGAGGCCATGATAGGGATGAGACATAATCATTACTCCTTTATATCAGTTATTTCGTTATACCAAAATAAAAAAGCCCCGCCACCACATAGGGGCGAAGGCCTGCTTCACGGTACCACCCTAATTATCCCCTGTACGGGGCATCTTAGTTCATCCGATAACGAGGATGAAGCGTACGGCTCGTCGCCGTCAGCAGGGCGAAGTGGCTGCCGCGGCATCAGATCCCGAAGGGCTTGCACCGTCCCCTTCTCGCTCTGGGCTGCCTGCTGCGGCTCGTTTCGTCATAGCATTTCCATATCAAAACTATTGTACCACAAATCATACCGTTGTCAACATGAAATATCCCCCCGGCAATGGTTGCCGAGGGGATCGCATTCTCATCATTTCCGCAATAGACCAATCCACTCGCCCAGCAGCAGTCCGATGCTGATGGACAGTCCCATGCTGATGAATTTCATCGTGCCTACGATGAAGCCGACAGAAATCCCCACAGCCATGCCGATGATAAATTTCATCTGTCTGTTCTCATCCTTCTGCCGAAACACAGATACCGCCAGCACCATCGCTACGGCAATCAGCAGCAGCGGCAGCACCACCAAAGTAATGTCTTTCATGGTTTCCTCCTCAGTCTTTTGCGCTGAGCTCCACCGCATGGCGCACAAAACTCATGGGCGGCACAGGCGCAGGCAGCTTCATACGGAACACCATCTGCGGTGTTTTCGGCTCGGTAATGGTCTCGCCGTCTGCGTTGGTCATCAGCGGAGCGATCATGGTAAAGGGCTTGGTATCCGGCCCCACGATTTCCACCGTGTCGCCGGCGGCAAACTTGTTGCGCAGAGAAAGCGTGGCGTTCCCCTCACTGTCACACGCTGTGATCACGGCGCAGATCTGCCAGTCGCGGATGTAGCGGGAATTCTCATAATACTGCCCCGGCGCACCATAGAAAAAGCCTGTGGCATAGTGACGATGGCTGACATGCTCCACCTCATCCCGCCAGACAGGATCAATGGGCCGACCGGCATATACATCATCCAATACATGACGATACGCGCCGGTAACAATGGCGGCGTAATAAGCAGACTTGGCGCGTCCTTCGATCTTCAGGCAATCCACGCCGGCATCCATCAGGTCGTCCAGATGGTCAATCATGCACATATCGCGCGAATTCATGATGTAGGTACCCTTTTCATCCTCAAACACCGGGAAATACTCGCCGGGACGCTTCTCCTCCACCAGCGCATACTGATAGCGGCAGGGCTGCGCGCAGGCGCCGCGATTGCTGTCACGCCCGGTCATATAGTTACTCAAAAGACAGCGTCCGGAGTAGCTGACACACATGGCACCGTGGCAGAAGGTCTCGATCTCCAATTCCTTCGGCACCCGGGCGCGGATCTCCCGGATTTCGTCCAAGCTCAGTTCACGGGCCAGCACCACCCGCTTGGCGCCCAGGTCATACCACGCCGATGCACAGGCATAATTCGCGATAGACTGCTGGGTGCTGACATGACGCTCACAATGGGGTGCGTACTTTCCCGCCAGCGTGAAAGCGCCCAGATCTGCCAGAATCAGCGCATCTACTCCGGCATCATCCAACCGCTCCAAATGGGCGGGCAGGTGATCCACCTCCCCGCATCTGGGCATGGTATTCACCGTTACATGGACGCGCACTCCATGGTCATGGGCATACTTTACCGCCTGAGGCAACTGTTCATCATCAAAGTTTCCGGCAAAGGAGCGCATCCCGAAAGAGGTACCCGCCAGATATACTGCGTCGGCGCCGTACAGCACAGCCATTTTCAATCGCTCCATGTCCCCCGCCGGGGCCAGGAGTTCCGGTTTCTTTCTCTCTATCATCAGTCAGGTTGGTACATATCGCTGTGAACAAACTCATCATGCTCACTGAATGTCTTGTTGAAGTGGTTGACACCGTCCTTGCCGGCAGCAAAGTAATAGTAGTCGGTATTGTTGGGATAAATGGCTGCCTTGATCGAATTCAGACCCGGATTGCAGATGGGGCCAACAGGCAGGCCGTCATGCAGATAGGTGTTGTAGGGGCTGTCCATATCCTTGTCAAAGTCCGTCTTGTCCTTGCCCTCCAGAGACAGGGCATAGTAGATGGTGGTATCCAGCTGCAGATATCCGTAGGTTTCCTGATTGGAGGACTTCAGACGGTTATACAGCACCGACGCAATATTCTTGCGTTCTTTCGCGTCGCCGATCCCTTCCTTTTCGATGATGGACGCCATGGTCACAATATCGTGTAGGCTCTTACCGGATTTCTCCATGTCAGCCTTCATCTCATCCGAAATCTGATTGACAAAGCCTGTCAGCATCGTGTCAAATGCCAGCACGGCGGACTTGTCCGTATAGAACTGATAGGTATCCGGGAACAGGAAACCCTCCATGCGGTTGGGATTGCCTTTCTTACCGCTGTCCAGGAAGTCATAGTCCTGGAATTCGTAGTTGGCGGCGGCATCCGTCAAATCTTCTTTTGTCGCAACACCGTTTTTCGCCAACAGATCAATAATCTGCTGCACGGTGTAACCTTCGGGAATGGTGACCTGCACGATACCGGCGTCATCCATCTCATCCTGCTCATAGTCGTGCAGACTGTGGATCAGGCAGCGATAGTCCATATCACTGGTCAGCTCCTTGTAGGTGCCCGGATCAATGGTATCCTTAGCGTGGAGAAAGATGCCGGTAAAGCAGAAAAAGCTCTTGAAATTGATCAGACCCGCATCCTTCAGCTTTTTGGCTACATCGCCCACGCTGTCGTCTTCTTCAACAACAATGGTGGCCTCGGTATACTCCTTGCTCAACGAACACAAATCGTTGGCCAGCAGCCAGCCCAGACCGGCCAGCAGGCAGGAGATCAACAGCACGCAGGCAATATACCGTGGTACATTGAACTTCTTCTTTTTTCTCGGCTTTCTGGGGGATACCTGCTGCGGAGCAGATTGTGCAGATTGCTGCGTATTTTCCCCCTTACTCCTTACCTTGTTGACATCCCATTTCGTGGTTTCAAAAATCTTTTTATTGGCCATATCCCTTTCCCTTTCTTTTTGTCGCTGCAGAAAATCCCGCAGGACAAGATACCAAAGGTATTTTCATTTCATACAATAGCACAGAGAAGTGAGGTGACTACTATGTGCTTTGACAACAACAACTGCTCCTGCATCTGGCTGATCATCATTCTGATCCTGCTGTTCACCTGCTGCGGCAACAATAGCGGTAATTGCGGCTGCGGCTGTGACAACAGCGGAAGCTCCTGCTGCTCCTGCTGACAGACACATATCGTCTGAGAATGGGGACGCCCGGCGTCCCTTTTCTCCGTCCTGCTTACGGGACAAGCAGATCCGCCGTCTTTTCCAGCACCTCGGCATGGATATCCTCCACGGAGCGCACCACGCCGTCTTTCGCGCAGTCGATCCGCGTCCAGCCACAGTAATCCACCACAAAAGCGGCGCTTTCCCTGCAGCGGCGCAGGTACTCCTCATCTTTCTCGTGAATGTCTGCACTGGTACTCGTTTCTTTCTCCCGGCGGCGCATCATCTGCCCGGAGATCTCCGTGGGCAAATCCAGATACAGCACCCGTGTTGGCTCTGGCAGACCCAGCATCCGATATTCAAAATCAAACAGCCAGTCCAGATATGCCTTTCTCTCCTCCGGCGGCAGCTTGGAGGTCTGATGCACGGCGTTGGAGGTGGTATAACGGTCGGCAATCAGCAAGCCGCCCGCTTCATAAAATGCGCCCCAGTCCTGTTTATAGGAGGCGTAGCGATCCACCGCAAAAAAGGTTGTCGCCGCATAGGCGTTGACATCACCCGGCTTCTGACCGAACGCGCCATTCAGGTACATACGGATCAGCGCCGAGGATTCCTCATCATATCGGGGAAAAGTCAGCTTTTTGTGGGGGATTCCACGCCGTTCCAGCTCCCGGCACAGCATGGCTGTCTGTGTAGCCTTGCCGGATCCGTCAGTCCCCTCAAAAATGATTAGTTTTCCCATAGTATCTTTTCCCTTTCCATAATCGTACAGAATATATTATAACACAGCATTTTCCTTTTGTAAACGAAAACGATAAAAAAGAACAGCAGACGGCAAATACCGTCCGCTGTCAAAATCAGCTATGCACTTTTCCTTTTGCGCTCCTCATAAAAAGCATTCACCGTATACAGAATCACACCTGTCCAGATGAATAGAAAACTGATGAGCTTTTCCCGCGTCAGACTCTCCCCCATAATCATCCCGCAGAAGATCGCCAGTGTGGGACTAAGATATTGACAGATTCCTGTGGTCATCAGCGGCAGGTTCCGTACGCCGATGGCATAGAACAGCATGGGTATGCAGGTCACCACGCCGCTGCCGATCATCAGCAGCTGCCGCACCGCCGTCAAGCCGCCGATGCCGTTTTCACCCATGCGGAACAGCAGGACAAAAATCAATGCCACCGGCACCATCATGGTGATCTCCATGGTGGTAGACACGATGGAATCAATGGTCAGGCTCTTTTTAATAGCAGCATATATGGCAAAGGCCAGCGCCAGTGCAATGGTCACATACGGCACGCCGTGAAACCCGTTAACAGACAGCACAATTCCCACCACAACGATGGCTAATATTGCTAAATGGCGCCATGTGATCTTTTCCTTGAAAATCAGCGCGCCGAAGAAGAATACCACCAGCGGCTGAATGTAGTAGCCCAGACTGCACTCCATCACCCTGCCGTTCTGCACCGCCCACAGGTAGATCAGCCAGTCGGCAAACAGGAACAGCGATGCAGGGATCTCACGCTTCATGACAGCTTTGTCCCGAAATGCCGCCGTCAGCTGCGGCAGCTTGCCCTGTATCTTCAGCAGGATCAGGCAGCCCACCGCCGCCCAGATAATGCGGCAGGCCATCAGGAAAAAGGTATCCACCTCACCGCACAGGGCGAAATACAGCGGCTGAAATCCCCAGATCAGATAACACACCGCCATGGCACCCAAGCCCTTTTTATAATCATACTGCGGCATTTCTCTTCCTCCTCAAAAATGGCAGTTTACAGCCGCCTCATTCGATGGTATGATTTTATCATTGAGGTGAGAGGATGGCAATACTCTGTCGAGAATTTTACATTGGTGATACGGTAGAAATTTCCAGAAATCTGCTTGGCAAATATCTGGTGCGCATTATCGACGGCCAGCCGTTGGTCTGCCGCATCACAGAAACGGAGGCCTATGTGGGCTCCATCGACAAAGCCTGTCACGCCTACGGCTATCATAAAACACCCCGGAATGCTCCCCTGTTCGGTCCTCCGGGATACGCCTATGTGTACCTGATTTACGGGATGCACTGCTGCTTGAACTTCGTCACCAATCCCGAGGGCGAGCCGGAGGCGGTGCTGCTGCGGGGATTGGAACCGGTCTATGGCACGCAGGCCATTGCCCGCGCCAGGTTTGGCTGTTCTCCCGACCGTATGAGCGCTTATCAGCGGAAAAATTTCCTCAATGGCCCCGGAAAATGCTGTAAAGGATTATCAATTGACAGATCTTTTAATCAGATTGATCTAACGGTTGGTAATCTGTTTTTATGTACTTCCCCCGTCGATGTAGGGTTGCCGGAGGCCGAAGTGCCGCACTATACCGTACACACCGGTAAACGGATCGGCATCGACTATGCAGAAGAAGCCGTAGACTTTCCATGGCGCTTCTGGTTGGAGAAAGGATAATTGAACCTATGTTGATTTTTGATATGGATGGTACCCTCATCGACTCCAACGGGATATGGCGAGAGGTAGACGAGGCGTTTCTGGCCAAGCGCGGCTATCCCTATACGCAGGAGTACTATGAGGGCGTGGCGCACACTATTTTCCCGTTGGCTGCCGTGTTCACAAAAGAATACTGCCATCTGGAAGAATCCACCGACGAGATTATGGCGGAATGGATGGAAATGGCAGGTGACGCCTATGCCACTAAAATTGCTATCAAGCCCGGTGTCAGGGAATATCTTGCCCGTTGCAAAGATAAGGGCGAACGCATGATCGTGCTGACCTCCAGTGTGCCGGCGCATTGCTACGCCGCACTGGAGCATCTGGAACTTATCGACTATTTTGAAAAGGTGATCTTTGCCCAGGATCTCAAAATGGAGAAGAAAAATCCGGAAGTGTTCCATGCCGCCGCCTGCACGATGGGCGTCAGCGAGTCGGAATGTACCGTATTTGACGACTCCGTAGCTGCCTGTCGCGGTGCCAAAGAAGCGGGCATGACTGTCATCGGTGTCTACGATCCCTTCTTCGCCCAGACGGAGGAGGAAATGCGCCGGATCTGCGACGACTATATCATGAGCTTTGAGGAGCTGACAGAGGCGTGAAGCATCTTGCCAATATACTGACCGTCAGCCGTATTCTTCTATCCGTTGTCCTGTTCTTCCCGGCACCACTGTCTGCGTCATTTTTCGTCATCTATCTTTTGTGCGGCCTTACCGATATGATCGACGGCCCAATCGCTCGAAAAAGCGGCACGGATTGTGCATTTGGCGCACGGTTGGACAGCGTGGCGGATCTGATCTTTCTGCTTGTCTGTCTGATCCGCCTGCTCCCTGTCATTGTTCTTTTGCCGTTGATCTGGATCTGGACGGCGCTCATTCTGCTGATCCGGCTCGTTAGTTTTACTGCGGCGTACATTTCCCGGCAAAAGCCTCTGCTGCTCCATACGCCCGCCAACAAAATGACCGGCTTGCTGCTGTTTCTTCTTCCGATGTCATTTCACTTTGTCAATGTCAATTACGCCGCTATCCCCGTCTGTACAGCAGCCACATGGGCTGCCGCAGAGGAATTCATTTTTATAATAAAACGCAAGAACGGTTGAGCAAATGCTCAACCGTTCTTATATTTTACTGTATCAGATCTTACCCAGCTCTTTCAGCAGCTTTTCCGGTGTCATGGGCCAAGAGCGCATCCACACGCCGCAGGCATCGTGGATGGCGATGCCAATGGCAGGTGCCGCGCCGTTGCAGGCGATCTCGGAAATGGACTTGGCGCCGAAGGGACCGTACGCATCGTCCACATCAATCAAAACTGCCTTGAAATCCTCAGGTGCTTCACCGATCATCGGTGCACCGTAGTCGGTGAGGTTAGCGTTGACGCATTTGCCGTTTTCGTCCAGCTTCATATCCTCATACAGCGTATGGCCGATGGACTTCATGGCAGCGCCGTACATCTGGCACAGGGCAATTTCAGGATTGATGGGTGTGCCCGCATCCTGCAGTGCATAGAATTTCTGCACCTTGACCTCGCCGGTCTTTACATTGACGGCCACCTGCGCAAAGTGCGCGCCGTACGGAACCGAGGACGCCATGGTCACATAACTGCCGTGTGCCACCATCTGGCCGCGGCCGTCTCCGGCAATCGCCGCATGGGACAGCTCGCCGTAGGCGATGGCATTGCCGGTAACCTTGGAATACACCTCGCCGGGTGCACGGACATCCAGATCCTCTGCCTTTTCGTTCATCTGGAGCGCCGCTTCCTTCAGAATTTCTTCCTTCAGATTTTTGACAGCCACCAACGAGGCGTTACCGCTGAAGAATGTACCGGAGGAAGCATACGCACCGGTATCAAACACGCAGGAGTCCGTGTCGCCGGACACCACCGTGATCTTCTCCATAGGCAGTTTCAGCACTTCCTTTACCGCCTTGGCGGAAATGGTATCCAGACCGGTACCCAGATCGGCGCCGCCGCTGTTGAGGATAACAGTACCGTCGGTTTCCAGTTTGGCAATGGCCTCTGCATGGTCCAGTCCCGGCAGGCCGCTGCCCTGCATGATCATGGCAAAGCCCTTGCCGATTTTCCAATCGGGGTCGTCAGACACTTCCTTCTTCCCCCACTCGATCATGTCGCAGCCTTTGGCAATGGCTTCATCCAAACCACAGGAGCCGACAGGAACCACATTGCCCTCGCGCCCTTCGCCCAGGCCCTTCAGAATCTCCAGCATATAACCTTCGCTGACATGGTTTTTCTCCACCATCGTGCGGTAATCCACGCCCAGCGCATCCGCCAGCTCCGCCATGGCCATCATGATGCCGTAGGTACCCTTGGGCGTACCGTAGCCCTGATAGGCACCGGCAGGCGGCGTATTGGTATAGAACACCTTCAGGTCATATGCCATGTTGTCTACAGCGAACAGGGGCAGCGTCTTGGAGCAGCTATTCATGGGAACAGTCAGGCAGTGGTTGCCATAGGGGCCGGTGTTGGCGCAAACCTCCATAAATATGGCGGTGATGGTGCCATCCTTCTTGCCGCCCATCTTCACCTTTACCCGCATGGGATGGCGCGTAGAGTTGGCGTAAAACTCCTCGGCACGGGTATTGCGGTAATAAACGGGCTTTCCGGTGACCCATGCAGCATAGCCGGTCAGGTCTTCCACCAGAATATCCTGCTTGCTGCCGTAGCCGCCGCCGACGCGCTCTTTAATGATATGGATCTTGTTTTCGGGAATGCCGCAGACCCAGCTGACAATGCGGCGGACATGGAACGGCACCTGCGTGGAGCAATTCATCACCAGCCGGCCGTTTTCAATGTGTGCGTAACACACATGGGGCTCCAGCGGGGTATGCTGGATCTGGCTGGTTTGGTAGGTGCGCTCCACAACGGCATCCGCCTCGGCGAAGCCCTTTTCCACATCGCCGATGCCGCCCTTGTTGGACGCGGCAATATTTTTATGAATATCTGCGCCCAGTGGGAACTGGTAAATCACCTTTCCCTCGCGCTCGTCGCCGGCCTTGGCATTGAATGCCTCCAGATCATCCGGAGCACCGGCGTTATAGACGACTTTGCCGTTATGCACCAAGGGTGCATCCTCGGCCATGGCCTCCTCCACGGTGTAAACCGCCTCCTGCGGCTCATACTCCACCTTGATAAGGGATGCGGCCTTGTCCGCAATCTCCGGCGTACGGGCAACGATGCCGGCAACGCGGTCGCCCACATGGCGCACCTTCATATTGAACAGGCGGCGGTCATGAGGCGACGGCTCGGGATTGCCCTGACCGGCCTGCATATAGTGGGTATCGGGGGTATTGTACGCGGTGAACACCGCCGCCACGCCGGGCAGTTCCTCCGCCGCGCTGGTATCAATAGACTTGATGTAGGCGCTGGCAAAGGGACTGCGCAGAATGTGCAGGCACCATGCGTTATCCGGCACCTTATCCTCGACAAAAACAGGTTCACCGGACACCAGAGCCGCACCGTCGATTTTGCCGCAGGGCTTGCCCACCACCTCCAGATTGGGACGGAAAGAGGGCGCAATCTCGCTTTTGAACTCGCCGAAGTCGCGCAGCTCCGTGGCAAGCTGAACGGCCAGATAGTAATGCTCGTAGCCGGCGTCCCGGATAAAAATGCTGGTCAGCACATCTTTGATCTCATCCCGTGTGGGATGGGCGTTTTTCTCCAGCAGCCAAGTCAAAATCAGCGCGGCGGCAGGTGCATTATAGGCGCTCTGCACGATACCGGCCGCCACCATGGCCTGCTGCACACAGTTGAGTTCCCGGCCGTTCATCAAAGACTCGGCGGTACGGATCTCGGCGCCTGCTGCCTGATAGAACAGGATAAAATTGGCATACTTCAGCTGGTCGTTGAAAATAATGGTATCGCTGCCGGCAAAGCCCTCCGCATCATCGCTGTCGCGGACGCTGCGATAACCGACTTTATACAGTACATCGCGGAGGCGGGCATCCGGCTCGGCGCAAAGGAGCATTTCTTCGCCGTTGATTCTGCATTTCAGTTCCATGGCGTTACCTCCCCAATGTAAACACAGTTTCTGCCAGATACTTCTTATATGCCGCACTGCCCGTGATATCGTCTGCGAATGTCATGCTCTTGCCAAGCTCCGGTGAGCTGCCATAGGCAAATACGCTGCCGCTGACACTCAGGGCATACACATTGCCGCTGTGCGCGGCAATCAATGCCGCATGGCTGGAGCTGGTGTTGCCGAAGCGCTTGACAAAACCGGTACGGCTCTGATCCACCACGATATAGCGGATCAAGCACTTGCAGTCGCTCTTGAGATACTCACCGATGGCTTTCTCCTCCTCACCGTGCGGCGTAATGGTGTCCAGTACGGCCTCCGCGGCAGTTAGCGCGGCCGCCATATAGCTGTCGCTGCGGCGCAGAGCCACATTTCCGCCGATGGTGGCGCTGTTGCGGCGGGCGAAGGATGCGCAGAATGCGGCGCTCTCGCGGATAAATGCGGGAATCAGTTCGCTCTTGACGATCTGCTGCAGGGTGCAGCGTGCTCCGATCCAGACCTTGCCCTCTCGCACGGTAATGGTGTCGAATTTTTCGTCCAGGCCGTTGATGTCGATCAGCTCCTTGCCTTCCGCGCTGCCGCCAAGACGCAGGTCGTCGGTGCCGCCGGAAAGATACACGGCAGTGTCGGCCAATTTCTTGCGCAGCGTTACCGCCTCCAATGCGGTTTTGGGATGATGAATCGTCATACGCCCCTCCTTACTCAACTCTGCCCTCGGGATGTCCCGCTGCCAGTGCATCAATAAAATGCGTCAGCAGTCTGCGGGTGGTATTGCGGCGATATTCCGGCATTGCGTGGGGGCTGATCACGCCGTTCCACGCGTCAAGGAATTCTTCTTTACAGGTATTTAATTCACTGATCTTTTTACCGATCAGGATCTCCTCGGCCTTGCGGCATCTTGCCACCTTGGGACCGGCGGCGCCAGAGGAGGCACGGAAGTCCACCACCACGCCGTCCTTCACAGTAGCGGCTGCGGAAAGCGTCAGCTTGGAGATCGCATTGGCGCGGCGCATACCGATCTTGCGATAGAAGATATGCGTAAACGACTGCTTGGGGATCACCACGCTGACAATCAGCTCATCATCCCGCAGAGCCGTCTTTTTGGTGGCAATAATGTATTCGTCCACCAACATACGGCGCTCACCGTCTGCACTGCGAAGCACCACCTCCGCATCCAGCAGGATCAGCGGCTGGGGCATATCACCCTTGGGCGATGCGTTACCGATGTTGCCGCCGATGGTGGCGCTGTTGCGCAATGCGATGGCGCCCATGCGGGACGCGGCATCGCGCACCAGAGGATGCACCAGCTCCGAGGCGGCAATTTCGGCGGAGGTGGTGCAGGCACCGATCTCCACACTGCCGTCATCCAGTTCCCGAATCCCTTTCAGCTCGGGCAGATTGGTGATCACCACCACATCACCTGCAAACTTCGGGGTCACACCGGCACCCATACTGCCGGCCACCATCAGGTCACTGCCGCCGGCCAAGGGGATCGCGTGATACTGTTTTCGAATCTCCAGCGCCTCCTGAAGCGTCTGGGGAACGAAGCACTTTACTTCTGCCATAAAGCCGCTCCTTTCTTCGCCGCCAGGGCAATGCACTCTACAATCAGATCGTAGCCGGTGCAGCGGCAGATGTTGCCGCTGATGCCGACACGGATTTCTTCTTCACTGGGATCGGGATTGTTATTCAGCAGGACATAGGTGGCCATGACCATGCCGGGAATGCAGAAGCCGCACTGCACGGCGCCGCCCTCAGCGTAAGCATCAATGATGCACTTGCCCTTCTCGGTGTCACGGATGCCCTCAATGGTCAGCAGTTCACATCCGTTGACGCCGGCCACAGGGATAATGCAGCTTGTGACCAGCTTGCCATCCTTGATGATGGAGCAGGCGCCGCACTCGCCCTCGCCGCAGCCTTCCTTGCTGCCGGTCAGGCCGTAATCGTCGCGCAGCACATCAATCAGGCGGCGCAGCGGATCACCCGTATAAATCTTCTGCTCACCGTTGAGCGTAAAACGAATTTCACTGAACATTTTCCAACGCCTCCTCAATATCTTCCGGCGGAATGGGAATAGAGGTAAACTCTGTACCCAGCGCGCGTTCCACGGCATCCACATAGGCAGCAGACGCGCCGTTGAACACCAGCTCGCCCATGCCCTTGGCACCGTAGGGACCCCAGGGATAGGGATTATCCTGAATATGATAGAACTGCTTGGGGAAGTCCATGGAGGTGGGAATGACATAGTCGGACATACTCTTCTGCTTGAAGCGGCCGTTCTTGACCTCCAGCTTTTCCATGGAGCCATAGCCCAGGGACTGCATGATACCGCCGTTGATCTGACCGTGAACGATCAGCTCATCGATGGCCTTGCCGATTTCGTGGGAGGACCAGACGCCAACGGTCTTGATCTCGTTGGTCAGCTTGTCTGCTTCCACTTCCACGCAGGCAACACCCCAGCCGTAACCCAGGTAAGCGTCACCGCGGAAGGTGGCCTGATCCCAAGGATAGCCGTCGGGATGCTCATACTCGACCTCGGTGGTGATATCGCCCTCGTCCCAACGCTCCTTCATTTCCAATGCGGCACGCTCGACCAGACGGCCGACGACCATGGTGGAACGGGATGCGGCAGTAGGACCGGAGTCCACGACCTTGGAGGTATCGGGATCCAGATACTCGATATTATCAATGGAGATGCCCAGCGTTGCTGCGCAGATCTTACGAAGGCTGGTCTTGAAGCCCTGACCCATTTCGGTAGAACCGACCTGGATAGACAC
>JAGHUH010000009.1 GCA_018064925.1 Candidatus Cacconaster stercorequi | reverse complement strand
TAATGCGGTGTCAAACCTTCAGCGCCCCTTTTAGGGGCTACGGTCGTATTAGCCCCTTTTAGGGGCTGGTCAAACCACCAGTTTACTGGTGGTCATGATTTTCCCGACCCGCTTCGACGCACTTTGCGCCGTCGCGCTCGTACAATGGGGGAAAAGGAGGGATACCATGAGAAATTCGTACAAGAGCGCGTTTTTTTCCACGCGTGTACAATACATATCGTCGGATCAGATCCATCCCAATCCCCAGCAGCCCCGCCGCGCATTTGATGAAAAAGCCCTGCAGGAGCTGGCGGACAGCATCCGCACCTATGGTGTGCTGCAGCCGTTGACGGTGCGCCGCATCGCCAACGGCTATGAGCTGGTGGCAGGGGAGCGACGCCTGCGCGCTGCGCGTCTGGCCGGATTGCAGCGTGTGCCGTGCCTGCTGGCGCAGGTGGACGAGAAGGATTCAGCGTTTCTGGCGCTGATTGAAAATCTGCAGCGGCGGGATCTGGACTATTGGGAGGAGGCTGCCGCCATCGCCCGGCTCATCAGCCGCTATGGACTCAGTCAGGAGGCGGCGGCAGAGCAATTGGGCAAATCGCAATCGGCGGTGGCCAACAAGCTGCGCCTGCTGCGCCTGCCGCAGGCTGTACAGCAGCTCTTGCGGCAGAATGAGCTGACCGAGCGCCATGCCCGGGCCTTACTGCGTTTGCAGAGCGAGGAGGAGCAGTGCCACGCGGTGGAGCAAATCGTGCAGCACGGCTGGAATGTGGCGCAGACTGAGGAATATATCGAGCGGCAGCTCCGGGAAACGCAGACCACGCCGCCGCAAAGACGCACAACTTATATTATTAAGGATGTACGGCTGTTTCTCAACAGCGTGGATCGCGGCGTCAATCTAATGCGCCGTGCGGGTGTGGAGGCCGATTGCGGCAGGGAGGACACGGAAGACACCATCTTTTTAACCATCCGCATCCCGAAACGGAGCAAAGACAGGAATATTGTGACAAAATAGTAACCTTTTTACCAGAATTGTAACGCATTTTGAAAAGACAGGGTGTATACTATACCTTGCGCGTTATGCGCAAAGAAAGAGAGATGCGACAAAGGAGGGGCTATTATGGGGAAGCATGAGCCCTTGAAAAAGAAGGATATGGCCGCGGCGACTGCTGTGGCAGAAAAAACCGTCTCAAAAACGGGGAAGGGGAAAAAGATCGGATTGACGATCGGCATCATTGCGGGTGTGCTGATTGCGGCCTGCGTTGCCGTGTGCGCCGTTGCGGCAAACAGCCAGACCATGCTGGGCAAGACCGATGTGCTGGGCGTGGATGTCAGCGGCAAGACCCGCCAGCAGGTAGAGGATCTGTGGGCCAAGCAGGTGGATCAGATCTGCGATCAGACCACCGTTACCGTAAAGCTGGACGGAGAAGAGGCCAAGAAGTTGTCTCTGACGGAGCTGGGTGCCACCATTACACCGGAGGATGCCGCCAAGACGGCGTGGGATGCCGGACATGGCGGAAACTTCATCACCAACGGCGTGGCGCTGGTTCGCAGTTGGTTTCAGCAGACTTCCGTAAAGCCGCCGCTGACCATCGACGAAAAGACACTGAAATCCACAGCCGGGGCAGTGGCAAAGAAATTGAGCTGCAAGCCGGTGGATGGCGCCTATCGCATTGATCCTGAAAAGACGGACGGTTTCTATGTGACCAAGCCCGCCGACGGGCGCAAAGCGGATGCTGATGCGCTGGCATCGGCATTGCTAAAGGAACTGCAGCAGGGTACCCTTCAGCCGGTGGAATGTCGTTACGATGTGCTGGCGGCCAAGGGTGTAGACCTTAATAAGATCAGCAAGAAGATCAAAAAGGCCGTCAATGCCAAGTATGACCACGATACCGGCGGTGTGACGGATTCCCGCTCCGGCGTGCGGTTTGATGTAGAAAAAGCCCAGCAGCTGCTGGACAAGGCAGAAGCGGGCAAGGAATTTGTTGTCCCCGCCAAGTTCAAAACAGCGGCTATTACCTCGGAAAAGCTGAAGAAGGTCATGTTCCGCGATGTGCTGGGCAGCTACACCACCAATGTGGGCGGCAGTGCAGAACGCCTGAACAATGTGCGTCTGGCGGCGGAACAGATCAACGGCTGCGTGTATAACAGCGGCGAGGACTTCTATTATAATGACACGGTGGGCGAGCGCACGGCAGAGCGCGGCTTTCAGGCGGCGCCCGCCTATGTGGGCGGCAAGACCGTGGATCAGGTAGGCGGCGGTATCTGTCAGGTATCTTCCACGCTGTACTACGCCGTGATGCTGTCCAATCTGGAGATTCTGATCCGCGAGGAGCATCAGTTTGCCCCGTCCTACATCACCTTTGGCTGCGATGCCACGGTCAGCTGGGGCGGCCCGGAGTTTGCCTTCCGCAACAACACGGACTATCCCATCAAGATCGTTACCTCCTACTATGACAACACGCTGACCGTGCAGATCTACGGCACCAAGGTGGATGATACCTATGTCCAGATCGTCAGCGAGACGCAGTCCAGTACCGACTACAAGGTGGTCTATGAAAAGACAAAGGATCTGTACGAGGGCGAGGAAGTGGAAGAGCAGTCCCCCTATGTGGGTTACTATGTGGAGACCTGGCGCAATGTGTATTCCGGCGACGGCGAACTGATCTCCAGTACCTTTGAGGATTCCAGCAACTACGAGGCCCGCGACCAGATCATCAAAGTGGGCACGAAGAAGCGCGCGGAGGAAAAGAAGGATACAAAAGAGACTACCAAGACGGAGAAAAACACCGACACGCAGAAAACAACATCCACCAAAACAAATTAAGAAAAAAATGCAACCCCTGCCTTCAGCATTTGCCGAAGGCAGGGGTTTTTATCATCGGATATTTACTTGCACAGATAGGAGAACCAACCCTCGCTCTGACGGGTCTCCAGAATGGTCCAGCCGTTGTCGGTGAGAACCTGTGCCACTTCCTCGGCGCGGTCATCAATAATGCCGGAGCAGAGGAACAGGCCATTCTTCTTCAGCAGGGGACGCACCTGACCACTCAGACCGATAATCACATCCGCCACAATGTTGGCCACAATGATGTCGTAATCTCCGCCGAACTCACGCTGCAATTGTCGGTCGGTGAGCACATCGCCCCAGCGGACGGTGTAACGATCCTTGCCAATGGCGTTCAGCGCGGCGTTTTCATACGCCACATCCACGCACTTCTCATCAATATCGCAGGCAAAGGCGTGGTCGGCACCCAGCAGCAGTGCGGCGATGGACAGAATACCGCTGCCGCAGCCCAGATCCAGCACCTTTTCGCCGCCGTGGATATGTTGCTCCAGAGCCTGCAAACATAGCCGCGTGGTGGCGTGACTGCCGGTACCGAAGGTCAGACCGGGGTTGAGGATCAGCGCCACGCGGTCGCCGGCGCCGGCTTGCTCCCACTCGGGCACCACAATCAGCCGCTCACCGATCTCCATGGGCTTGTAGAACTGCTTCCAGTTGTTCTCCCAATCGCAATCCGCCACGCTGTCCATGGTCAGGCAGAGAGGCGCGAACTCCGGATGCTCCTTCTTCAGTGCAGACAACGCAATGCGGACCTGGGAAAGTGCATTGTATCCATCTGGGTCATCGGACAGGTAAAAGGTAATGCGGCACACGCCCTGCTTTTCCTTCAACAGCTCCTCGTCCACATAGTCCCAGTACTGGTGGTTGTTTTCCAGAAAATCCTGAAAATCCCCCTCGTCGTCAATAATCAGACCGGAGATCCCAAGATTCTCCAGCATTTGGCTAACGCCGTCCAGACCGGCCGGGGAGGTATCAATTTTGAGTTCCAGCCATTTCATGGCGGATCCTCCTTGCAAATTTAAGTTATCGCTCCGTTCCCACGAAGAACAGACCCATGGTGTTGGGGCCGGTATGGCTGCCGATGATGGGACCGATGTAGTTGATATATACGGTCTGCACGCCGAAGCGCTCCTTCAACTGCTCGGCCATGGCACGGGCATCGTCCTCACAATCACCGTGGCAGATGAACATGGTCTGGTTTTCCGGATCGATGCCCAACTGCTCCACGGCATCCACCATGGCGCGCAGACTGGCCTTGCGGCCGCGCACCTTGCCGACAACGGTAAGCATACCCTTGTCTGACATATGCATTACCGGCTTGATAGACAACATGGTGCCCAGCAATGCTGTGGCGGAGGATACACGCCCACCCATTTTCAGATAATTCAGATCATCCACCGTAAACCAGTGGCAGATGTGACCTTTGGTTTTTTCCACCCACTCGGCCAGTTGATCGACGGTGAGGCCCTTTTTCTTTTGTTCGCCCGCCAGATACAGCAGCAAGCCCTGACCCAGGGAAGCACACAGCGAGTCAATGACATAAATCCGGCTGTCGGGATATTCCGGAATCAGATCATTGGCGGCAATATTGGCAGACTGATAGGTGGTGGATAGCGCAGAGGAAAAGCAGATACAGACGATATCCTTACCTTGCTCCAATACGCGGCGCATGGCCTCTTGATACTGCCCCACATTCACGCCGGAGGTGGTGGCCAGTTTTCCCTGGCGAATACATCGATAAAACTCTTCGTGGCTCAAAGCGCTGCCGGCCAGGTCATTGGGGTAGTCCCGGCCCTCCATGTGCAGTGTCAGAGGGAGGACTTCCAACTGCAGTTCGTTGGCCATATGGTCGGTCAGATCGCAACAGCTATCTGTCATGATCACATAGTCTCGCATGATATGTGCCTCCTTACGAAAAGTTACCATACTCCTTATGGTATAATATACTATATTATTTGCTTATTTTCAATATAATAGTATACAAAAATTTTCCAAATGGTTCACAATGGAAGGACACTCACTTGCCCACGCAAAACCGGGAGAAAATCGTGGCCACCAGATCCTCGCGGATGGACTTGCCGTTCAGCTCGCCCAGCGCCTCCAAAGCACTTTCTGCGTCGGTCAGCACCACATCGGGCGTCATACCGCTGTGCAGACTGGTTCGTGCCGCCTGCACAGACTGCAAAGCGCGGCTGACGGCATCCGCCTGACGGGCATTGGTCAGCATTTCGCCGCATGGAACGGTGCCGGTGGGATACAGGGCTTCAATGGCATCGGTGAGAGCGGTGATGCCTTCGCCGGTTCTGGCGGACAGGGAGATCACATGGTCAAAGCGCTCCGATAGTGCGCTGATATCCATTTTGCAGGGGAGGTCGGCCTTGTTGACCACCACCAGCAGATGTTGCACCTTCCGGGCGATTTCCGCGGCTTCCTTGTCCTCTGCCGTCAGGGGTGCGGAGCCATCCAGTACCAGCAGAGCCAGCGACGCATTCTGCGCGGCGCTGCGGGCGCGATCCACGCCCATTTGCTCCACGGTGTCGGCGGAGCGGCGAATACCGGCGGTATCACACAGCCGCAGCAGCACATGGCCGATGCGGACTTTTTCCTCCACGGTATCTCGGGTGGTGCCGGCAATGTCGGTGACAATGGCGCGGTCATAGCCCAGCAGGGCATTCAGCAGGGAGGATTTGCCGGCGTTGGGGCGTCCCAGAATGACGGTGGGGATGCCCAGCTTCAAAAGCTTGCCCCGGGAGAAGGTGGCCAGCAGCTCGGTGAGCTTATTTTCGCTGCGGCGCAGGGTGTCCAGCATTTCCTCGCGCTGCAGATCCTCAATGTCCTCGTCGGGATAGTCCACCACGGCGTAAAACCGGCTGACAATGGCCATCAGACCATCGTAAATATCGTCGATGCTGCGGCTCAAAACGCCGGTCAGCTGCGCGGCGGCGTTGCGCGCTGCTTCGGCGGTTTCCGCATCGATCAGATCCACCACGGACTCGGCCTGAATAAGATCCATGTGTCCGTTCAGGAAAGCGCGCTTGGTGAACTCTCCGCCGGTGGCCTGCCGCGCTCCGGCGGCAAACAGGGCGGATAAGCCCTCGTTCAGCACGATGGGAGAACCGTGGCAATGAATTTCGGCGCAATCCTCGCCGGTATAACTGTTGGGTGCAGGAAACAGCACGCACAACACATCGTCAATCATGGTGCCGTCGCTGTCCAGTAGTGCACCATAGACCATTTTGCGGCTGGGCTGCGCGGACATGGTCTTACCGTTTCTGGCACGGAACACCGTGTCCAGAATATGGACAGTGTCGGGCCCGCTCAGACGCAGAATACCGATGGCGCTGGGAATTTGCGGCGTGGCAATGGCGGCAATGGTGTCGGACATAGGAGTCGCCTCCTTGATAATTAGGTATAATATGTATAGTATAACATAGTCGGCGGTAAAAATCCAGAAAAAACCAGAACAGATCATTTCTGTCCTGGTTTTTTCTGATAACTGTTATTATTTCACGATTTCGCCGGCGGCTTCTTTGGCAGCGATCTCCTTCAGCGCATCTCTGCGGCTGAGGTTGACGCGACCCTTTTCGTCGATTTCGGTGACCTTGACCCAGGTCATATCACCGATCTTCAGCACATCCTCCACCTTCTCCACGCGGTGGTCGGACACCTTGGAGATGTGGCACAGGCCGTCCTTGCCGGGAGCCAGCTCGATGAAAGCGCCCATCTGTGCGCCGTCGCGCTTGCTGGTCAGATAGTTGACAACGCGGCCGTAGTACAGCGCGCCCACCTCGGGCATGAACACGATGTCGTCGATGCACTTCTTGGCGATAGCGCAGGAATCGGCATCGGGAGAGGCAATGTGGATGGTACCGTCGTCGTCAATGTCGATCTTGGCGCCGGACTCGGCAACGATCTTCTGGATGACGCTGCCGCCCTTGCCGATGACATCGCGGATCTTATCGGGATCAATGTGCATGGTGACCATCTTGGGGGCGTACTTGCTGACCTCTGCGCGAGGCTCGGCGATGACGGGCAGCATGACCTGATCCAGAATCTGCACGCGGGCATCGTAGGTGATGTCCAGCGCGTTTTCGATGATCTCCATGGTCAGACCGTCGTTCTTCAGATCCATCTGGATGGCGGTGATACCCTTCTTGGTACCGGCCACCTTGAAGTCCATCTCGGCGTGGAAGTCCTCCACACCCTGAATGTCGATGAAGGTGGTGAAGGAGCCGTCATCGTCCTGAATGAGGCCGCAGGAGATGCCGGCCACGGGGGCCTTGATGGGCACACCGGCGTCCATCAGAGCCAGGGTGGAGCCGCAGATGGAACCCTGGGAGGTGGAGCCATTGGAGGATACCACCTCGGAGACCACGCGGATGGCATAGGGGAACTCCTCCACAGAGGGGATCACGGGCAGCAGAGCGCGTTCCGCCAGCGCACCGTGGCCGATCTCGCGGCGGCCGGGGCTGCGGGCGGGCTTGGCCTCACCGACAGAGTAGCCGGGGAAGTTGTAGTGGTGCATATAGCGCTTTTCGGTCTCTTCCCAGATGGTGTCCAGCTTCTGGTTGGCGGACAGGGTATCCAGCGTAGCCACGGAGAGCACCTGCGTCTGGCCGCGGGTAAACAGGCCGCTGCCATGTACGCGGGGCAGGACGCCCACCTCGGCGTCCAGCGGACGGATCTCGTTCTTCTGACGGCCGTCAACGCGATGACCCTCCAGCAGCCATGCCTTGACGATCTTCTTCTGGAACTTGTAGGTAAACTCGTCCAGATACTGATCCATATCGGGATATTCTTCCAGATACTTCTCGTGCCAGTGCTCGATCATCTCGTTCCAGCGGGCCTCGCGGATATTCTTGTCGTCGGTGTCCATGGCGGCCTTGGCCTCGTCCATGAACTCGGCAACGATCTTGTCAAACAGCTCCTGATCGAAATCGGCGTGGGGATAGTCAAACTTGGGCTTGCCCACCTCGGCCACCATCTGATTGATGAGGGCGACCTGCTTCTGGTTTTCCTCGTGAGCGGTACGGATGGCCTCGAACATCTTGTCATTGGGCACTTCGTTGGCGCCGGCCTCGATCATGACCACCTTCTTGCCGGTGGACACCACGGTCACATCCAGATCGCTGACCTTGCGCTGCTCACTGGTGGGGTTGATGACCAGCTGGCCGTGCACCAGACCCATCTTCACGGCGCCCACGGGGCCGTTCCAGGGGATATCGGAAATGGCCAGGGCGGCGGAGGTACCGATGAGGCCGCAGATCTCGGGAGAGCAGTCATGATCGACGCTCATGACGGTGCACATCACGGACACATCGTTGCGGAAATCATAGGGGAACAGGGGGCGAATGGGTCGGTCGATGACACGAGAGGTCAGGACACCCTTTTCACCGGGACGGCCTTCGCGGCGGTTAAAGCTGCCGGGAATGCGGCCCACGGAGTACAGCTTCTCCTCGAAGTCAACGCTCAGGGGGAAGAAGTCGATGCCGTCGCGGGGACGGGCGGCGGCGGTCACGCAGCACAGCACGCTGGTCTCGCCGTAGGTGACCATGACGGAGGCGTTGGCCAGCTCGGCCAGCTTGCCCACTTCCAGCGTCAAAGGACGACCGGCCAGCTCCATGGTGTACTTGTGATAGTTGGGGAACTGTCTTTTGGTAATGATGGTAGACATGAATTTGCTCCTTTTTCTTGTATTTTTCTCGTATGAGGAGCCAAACCATTTAGCACTTGAAAACAGGCCGGAAGCGGCAAATGTCCGGCGCATTTTCAAGTTCTAAAGGCTTTGTCAGGCTCCGCATACGCGGAATGACAGGGGACGGTAAGTGTGAAAGAAGGGTGGTGCGCACGACACACCACCCTGTTTCGTTTCTTTTAGCGGCGCAGACCCAGCTTGGCGATCAGAGCACGATAACGCTCGATGTCCTTCTTGGCCAGGTAGTCCAGCAGGCGACGGCGCTTACCGATCATCATCTGCATACCACGACGGGAATGGAAGTCATGGGGATGAACCTTCAGGTGAGCAGTGAGCTGGTTGATGCGCTCGGTCAGGATAGCGACCTGCACTTCGGGAGAACCGGTATCGGTCTCATGGGTACGGTTGGCCTCGATGATGGAGGTCTTCTGGTCTTTCAGCATCATAGTGTGTTTCCACCTTTCTTACATTTTGCCCGCATCCTGAGTACCGGGACAGGTGAAAGGAGTCCGCAGGACTAAGGGAAGGGGCTATTATCGCTTTTACAGCGTACTTTGAAAGGATACCACACATAAGTCCGCTTGTAAAGCGGAAAAATCAAAAAAGAGACACTTTTTCAAAAGAAATTGCCATTTAGCTGATCTCAATGGCACCGGTGGGACAATTGTCCGCGGCCTCCTGGGCGGCGGCCTGCCGCTCCGCGGGGACAGGCTCGGTGATGGCGTGGGCGCTCTCGCCGTTATCGGGCAGGGAGAACACCTCCGGACAAATGGTGGGGCACAGGCCGCAGCGAATGCAGGCCTTCTGGTTGACCATGGCTTTCATGTGATGCACACTCCTTATCATATATGGATAACAGCAGTATGCCCCGAATGGGTAAAAAATAATCCGCCCAAAGGACGGATTACTTTTTGCAGAAAAGTCAAATTTCGATGCCCAGCTTTTTAAAGTTGGTGATCAGGCCGTGGCGGGGATGAGGATCGTCGTTGTCCGGCATCTGAGCCAGATCGTAGCCGGGATAGTTGTTGCCCTCGATCAGCACGGGGCCGGTGGGGGTGACGCAGATGTCCCAGCCCACATAGCGGAAGGAGGGATACCGCTTGGCGGCGGTCAGCGCCAGCTCCTTGCACTCCTTGGCCATAGGAATGTGATAACCCTTGAAGGTAATGCCGGTGTCGGGATGGGTAATGAACTCCTCCAGCTCCTCGTTGTGACCGTTGGAGGTGATGACACCGTTTTCGATGTCCAGCCGGCAGGTGATGCCGCCGCGTCCGGTGTTGTCGCATTCGCCGCCGCCGGTGCCGGCCTTGCAGGCGGCATAGACCACTACCGGTTCGCCGTCATCCATTACATAGGTGGACAGGCGCACGCAGTTAACGGAGGCGGGATGCAGAGCGGCCATGCCGGGGTGCTGCTTCAATGCCTCGTCGGCGATATGGAAAGGCTTGGCGGGGTTGCGGAGATACGCCCACATGGCGTCAATGCTCTCAAAATCGGAGGGGCGCAGCTTTTCGATGCCGCTGCCGCCGTCCTGATCGGAGGGCTTGGCCATGATGGCCTCCTTCCCCTCCATAAAAGCGCGGAAGCCCTCCAGATCGCCCTTGGTCAGGTCGTAGGTTTCCCGGCCCATCATATCATGGAACTTGGGGTAGAAGGCGTTTTTGTCATCGAAAATGGGCCAGTAGGCAGGATCGTTGACCTTGCGCACGAACTCTGCGCTGCGAATCCGGGTCAGATAGGTGGCGCGTTCCTCGGCGTTCAGCTCATAGAAATGGGACATCAGATAGTCCATGGGGCCGGCGCCGTAGGTGCTGGCGGAGCGCAGGATATCAAAAAACAGACCCACGGTGGACTTGCCGCAAAAGGCATGGGCTTTTTTGGCGGCGGCGGAGGCCTTCTGGAGCGCATTGCCAGACTGCGATGCAGTGCGAATGACGGTAGATAGCTTCATAATAAGTACCCCTTTTGACACGAAAGTTTTTTATCATCCACATTATAGCAGAGGAATGACACGATGAAAACCCCCTGTGTATATTTTCAGAAAAAAGTTCAGTATTTCCCCATTGACAAGGGAGATAGAAAGTGCTACATTAAGCGTACCAACACAATTAGTACACTTTATACAGGGAGGGATCGCCCATGATCCATCTGGATTACCGGGACAGCCGGCCGATCTACGAGCAGGTATGCGACGGGCTGCGGAAGCTGATGGTCACCGGTGTGCTGCAAAGCGATGACAAGCTGCCGTCGGTGCGGCAATTGGCCACGGAGCTGGCCATCAATCCCAACACCATCCAGCGCTCCTACGCGCAGCTGGAGAGTGAGGGGTATGTGTATTCCGTCAGCGGCCGCGGAACCTTTGTGGCTGCGGGACAGAGCCAGCATGAACTGCGCCGGCAGGAGGTCGTGTCACAGGTGAAGCCGCTTTTAGAGGAGCTGCGCAGTCTGGGACTGACACGGGAAGAATGGCTGGCGCTGTGGGAAGGAGGCAAAAAAGATGCTTGAAGCAAAGAATGTGGTGAAAACCTTTGACGGTACCCGCGCATTGGACGGCACCACCATGACGGTGCCCAAGGGCGCGGTGTATGGCTTGGTAGGCCCCAACGGTGCGGGCAAATCCACTATTATCCGCCATCTGACGGGCATTTACCGTCCGGACAGCGGTGAACTGCTGCTGGAGGGGCAGCCCATCTATGAAAACCCCTCTGCCAAGCAGAAGATGGTGTCCATTCCCGACGATTGGTATCATTTCTCGCAGGCATCCATTGCGGAGATGGCGAAGTTCTATGCCGGGATGTACCCTACCTTCAGCTGGGAGCGCTACGGGAAGATGAAGCAGGTGTTTCCGCTGAACGACAAGCAGATGATCCGCCGCATGAGCAAGGGTATGCAGAAGCAGGCGGCGTTCTGGATCACCATGTGCTGTATGCCGGAGTATCTCATTCTGGATGAGCCGGTGGACGGTCTGGACCCGGTGATGCGCCGTCAGGTGTGGAGTTTGCTGCTGGGCGATGTAGCCGAGCGGGGCACCACGGTGCTGGTGTCCAGCCACAACCTGCGGGAGCTGGAGGATGTGTGCGACCATGTGGGCATCATGAACAAGGGCAAGGTACTGCTGGAGCGCACGCTGTCCGATTTGCAGGACAACACGGTGAAGCTGCAGGTAGCGTATCAGAGCGCCGAGGAGCCGGCACTGCCTGCCGAGCTGAACATTCTGCATAAGTCCCATGTGGGGCGGGTCTATACCTATATCATGCGCGGCAGCAGTCAGGAAATTCAAAGCCGCATGGCCATTACGCAGCCCATACTGATGGAGGCCATTCCCCTGACGCTGGAGGAGATTTTTATTTACGAGCTGGGAGGTGCTGACTATGCGGTCCGCGACATCGTGCTTTAAGACTTTGGTACGCAGTGATCTGCGCCACTATTGGCCCATCGGGTTTGTGTATACCGGCATCTGGATCATCGGTCTGCCGGTGAGCATCTGGAACGCCGCTATGAGCTACGGCAACAAGGCGCAGCGTTTGGCGGAGGTGACCGATGTCACTTATAATCTGCAGTTTATGGGCGTGATCATGGCGGCCATCTTCGGTGTGATTATGGCCATGGCGGCCTATTCCTATCTGATGACCGCCCGCAGCGTGGGATTGCATCACAGCTTGCCGGTCAAGCGTTCCACACAGTTTTTCGCCCACTTCACCGGCGGCATGGGGATGCTGCTTTTGGGCAATGTGATTGCGGCGGCATTGACGCTGGTGGTGGAGGCTGTGACGGGCTATGTGTCCCTGAAGGCGCTGCTGTGGTGGCTGGTGATGGTGTCCTTGCTGGACTTCATCTTTTTCTCGATTGCCATTTTCTGCGCCATGCTCACCGGTTGGGTGCTGGCTGTACCGGTGATTTATGTGGGCATCAATTTTGTAGCCGTGGTGCTGGAGACCCTGCTGGAGAGCCTGGCCGGAATTTTTTACTTCGGCTATGTCGGCGACTTTGATCCGCTGCTCGTTGTCTATTGGCTGACGCCTGCCATGAAGCTGGGCGGAGCCCTGCGTACCGACGAGTGGACGAATGGCCCGATCAGCCACATGGATATGGAGGCTGTCAAAATCACGGTGATCTATGCCGTTTTTGCACTGGCGCTGCTGGGGATCAGCTTCCTGCTGTATCGCCTTCGCCACAGCGAGTCCGCCGGCGATCCGGTGGCATACCGTTGGGCGCGGCCTATTTTCCGTTGTGCGATTGCCCTGGTAGGCGGCCTTGCGCTGGGCATGGGTGTGCATGATCTTGTGATGCTGGGCAATACATCCCTTCCGGCGCTGATGATCTGCGTGCTGCTGATGATGGCGCTGTGCTACATTGCCGCAGAGATGATCATTTGCAGATCCTTCCGGGTGTTCAAGAGTAGCTGGAAGGGATTGGCAGCGCTGTGTGCGGTGCTGGTGCTGATCTGCGTGGGATTGAAAATGGATGTTTTCGGCTACCAGACCTATGTGCCGGAAGCCGACGAGGTGAAGGCGATTACCGTATCAACCAACTGCAATGCCGGCTTCGATGTATCGAATTGTACGGATCCGGATGCAATTGCCGGTGCCATTGCCACGCACAACGCCATTCTGGCGCAGGGGCTCGATCAGCCTGCCGAATGCGACAACACCAACAGCAATGTTGCATCCTGCACCGTGCATTTGAGCTATACCATGCAAAACGGCCGCCAGGTGTCACGCCATTACAGTGTCTGTATGGAGCGTGGCAGCGAACTGCACAAGGTAGTGAATGATCTGGCCGGCGTTGAGGCGGTGCGCACGGCTGCGCTGCTGGGCGATACGCTGCTGAAGGTCGAGGATATTTACGGCGGTTATGTCAGCTGCTACGGAGAAAATGACTATCACTATGACGAATCGCTGTCGGAGGAGGAGGCGCAGGAGCTGTACGCCGCATTGCTGCGGGATGTAGAGCAGGGACATGGTCGGCGCGATATGATGAGCGATCTATATAGCACCGTGGACATGAGCTTTGACACGGAGAAAACCGATGTCAGCATCTGCTCCAACGGGCTGACAAAGGATTGCACCGAAACCATTGAACTGCTGCTGAAGATGGGCGTAGCGGAAAAGGCCGAGGATCTGTTCTGCCATTGGTAAGAACGAAACAAATCTGCACGGTGATCCATTCCATAAAAAGCGAGCGTGGATTTTGTAATCCACGCTCGCTTCATTATAAAGTCCTTTTAGTCGTTGGTGTAGTTATCGAAGTAACCCTGAATATAGACGATGGGGGTACCCTTGTCGCCGCTGCCGCTGGTCAGGTCGCACAGAGAGCCGATCAGGTCGGTCAGGTTACGGGGGGTCGTACCCTCGGAAACCATGTTGCCCACCAGAGAGACTTTGGCGTCCTTCTCGCGGATCTTCTGTGCCACGGCCTGCTGCAGAGCCTCACCGTTCAGATCGCCGAACTCCTTGTCGGCCAGATACTTCAGCTTCAGCTCGTTGGGGGTGCCGACCAGACCCTCGGTGTAGCCGGGGGAGACCACGGGGTCAGCCAGCTCCCAGATCTTGCCCACGGGATCCTTGAAAGCGCCATCGCCGTAAACCATGGCCTCGATGCGCTTGCCGGTGGCCTTGCTCAGCCCCTCGCTGATCTCGTGTGCCACGGTCATGGTGTCGCGGGGGAACAGCTTGATGCGCTCCTCGTCGGCCTTGTTGGAGCCCAGCAGGCCGTACTGCTCATTGTAGCCGCTGCCGTCCACGCTTTCGGTCAGCAGGTCGTCCAGACCCAGAACGGTCTTGGCGCCGGCCTTAGCCAGCAGACGCTTGCTGCGTGCGCGGCTGTGGATGTCGCAGGTGATGACGGTGTCGGTGTAGTCCAGAATGGTCTGCACGCGGTTGGCAAACACGATCTCCACCTCTGCACCTGCGCCCTCGATCAGCTCGGTGTAGAAGGACACATAGTCCACGCCGGTAAAGGGATGCACCACGCTGCCGAAGGCGGCGCGGAACTGCTCCAGACTCAGCACATCGTGCCAGGGATCGATGCCGGCCTCGTCCAGCTGATCCAAAGACACCAGATGATTGCCCACCTCGTCAGAGGGATAGCTCAGCATCAGAACGACCTTCTTCACGCCCATGGAAATGCCGCGCAGCAGCAGAGAGAAGCGGTTGCGGCTCAGAATGGGGAAGACGACGCCTACGGTTTCGCCGCCGGTTTTGGCGCGGACATCCTTGGCGATCTGCTCGACGGTGGCATAGTTGCCCTGGCAGCGTGCTACCACGGATTCGGTCACGGCCACTACATCGCGGTCATGGGCCTCGATGCCGTTTTCCTTCAGTGCGGTCAGCACGGAGTCAACAGTGCCGGCGACAACGCTGTCACCCTCGCGGAAAATGGGGGCGCGAATGCCGCGCACCACGGTACCCAATGTTCTGCTCATATTATGATCTCCTTATAAATAGAAATAGACGGGAATTGATAAAAGCTCCATAACAGAAAAAGTATACCACGAAATAGCCGCATGTAAAATAAAAAAATTTAATATTCGATATAAATATTATAGATATGGCCGTCCGGGACAAAAAGCGGCGCAGAAAAGGCGAGTCATACGGCTCGCCTTTTTCAGTTCTTTTTTAGCTGCTCGGATAGGGGAATGCCCTGCTTGCGGCCCTGAATTTCCCGCAGAATTTGCTGTACCTCTGCGTTGGAGGCATTGACCTCCCGCTCAAATTCCGCCGCGGACATCCGCAGTACGCCGGAGCGCACAGCGGAAAGCTGGATCAGGGCGTCGGAGGTCACCACGCGCACCTGCTCATTTTTGCCGATGTCCTGCAGCAGCCGCTCGATATACATATCGCCGGTTTCGTGCTCACGGGTGTAGACCACATGGATGCCCCGGTGGTCAAATCGTTCTCCGGTACCGCCGGGTACCTTGTAGCCGTCGAATACCAGCACCACCTGATGGTGGGTGAAAGCGCTCCAGGAGCACAGAATATCCATCAGCCGATCCCGCGCCGCGGCCAGATCCTCTTCGGCCAGCTGATGCAGACCGTCCCAGGCGAAAATCACATTGTACCCGTCCACAATGAGATGCCGCCGCGTTTCCCGCAGTGTGACGGACTTGTCCGGCGCGGCATTGACGCGTGCCGCGGAATAGACAGGGCGGCGGATGGGACCGAACTCCCGCTCCATGATGGCCTCCAGCTCCTTGTCATCCAGATGGAGATTTTGTCGGTTGACCTGCGGGGTGTAGGGCTGCTCCGGACGGGAAAGACAGCTTTCCAGATGCATATACTCCGGCACCTTGTCCCACTTGACGGTAAAGCCGCCGCCGTGGGCGCAGAATACGGAGTCCGGCGTGTTGTCCAGATCGCTCTGTGCTTCATAGCCGAGTCGCTCGATTACCTCCTCCGGGTTGTGGCACGGCCCGTAGCCGGCTACCTGACAGCTCAGCCGCCCCCGTCCGCCGGTGTAGGAAGCCACCTCGGCAGCATAGTCATTCATCGTGGTGACCGGTGCTGTGCCCCGCAAAAGCTGCATCTCTCCGGTGTCCTCCGGCGGAGAAAAGGTACCGCTGCGCATCCGGATATCGCTGATGGCCCGCCCGATTTGCGATGCAGGGACTTCCAGCCGAAAGTCATAGTACGGTTCCAGCAATTTGGACTGTGCCTGCATCAGCCCCTGCCGCACGGCGCGGTAGGTGGCCTGTCGGAAATCGCCGCCCTCGGTGTGCTTGATGTGGGCGCGGCCGGCGGCCAGCGTGATCTTCATATCCGTAATGGGCGAGCCGGTGAGCACGCCCAGATGCGGTTTTTCCGTCAGATGGGTGAGGATCAGGCGCTGCCAGTTGCGATCCAGCACATCCTCGCTGCAGGCCGTGTCAAAGACCAATCCGCTGCCCTGGGGCAGGGGAGAGAGCAGAAGATGTACCTCGGCATAGTGGCGCAGAGGTTCGTAGTGTCCCACGCCCTCCACCTCGTGTTCAATGGTCTCCCGGTACATCACCTGCCCGCAGTCGATGACCACCTCCACGCCGAAGCGCTGGGCGATCAGGCTTTTCAGAATTTCCGTCTGCACCGCGCCCATCAGCCCCACATGGATCTCCTGCAAATGCTCGTTCCATGTGATGCGCAGCAGCGGGTCTTCCTCCTCCAGAAGATGCAGCTTGGGCAGCATGGTGCGGGCGTCGCAGTCGGGCGGCAGCACGATGCGGTAATTCATCACCGGCTCCAGCACCGGCTTGGCGGCGGACGCCTCATGTCCCAATCCCATGCCGCCCATGGCCGCCGTCAATCCGGTAACCGCGCAGACGCTGCCGGCGGGGAGTGCATCCACTGTGATGAATTTGTTGCCGGTATACAATCGGATCTGGTTGATTTTTTCCTGTGTGCCGCGGCAGTCCACCGTGTCCTTCACATGGAGCGTGCCGCCGGTGATTTTCAGATGGGTCAGGCGGTTGCCCTGGGCATCACGGCTGATCTTGAAGACCCGTGCGCCGAAGGCATCGGGATAGGTCGGCTCCTGTACAAAGCGTTCCAGACCCTGCAGAAATTCCTCGATACCGTCCAGCTTTAATCCCGAGCCGAAATAGCAGGGGAAGATGGTGCGGGTGGCAATCAGTTCCGCGGTGTCCTCATCGGAGATGGCTTCGCCGTCAAGATAACGCTCCAGCAGATCCTCCCGGCACATGGCAAGACCTTCCATGCGTGCCTCCTGTGTATCCGGACTGAAATCCATGCAGTTTTCATCCAGCTCTCGCTGTACCTCCCGGATCAGCGCATCGCGGCTGTGGCGGGCGAAATCCATTTTGGTGATGAACAGGAAGGTGGGCACCTGATAAAGCGCCAGCAGCCGCCACAGGGTATGGGTGTGCGCCTGTACGCCCTCGGCGCCGTTAATCACCAGCACGGCATAATCCAGCACCTGCAGCGTACGCTCGGTCTCCGCGGAAAAATCCACATGGCCGGGGGTGTCCAGCAGCGTCACCTCCAGCTCACCGGTGGCGAACTGTGCCTGACTGGAAAAGATGGTGATGCCGCGCTCCCGTTCCAGATCGTGGGTGTCCAGCGCCGTGCTGCCGTGGTCAACGCGACCCAGCTTTCGCAGTGCGCCGGTGTGATACAGCATGGCCTCCGCCAGTGTGGTCTTGCCGGCATCCACATGGGCCAGAATGCCGAGGATGGCTTTTTTCATGGTTTCACCGCCTTTTGTGAGATCGTCATATTGCCATCAGTATACCACGAAGTGCCGCGCAGGGGAATAAAAAAATCAGAGCCGCAATGCGGCTCTGATAGGAGTCAGTATTACCGATGACCGAGCAGGGAGGAGAGCGACCGATACAGACTGTTGTGCTGCGCATACCACTCGCCGTTTTCCTTTTTCAGCCGATCCGTGTCAGCATAATCCTCCAATGCCTGGCTGGTCTCCAGATAGGCTTTTTGCAGATGGCGGATACGGGCACTCATGTGCTGCAGCAGACTCATAATCTTGGCGGGATGCTCCTGAAAGAATTTGCCGAAGTTCTCGGTGGTGATCACACCCACCACGGTATTCTGCAGCGCCACGGCGGTGGTGTTGCGGGGTCGAGCCTCCAGAAAGCTAATGATATTCAGAAAATCGCCCTCCTCCACCTCCAATATCAGCTGCTGGGCGGGGGTGCCGTAATCCATATAGACGGCGGCTCTGCCAAGAAAAATGTTGTACATATTGGCGTCCAATTCGCCGCTTTTATAGATAATTTCCCCCTTTTTGAAGCGTTTTTCCTCAAGTTCTACCATGATATGCGGTTTCCTCTCAATCCATGTTTTCCTGTATTCTATGTGATAGAGGGTAAGAATGTCAAGGCGCAATAGACAAAACCGGAAAATCTTGTCCGCAATAGAAAAAACAGAGCGTTCACTCGCGGTCGCTTTGTGGATATTGCGAGCAGAAAAGGGACTGTGCCGTCCGGATTTTGACAAGGAAAACGCATCGTGCTATAATCATTAAAAATGAAACAGCGTTTGAGTGCCGGGACTTTGGTAACAGAAGTCATCGGAGAATAGGGAATCGGGTGCAAATCCCGAACGGTACCGCCACCGTAAGCGTGGAGAGCGCAGACAGGAAGAAATTCAGCCGCGGAGAGTTCCGAAGGCCGTCTGCGGTCAGGGAAGCGTAAGCCGGGAGACCTGCTCAAACGGAAGAAGGAAGTCGTTCTGCGAGCTACGGAATGGCTGATTTTGTTTTGTCTGCAGATAAAAACGGCTGTGACAGCTTTTTGAGTTGTCACAGCCGTTTTTGGTTTTATGTAAGGAGGCGATGACAAGTGCATGATGCGTTTTCCGGCTGCCACCCGGCGGTGAACTTTCTGTACTTCGCGCTGGTTATCGCCTTCTCCATGTGCTGTACCCACCCGGCGTGTCTGCTGATCTCACTAACGAGTGCCGCGGCGTATCTTGTTGTGCTGCGGGGCGGCAG
The DNA here is from genome assembly GCA_018064925.1 of Candidatus Cacconaster stercorequi. Taxonomy (GTDB): domain Bacteria; phylum Bacillota; class Clostridia; order Oscillospirales; family Oscillospiraceae; genus Vescimonas; species Vescimonas stercorequi. The sequence goes on along the minus strand of JAGHUH010000009.1, from coordinate 24,453 downwards.
GGAGCTGGCTGCCCAATGCCGCTGGCTGTTGCCCGTTGCTCTGTGTGCGGCCGTGCTCAACCCGCTCTTTACCCATCGGGGGATGACGGTGCTTGCGCATCTGCCCTCCGGAAATCCGGTGACACTGGAGAGTATCCTCTACGGCCTTGCCGCGGCGGCGATGTTGGCGGCGGTGTTTTTGTGGTTTGTTTGCTTCACCGATGTGGTGACCTCGGACAAGTTTATCTATCTTTTTGGCCGCATCATCCCGTCCCTGAGCCTGGTGCTCAGCATGACGCTGCGCTTTGTGCCTCGCTTCAAAGCACAGATGGGTACCGTTGCCCGGGCGCAGAAAAGCATGGGACGCGAAATCAGCAAGGGCAAGCTGTGGCACCGCATCCGGAATGCAGTAAAGGTCTTTTCCATTGTGGTTACATGGTCGCTGGAAGGTGCTATGGAAACCGCGGACAGTATGAAAAGCCGCGGCTATGGAGAAAAGGGGCGCACCGCTTTTTCCGTTTACCGCTTTGATGACCGTGACAGGCTGCTTCTTCTGTGGCTGTGCTTTTGCGGTGTTTATCTATTGAGCGGCGCCGTAGCCGGCGGATTTGATTTCCGATATTATCCAAGCGTATCCGGCGCGGAACTGTCCCCCATGGGTGTCAGCTTCTTTGCGGTATATGCGTTTTTGTGCCTGACACCGGTCATTCTGCAGCGATGCGCCGCAGAGCGGTGGAGAAAACAGCGAAAGGAGGGACGGATCCATGAGTGAGCTGTTTACCGTACAGCATGTCAGTTTTACCTATCCCCGGCAAAAAACGCCGGCGCTGCGGGATCTTTCCCTTACCGTGCGAAAAGGTGATTTCCTCGTGCTTTGCGGCCTCTCAGGCTGTGGCAAGACCACCTTGCTGCGGCAATTTAAATCGGTGCTGGCACCCCACGGGCAGAGGGAGGGGACGATCCTGTTCTGCGGCACGCTGTTGGAGCAGGTGCCCCAGCGCCGCCAGATGTCTGAAATTGGTTTTGTGCAGCAATCACCGGACAATCAGGTGGTGACGGACAAGGTATGGCACGAGCTGGCATTTGGATTGGAGAATCTGGGCTGTGATACGCCCACTATTCGCCGCCGTGTGGCGGAAATGGCGTCCTTCTTCGGTATTCAGGATTGGTTTCACCGGGAGGTAAACACCCTTTCCGGCGGGCAGAAGCAGCTTTTGGCGTTGGCTTCGGTGATGGTCATGCAGCCACAGGTGCTGATTTTGGACGAGCCCACGGCACAGCTTGATCCTATTGCCGCATCGGACTTTCTGCAAATGCTGGGCCGCATTCATCGTGAGCTGGGTACCACTATTATTCTGACGGAGCACCGATTGGAGGAGGTATTCCCCATGGCCACACAGGCCGCCGTTTTGCAGGAGGGGAAACTCATCGCCTGCGGCAATCCGAGGGAGGTTGGCCTGCAGCTTCGAGGCAGCAGCTTATTTGCCGCCATGCCCGCCACCATGCGCATCTGGGCGTCGGTGGAAACGGATGCACCCTGTCCCATTACTGTGCAGGAGGGACGCGACTTTCTGGAAACGCGATTCCGGCCGCTTTACGCATTGCCGCCGGAGCAGATCCCGCCGCGGGGTGAGAGCGTATTGCAGGCAGAGGGGCTTTGGTTCCGCTATGCGGAAAAGAGTGCCGATGTACTCAAGGGGTTGGAGCTTTCGCTTCATCGCGGCGAGCTTCTGGCATTGCTGGGCGGCAACGGTACGGGGAAAAGCACCGCATTGGGCATTCTGGCCGGCATCGATACGCCGCAGCGCGGCAATGTGTTGCGGCACGGTCGCATCGGCGTGCTGCCTCAAAATCCGCAGGCGCTGTTTGTGGAGAAAACCGTCCGGGAGGATTTGCAGGAGGTCTTTGACGGCACGGATATTGCGGGCGAAGATGCACGAGACCGCATAGCCGAAACAGTTGCTCTGTGCCATCTGACGCATCTGCTGGATCGCCACCCCTATGACCTCAGCGGCGGCGAGCAGCAACGCGCGGCATTGGCCAAGATCTTGTTGCTGCAGCCGGATATCCTGCTGCTGGACGAGCCCACCAAGGGGGTGGATGCGGCGTTTAAGCAGGAACTTGCCGGCATTCTGAATAATCTTTTGTGCCGCGGTGCGGCGGTTTTGATGGTGAGTCACGATGTGGAGTTCTGTGCCAGCTATGCTCATCGCTGTGCTTTGCTCTTTGACGGTGACATCGTGGCCGAGGGGACGCCCCGCGCATTTTTTTTCGGCAACAGTTTCTATACCACCTCTGCCAACCGCATGGCGCGCACCGTCTGCCCGCAGGCGATAACGGTGAATGATGTCATTGCTGTCATCGGCGGGACGCTGCCGGAGGAAACTCCGCCGGTGCGTGAAATTGCGCCGCTACCGCCTCCGGCGGAGGGCCCTGCGGCGGAAAAACCGAAAAAACTGCCGTGGTGGCGCAAGCTGCTGGCCGCAATTTCCGGCGCGGTGGCGCTGCTGATCCTCTGGCAGGCCACGCAGAACACCGATCTGAGCCACCTTATTGCCGGTACATCCCTGACGGATGCGGGATGGGAGATGCTGAAGATCGACGGCGTATTTCTGGCGGCACTTTTTGTCACCGCCGCTGCCATGGGTCGCCGCAGTCAGCCGTCGGTGGCGCCTGCGCCGGCGATGCAAAAACAAACACTGCCCAGGTGCACATGGGCGGCGACTATTTTCATCGTGCTGTGCATTCCGGCAACGCTGGTTTTCGGCAGTCGGCTTTTGGGCAGCAGCCACTATTATCTGCTGGCCTTTGCGGTGCTGCTGGAATGTATGCTGCCGTTCTTTCTGGCATTTGAGGGGCGCCGCCCGCAGGCGCGGGAGCTGGTGGTGATCGCGGTGCTCTGTGCGCTGGGCGTGGCGGGCCGCGCGGCATTCTTCATGCTGCCGCAGTTCAAGCCGATTCTGGCGCTGACCATCATCTCCGGTGTGGCATTGGGCGGCGAGACCGGCTTTCTGGTGGGCGCCATGACCATGCTGGTCAGCAATATGCTGTTTTCGCAGGGGCCGTGGACACCGTTTCAAATGTTCGCTATGGGAATTATCGGCTTTCTGGCGGGCGTACTGTTCCGCAGAGGACGGCTCCATCCGTCGCGGAGCACACTGTGCGTATTCGGTGCCATTACTGCCTTTGTGATTTACGGCGGTATCATGAATCCCGTGTCCGTTTTGATCTGGAGCCGGGAGATCCGATGGGAAATGATTTTGCCCTATTATCTCACCGGCTTTCCGGCGGACTGTGTCCATGCCATCGCCACGGTGTTTTTCCTGTGGATCGCCGCAGAGCCGATGCTGGAGAAGCTGGAGCGCATCAAGATCAAATACGGCCTAAAAGAGTGAAAAGGTTTTTGTGCTGTCTGCACAATCTGGGGCAGGTCACTTTGGCTTGGAGACTTTTGCCCGTCTACTTTTCTCCTCACCGCAGGCTATTTTCCCCCGGCATAGCCGTGGACTTTCTTTAAGAACACAAGAAAAATCCCCCGGAACCCAGTGGTTTCGGGGGAGTATGCGTTTTCACCTGTACACTTCCTGCGGCTAATCCAGCAGCTCATCCAGATCGGCATTCGATCGGCGGCAGGTGCCATTTTCGCATAGATACCCGACGCTTCCGTCCTCCGGAACGGGATAGCTTTCGGTGAACGGTGCACACCTTGCCAGACGCACCGCATTTTCCGGGGACTTGAAGAGAATGTTGAGATCGCTGCCGTGCCGTGTGGTGATTGCTGCGGGGACTTCCGTTCCGCAAACGATTAGCTCCCGGCTGGGCCGCAGCGCCTGATCCATGGCGAGCAACGCAAAGCAATGTCCGGCGGGATACGCTTCTGCCTGTCCGGCCATAAAACGCATCTGTCGGTCGGCCGCCTCGCGCCACACCGTCTCGCCGGTTAGCTGAGCCAGCGTTTCCAGCACCATCGCCGCGACGGAATTGCCCGAGGGGATCGCGCCGTCATAGGTTTCCTTTGGACGGCCGATCAAGTGCTCGGCATCGTGGGCGGTCATGAAAAATCCTCCGGCGTCATCGGCAAAACAGTCCAGCATTTGTTTGCTGCGAAATATTGCCTGCTCGAGATACGCCACATCAAAGGTGGCGCGGTAGAGGGTAAGCAGTGCCAGTGCATACACGGCGTAGTCGTCCAGTTGACCGCCGTTTGCCGCCTCACCGTCGCGCCAGCATACAAAGAGCCGGTGATCTGCGTCAGTCATATTCTTTTCGATAAAGTTCCGTATCCTGATTGCCGCGTCTGTGTGTCCGCTCCGGACAAAGGCGATCATTGCCCAGGCATTCCACGAAAGCAGGATTTTATCATCCGCGTGCAGCTTTGTGCGCGCTTTGCGATAATGATACAGCTTTTGCAGCCGCGCCTCGCTCCAGAGTGCGTCGTCCTTCCCGATGCGGTTCGGGATACTTACCTCTTTGTTGACGCCATAGTCGCGGCAGAATGCCTCACCCTCCGCATCACCCAGAACGCTCCGGATTTCATCGGGTGAAAAGGTATAGTATCCGCCCTCAACACCGTCACTGTCGGCGTCCTGCCCGCAGAAGCAGCCACCCTCCGGCGCGCGCAGCTCCCGGAGAAGATACGCCGCCGTCCTGCGTGCGATCTCCTCATAAAACGGATTCCCTGTGCGCTCATAGGCTTCGCTGTATGCCATCAGGAGTAGTGCGTTGTCATACAGCATTTTTTCAAAATGGGGCGTCAACCACATATTGTCCGTGGAATAGCGGGAGAAGCCACCGCCGATCTGATCAAAGATGCCGCCCTTCGCCATGGCAGTCAGTGTTACATTCACCATCTCGGTCTCGCCGCACTGCATCAGGAAGAGCAGATTGTGCGCTGCGGGAAACTTGGGCGCCTCACCGAAGCCGCCCCACTTCCCGTCAAAGCTGCAGCGAAGTGTGTCACAGGCACTTTGCAGCAGCTCTTGGCGCGGCTCACCGTTTCGTTCGTGCTGCACCGAGATTGCTGCAGCAATCTCCTCACAGGAACGAAGAAGGCTGTCCCGGTCGTTGCGCCAGAGATGTGCGATTTCCTGTGAGAGCTCCACCAGTCCCGGCTGTCCGTAGCGGCTGTGCTTCGGGAAATAGGTGCCTGCAAAAAAAGGCTTTTGCTCCGGTGTCAGGAAAACGGTCAGCGGCCAGCCTCCGGCGCCGGTAATCGCCTGACACACCTTCATATAGACAGCGTCAATGTCGGGGCGCTCCTCCCGGTCAACCTTGATGCAGACAAAATTTTCGTTGAGCACCGCGGCGACATCCGCGTCCGCAAAGGACTCGTGTGCCATCACATGACACCAGTGGCAGGTGGAATATCCGATGCTGAGAAGCACCGGCTTATCCTTCTGCTTTGCTTTTTCAAACGCCTCATTGCCCCAGGGATACCAGTCAACGGGATTGTCCCTGTGCTGCCGGAGATACGGCGATTTTTCCTGTGCCAATCGGTTCATTGGTTGCCTCCATATTCAAATTCAAAAGATGCCCTGTCTGACGCAAATTCCAAAAGGACTTCTCCGTTTTTTTCAAAACGGTACGCGGCGCGGCAGGCGGCGCTCTCGTAAATAGTTCGCACCATACTGCCGCAGACCGGCGCCGCCAGCGGCAGTCCCCGCTTTTCCAGAAGTTTTGCTGAAAACATATCGCCACCCTGCCGCACGATCACCTCATTGTCTGCCGTCTTCACCGCCCTTGCGCCCAGATAGGTGGCGAGGCGATACTCCTTTCCCCGCAGTGCAATGACACCGATCACGCCGGTGAAATGAACGCCTGCCAGAGGAATGTCAGCCACGCTGAGCATCAGCGATCCGCCGTCAAAAAAGCACTGCGTCCACGCATACTCTCTGGGGAAGGAGCGCCCTCGGTCACCCTCGATATAGCCCAGTGCATCCCGGAACGCATACTGCGTCCCGTTGATGCGGATGCAGCCGTCTGCCCGGTGGCGCATACTGTAGATGCTGTGGCGGCACTGCATAAACGGCACGAAACGGAACGGCCCCATGATGTCATAGCGGATGGGCGAAAGCGGGCCGAATCGAACCTCGCCCACAGCGGAAACGCCGTTTTCCCACAGGTCAAGAGAGAAGCCCGCATCGGAGAAGCGGCAGCGGTCAGTATGCCGGGAAAAATTCCAGACGCCGTCGTCGGTGATGATCTGCACGGAGCGGCTACCGCCGTGAATTGCCGAAATCACGGCCAGCGTCTGTGTGTCGGACTGGCATTTAAAATACCGGCCGCAGAATTCTTTTCGCATAATCTGCACCCTCCTTCCCATACTAACACGCGAGGTGAATCATATGCAATCTGTATGGCAGAAAGCGTCTCTTCCTCGCTTTCCTCATCTGGACGATGATGCAAAAACGGATGTCCTGATCATCGGCGGCGGGATCGCGGGAATCCTCACGGCATATTTTCTGCATCAATCCGGCGTTCCATACATGCTGGTGGAAAAAGATCGCATCTGTATGGAAAACACCGTGAACACCACGGCAAAGATCACGGCGCAGCACGGTCTGATATACAGCAGGCTGTTGCAGGACAGCGGCGTGGAAACGGCGCAGAAGTATCTTCGTGCCAATCTTGCCGCACTGGACAGATACGCACAGATGAGCAAAACCATAGCCTGTGATTTTCAGCGCAAGGACAACTATGTGTATGCAGACGATGGGAGCAAGTTGGAAAAGGAGCTGCGTGCGCTGGAGGAAATCGGTTATCCCGCCGAATTTACGGAAACGCTGCCCCTGCCGGTGAAGGCCGCCGGTGCGGTAAAATTCCCCCACCAGGCGCAGTTCGATCCCATAAAATTCCTGTCCGGCATCGTCGGCGGACTTCATATTTACGAAAACACCTGCGTTCGGGAGATGGCAGGCAACACAGCCGTAACGAACCGCGGAAAGATCGTCGCCGACAAAGTCATCTGCGCCACACACTTTCCGTTCATCAACAAGCACGGCGGCTATTTCCTGAAGCTGTATCAGGACAGATCCTATGTCATTGCCCTCTCTGACGCGCCGGATGTGGGCGGGATGTATGTGGACGATGCAAGCAGTGGGTTGTCCTTCCGCAACCATAATGGTCTTCTGCTTCTGGGCGGAAGCGGCGGGCGCACCGGGAAGGATCACGGCAACTGGGAAACGCTTCGCCGCTTCGCGCGGGAGCATTATCCGCAGGCACAGGAAGAATGCTTCTGGGCGGCGCAAGACTGCATGAGTCTGGACTCCGTTCCGTATATCGGTCAGTATTCCCGACGCACGCCGGGTTTTTATGTAGAAACCGGGTTCAATAAGTGGGGCATGACAAGCTCTATGCTCTCGGCGATGCTGATCAGCGATGCCATTCTCGGCAGGGAAAACGAGTTTGCCGAGGTCTTTGATCCGTCCCGAAGTATCCTGAAGCCCCAGCTATTGCTCAACGGTTTTGAGGCAGTTGCCAATCTGCTTACGCCCTCGAAAAGGAGATGCCCCCATATGGGCTGTGCGCTGAAGTGGAACAAGACGGAGCACACATGGGACTGTCCCTGCCACGGCTCCCGCTTTTCCGAGGACGGCGCGGTGCTGAATAACCCTGCCAACGGCGATCTGAGGCAATAACCATCCCCGATAAAGTCGGGGATGAGCAGCGGCGCATGAAGGCGCGTATACGGTCTGGCACACGCGAGGAGATTGCTGCTTGCTGCCCGTTCGGTTGAAATTGCCTATGTTCGCCATAGTTGGATGTTTTAGTTTCCGCGAGAAAAAGCAAAGAGCAGCGAAGAATTTTGGTGCTGCTTTCGCCTAATATGACAAAAAACAAGCTTTGGAACGGCCGTTTTGGTCGCCCCAAAGCTTGTTTTGACTAATTTTCAATGTTTTTCACCCTATCTTGCAAGCATTTCTGAGGGCTGCGTTCGGTAATACGATCTCTGTATGCCTATACCATCCGCAAAATAAAGCGAACAGTGCGAGCAATCCTATCTACGACGAAAAAGTAAGGAATCACTCCTCGTTGAATACCCGGATTGCATCCACAAACCGCTTGCCGTAGCGGTTGGCCTTTACCTCGCCGACGCCGGATACCCGGCGAAATTCCATGGAGCTTCGCGGGGCCTTTCGTGCCATATCCTCCAGCGTGGCATTGGAAAAGATGACAAAGGCCGGGACGCCTTCTTCCTGGGCAATCTGATTGCGGAGCTTTCGCAATGCCTCGAACAGCAGCGAATTTTCTCCGGTTTCCTTATCTTTATGCGCTTTCTCCGGCGGACGGCGCTCCAAAAATGTGACCCGTTCGCCGTGGAATAGCACTTCTTTTGCCAGAGTCGTCAGCCTGATGGTGTTGTGCTGCTCCTCCGTTTCCAGGTATCCCAGCTTTTCCAGCCGCTCTATCAACGCCCGAATGCGCTCTGTTGACAGATGGTGCAGCAGACCGTAGGTGGACAGGGTGTCCAGCTCCAGCTCCCGTACGCGTTTCCCTGTGCTACCCCAAAGCACCTGCGCGATCAGCGACGCACCCACGGTGTAGCCCAGCTTGTCCCGCATGCGCTTGATGCAGGAGAGGATCATCTGCGCCTCGCGGGTAATGTCCGTTTCAATGAACTGTATCATGCAGTTGCCGCAGGCTTCGCAGTGCGCCTCATGTGCCTGACCGAAGTAGGACAGGATCTCACCACGCAGGCAGGAAGTAGTCTTGCAGTATTCGATCATGGCGGAGAGCCTTACCGTGTCCCGGCGAATGACCTCCCGCCGCTCGTCCTCTGTTAAGGCGTCGTTATCGTCCCCGGCATGGGAAATCAGATACTTCGCCGTCTGAATATCTGACGGGGCAAAGAGCAGAATACATTCCGCGTGACTGCCGTCCCGTCCGGCGCGTCCTGCCTCCTGATAGTACGCCTCCACGCTTTTGGGCATATTGTAGTGGATGACATAGCTGACATTGGACTTGTCGATGCCCATGCCAAAGGCGTTGGTGGCCACCATAACAAGGGAGCGGTCAAAGAGGAAATCCTCCTGATTGGCTGCGCGTTCTTCCTTGCTGAGTCCTGCGTGGTAGCGGGTGGCCGGAATGTCATGCTGGCGCAGCATGGTGCATAGCTCCTCCACATTTTTCCGGGTGGCGCAGTACACGATGCCGCTGCGGGAGGGGCGGGAGCGGATCAGCTCCAAAAGCTGCGCCCTCCGGTCACGGGGACGCTGCACCTCAAAGAAGAGGTTGGGGCGGTCAAAACCGGTTACCACGGAATAAGGGGCGCGCAGGTTCAAATACTTTTCGATATCTTTCCGTACCTGTCTGGTAGCCGTGGCGGTAAAGGCTGCCACCGGGGGACGCTGGGGAAGGGCCTGAATAAAGTCCGGAATTTTGAGATAGCTGGGGCGAAAATCCTGCCCCCACTGGGAGATACAATGAGCCTCGTCCACCGCCAGCAGGGAGATGGGCAGCGTCTGTGCCAAATGAAGAAAACCCTCCAGACACAGCCGCTCCGGGGCGATGTAGACAATTTTGTACCGACCTATGCGGATGCCGTGATACACTGCCCGTTGCTGCTCGGATGACAGGGAGGAATTGATATATGCCGAATCGATGCCCGCGCTTGTCAGGGAGAGCACCTGGTCTTTCATCAGAGAGATCAAAGGCGACACCACCAGCGTGATACCCGGCAGCAGCAGGGCCGGTACCTGATAGCAGATACTTTTCCCGCCGCCGGTGGGCATAATGCCCAAGGTGTCCTGCCCGCCCAGAATGGCGTCGATCAGCGCTTCCTGCCCGGGACGAAAGGTGCTATGACCGAAATATTGGTTGAGTATTGCGTATTTATCCATAAATATTCCTCATCTGATTGCAATATGGGTATAGTTTATCAGATGTGAGCGTGATTATTTGCTGCGTTGTTGGCAGCATTGCCATTCCGGGCTGCATTATTCTGCGGCTGCGCGCTGTACGCGCCCGGGCCGACTCCGGCAGCTTGCTGAATTTCAGACCAATACATGTTTCTCAGATTTTCTGTTGTCTTGAGTGCCTCGCAGGTAACTTCGCGTTTCTCTTTGAGCAATTCCTTCAGCCCTGCGACACCCATGCCGGCTATGTGCTGGTTGAATTCGCGGGTTTGCATGACCTGTATACGCTTTTCCGCTCTGGCATTTCTACCGGTTCCGATAGAATAAGTCGCGGGTTTATGATCCCAAGTCCACCCCGGTTGGGTATCTAGTTTACCGGTGTCGGTAAGCTCCGCCATCAGCTTTTTATCAACCGCCTTCATATTCGCATCCAATGAGTATTTGATCTTGGAATGTCCGTTGGCAAGGCCGTCAAGGTAGACCTTCTCGGCGTACATATTTTTGAGGAAAAGTTCATAAGACAGGTTGGGTTGCCAGATCAGATCGCTGATCGCCACGATTTTATGTGCCACACAGAGCCTATCGACGGTATTATCGTCCAAACTCTTACCTTTTTTGTTGCCAATATAGTGTCTGGCAGCCGAAGCGAGATCGTAGAAGTCCCGCTTAAAAGCTTCCACCGAGCCGTTCTCCATATCGTATTGGTCGAATCTCTTAAAGATGTCTTTCAGCTTGTCACTCATCTCCCGATGCAACTCGCCGGGGGGCAGCATACTGTCCGCATGGGCCAGATCCTTAATGAGCTGGGAAGTTTGCTTGATGGCTTCGGTATAAATCAGAAGCTGATCGGTTTGGATAGGCAAATTTCCGGCAGGTTTTATTTCATAATTTCGGTTCGGTTCTGCCCCGGCAGGCAATTCAAGAGTTTTGCCCTCATAGGTCTTAATATCCTTGCGCTGATAAAAGTGGGCTTTTCCGTCCGCCCTGCGGATATTGCTTGCAAGCACCCGGAGAGCCTCTTCCGGAGCTGCCGGTTTATTCCCGTTAAACACCATGATTTTGCCCTTTTTGGCAATTTCCAAAAAGTTCTCGTACTTCTGATTGATATCTGCACCGGTTAGGTTGAGAGAATTGAGTATTTTCTCTTCCTCTGCTGTAAAGGGTTCTCTTTGGGTGACGGCTTTCCCGGACGGCGATATGAAATACTTGTTCTTGAGATTTAACTTCCGATTTTCCTGATCTCCATACAGGAAATGGGCTGCGATTTCTTTGCTTGTGTATTTGAAAACCGGGCTTTTTTTCGTGTTCGGCAGTTCTACCGGCACGCTGCTGCGCACTTCGCCGAGGAGCTGTCTGTTTGTCAGACCGGCTTTGACATATTCCGGCCCCATTTTTTCAAGATTGACCAAAGCAGCTTTGTTTTTCAGCTCGGCACCGCGAAAAGCGAGGTCGGAAAGAGGCTCCGGACGAGGTCTGGGTCTGTCCGCTGCAGCTTCTTTTACGGCTTCATAGATGGCTTGGAATTTGCTCATGATTTTAAGGCGTGTGACCTGACGGGAGCTGAGATTCGCAGTTTCGCGCTTGCTTTCCTGATACTGTTCCATTGCCCTTACGGTCGGTAAAAATTCTTTTTCCAAGTCGGAAAAGCTTTTTTTCGCAAACTCCGGATCCTCGAGCTTCTTGCTCAAATCCACAAGCGCTTCACTGGCTTTGTTGTATTCGGGGCTGCTGTTGACCCAAAAGTGCTGTGTGGAAAGAAGGTCTGCCGTCAGCTCATTCACTCTTGTCTTCAGATAGGGACAAACAATGGTAGCTTCGGTGAATTTCGATTGACCGTTCAAAGTTGCCGTACCGTCGTGCTTCACATCAACAGAGTTGAACGATCCGTTTTTGTAGATGTGCAGATGCGAGGATTCGTTTGCATCACTTTTCACGGGGCGGATCTTTTGAAATACCGCAGAGCATTTCGCATTCCCGGCGATGGCTCTTCCGTTGTCGTCAAGGATCAGACCTTTGCCGAATGCTTCCTCGACCATCTTTTCAGCTCGTTTATACTTGCCCGGCAATACCATGGACGACGCGTCGTTTCTCTGCGGCTCCTGCGGTATCACGGGAGCTGCATTCCATTCGTCGTACCGTCCGAGAACCTTGAGCATATCTGTAAGAAAATCGCAATAGGCCTCTTTGTCTGTTTTTTTCGGGGCAGGTCGCTGCGGCTCCTGCCCTGTACCGTACTTCCCAACCCAGCCGTACGGGCCGACTCCGGCTTCTCGCTGAACTTCCTTCCAATGCTGATGCAGAATATTGACTTCTGTGTTGAGTTTTTTGCAGGTCACTTCCCGCTCTTCGTGGAGCATTTTTTTCAGATCTCCGGCACTCAGCTCCGTGCCCAATTCGGTCGTACAGTTCCAGAACTCCTCGGAGTTCATGATGGCCTGACGCTTCGCTGCCATGGTTTCTTTGAAAAGCTCCGGACTTTCAACAGTCGTGAGCTCTTTCGCCATCGCTTTTTCCGCTTCGTTCGCGGTAATGTCTACCAGGGATTTCGATCTCGAATGGATGTCGGCGACGCCGTCAAGAAAGATCTTTTCAGCATACATGTTCTTGAGATAATCCCCGTAGGTCAAATCGGGCTGCTTGAGCAGGCTGTCCAATGCAACGATTTTATGAGCCACGCAGAGTCTGTCAATCTGTTTGGCATCCAGGCTGTTGCCTTTTTTATCTTCAATATACGCCAGAGCAGACTCGGCAGCATCGTGTAAAAACTCTTTGAAGTCATCCTCGTAGGATACCTGATTAAAGTGGAGCTTTTCATATGCGTCGTGAATCCCGTTGCCCAGGGCCTGGCGTTTTTCACTTGGGCCGAAATAGGATCTGGCAGCCCACAGATCTCCACCCAGCCTGAAAAGCTCGTTTTCGACATCTTTGATAATGAGGATTTTGTCCGAACTGGGAGCATTTTCTCTTGCTTGGGTGATCGTAAAGGTATTACCGTTCGCGCCCTGGTCGGGGACCTTTTTTATAACCTTACTTTCGTAGGTCTTACCGTCGTTGGAAAGCTGATAATGATGAACACCGTGTTTATGCCGCGTATTGAAAGTGAGCACGCGGAGAGCGTCCTCCGGTTTTGCAAAGTCGCCGTACTCATCGATCACTCGGAGCTTTCCTGTGTTTACCGCCGTCCAAAGGAGGCGGTTCTTTTCCGTAACGCTGATATTATTTTCCGGGTAAAGCAGGTTTAATACCTTCTCTTCATCTGCCGTAAGGGTTACGGTTTTCTCGCGGAAGACAAGAGGATCTGCATTTCGCTGCTCGGCATTGCGAAGATCGACCGCAGAAAAAGGTTCTCTCCGGGGATCGGGTTGGCGTTCCGCCGCAGCTTTCACCGTTTCATAGATGATTTTGAAGCTGTTCATTGCTTTCCGCACGGTGACCTGACGGGGATCGAGCTCTTCATTTCTGTCCGTGTTATCCAGATATTGCTCCATTGCCCGGAAAGCGGGGGAAAGCTCGTCGACCATGTCCTTAAGGCCGTAGAGATGCCCAAGCTTGTTATTCTTATTAATGGGGGTTAAAAACCGGAAATTCCTGCCTAAATCCCGCATCGCTTTGCTAAATTCACCAAGCTCGGGGCTGCTGTCAGTCCAAAAATGCTGGGCAGAGAGCAGGTCGTTCGTCAGCTCGATGATCCTGCTTTTCACATAGGGATAAACGCTGGCGGCTTCCGTGAATATCGTCTGTCCGTCGTCTGCCGTGCGTCCGTCGGCTCCCACACTGAGAGAATGATACTGCCCGTTTTTGTATACATGAAGATGACTGTCTGCTTGAGAAGCGTTGTCTTCAGCCGTGATGGCTTTGTATAATTTGAAACAATCCGAACCGAGGGCGATGTAGGTTTCTTTATCGGGAAGAATGAGACCTTTACTGAGTGCGTCCTCGATAAATTTCTCGGCGCTTTCAAATTCGTCGTCCGATATGCGCAAGTCATTAACAGCAGGCTGTCCACTTTCTGCCCGACGCTGATTTACTTGATTCTTCCAAGTATCAAACTGCCCAAGGTGGTTGAGCATGTCGTTCAGAAAAGCATAATACGCCCTGTTTTCTTCGGGTTTGGTGAATCTGGTTGCTGGCATTGGTCTTCTCCTTTCTATGATGAGTTCTTTCCCGCAAAACGGATATAAACAAAAAATCCGAATCCTTCGCCAATCGGCTTAAAGTTCGGATTTTTTTGCTTTTGGTGGACCTGAAGGGATTCGAACCCTCGACCTCTCGGATGCGAACCGAACGCTCTCCCAGCTGAGCTACAAGCCCGTATTCTATTGGAGCAACCAGAATGATTCGCACATGCATACGAAAAATTCCTGCTCGCTCATTTATTATACAGATTTTAAAAAAAAATGCAAGAGGATTATTCAGCGATCTGAAGAATTTTGGCCACTGCGGCGCATAGAGCAAAGAAGAACACCGCACCCGAAGGGATGCGGTGTTCTGACGATAACAAAACAGAGGATTATTCGGCGATCTGGGGGATCTTAGCCATCACAGCGGCGCAGCGGGGAATTTGGCGAAGCGCCGCCAGTGGCGGATGCAGCGAGCCAAATTCGAGGAAGCGGCGCAATTCGCAGACGCGAATAGTGACTGCAAATTGCAATGCCGTGACGGTGGGCCACCGCGAAGCAGCCAGACAAGGAAGAACACCGAAAACAGATGATTATTCGGCGATCTGAGGGATCTTAGCCATCACAGCGGCGCAGCGGGGGCACAGACCCTCGGCGTCGGCAGCGGTGGAGTGCTTCCAGCAACGGGGGCACTTGGTGCCGGGAGCTTCCATGACTTCCACGGTCAGGCCGTTGAAGGTAGCCGCGTGGTTGGCGTTGTCGGGCTTGCCTTCCACCACCTGGCACTCGGATACCAGCAGAATGTCGGCAAGATCCATGCTCTTCAGGCTTTCCATGATGGCCATGTTCTCGTCGTCCTCGGCGTACAGGTTGACATGAGCCTCCAAAGACTTACCGATGCGCTTTTCATTGCGTGCAGCTTCCAGAACATTGTTGACATCCTGGCGCAGCTTGGCGATAATTGCCCACTTCTCCATGGTGTCGTCATCCAGTGCATAGGCGGTGTAGGGCTGTACCATGTCATTGAACAGGACATTGCGTGCATCATCGCCGGCACGGTGAGGCATCATCAGCCAGATCTCATCGCAGGTAAAGGCGAGGATGGGCGCGAACATACGGGTCATGGCATCCAGGATCAGCCAAAGAACGGTCTGTGCGCTGCGGCGGCTCAAGCCGTCCTTTTCATCGCAGTACAGACGATCCTTGATGATGTCGAAGTAGAAGGAGGACAAATCCAGCACGCAGAAGTCGTTAATGGCGTGGGCGATGGTATGGAACTCGTAGTTGTCATAGCAGGCGAACACCTTTTCAATCAGCTGATTCAGGCGGGTAATGGCCCACTTATCCAGCTCGGGCATATCGGCGGGAGCGACCAGATTTTCAGGATCGAAGTCGCTGAGGTTATCCAGACAGAACTTACTGGTGTTGCGGAACTTCAGATAGTTCTGGCTGAGCTGCTTGAAGATCTCGTCGGAGCAGCGGACATCCACATGATAGTCAGCGCTGCCGGCCCACAGACGCAGCAGATCGGCGCCGTACTTGTTGATAATCTCGTTGGGATCCATGCCGTTGCCCAAAGACTTATGCATGGCCTTACCCTCGCCGTCCACGGTCCAGCCGTGAGTGATGCACTCTTTGAACGGTGCGCCGCGGCCCAGCGCGCCAACGGCCACCAGCATGGAGGACTGGAACCAGCCGCGGTACTGGTCAAGGCCCTCAAAGTACACGGTGGAGGGCCAGAAGCCCTGATCGCGCTCCATGGAAGCGAAGTGGGTGGAACCGGAGTCGAACCAGCCGTCCAACGTGTCGGTTTCCTTCTCGAAGCCGGCGCTCTTGCCGCAGTGGGGGCAGGTGAAGCCCTGAGGCAGCAGCTCCTCAGCCTCCATATCGAACCAGGCGTTGGAGCCCTTCTGCTCGAAGATGTCGGCTACAGACTTGGTGGTGTCATCGTTGCAGATGGGCTTGCCGCAATCCTTGCAGTAAAACACGGGGATGGGCAGACCCCAACGGCGCTGACGGGAAATGCACCAGTCGGCGCGCTCGCGGATCATGCTCTTGATGCGCTCCTCGCCCCATGCCGGCAGCCAGCGTACCTTTTCGCAGGCGGCAGTGGCTTCATCCTTGAAGGAGTCCACAGAGCAGAACCACTGGGGCGTGGCGCGGAAGATGATGGGGTGCTTGCAGCGCCAGCAGTGGGGATAGCTGTGGACGATCTCCTCGCTGGCAAACAGGGAGCCGGCTTCTTTCATGTCGCTGAGAATGATGGGGTTGGACTCCTCCACCAGCATACCGGCGTACTTGCCTGCATAGTCGGTGTGGCGGCCCTGATCATTGACAGGCACCACCATGTCCATACCGTAGCGGCGGCAGGTCTGATAGTCATCGGCGCCGAAGCCGGGGGCGGTATGCACGCAGCCGGTACCGGAATCCATGGTAACATAATCAGCCAGCAGCAGACGGGAGGTCTTGGGCAGGAAGGGATGGCTGGCCAGCATATTTTCATAGAAGGCGCCGTTGTGGGTCTCCACGATCTCGTAGTTGTCAAAGCCGCCAATTTTCATGACCTTTTCGGTCAGTGCCTCGGCCATAATATACATCTCGCCGCCCTCTGCCTTAACGATGGCGTAGCTCTCGTCGGGATGCAGGGCAATGGCCAGGTTGCCGGGCAGCGTCCAAATGGTGGTGGTCCAGATGACGAAGAAGAGCTTGCTGTGGTCCAGATGGCTCAGCTTGCCCAGATCATCGTTCATGGGGAACTTGACATACACGGTGGTGCAGGGGTCGTCCTTGTACTCAATCTCAGCTTCGGCCAGAGCGGTCTCGTCGTGATAGCACCAATACACGGGCTTCAGGCCCTTGTAGATATAGCCCTTCTTGTACATCTCGCCGAATACTTTGACTTCCTCGGCTTCAAAGGTCTTATCCATGGTGCAGTAGGGATGCTCCCAGTCACCCACCACGCCCATGCGCTGGAAACCCTCGCTCTGCAGGTTCACATACTTCTCGGCGTAATCATGGCAGGCGGAGCGGAAGTCGGCCACGCTCATGGCCTTGTGGTTCAGCTTCTGCTCCTTAATGATGGCGCTTTCGATGGGCATACCATGGTTGTCCCAGCCGGGAATATAGGGGGTATAGTAGCCGCGCATGGCATAGCTGCGGGTAATGAAGTCCTTAATGGCCTTGTTCAGGGCGTGACCCATGTGCAGGTTGCCGTTGGAGAACGGGGGGCCGTCGTGCAGGTTGAACAGGGGCTTACCCTCGTTCTTTTTCAGCAGCTCGTTGTACAGATCCAGCTCCTGCCAATGCTTGAGCATATCCGGCTCGCGCTTGGGAAGACCTGCCCGCATGGGGAAGCCGCTCTTGGGCATATTCAGTGTCTTTTTGTATTCCATAGTGATCTCCTCCATCTATGATGAATTTTTATGAAATGCGGAGTTTCAAATAATAAACGCCTTTGCCTCTTTTTTACAAGAGACAAAGGCGCAAAAGACCTCTGCGGTACCACTCTTATTGCCGCAGCATACTGCGGCCGCTCAGATCCCACCTGTGATGGGAGGAGGGGAGATAACGGCCCTCTGCCGTCCGGGCTTACTGTTGGTTCAGCCGGCTGCTCCGGGGTGATATTCGCCATGCACCTGCCGTGTCCGCCTTGCACCAAAACGGCGGCTCTCTTTGCGCGGCGGAGGTGGGCTACTGCTCCCCATCATCGCTTGTAGTACAGTATTTATCTTGTATCTTACCCATTTTTTCCCCATTTGTCAACGGGGAATTTTGCGCCTTGTTCAAATCTGCGCATGGCGCGTTCTTTTTGCGATTTTGCCTGCCGTTGTATCCGGAAAAGGGGAGTCCCGGCACGGTACCGTGTCGGGACTTATTTTGGCAACTGGGAGAGTCAGCTATTCTTGATGTGTACATCCAGCTGGTTGAAGGGCACCACGATGTGCTCGGTTTCAAATGCTTTCTGTGCGCTGTCCAGCAGAGCAAAGTATGTATCCCAGTAATCTGCGGACTTGCACCAGGCACGCAGGGTAATCTTCGTGCCGTTTCCGGCGCCGAAATCCGTGATGCGGGCAAAGGGTGCGGGATCGTTCAGTACCAGAGCCTCCTGTGCGCAGATGTTCAGCAGCAGATCGCGGACCTTGACGGGATCGTTGCCGGCCACGGAGAAGTCCAGATCCACGCGGCGCAGCTCCTTTTCAGAGAAGTTCACGATGGTGCCGGTGGACAGAGCGCTGTTGGGGAGATAGACCACCTTGTTGTCCACCGTCAGGATCTTGGTGGAGCAGATGAGGATCTCCTCCACGGTGCCGTCATAGCCCTGTGCGCTGATGTAGTCGCCCACCTTGAAGGGGCGGGTGATCAGGATCATGGCGCCGCCGGCCAGATTGCTCAGCGTACCGTTGACGGCAAGACCTACGCAGACGCCCAGAGAGGCGATCACGGCGGAAATACCGCTGGTTTCAATGCCCAGATAGCCGATCAGGCAAACGACCACCAGTACCTTCAGCGCGATCGTTGCCACATTGCAGAGCGCTTTGGTCAGAGTCTCATCCAGCTTGTCGCTTGCTGCCAGCTTGACACTGATGCGTTTGGACACTGTGTTGATGATGCGGAAAGAAATCAGAAGGATGATCAGCGCGACCAGAACATTCAAACCGACATTGGTGATCCATGCGGTAATTGTTGAAAGAAAAGCCATAAAATACCTCCACATTATAAATATACCATGCATTATATATACTGCTTTGCTAAAGCGTCAATAGCAATTTTCGATTTGTCAGTTCAGGATGCCGGTCAGCCCCACAATGCTGGCGGTGGTGTAGTACAGGCACGCGATCATCAGCAGAATGGAGATGACGGAGTACAGCGTGCCCTTCTTCTGCTTGCGGAAAAAGCGACGGGTGTAAAACAGTACGCCGCAGGTCACGCCCAAAAACAGCGAGGAGAGATAAACCAGAGTCAGACTGGTCTTAAACAGCGTCATACGCAAAATCAGCGTCACCAGTATGCCGGCAAACAGAATACCCAGCACGATATACAGCCACTTGGGCAGCTTCACATGCTCCTGCTTGGCGGCCTTGTCGGCAATGGCCTTTGCCATCATGGCGCCCTGATAGTTGGAGCCGTTCTTCTTCTGGTGCTTGTTCTTGTTGGGGTTGCCTTTGGCCTTCTTGATGTCACGCTCACGCTTGGTATACTCGTTGGTCAGATCGGTGTAATGGTTCACATATCTCTTTCCCATAATCATTCTCCTTTTCTTATCGGTAAATCCGTCAGATAGCGGCGGATCATATCAAATGCGTGGTGGGCGGTCATGGCGCGGATACGGTGGCGTCCTGTTCCCAGATCAAGTTTTTGCACCACGGTGCCGTTTTCTGCGGCCAACGCCACGAACACGGTACCCACATCGTTGCCCCGGTCATCCTTGTCCGGCCCCGCCACTCCGGTGACGGATACAGCCAGATCGCTGCCGGTGATACGCTGCGCACCCTGCGCCATGGCCCGCGCCACCGGTTCGGATACGGCGCCGTATTCATCCAACAGCTCCTGCGCCACGCCCAGCACCCCGGCCTTGACGCCGTTGGTGTAGCTGACTACGCCGCCCAGAAAAACAGCGGATGCACCGGGTAAATCGGTAATGCGCTTTGCGATCAGACCGCCGGTACAGCTTTCGGCGGCGGACAGGGTCAGACCGCGTGCCTTCAGCAGCGTCAGCACCTGTTGTTCCAGACTGCCCGTATCAATGCCGTAGAGATATTCCCCCAGCCGCGCCTGAACCTCCCGGAGCATCGGCGCCATCAGCGCTTCGCAATCGGCGGTGGTGGCGGCTTTGGCGGTGAGCCGCAGCAGTACCTCACCGGTTTTGGCGTAGGGCGCCAGAGAGGGATTGACGGCGTTGTTCATGATGTCACCCAGCTTCTCCTGCACCTGCGGCTCCGTAAGACCGAAGATCCGCAGCTCATGGGATGTGATGACCTCGCCGCTTTTTTCCCGCAGCCATGGGATCAGCGCATGATCGGTGAGGTAGCGACACTCCCGGGGCACACCGGGCAGCATCACTACGGTAATTCCGTCCGCTTCAAAGGCGCAGCCGGGCGCCGTGCCCACGGGGTTGTGGAAAATGGTGCACCCCTCCGGCAGATATGCCTGCTGCAGATTGCATTCCGGCATCGGTCTGCGGAACACCGTGTCAAAATAGTGCTGAATTTCCTCCACGATCTCCGGGTGGAACACCGTTTTTCGCCCAAAGGCGCGGCAGACTACCTCTTTGGTCAGATCGTCATAGGTGGGGCCGAGACCGCCGGTAAAGATCAGCAGATCTGCCCGACGGTGGGCGATGTGGATGACCTCGGTGAGCCGTGCGGGGTTATCGCCCACGGCGGTATGATACAGTACATTGACTCCCGCGCCGGAGAGCTGCTCGGACAAATGCTGGGCATCGGTGTTGGCCACATTGCCCAGTAAAAGCTCAGTGCCCACGGCGATAAGTTCACAGGTCATGGTTATTCCTCCCTTCGGTGGGAATCATGCAGAATGCAAAATGCTAAACGGAAATTTCGTTCCTGCAAATATGAAACTCTCTGCAAACGACGAAACGGACAGAAAATTCAAATTTGTTTTCGCGTTTTATCCATGTTGGATTTTCTCAAAGCACAAACTTCATTTTGCATGCAGCCTTTAGAATTTAGCATTAAAATTTGATTTTGACCATTTCCCGCTGCTCCATGGCCCGCTGGCAAAGACCGTCAATGCCCAGTGCCTGCTCCATCTCGCGCACATCCTCCACATGGGGTTTTGTCTTGGGATGGCGGGGGGTGAACACGGTGCAGCAATCCTCGTAGGGCAGGATGGAGGTGTCAAAGGTGCCGATGTGGCGGGCAATACGGACGATCTCCTCCTTGTCCATGCCGATCAGGGGACGCAAAATGGGCAGCTCGGTGACATCACCGCTGACGCGCAGGGCATCCATGGTCTGGCTGGCTACCTGCCCCAGACATTCGCCGGTCACCAGCGCGTGGCAGTGGAGCTCCTTGGCCAGCCGGTCGGCCATGCGCATCATAAACCGGCGCATGATCAGCGTATAATAATCCTCGGGACAATTGCGGCGGATCTCCTCCTGAATTTCGGTGAAGGGGATAATGTAAACATTCAGCCGACCACACCAGGGCGTCAACTCACGGGCAAGCTGCAGCACCTTTTCACGGGCAAGCTCGGAAGTGTAGGGAGGTGAGGCAAAGTGGATCATCTCCAGCTTGCAGCCGCGCTTGGCCATCATATAGGAGGATACCGGAGAGTCGATGCCGCCGGAGAGCAGACTCACGGCGCTGCCGCCCATACCGATGGGCAGACCGCCGGCGGCGGGTTCGGCAGGAGCGTGGACATAGGCGGCGTCCTCGCGGATCTCCAGATGCACCGTCAGCTCGGGATGGTGGACATCTACCGTCAGGTGGGGATAGGCGTCGTGCAGCATGCCGCCCACCCACTGGCTGAGCTGGATGGAGCCCATGGGGAAGGACTTGTCGGCGCGCTTGCTCTCTACCTTAAAGCTCTTTGCCGCCGTCAGCGCATCGCCCAGATACAGCTTGGCGGTGTCGAAAATGGCTTCCTTGGTTTTTGCGCAGGGCAGGGCACGGGCGATGGCGATGATGCCGAATACCTGCTTGCAGGCGGCGTAGGCGCCGTCCAGATCACAGGTATCCTCCATCGGCTCCACATAGATGGTGCTCTGCTTGGAGTAGATTTTGAATTTGCCGAAGCGGGAGGTGCGCCGGCGGATATTGCTCATCAGCTTCATTTCAAAGCTGCGGCGGTTCAGTCCCTTCAGAACGACCTCGCCCAGCTTGCAGAGGATAATTTCGTGCATGGATGTTCTCCTTATTTTAATATGTTGTTGCTGCGATATTGAATGGCTTCTGCCAAATGAAATGCCTGAATGGTTTCGCTTCCGTCCAGATCGGCGATGGTGCGTGCCATCCGCAATATGCGGTCATGGCTGCGCCCGGTGAGGCCTAGCCGGTCAAAGGCGCCCCGCATCAGCTTTTCACCTGCTTCATCTAAAGCGCAGTACTGTCCGAGCATGGCGGGGGTCATGTAGGCATTGCAGGTGATATCCGTACCGGCAAAGCGGCGCTTCTGAATTTCCCGGGCGGCGTTGACGCGCTGCCGCACTGCGGCGGAGGTCTCCGGCGCGTCTTTGCGGCGCATGGCATCGTATTCCACTGACGGTACCGTAATGTGCATATCAATGCGATCCAAAAGCGGGCCGGAAATGCGGCGCAAATATTGTTCCACTTGGGCCTCCGAGCAGGTGCACCGTCCGGAGGGATGACCGTACCAACCGCAGCGACAGGGGTTCATAGCGCACACCAGCATGAAGCGGCTGGGCAGCGTCAGCGAGCCGGACACCCGGGTGATGGTCACCACGCCGTCCTCCAGTGGTTGGCGCAGGGTCTCCAGCGACGATTTATCAAATTCCGGCAGCTCATCCAAAAAGAGGATGCCGTTGTGCGCCAGAGAAATCTGACCGGGTCGGGGAACGGTGCCGCCGCCTGCCAGCGAGACCGGCGAGGCGGTGTGGTGCGGAGAGCGGAAAGGACGCTCCGTTATCAGCGGATGGGCAGGGTCTGTCATGCCTGCCACGGAGTAGATCTCCGTGGTCTGCAGAGATTCCTCCCGGGTCATATCCGGAAGGATGGAGGGCAAACGCCGCGCCAGCATGGACTTGCCGGAGCCGGGGGAACCCACCAACAGGATGTTGTGCCCACCGGCGGCGGCCACCTCCAGCGCCCGCTTGACAGTTTCCTGCCCCATCACATCGGAAAAATCCGGTATCGCTTGGGCAGAGGAAACGATCTGCCACTTCTCCGCCGGCGGAATGGGCTCCTCGCCCCGCAGATGGCGCACAAGCTGTCCCACATCGGACACGCCGTACACGGTGATGCCGTCAGCCAATGTGGCCTCGGCAGCGTTTTCCACCGGAACAAATAAGCTCTTGATACCCATTCGCGCGGCGCACAGTGCCATGGGCAGCACACCGCTAACGCCCCGCAGCTTGCCGGTTAGACTCAGCTCGCCCAGGAAGGCGGCGTCCTCAGGCAGAGATTTCAGCTCCTCCGAGGCACGCAGGATGCCCAGAAAAATCGGCAGATCATAGATGGTGCCCTCCTTGCGTTGGCTGGCGGGTGCCAGATTGACGGTAATGCGGCTGACGGGGAATTTGGCGCCGCAGTTTTTCACGGCGGCCCGTACGCGCTCCCGCGCCTCCCGAACGGCGGCATCCGGCAGACCCACGACATCAAAGGCGGGAAGACCGCCGGAGAGGAAGCACTCCACGCTGACTTCGTAGCCTGTAATACCGCTTAATCCAAGCGACCGTACCGATACCACCATACGCCGCACTCCTTTCCAAACGCATACTAATTTAAGGTTATCATACCACAAAATAATTGTGTGGGAAAGGTTTTATTGAAAAAGTCACCAATTGGCATAAGAATTTTTGTGCACGATGAAGAAAAAGTTTCACCATAGTGAAATTCACAAAAAGTGCATTTACAGCAGGAGCTGTTTGTGTTATTATCGACAATAGCGAATATTTCGTGCTGATACGAAATGGAAAAAATAAAGGAGGCTCGTTTATGGTAAGAAAAATGAAGTCCATGGATGGTAACAACGCAGCTGCTCATGTCAGCTATGCATTCAGCGAAGTTGCTGCTATCTATCCCATTACCCCGTCCAGCCCCATGGCTGATTTTGTCGATCAGTGGAGCGCTAACGGACAGAAGAACATTTTCGGAACCCAGGTCAAGGTGGTCGAAATGCAGTCCGAGGCCGGCGCAGCCGGTGCGGTGCATGGTTCCCTGGGTGCTGGTGCCTTGACCACCACTTATACCGCATCTCAGGGCCTGCTGCTGATGATCCCCAATATGTACAAGATCGCAGCCGAGCAGCTGCCCTGCGTGTTCCATGTTTCCGCGCGTACCGTTTCCACCCACGCACTGAACATCTTTGGTGATCACTCCGATGTTATGGCATGCCGCCAGACCGGTTTCGCCATGCTGTGCGAGGGCAATGTTCAGGAAGTCATGGATCTGGCTCCTGTGGCTCACCTGTCCGCTTTGAGCGGCAAGGTGCCCTTCATCAACTTCTTCGATGGTTTCCGTACCTCCCACGAGATCCAGAAGATCGCTGTCTGGGATTACGAGGATCTGAAGGATATGTGCGATATGGACGCTGTGGCAGAGTTCCGCAAGCATGCTCTGAATCCCGAGCATCCTCATATGCGCGGCTCCCACGAGAATGGCGATATCTTCTTCCAGCATCGTGAAGCCTGCAACAGCTACTATGACGCTCTGCCCGCCGTTGTCGAGAAGTACATGGGCAAGGTCAATGAGAAGCTGGGTACCAACTATCAGCTGTTCAATTACTATGGTGCTGCTGATGCTGAGCGCGTCATCATTGCCATGGGGTCCATCTGCGACGTGGCCGAGGAAGTCATCGACTAC
>JAGHUH010000003.1 GCA_018064925.1 Candidatus Cacconaster stercorequi | reverse complement strand
CCTCCTAAAAGTATTCGACACACTTTTAAGATTAGCTGGTCTTTAGGCGTGGGTCAATTTCTTCCCGGCGCTATGCCTCAATTATACTCCGGCCGGGACAGTTATGGATGGAGGCGTACGCTTTTTATTATATTGAATTAGCATTGAAACATCTGTTTTGCCAACAGGGATTTGATTTGCAAATATCAAACAGACAGCAATAAAATAATGCTCGTATGCAAGGAAGCCGCGAAGGACTGTTGCAAACAGGATCATAATAAATATGTTAGCCAAGCAACCCGCTTCGAAATACACAATTTTCTTGAGTTTAGGCAACCGTAGCAATTCGGTGTGAGCGACCTCAACATACCCTCCTATTAAAATTGGAGATATATTTAATCGCCGTCCTTCCACACAAAGTAATTTGCTGCCAAGTTGAATTTTTATAATGTTAAGTCCAAAAGCTTTTGCGCATATTGCATGTGCCAATTCATGAGCAACCGTATAAACCGAGATAATCAGGTACCCAAATAAGACATATTTCACTATCGTTTTCTCCCAATTGCATTATTGCGACAGTTTCTGTTGAGTAATGCGTGCATACAGATAGTCCGCTAATAACATGACGCCGCCAATTCCAGCAATAATAAATGCGTTCACCCGATATGCTCCCGAAAGAAAATAATCGGCTATGCATAGTGTTACTATAACGGTTAGCTTTACTATAACCCTGGACACCCTGTATGTTGAACGAATTTTACGATTTAAGATATAATAGCAACGATAGTCTTCCAAATAAACTATATCATCAGCAAAAGCTGCTTTGTTGAGCATTATAATAATCAAAGAACCTAAGCTTGCAAAAACAACGCTCAAAATCAATATATATCTTAGAAATGCCCAATTGTATGCCAATGTCCATCCTTGATTGTATTCGTAAGAATAGTAATTATTGGCCGGATAATTCGACATCATCGAGTTAAGGACTGATTTTTCTTGCTGTGGTTTTGTAGTAATAACTGCAACTGACGGTTCATAACAATAAGTGTAATCAGCGCCTATTTGATAAGAAATTGCGTTGTCGGCGAACGAGTCATAGTCCGTTACATCGTAGCAATAAAACAAGCTGTTTTCGTTGCCATGGTAAGATACCCAAATTACATCAAATGATGTAATTCCGACGATAGTATACTTTATCCCATCGACTTCCAACTTTTCCCCGATGGCACTTGTTTCACTATTTTCTATGCGAAATTGCTCTGATAGGCGTTTTTCGCAAAGGGCGATTTCGTGTGTATTGTCAGCGGGATATCTCCCCTTCTTCAGCGAAAAAACATCAGAAAGTCCACATTGACTTAAATAGTTTTCGGCAATAACGCTCGGGATGGAAGCCGGCTCTGGATCTTCTGCAGATTCAGAAAACGCATTATCACAAAAGGCCGATGTCTTGTCTTCGCGCAAAACATAAAACATATTTATTCCGTTCTCTTGAGCGCATTGCGGAATATCATCATAACTAAGACGCCGTTCGTATTTTGAACGGTCTATTTCCAATCGAGCCGATTTTACATAATATTCGTTTAAGTTCGGGTATGTGAAATCTGCGTTATATACCAAGATGGAATTCTGTTTTGGTGGGATATCTGTAGAGTATTTACGGCTAAATTCGTTCAGATTAAATAATAGTGCAGCTACTAATACACACACGAAAGCTGCCAGGCATACAATGTTGTGGTTTTTCTTCAAAAGCCGTGTAGCTAATTTCAGACCGGATATCTTAGGCTGTTGCGCCGGAGCGGTCGTGTTCTGTATTCCCTTTGAATATTCTTGTGAGATTCCATCTTGTGTGATAAAAACCTGGTATGCGTCGTGCTTTATCACTCTGGGGTCGTGAGAAACTAATAGTACAGTACGATCTTCAGCATACTTTTCAATCTCATGCATCAGCGACGCTGTCGATCTGTCGTCCAAATTATTTGTCGGCTCATCCAACACCAAATACGGAGTCTTTTTAAGCAAGGCGGAAATTATAGAAAGTTTTACGATTTCGCCTCCGCTCATTACCCTAATCTTTAAACCCATATCTAATTCAGGCAGCCCAAATTTATCCAAAAGGTTTACGAGTTCATCCCGTCGTACAATTGGGTTGTCTTTTCTTATGTATTCATCTACGGTGACATCCGGAACAGAAACTTTTTGAGGCACATAGCTTATCAATGCCCCTCTATTATGGTTATATGCATTATACTGATCTTCTGTCGGAAATTTTGGAGTGTTATTCCCGAATACAATTTCCTTGAGAATAGTGCTTTTTCCTGAGCCGTTAGGACCTGTGATTAAATAGATGCCCGTATAGCTAAAATCGACTGTCTGCAATTCCATGTGAAGATATTTGTTCTTTATGTGTAGGGATTCAAATTTCACCTGCGTTTCCTCCAGTCGTAGATATTGTTTGTCGACACCATAGCTGTTCTTTTTCTTATATTCGCGGACAAAGCTCCTACCATAATATAAGTTATAGTTTCAATATAAGCACTAATTGTATTCGTATCCTTACTTATTATGAGCCAAATAACCATAACCGCGATGGCTCCAATACCGCAAATGAGGCAGAATTGTCCGTCTGCAATATTCTTTGATACAATTCTTGCAACATCTTTCTTCTGCGCACCGCAATTGCAGAACACTTTTATTGCGGATCGATTTGCTACACAAAGTAGTAACGTGGCAAAAAAAGCAAGTGCAAGATAGATAAGGGCTGCCACAATTGCTCTCTTTAAAACTCGCTCCAGCACAATAAATGTATTCACTTGCTTTGTAAACTCAATTGTTTCGGCGGACCGGATGCAATAATTGCCGTCCATGATGGCTGATACACTATCAGAGCTTATAAAAGTGTAGAA
Organism: Candidatus Cacconaster stercorequi; assembly: GCA_018064925.1. GTDB lineage: Bacteria > Bacillota > Clostridia > Oscillospirales > Oscillospiraceae > Vescimonas > Vescimonas stercorequi. The sequence goes on along the minus strand of JAGHUH010000003.1, from coordinate 61,991 downwards.
GTCAGTTCCTTGAAGCGAAATTGTCAGCCATGTGCATTCAGTATGATTGTTTTCAAGCTCTTGCTTCCGGTTGTTCAACAACGAATTATATAGTGTAATATCGAGTGGCTCTGCTCCCTCGCTCACGATTTCGGAAAACACATCAAAATACTTCGATGTGTCGGGTGGGCTATCGAGTTGGAATTCTTCTGCATACAGCTCTAATGGATAGATAAATGTTCGGTTTTCTACATCATAGTACTCATTTTTGAACTGAATCCATCGTAAATCTTCTTTCATTTTTAGCCCGTAGTTGATTGGCATTTGGGTCAACTGAGAAACGAGTTCCTTGTATATTCTTGCTTTTTCTGTAATCTTCGCATTGTCATTAAAACAGGTTAACGCTCGAATGGGAACTGCCCCTTCTGTTAGCATTCCGCACGCATAATCTGATAGAGGAATAAATATATCTACTTCCCCAGGAGCTATTGAATCAAGTCCTAAATTCGGTATTTCCTGTTGGTGTAAAATTGAAAAATATATCATGCAGGCAGAAAACAAGAAAAACAGTAATCTTAGAACATTGACCGAGTTTAGTGCTTTGCGTAATAGACTCAAAGATATTTTGTGGGCACAAGGATCTTTACTCTGCCCCAAATATGATGATGTTTGGGCATTTTTATCGACTCCCACATTTTTTTCATTAATAATGCGCTGATAGTTTATCCGATAAATTTGTGAAGATATAGAAGTAATTCTATCATCGTGAGTAACCGCAATTACTGTACATTTCTTGCAAATTTTATTCAAAATTTTAATAAGTTTTTCAACGGAAATGTAATCTAAATCATTAGTTGGCTCATCCAAAAAGAGAATATCTGGTTCGTTATATATACAACGGAGAAGGCAAATCAATCTTTTTTCGCCACCGCTTAGTTCGTTAATTTTGTGTGACGCTAATTCGTCTACGCCGTATTCTTCCAACAGCTTATACGCTTTTTCACAATGCTCTCTTTCCTCTGATAAAGCAATGTTTTCTAATACTGTGCATCTGTTTAACTGCAACTCGCTACTCTGATCCATCATACATGCGGAAATGTTATTTTTTACGCTTTCAGAGAACAGGCAGCTTAACAGCATTGTTTTACCACTGCCATTTTCCCCACAAATAGAAGTCAATGCATATTTTTGAATGTTAATCTGACACTTGTCAATTAAATGCTTTTTGCCCGCAACAATATCCGGAATGGTAATAATCATAATGTTCACCAACTAAATATTTGCTATGCTGGAACTTTGATATGTTCCAGCATAGCAAATATTTGTTAACTAATCAATCATCCAGTCAACTTTTACAATAGAAGATACGCTCTTTCCTGCCGACTTTGACATTTTTACAACATAGTCTGTGCGTCCATTTGTTGCGCAAAGAGAATACGGACCATAGTACTTGTTGTTTGCGCTAAATTTGTATCCGCTTTTAATAGTCTTGTACACTACAATTAACGTAAGATATAGCATTATCATCATTAAGTATCATGTGATAGATACGCAACCAACTATATAATAAATTCAAGAGACTTTTTCCTATGTAGGAAGAGGTCTCTTTTTTTGTACATAAATCTAAAACACATTAAATAACGAAAGGAGAAGAGTATGGCGCTAAACACTATGTCGAAGGACAAGCTGGAAGCGTTGGATGCTGTCAAAAAATCCAGAACCGCTCTATCAAGCCTACCGGCAGAGTTTCGTGATGACAAAGATGTTGTCTTGGCCGCTTTGAAGAAAAACGGCAGGGCAATTCAATTCGCGTCTGAAATATTGCGTCAAGATCGAAAAATCGTTTTGGCGGCTGTAGAGCAAAATGGTAGAGCCCTCACTCATGTCCCAAAATGTTTTGTGGCAGACAGAAGAATCGTTTTGGCCGCTGTGCGGAATTATGGCGTAGCACTGAAGTGCGCGCACGAAATGCTAAAAAAAGACAAGGAAATTGTCTTAACAGCGGTACAGCAGAACGGTCTTGCGCTTCAATATGCATCCACAAAGCTAAAAAACGACAAGGATGTAGTTCTTGCCGCCGTAAAGCAGGATACCCATTCGCTGAAATATGCATCCATCGAACTCCAAAATGACAAAGAGGTCATCCTGGCCGCCGTTAAACGGAACGGTTGGGCGCTGGAATATGCGTCTCGGGAACTCCGTAACGACAAAGGGGTTGTTCTTGGTGCTGTCCAGCAGAGTGGGATGGCACTGTATTACGCATCCAAGCAAATGCGTAATAACAAACTCATCATTGCAGAGGCTATCAAACAGAATCCTTTAGCGTTGCGATACGTAGGAGCAGAAACATTTATCGAATATTGTATGCGAAATGACTGAAGGAGGCAAAATGACAGGAATTGTCAAGCAAATCATGGGCACCACAAAGCAGAATATTGGAGCCATCAAATTTGTGAACCACTAAATAAAAAAATCCGCTCCAACTCATTCTTGAGAGAGCGGATTTTTTGTTGCTGTCTTTGAGTACGAACAATCTATCGTAAAGCATACTCGTTTCGGAATTGGTCGTAAAAAATAAAAACGAACAATCTATCGTAAAGCCTACTCAATTAGGGGCGAACATAAAAACTTAAAGTTTTCCTGCTTTACGAACACAAAAACTTAAAGTGCCAGGCATATCCGCCCGAAAAAAGCGGATATGCCTTCTTTTACGCCTGAGGTGCCGCGGAGGAAAGCTGATAGAGTGCCAGCTTATCCGCCAGAATAATCTGCGTCAGCAACAGTGCCACATCCTCCTTAGGCTCTTTGAGATCACGGCTGATCCATTGCTCGATGACGCAGCGCAGCAGCGATGTCAGGATGGCTTCGCCATATGCCGGCGGCAGCGCGTCATTCTGCAGTTCCGGGAACAGCTCTGCAATCTTCTGCTGCGCGGGTTGTCCGATGCGCCGGTAAAACGATGGGTCGTTGTCAGCCACCAGACGAAAAAACGCCGGAAGCGTTTCCACATAGGCCAGCAGTGCCAGTAAATGAGGCAGGGGCGTGTGCTCCTGCCGGCAGACCAGCACCATTTCCCGGGTCAGAGAATCGGTAAAACCACCGATGTCCCGAATCATCTGCGCCTTGAGCTGCTCCAGCAGATCATATTTGTCGCGGTAATGCAGATAGAAGGTGCTGCGGTTGATCATGGCGCGCTGCGCGATGTCGTTCACCTGGATTTTTTCAAAAGGCTGTTCATCCAGTAAATGCAGAAAAGCATTCTTGATAAATAGTTCCGTTCGCTGCACGCGCAGGTCGTGTTGGTTTCCCATGCAGATTTCCCTCCTTCCACTGCGTCATATTATAGGCCATTTGTCGCATATAATCAACACCGACCCGAAAAGTGGAAAATTATGGATAATAAAGGGAATTGGCAACTGTAAATAATCCGTTATATTAGGGATGGAAATGTCACAAATATGCGCATTTTTACCCAAATATATAAATATTCCGGTAAATAGACAACATATATTGGGGTTGATATAGTTTAAACAACACAAGTGGGTCGGGTGTTTGTTGAAATCTGCGGAAACTTTCATATAATGAAACTTACATGAAGTTTTCGACATATTTTTCATTTAGCATAACGGAACACGGGAGACTCAGATATGACCAAGCAGACAGAGAAACAGTATTCTTTCGGTATTGATGTTGGTTCCACCACGGTTAAGCTGGTGGTGACAGACGAAAATGAGCAGCGGGTATATGCCAAGTACCAGCGGCACTTTGCGGATGTACGCAAGACCCTGCAGGATATGCTGCAGGAGGTCTATCAGCAGATGGGCGATGTCCGCGGCACCTTTGCCATTACCGGCAGCGGTGGCCTGAATCTGGCCAAGCACATCGGCATTGAATTTATTCAGGAGGTCATTGCCGTGACCGCTGCCATTCGCGTGGCGGCACCCCAGACGGATGTGGTCATCGAGCTGGGCGGCGAGGATGCCAAGATCATTTTCTTCACCGGCGGCGTGGAGCAGCGCATGAACGGCATTTGTGCCGGCGGTACCGGTGCCTTTATCGACCAGATGGCGGCGCTGCTGCAGACCGATGCGTCGGGGCTGAACGAATATGCCAAAGGCTACCGTGAGCTATATCCCATTGCGGCGCGCTGCGGCGTGTTTGCCAAAACGGACATTCAGCCCCTCATCAACGATGGCGTACCCCGTGAGGATCTGGCGGCCAGCATTTTCCAGGCCGTGGTGACCCAGACCATCAGCGGTCTGGCCTGCGGCAGACGCATTCGGGGCAATGTGGCGTTTCTGGGCGGCCCGCTGTACTTTTTGTCGGAGCTGCGTGCGGCCTTTATTCGCACATTAAACCTGACCCCGGAGCAGGCGATCTTCCCGGAGGATGCGCATCTGTTTGCGGCCGGCGGCGCGGCAGCATACAGCCAGCGCACGGAGGCGCGCACGCTGGGCGATGTGTTGGCAAAGCTGGCGGCGGTGGACGGCTCACTGTCCGAGATGCACTGCCTGCCGGCACTCTTCGAAGATGACGCGGCCTATCAGGCCTTCCGGAAGCGGCAGAGCGCCTACCGCATCGGCCGCCGGGATATCAGCACCTACGAGGGCGACTGTTTTCTGGGCATTGATGCCGGCAGCACCACCATGAAGCTGGTGCTGCTGTCTGCTGACGGCGAACTGCTCCACAGCTACTACGGCAGCAACAAGGGCGATCCGTTGGCGGTGTGCCGGCAGGCTATGGGTGAAATCCGCAGCAAGCTGCACCCCAACGCCCGCATTGTCCGCTCCTGCTCCACCGGTTACGGTGAAACCCTGCTGAAGGATGCCTTCTGTCTGGACGAGGGCGAAGTGGAGACTATTTCCCACTACTATGCCGCCCGCTTTTTCCAGCCGGATGTGGATTGCATTCTGGATATCGGCGGTCAGGATATGAAGTGCATCAAGATCAAGGATGGCTGCGTGGATACCATTATCCTCAACGAGGCGTGTTCCTCCGGCTGCGGTTCTTTTATTGAGAATTTTGCCAACTCACTGGGCTATACGGCGCAGGAGTTCGCGCAAAAGGCGCTCTTTGCCAAAAAACCCGTGGATCTCGGCACTCGCTGTACCATTTTCATGAACTCCAATGTCAAGCAGGCCCAGAAGGAGGGTGCTTCCGTGGAGGATATCGCTGCGGGTCTTGCCTATTCGGTCATCAAAAACGCACTGTTTAAGGTTATCAAGCTCACCGACCCCCAGTCGCTGGGCCGGCATATTGTGGTGCAGGGCGGTACATTTTATAACGACGCCATTCTCCGTGGCTTTGAGCTGATCTCGGAGCGTGAAGCCATCCGCCCGGATATCGCGGGTCTGATGGGCGCCTTCGGTGCGGCGCTGATCGCCCGGGAACGCTACGACGGCAGCGAAAGCACCATGCTGGCGCTGGAGCAGATCGAGCACTTTACTTATGAAACGAAAACCGCCCACTGCGGCGGCTGTCAGAACCATTGCCGCCTGACGGTCAATCTGTTCGGTGACGGACGCCGCCACATCTCCGGCAACCGTTGTGAACGCGGCGGGCAAGAGAAAGCGGAGACCAACGAGGCACCCAACCTGTTTGCCTATAAGCAGAAGCGGCTTTTTGACTATGAGATACCGGAGAATGCCCCCCGCGGCACGGTGGGTATGCCCCGCGTGCTGAATTTGTACGAGGACTTCCCGTTCTGGGCCGTGTTTTTCCGCCAACTGGGCTTCCGGGTGGTGCTGTCCCCCAAATCCAGCCGCAAGGTATTTGAGCTGGGCATGGACTCCATCCCCAGCGAGTCCGAATGCTATCCCGCCAAGCTGGCCCACGGCCATGTGCAGTGGCTCATTGAGCAGGGTGTGGATACCATCTTCTACCCCTGCGTATATTATGAGCGGCAGGAACGCGAGGCGGCGCAAAATCACTATAACTGCCCCATGGTGATCTCCTATCCGGAAAATATCCGCAACAACATGGAGGATCTGCAGGAGAAAAATATCCGGTTTCTGGATCCATTTGTGGCCTTTACCGATGAGGAGATTCTGGGAAAGCGCCTGTGTCAGGTGATGGAGGAGGAATTTCAGATTCCCCAGCAGGAGACCGCGCAGGCGGTTCACGCCGGTTGGCAGGAGCTGATGCGCTTCCGGGAGGATGTGCTGAATGAGGGCAAGCGCGCCCTGCAATGGATCGAGGAAAACAACGGCCACGGTATCGTGCTGGCGGGTCGCCCCTACCATTTGGATCCGGAGGTCAACCACGGCATTCCCGAGATGATCCACAGCTTTGGCTTTGCCGTGCTCACCGAGGACAGCGTGGCGCCGCTGCAGGAAAAAGATGTGATACTGCGCGCCACCAACCAGTGGACATATCATGCCCGGCTGTACGCCGCCGCCGGCTATGTGGTGGGACGGGACGATCTGGATCTGGTGCAGCTCAACTCCTTCGGCTGCGGTCTGGATGCCGTTACGGTGGATCAGGTGCAAGAGCTGCTGACCATGGGCGGCAAGATGTATACCCTGCTGAAGATCGATGAGGTGAACAATCTGGGCGCTGCCCGCATTCGTGTGCGCTCCATGATGGCCGCGCTGCGTTTGCGCAGTAAGCTGCCTGCACAGCACCGGGCGGTGCAGGACTATCACCGCTTGGAATATACCGAGGAAATGCACCGTCAGGGCTATACCATTTTGGTGACTGAGATGGCACCGCTGCATTTCGATTTCATTGGTGCGGCCTTCCGCAGCGCGGGATATCGGCTGGTGATGATGAAAAACGAGAGCCAGCGGGTGTTGGATATGGGATTGAAGTATGTCAACAACGACGCCTGCTATCCCACCATGATCGTGACCGGTCAGATCATCGACGAGGTGACCTCCGGTAAGTACGATACCGACCATCTGGCGGTGATGATGACCCAGACCGGCGGCGGCTGCCGTGCCTCCAACTATGTGGGCTTTATTCGCAAGGCGCTGAAGGATGCCGGATACCCCCAGATTCCGGTGATCTCCATCAACGCCAACGGCATGGAGACCAACAGCGGCCTGCATTTCGCGCCCCGCACCATTGTTCGCGGTATTCAGGGCGTGATCTACGGCGATATCTTTATGCGGGTACTGTATCGGATGCGCCCGTATGAAAAGGAAATCGGTTCCGTCAATGCCCTGCATGAAAAGTGGAAGGAAAAGTGCATCGCCGACATCTCCGCGCCCGGCTTCGGCGTTGCGAAGTTCTATCGCAACTGCCGTCAGATCATCCGAGATTTTGACCGCATTCCCGTACATGAGGACATGAAAAAGCCCCGCGTGGGCATTGTGGGTGAGGTGCTGGTGAAGTTCATGCCGCTGGCCAACAACCATCTGGCCGACCAGCTGGAACGCGAGGGCGCCGAGGTGGTCATGCCGGATCTGATCGAGTTTTTGCAGTACTGCTTCTGGAGTTCCATCTATCGTGCAGAATATCTGGGCGGTGGCAGGAAGGATGCGTGGATCTCCAAAATCGGCATCGGGCTGTCTGATCTGCTGCGCAGTCCCGTGACCCGTGAGCTGAAGCGCAGCCGCCACTTCAGCGTGCCCAGCAAGCTGAAGAAGGTGCGGCAGGATGCCCAGAAGGTGCTGCAGTTGGGCAACCAGTGCGGTGAGGGATGGTTCCTGGCCGGTGAGATGGTGGATCTGATCCGCGAGGGCGTGCCCAATATCGTCTGTGCCCAACCCTTTGGCTGCCTGCCCAACCACATTGTGGGCAAGGGCGTGGTGAAGCGGCTGAAGGAGCTGTATCCCCAGGCCAATGTTGCCGCCATCGACTATGATCCCAGTGCCAGTCGAGTCAACCAGCTTAACCGCATTAAGCTGATGCTGGAGGTTGCCCGGGAAAATTTAGAAAAAGAATCATAAAAAAACAGAGCTGAAAACTTTCAGCTCTGTTTTTTATCGTTTACCAGATCAGCAGATCGTGGGCCTGCCGTGTCAGCTCCTGGCGGAAATCCGGATGTGCGATGGCAATGAGCCGCTGCGCCCTCTGACGCAGACTGGCATCCCGCATTTTTGCCACGCCGTACTCGGTGACAATGTAATCCACCACATTGCGCTGAATGGACACCACGGAGCCGGGGGCCAGCATGGGTTGGATGCGGGAGACCGTGCCGCCCTTGGCAGTGGAGGTGACGGCGATGATGCCCCGCCCGCCCCGGGAGCGATAGGCGCCGGAGGCAAAGTCCGTGGCGCCGCCGGTACCGGAATACTGCCGCGTGCCCAACGACTCCGAGCAGACCTGCCCGGTGAGGTCGATCTGCAGCGCCGTGTTGATGGACACCATGTTGTCATTGCGCCCGATGTTCGCCGGGTCGTTGACATAAGCAGAGGGGTGCAGCTCCACATCCGGGTTGTCATGGATAAAGCGCTAGAAATCCTGACTGCCCCAGGCAAAGGCACACACGGCCTTGCCGGGGTGAAAATTCTTGCGGCTGTTGTTGATGACACCCGTTTCCATCAGCCGCCCCATGGAGGTGCTGAACATTTCGGTGTGTACGCCCAGATCGTGCTTTCCGTAGAGCGCCTCGGCCACTGCGTTGGAGGTTCCGCCAATGCCGAATTGCAGCGTGTCCCCATCCCGCACCAGCTCGGCGGCGTAAGCGCCGATCTGCTGCTCAATGGCGGTCATCCTCGGCTCCGGTACCTCGGAAACGGGGTTGTCGCACTCGATGAGGCAGGTGACCTCGCTGATATGCACCTTGGGAGCATTGGTCATGCGGGGTACATGGGGATTGATCTCAAAGATATGGACATCGCAGGCGGGGTACGCCTCGTACTCCCATTGCAGGCAGGGGGAGATATAGAGGTAGCCATCCTCGTCCATGGGCGCGGCGGCGGTGAGAAAGACGCGGGGGCGGTCGGCCTCCACCAGATGGGGACCCACCTGACTGAGATACCATGGGAAATAGCTGACCCGCCCGCTTTTGTGGAGCGCGCGCTCCTTGGCACCGTAGAAGGCACAGTGATAGGTGAAGTGCTGCCAGTACTGCGCATCGTTGATAAACGGGTAATCCCCCTGGGTGTTGCACAGCCATACCCGCAGATCGGTGACGCGCTCCGTCACCGTGTGCAGATGAGAAAACAACTGTACCGGCTCGGCAGCGTAAGTGCCGCTGATGATGCAATCGCCGGAATGAATGTGGCTGAGCGCCTCCGTCACGGTGACCTTTTTGGACTCGTAAATTTCACGGTTTGTCATAGAAGCATCTCCGTTTTTGATGGTTTTCAGCGCTTGTTGGAGCGGTGCCAGATGCGCTGCGCCTGTGCCGCCGCAATGAGCTCTTCCCGGAAATCGGGATGTGCCACGGAAATCAGCATCTCCGCGCGCTCCCAGGAGCTGCGGCCTGCCAGATTGACCATGCCGTACTCGGTGACGATGTAATACGCCTGTGAGCGGGGATCGGTGACAATGTCGCCGCCGAAGTGCGGCAGAATGCGGCTGTGGCGCTGTCCTTTCTTGTCCACGAAGGAGGAGGTCATAGCAATGAACGCCTTGCCGCCGCGAGACATAGCCGCTCCGGTGAGGTAGTCCAGCTGCCCGCCGGTGCCGCTGATCTGGCGCAGTCCGGCACTTTCGGCGCAGACCTGACCGTAGAGATCCACGGCGATGCAGTTATTGATGGAGATCATGTTGTCCAGCTGTCCGATGACCTCGGGGGCGTTGATGTATTCCAGCGGCGCGCCCATCACGCCCACATTGTGGTCGATCCAGTCATAAAGATCCTGCGAGCCGAACACAATGCCGGTGGCACCCTTGCCCCGATGGATGGTGTTGCATTTGTTGGTGAGCTTGCCTGCCTTGAACAGCTCGTAGTAGGCGTCGGAGCAAAGCTCGGTGTGCATCCCCAAATCCTTGAGGTCAGACTGGGCAAGTCTGGCACCCAGTACATTGGGCATACCGCCGATGCCCAACTGCAGCGTGGCACCGTTGGGGATTTCGGGCAGAATCAGATCGGCGATGGCAATATCCTCCGGCGTGGCAGGTGCAATGGGGAACTGAGGCAGGGGGTCATGGTGCCCCTCCACCACATAGTCCACCTCGGAGATGTGGATGGCCTCGTCAAAGCCGCCGCAGACGACGGGGAGGTTTTCGTTGATCTCCAGAATGACGATGTCAGCCTTGTCCAGAATACCGCGCCCCACGCCCACAGCACAGGACATATTGAAATAGCCGTGCTTGTCCATGGGAGGGACGGCCATCATGGCCACATTCACCGTCAGGAACTGGCGGTAATATACCGTGTTGTTGCGGAAGATCATGGGGATGTAGTTGCACAGATCCTTATCGCAGAGCTTGCGCTCATAGGCGGAGCAGTGCCAGCTGTTGTAGCAGAAGTGTTCGCGGGTGTCGTCACATTCCACCACCTGAATGGGCCCGAAGATCAGGTTGCCGCGAACCTTCACATCCCACAGCTCATCCCGACGCTTTGCCAGCGCCGCATCCAGCAGGGTGGGGAAGCAGACATTGGAGGTGTAGTCCACCCAATCGCCGTCCTTTACCACCTGTACAGCCTGTTCCGGCGTCCGCAGCTTGGTCTTGTATTCGTTCATATAATCTATCATGTCAACGAAGCTCCTTTCAGCAGATCATGTTTTTCTTCATCATAGCGCGGTAGCGGGGGAAAAGTCAAGATTGAGCCGTCTCGGCGCACAGGAAACGGCGGACAAATCCATTATGGGTCACTTTCCCGGGTCAGCCCCATATAGCCGAAGCCGCGGATGGTGCGCAGCTCGAAATCCGGATTGTCCCGGAATTTGCTCCGCAGGCGGGAGATATGTACCTCCACGGTGTGCTCGTCCACATCCGTGTCCAGATCCCACAGCTCGTCAATAAGCTGGCGCTTGGTAAACATGGTTTTGGGATAGGACAGCAGCTTATACAGCAGCAGGAATTCCCGGTGGTGCAGCTGTACGGTCTTGCCCTGATAGCTGACCTGAAAGGCGTGATAATCCAGCACCGTTCCGCCCACGGCCAGTTGATGCTCGCTGACACTCTTGCAGCGGCGCAGCAGTGCGGCAATGCGCCAGAGCAGCTCCTCCTCGTCAGCGGGTTTGATCATATAATCGTCAATACCGGCGGCAAAGCCCAGACGCTTGTCCTCCCGGTTGGCTCTGGCAGTGACCATCATGATGGGAATATCGCAGTGACCCTCTCGCAGGGTGCGGGTGAAAACATAGCCGTCCATGCGGGGCATGGTTACATCCACAATGGCCAAATCAATTTGCCGGTGATCCATCAGCGCCAACGCTTCCACGCCGTTTGCGGCGGGCCACGGTACATATCCAGCACGGCGCAGCAGGTCACACATCAGCACCCGGGTGTCCTCGTTGTCCTCTGCCACCAGAATATTGAACAAGGCATATTCCTCCTCCCGTGTTGTTGTGCCTATCATATCACATAATAACCAGCTTGGCGATAGGAATTCTTAAATTATTTGAGGTTCGCGTGAGGTTTCGACGATATAATTTGTCGTACCTATGTCGTGTTAAGGGGGAGTGTCTTGTGAATAAACCGGTGGCCATTACATATGACAGTACCTGCGACCTGTCGCCCGAGCTGCTGCAGCGCTTTGGGATTCATATTGCGCCGTTGAGTATCCTTGTGGGTGAGGAACGCTATCTGGATGATGGCGGCTATACCTGCGAGCATCTCTTTGAGCGATACCGCGCTGACGGAACATTGCCCCAGACGGCAGCTGTAAGCCCCCAGGGCTTTGTGGATTTCTTCCGTCCCATGCTGGAGGCGGGATACGAGGTGGTGCATCTGGACATCAGTTCCGAGCTGTCCAGCACCTATCAAAACGCCTGTCTGGCCGCGGCGGAGCTGTCGGATCTGGGCAAGGTCTACTGCGTGGATACCCGTCATCTTTCTACCGGCGGTGGCTTACTGGCGCTGCAGGCGGCGGATATGCGCGACGCGGGAATGGCTGCTGCGGATATCGCGGACAGGCTGCGCAGCATGACGGATAAAGTCGATACCAGCTTTGTGCTGGATACCCTGGAATATATGTGGAAGGGCGGCCGTTGCTCCGGCGTGGCGGCGCTGGGCGCCAATCTGCTGAAGCTGAAGCCCTGCCTGGAAATGCGCGATGGCGTATTGGTGGTGGGCAAAAAGTATCGCGGCAACATGGAAAAGGTCTATCGCCAGTATGTGGCAGCCCGTTTAGAGGGTGCCGATGTGCGCGAGGACTACGCCTTTGTGACCAATTCCACGGGTATGTCCCGGGAAACGCTGGACGAGCTGGTTCAGTTGGTGAAGGATACCGCCCATGTGAAGGAGGTATTCATTACCGAGGCCGGCTGCACCATTGCATCCCATTGCGGCCCCAGATGTCTGGGCGTGCTGTTTTTGCACAAGTAACTGATGTCAGAGAAAACACCCCGACCTTGAGTCGGGGTGTTTTGTGCGAAAAAGGGGGGAAATGCCCTTGCAACGAGGGTTGTTTCTCCCTATAATAAACGATATGAAGGAAAAGGAGGTGGGACAGATGGAGCAGAAAGACCGCGAAGAGAGCGCCCGGGTGCTGGCGGAGGAGATACTGACCCTCAGCCGCAATACCCTGTTGGTGCAGCTGCGTTTTATGGATCGGGCGCTGTCTCACCTGAGCCTTGTATGTACGCAGGAGTGGAAATTTGCTACCGATGGGCAGTATCTGTACTATGAGCCGTGGCACATCCTGACGCAGTACCGTGCCCAGCAATCAGCGGTGTGCCGGGATATTATGCACGCCGTGCTGCACTGCGTGTTCCGCCACAGCTTTGTGGGCGAGGAGATCCACAAGCTGCGTTGGGATCTGGCCTGCGATGTGGCAGTGGAGAATGTCATCTGCCAGATGGATAAGCCCATGCTCCACTCCCAGCGGCAGGAAAATCAGCGTGAAGCACTGGAAGAATTCCGCACCGCAGTGGGTACCATGACCGCCGAGCGGATCTATAAATGGCTGGGCGAGCAGGATTTTGACGAAGATGAACTGCGGAAAATGCGCGGTGATTTTTTGGCCGACCAACATAATCTGTGGTACGGCGAGATGGACGAGGATGCGGGAAACGAACGGGATGTGCAGCTCTTGGAGCAACTGTGGCAGGAGGTTTCCCAGCGGATGCAGACGGAGCTGGAAACCATGCTCAAGGAGATGGACAGCGCGCTGGTGCAGAACCTGCGCAGTTTGAACCGCCCCAAGCATGACTATACCGCCTTTTTGCAGCGGTTCGGCGTTCGGGGCGAGGTGGTACGGCTCAGCGACGAGGAATTTGACCAGAATTTCTATACCTATGGTATGTCGCTTTATGGCAATGTCCCGTTGATCGAGCCGCTGGAATACCGGGAGCAAAAGCGCATCCGGGAATTTGTGATTGCCATCGACACCTCCGGCAGTGTGCGGGGTGATGTGGTGCAGTCGTTCATTCAGCATACCCATGACATTTTGTCCCGGCAGGAGAATTTCTTTACCCGGGTGAATATGCATATCATTCAGTGCGATGATCGGATCCGGGAGGATGTGCTGATTACCTGCCATGAGGATTTTGAGGCCTATATCAAAAGCATGGAGATCAAGGGGCTGGGCCAGACGGATTTCCGCCCTGTGTTCGCCCGTGTGGATGAACTGATCCGCCGCCGACAACTGACGGATCTGCGGGGACTGCTGTATTTTACCGATGGACGGGGAACATTTCCGGCAAAGCGTCCGGGCTATGACACGGCGTTCATCATCCATCAGGAGGAATATACGGAGGTGCAGGTGCCGTCATGGGCCATGCACATGGTATTAACGGAGGACGAGATTCTTGATTCGAGATTTTCAGACGCATAACGGTCTGCTGATTTTGCCGGAGGGCATTCAGCGTTTGGAGGGCGGCGCCTATGCCGGCGAGGGTGACATTCGCCGCGTGGTGCTGCCGGACAGCGTGACCTTTATCGGGGAAGAGGTGTTCTCCAGCTGTGTCAAGCTGGAGGAGGTAGTGCTTTCGTCGCATATCACGGAGCTGCACGCGGCGGTGTTTTCCAACTGCGAGAGTTTGCGCCGTGTGGTGCTGCCGCCGCAGCTTTCGTTCATCGGAGAGGGAGCGTTTTTGTGTTGCCCGGCGCTGGAGCATATCGAACTGCCGGAAACCATGCGCACCATCTGCGAGATGGCCTTCTGGGGCACCGGCTTGCGGGAGATCACCGTGCCGGCGGGCGTGACGCGGCTGGGCGACAGCGCCTTTTGGGATTGCGGCGGTCTGCGGAAAGCCAATGTATTGGGCACGCAGACGCAGATGGAGCGCAATGTGTTCGGCAACTGCCCGCAGTTGGTGGAGGGCTACATCGCACCGGGCTATGCCCAGTGCCGCGACCCGGAATCGGAGATGGTATACAGCCTCCTGTGGGCGTCCTGTCCGGATCGTCATCCCGATTGGGTGGCACAGCGGGCGGAGACCTTTATTCGCGCCAATGAGCAGGAGGTCATGGAGCGGGTGCTGGAAACCGATAATATTCCGGCCATGACGGGAATCGCACAGCGGAAGCTGCTGCGTCCGGAGGAAATTGATGACTATGTACGCCGTGCCACGCAAAGCGGCAAAACGGAGCTGACGGCACTGCTGCTGCAGGCCAAGGGCACGGCCAGAGAGATAGAAGAGGAGTTTGAACTATGAATATTGCCGAGGCAAAAGCACAGATCTGTGACGCCATGCGGGCGTATTTCACCCGGGACGAGTTTGGGCATTTTCGTATTCCGCCGGAAAGCCAGCGTCCCGTATTCCTGATGGGCCCTCCGGGTATCGGCAAAACCGCCATTATGAAGCAGGTGGCCGATGAGCTGGGCGTGGGTCTGGTGTCCTATTCCATGACGCATCATACCCGCCAGAGTGCGTTGGGTCTGCCGGTGATCGTCCGCAAGACCTATGGCGGCAGGGAATATGAGGTGTCCGAGTATACCATGTCGGAGATCATCGCCTCGGTGTATGATATGATGGAGCAAAGCGGCGTGCAGGAGGGGATCCTCTTTCTGGATGAGATCAACTGCGTGTCCGAAACACTGACGCCCACCATGCTGCAGTTTTTGCAGTACAAGACCTTTGGCCGTCATGCCGTTCCGGCGGGCTGGCTGGTGGTCACGGCGGGCAACCCCACCGAGTATAACCGCAGTGCCCGGGAGTTCGATATCGTCACTTGGGATCGTCTGAAGCGCATCGACATCGAACCGGACTATCCTGCGTGGAAGGAGTATGCGCTGAAAAAGGGTGTGCACGCCTCCGTGCTGACCTATCTGGATGCCAGAAAAGAGAATTTCTACAAGGTGGAGACCACGGTGGACGGCAAGCGCTTTGTTACCGCCCGCGGCTGGGACGATTTGAGCGATATGATCAAGCTCTATGAGCTCAACGGCCTGACGGTGGACGGTCGGCTAATCAGCCAGTATCTGCAGGACAAAGAGATCGCTGAGGACTTTGCCATCTACTATGATCTGTTCAACAAGTATAAATCCGATTATCAGGTGGATACCATTCTCAACGGTCAGGCATCGCAGGAGATCTGCCGCCGTGCCGCCGATGCACCCTTCGATGAACGGCTGACGCTGCTGGGGTTGCTGCTGGACAGCGTTGGAGGCGATGTCCGCGGCGTCATAGAGACCGAGGATATGATCCGTCAGCTGCTGGCACATCTGAAGCAGGTCAAATCCGGCGCGCCCATCGACGGACAGATCGCCGCCGTGGAGGAGGATATGGAGCGCGCCAGGGTGCTGGGTACGCTGGGCGTGGAGAAGCAGACCTGCTATGAGCGGATTCTGGCGTTCCTGCGCCGCCACGCACGAGAGAGCTCCGACTTTTCTGCCATTAAGGCGGAGTACGATGGTATGGTGGCGGAGATGCGCGCCGCCGCCGAACGGGCGGGAAGCCGCTTGGAGGCCATGTTCGCCTTTGCCGAAAAGGTCTGGCCGGAGGGACAGGAGCTGCTGATTATGGTCACGGAGCTGACCATGAGCTACTATGCCGCTCGATTTATTGCCCGCTATGGGTGCGACGCCTACTATCGTCACAATCAGGAGCTGATGTTCTATCAGCGCCGCACGGATATTATCAAGCAGATGGAACAGCTGCAAATGGACATTTGAGCTTTGGAAAGGGGAAGCCGATGAAAAAAGATCAACAGTATGATGTTGTCGTCGTAGGCGGCGGCAACGGCGGACTGTCTGCGGCGGCGTATTTGGCCAAGGCGGGCAAGAAGGTATTGCTGCTGGAAAAGCATAACCTGCCCGGCGGTTGTGCCACCAGTTTCCGCAGAGGACGCTTTGAATTTGAGGCAACGCTGCACGAGATGTGCCAGATGGGCGAGGGCGAAAACGCCGGTGCTGTGCGCCGCCTGCTGGATGATTACGGTCTGGATGTAGAATGGGTTGGCATCGACGAGGCATTCCGCTCCATCAATACCGATCCCAAGGGCGGTTTTGATGCCACCATGCCGGTGGGCGTAGAGGCGTTTATCGACGAGATGGAAAGGCAGGTTCCCGGCAGCCGCAAGTCCGTTACTGATTTTATGGAATTTGGCCGGATGCTGTGCGACGGTGTGGCATGGCTGGCAGAGCACAACAATGAGCCGGCACCGCCGGCCAAGGTGGAAATGCTGCTGAAATACCACGATTTGATGAAGGTGGTGCCCATGACCACCGATGAAATGCTGCGCCGCATGGGGATGCCGGACAAGGCACGGGAGCTCATCGAGTCCTATTGGGACTATGTGTCCGCCGATGCCACCCAAATGAGCTTTGCCGTGTATGCCTTTATGACTTACACCTATGTGACAAAAAAGCCGTGGATCGCCCGCTATCGCAGCCATGAGATCGGTATGGCCTTTGATCGCCGCATCCGGGAACTGGGCGGTGAGATCTGGTACGGCGCCGAGGTGGCGAAGATCGATGTGAAAGACGGCGCTGTACACGGCGTACAGTTGGTAAGCGGCGAATATATCGCCTGCGAGCGCGTGATCTCCAACCTGATGCCCACGGTGGTGTTTGACCGCATGGTGGATCCCGCCGAGGTGCCGGAGCGTGACCGTAAGCTGATGAACGCCCGTAAGCTGGGCCAGTGCTGCGTAACGGTGTATCTGGGACTGGATATCCCCTATGAGGAGCTGGGCTTCAAAGCCTACGACACCTTTGTTCGGTCCACCGGCGATACCCATCAGCAGTATCTGAACGCCGCCGCCATTGATACCCACGAGGATTACTGCGTGACCATTCTCAACGAGGCTATTCCCGATTGCTCCCCCGAGGGTACCTGTATGGTGCAGTTTGCCAAATTCTATTCCGAGGACGCATTCAAGGATGTTACCGAGGAGAATTATTTCAAAATCAAGGATCAAATTGCCGAGGAGACCGTGACCCACTTTGAAAAGTTGGCGGGCATCAATCTGCGCGACCACATTGAGGAGATCGTGGTGGCCTCTCCCGTGACATGGGCGCGTTACCTTGGTACCCCCATGGGCGATGTGTACGGCTACGAGCCCCGGACATGGGACGGAATGTTCCCCCGTGTCCAGTCCGGACATGAGCTGGACTACACGATCCGCGGCCTGCGCTTCTGCGGCGGTCATGGTACCCAGATGGATGGCTACAGCCAGGCGTACCTCTCCGGTGCCGAGCAGGCACGCTACACCCTGCTGGATATGAAGGAGGGCAAGTAAGATGGCAAAGTACAATTACGATAAAAAATCGCTGAAGGGACTGGGCGTCGGCGCTTTTCTGGGCGAGGTCAAGACCCGCAACGCCCATATTGAGGCGGCGGAAGCCACCATCCCCACCTCCGTGTTCAATGCCAATCGTCTGGCAAAGGCACTGCACCCCAGTGTGCAGTTTGCCAGAGTGAGCCGCGTGATCGACCACGGCGGCGCCAAATCCTTTGTGCTGGTACCGGATACGGATAAGGGCACGCAGGCAATGGCATATTTTCGTGCCGGGCAGTATGTTTCACTGGCACTGAATATGGATGGCGTGACCGCCTGCCGCCCCTATTCCATTCGCTCCAATCCCGTCGACGCGCTGGGTGAGGAGAACACCAGCTATACCCTGACCGTCAAGCACAGCCAAAGCGGTCAGGCATCCGAGTATATCCTGAACAACTGGGCTGAGGGCACCGAGGTGATCCTATCCGGCCCACTGGGCAACTTCTACTATCAGAGTCTCCGGGATGCCGGACATGTGGTGGCACTGGCCGGCGGCAGCGGCATTACGCCGTTCTGCTCCATGGCCTGCGCCATTGCCGACGGCATTGAGGATTTTGACCTGACCATCCTCTACGGCAGCCGCACCCACGATGATATTTTGCTGCGTGACGAGCTGGATGCCGTGGCGGAGCGTTCCAACGGCCGGGTGAAGGTGGTGTATGTGCTGTCCGATGAGAAAGCGGACGGCTATGAGCACGGTTTCCTTACGGCAGAGCTTATCAAGAAATACGCCGGTGACGGTGATTACAGCATCTATGCCTGCGGACCCAAGGCCATGTACGCCTTTTTGGAGGGCGAAGTGACCGAACTGAATCTGCCCCGCCGCCGTGTGCGCTTTGAGCTTTCTGGCGAGTATGGTGATCCGGCGCGCGACAGCGCCTATCCCACCGATGCCGCGGGTAAGACATATCGGGTGACGGTGATGGTACGCGGGGAAGAACGCGTGATCTTCTGCCGTGCCGATCAGACACTGCTGCGTGCCATGGAGGAGGCGGGGATCAGTGTTCCCTCCGACTGCCGCAGCGGACAGTGCGGCTGGTGCCATTCCCGTTTGATCTCCGGCGAGGTATTTGTGCCGGAGAGCGTCGACGGGCGCCGGGAGGCCGACAAGAAGTTCGGCTGGATCCATCCCTGCTGCACCTATCCCATCAGCGATGTGGCACTGGAGGTACGGACGCTGTATTAACATTCAAAAAAAGCATCGGGTGAAATATTTCGCCCGATGCTTTTTTGCAGAAAGAAATGGCGGATTTCCAATTAAATTCCGAAAAACGGTGCGATTCAAAAAAATATGTGGCGGTAAGGTAAAAACGATTGCCAACCAAAAATGTTTCTGATATGATACATATATATACATTATTTTAGAAATTATGGAAATCGCTTCCTGCCCCACGGCAGAGGCAGCAAGAAGGAGTGAGCGCACATTGGATGAACTGCTGAGAATGGAACACATCAGCAAGCGCTTCGGTGACTTTTACGCCAACAAGAAAATCGACCTGACCGTGAAACACGGTGAGGTACATACACTGTTGGGCGAGAACGGAGCGGGTAAGTCCACGCTGATGAATATTCTGATCGGTCTATACCAACCCACGGAGGGCAAAATTTTTGTCAATGGCAAGGAAGAACATATCGACTCTCCGGCCCATGCGGTAAAATTGGGCATCGGCATGGTGCATCAGCACTTCATGCTGGTGGAGGCCATGACCGTGTTTGAAAACATCATTCTGGGTGACCGCAATGTGTCCGGCCTCTTTATCGACCGCGACGCGCGCCGCAGGGAGATCGAGGAGCTGTCGGAAAAATACGGATTGGATGTGGAGCTGGACAAGCTCATTACGGAGATCTCCGTGGGCGCACAGCAGCGCGTGGAGATTTTGAAGGCGCTGTATCACGGCGCGGAGCTTCTGGTGTTGGACGAGCCCTCCGCCGCCCTGACCGATATTGAGGTCGAGGGACTGTTTGCCATCATGCGCAAGCTGGTGAGCGAGGGCAAGAGCATCATCTTCATCAGCCATAAGATGCGCGAGGTGCTGCATATTTCCGACCGCATTACGGTGCTGCGTCTGGGCGAGGTGATCGGCACGGTGAACTGTGCCGAGACCGACGGCAAGGCACTGGCCAGCATGATGATCGGCCGCGAGCTGTCCGCTTCCCAGTATGAGAAGATGGAGGCAAAGGGCGAGTGCGTGGCGGAGCTGAAGAATGTGGACTACAACAAGAACTCCAAGCACAACGGTCTGAACGGTGTGTCCATGAAGGTGCATCGCGGCGAGATCGTGGGCATTGCCGGCGTGGATGGCAACGGACAGACCCAGTTGGCGCAGCTGATCACCGGCGTGCTGGCACCGCAATCCGGCAGTGTGGAATTGAAGGGGAAAAGCGTTAGCGTATATGACCCGTCATCCTTTATTAAAAACGGCGTTTCCCATGTGCCCGAGGATCGCAATTTGCAGGGCCTGGTGGGCGATATGTCCATTACCGACAATCTGGTGCTGAAGGCCACCACGGCGGAAAAGTTCAGCCGCGGCAAGGGCCTGCTGCTGAAAAAGCGCGACATGGCCCGCTATGCCGGAGAGATGGTGGGCAGATACGATATCCGCTGCACCTCCGTGGAGCAGACGGTGCGCAGCCTGTCCGGCGGCAACCAGCAGAAGGTCATACTGGCTCGCGAGATGGAGTCCGAGCCCGATCTGCTGGTGGCGGCACATCCTACCCGTGGTCTGGATATCGGCGCCACCCGCTTCGTACATGATAAGATGATCGAGGCTCGTGACAAGGGCGTCGGCATTCTGCTGATCAGCGCCGACTTCGATGAAATTCTGGAAGTATCCGACCGGATTCTGGTGTTCTTTGAAGGCCGGATCATGGGCGAATACTCCGGCAAGAATCCTCCTGTGGAGGAGATCAGTCTTGCTATGACCGGTAAGTGAGAGGAGGGCGGCTATGAAGAAACTGACAAAATCTTTGGGCAGCTTCGTGGTGCCCGTGCTCTCCATTGTGCTGGCACTGCTGATCGGCGCCATCATTATGGCGGTGCTGGGTGCCAATCCGTTGGTGGCCATGCAGTATCTGGCAAAGGGCGCCTTCGGCAATGCGGCCAATATCGGCACCACGCTGACCAAGGCGACACCGCTGATTTTCTGCGGTCTGTGCGCCTGCTTCGCCTATAAATGCGGCGTGTTCAATCTGGGCGGTGAGGGCCAGTTTATCATCGGCTCCGTGGCCTGCTACTATGTGGCGTACTGTTCCGGTATCGGCGGCGTTCCCGGCATTCTCCTGAGCTTGCTGGCCGGTGCGGTGGCCGGCGGTATCTGGGGCTTGATCCCCGGCGTGCTGAAGATCACCCGTGGTCAGAACGAAATGATCATCACCATCATGTTCAACTATGTGGCAACGCTGTTTATGGGTGTGGTGTATACCAACTGGCTGCGTGATGAGAGCGTGCCCCAGACGCTGCCCGTGCCCGACAGCGTGCAGCTTCCCCGCGTGATCGACGGCATGCGCTTTACCTGGGCGTTTGTGATCGCAATCGTGGTGGGCATCGTGCTGTATTACTTCCTGTTTTGGACCTCCGGCGGCTTCAAGCTGCGTGCCGTGGGCTACAACATGACGGCCAGCCGCTTCAACGGCTTTCCCATCAAGCGTTACATTCTCACCAGCTTTATTATTTCCGGCGCCATCGCCGGTCTGGGCGGTGGTGCAGAGCTGCTGGGCACCCAGTTCCGTCTGATCAACGGCTTTGGCGCGGGCTACGGCTTCGACGGCGTATCCATGGCGCTGATCGGACAGCTGCATCCCATCGCAACCATGATCGTATCCATCTTCTTCGCAGCGCTGCGTGCCGGCTCCACGACTATGCAGGCCGCCACAGGTGTGCCTACCAGTGTATCGGATATTATTCAGGCGCTGGTGATTGTGTTCTCCGTGGCCGGTATGGCACTGGTGAAGCTGCCGGAGTTCGAGGCATTCCGCCTGCGTTACTTCCGCAAGAAAGAAAAGAAGGAGGCGACGGAACAATGACCTGGATTACCAGCTTGTTGCTTGCAACGGTCCGCATGGCCGTTCCTCTGCTGTTCATTGCGCTGGCGGAGCTGTACTCCGAGCGGGCGGGCATGGTCAATATCGGCCTGGAGGGTCTGGCGGCCATCGGCTCTCTGGTGGGCTTCCTGGTGTGCTATATCACCGGAAGCACATGGCTCGGCATCCTGTGCGGTGCTCTGGTGGGCGTTGTTGTGAATATGATCTATGCCTACGCCACCATTAGTCTTTGTGCCGACCATATTGTTTACGGTATGGCTATCAACATTTTTGCGCCTGCGCTGGCATCCTTTATCTACCGCGTGTATTTCGGCACCGGCAGCGATCTGAAGCAGATCGAGCTGATGGCAGGCATCGGCATTCCCGGGTTGAAGAACATTCCCTTTTTCGGCGACCTGCTCTTTAACCAGACACCCATGGTGTATATCGCCTTCCTGCTGGTGATCGTCACCTGTATATTCTTTAACAAAACCCGCGCCGGCTTGAACTACAAGGCCGTGGGCGAGCATCCGCAGGCGGCGGCTACGCTGGGCATTCCCGTGGTGCGCATCAAGTATTTAAGCTGCGTGCTGTGCGGTGCGTTGAGCGGTATTGGCGGCGCCTATCTGACCACCTGCTATTCCAACACCTATTCCCAGGGCAATGTGGCAGGCCGTGGCTTTATCGCGCTGGCTGCTGTGATCTTCGGCCGCTGGACCGGTGGCGGTGTGCTCTTGGCGTGCCTGTTCTTTGGCTTCTGCGATGCGCTGCAGATCCGTCTGCAGGTGGGCTCCTTCGGCGTGCCGTATCAGTTCTTCCAGATGATCCCCTATGTGGCCACTATTGTGGTGCTGTCCGTGATCGGTGCCAAGAAGGGTGGCCCGCAGGCCAACGGCAAACCCTATCGCCGCGAGCAGCGGTAAGCGGATAATATCCGCCCAAAAGGGCGGTTATTATAAAATAAAAATTAGGAGGAAATCCGAATGAAGAAGATTCTCGCAATGATTCTGGCTCTGGCCATGGCACTGTCTCTGGTTGCCTGCGGTCAGGAGGCTGCCGACAATGGCGGCGATGCAAAGGATGGCAAAGAGTACAAGGTCGCTATGATCTGTGACTCCAGCATCAACGACGGTGGTTGGGGCGCTGCCTGCTACAACGCTATGGTCAGTGCTGCCGACAAGATGGGCTGGACCTATGAGGTCACCGATTCCATCGCTCAGAACGAGTACTATGACTCCATCGTTGCTTACTGCGCACTGGGCTATGATATGATCTATGCTCCCGGTAACCAGTACACCGATGCAGTTCTGCAGGCTGCTGAAGAGTATCCCGACATTGCTTTCGCTCTGCTGAACGGTGGTGCTGATACCCCCGCAAAGGCCGTCAACAAGAATGTTTCCTCTCTACTGCCCGATGCACAGCAGATCGGTTGGATTGCCGGCGCTCTGGCTGGCCTGATGACCAAGTCCGGCACCATTGCCTTCATCGGCGGCATGGAACTGGATACCACCAAGGGCAAGTATGCCGGCTTCGGCGAGGCTGCCAAGTATGTTGCCCAGCAGGAAGGCAAGGATGTCAAGCTGCTGGATTGCGTGTATGCCGGCTCCTTCGATGACTCCGCCAAGGGTATGGAATTTGCCAAGACCATGATCGAGCAGGGCGCTGATGTCTTCTTCGGCGATGCTTCTGCTGTTGACTCCGGTGCCCGTCAGGCCATCGACGAGTACAACACCGCTGCCGGCGAGGTCAAGGTTGTTGACATCGCTCAGCCCGCGGACATTCTGGGCCAGAACGAGTGCATCATCTGCTCCCAGTGCACCGATAACGCTGCTATGATCTCTGCTTCCATGCAGGCTGTTCAGGATGGCAACTTCGGCGGCGAGACCCTGTACGGCTCCCTGCAGAATGGCGCTCTGTCTGCCGGTGCAATGTCCGACCTGGTTCCCAAGGATATTCAGGACAAGTATCAGTCCTACATCCAGGCCATGATGGACGGCACCTTCATGAAGTAAGGTTTCTGTAATCATACTTAAAATGCTGCGGAAGAAATTCCGCAGCATTTTTCTATGGCAAATAGCGATTTACAGCATAATTGTTCAGTTTTGGAAGAAACAACCGCTAAAATGGCATAAAGGTGCAATACAACATGAGCACTCTGACGGAAGAAATGGAAAAATTTTGTATAATATGCAAATTGACGGGTATTTTCATGACCGATACAATAAGATTAGATGTTCCGTGTATTTAATGGTATAAGGAACAGTAAAAACTTCAGGAGGTTTGTTATGAAAAAAGTACTGGCTTTCATTCTGGCAGCCATGATGCTGCTGGGCACTCTGACTGCTTGCGGCGCCGGTGATTCCAGCGATACGGCCGATGGCGGCGATACCACAAAGGCTGCAGCCGATGTGAAGATCGTTCTGCTGCTTCCCGGTGAGATCAACGATCAGGGCTGGAATGCTTCCAACTATGCTGGTGTGGTGGCTTGCAACGAGCAGCTGGGCACCAACATGGAGTATGTTGAGGCCGTCCAGGAGGCTGACTTTGAGTCCACTTTCCGCGAGTATGCCGAGCGTGGCTATGACATCATCATGGCTGCAGGTTCTCAGTTCGATGAGGCTGCTTCTGCTGTGGCAGCCAGCTATCCCAACACGCTGTTTATGGTCGTCAACGGCTCCAAGTGCGACGCTGACAACCTGTGCCCCCTGTTCCCCAAGGAATATGAAGCTTCCTATCTGGCAGGCGTCATTGCCGGCTACCTCACCGAGACCGGTAAGTTCGGTATGATCGGCGGCGATCCCAACCAGGCCATGAAGGATCTGATGGCTGTTTACGGCAAGACTGCCGTGGCCATCGCCAAGGACAACGGCAAGGCCGACGCTTCCTATGAGCTGTCCTATGCCAATAGCTGGGACGATGTGGCTCTGGGCAAGCAGATGTCCGAGACCATGATCGACGGCGGCGCAGATGTGATGTTCGTTTACGCCAACTCTCTGGGCCTGGGCGTCATCGACGGTGCTGTGGAGAAGGGTGCCAAGGTCGTGGGTTACTCCGCTGACCAGACCACCATCGATCCCAAGACCGTTGTGGCTTCCATTGACTTTGACTATGCGACCATGTATGTTTGGGCCATCAACGAGTGGTTGGGCGGCAAGCTGACCGGTCACCAGGTGGTTGAAGTTGGCGTGCCCGAGGGTATCTACTTCCCCGTGTATACCGACAATTGCCCCGCCGAGGCCAAGGCTGCCTGCGATCAGGCTGTTGCTGATCTGAAGGCCGGCAGCGTGGATCTGAAGGCTCTGTTCGACTAATTTACCGCGTATTCTGTGGGGCCTGCTTTTGATAAGCAGGCCCCCTCCTTATACTTGTCTGCACCGTGCGGACAAATCAGCAGATTATCCCGTGAAATTTGGAGGCATCATGATGACAGCTCCCGCAGTAGAATTACAGCACATCACCAAATGCTTTGCCAAGGTCGTGGCAAACAAGGATGTGTCGCTGACGGTGAATAACGGCGAGGTCGTGGCCCTGTTGGGCGAAAACGGCGCCGGCAAGTCCACCATTATGAAAATTCTCTACGGACTTTACGGCCTGGACGAGGGCAAGATCTTCGTTCGGGGCGAGGAGGTCCAGATCAAGACCCCGGCTGATGCCATGGCGAAGGGGATCGCCATGATCCAGCAGCATTTCTCTCTGGTTCCCACGCACACGGCGGCGGAGAATATCATTCTCGGCAATGTGCGGGGCTATATCCCCATTAAGAACTATGAACAAAAACTGAAAAAAATCGCCTTGGAGCACGGCTTTGATGTGCCCATGGATCGCCCGGTGGGCGAGTTGGCCGTGGGTCAGCAGCAGAAGATCGAAATCCTCAAGGCGCTGTATATCAACACCAGCATTCTTATTATGGACGAGCCCACGGCGGTGCTGACGCCTCAGGAATCCGAGAGCCTGATGCAGTTTATCAAGGAATTTGCCGCCAAGGGCAACAGCGTGGTGTTTATTACTCATAAGATGAAAGAGGTCATGGAGGTGGCCGACCGCATCGTGGTCATGCGCAACGGCGTCGTGGTGGCAGAAAAGCGGCGTCAGGAGACCACCGAGCAGGAGTTGGCTCGACTGATGATCGGCCAGGAGCTGACGCCTGCTGTCCGTGACGCCAGCCGGGATACCACCGCCGGTGAGGGTGTACTGCAGTTTGAGAATGTGTCGCTGCAGCCGAAAAAGGGCACGGCGTTGCTCAATGACATCGACTTCACCATTCATGCCGGCGAAATTTTCGGCATTGCCGGCGTCAGCGGCAACGGACAGGACGAGCTGTGCGACATTATCAGTGGCGTGCGCCAGCCTACATCCGGACGGGTGCTGCTGGCGGGCAAGGACATCAGCAAGGAATCCATCCGCGCCCGCAACGCCTTCGGCATCGGCTATGTGCCGGTGGATCGCTATCGCGATGCGATGATCAAGGATATGAATCTGGCGGAAAATATTCTGCTGAAGGGCGTATTTGACAAGAAGTGGTTTAACCGCGGCTTTATCCGCCACAAGAAGCTGAACGCCTACACCAATGAGCTGATCGAGCGGCACCGGGTGAAGGCCAACGACTACAATGATCTGGCAGGCAGTCTGTCCGGCGGCAACCAGCAGAAGATCGTGCTGGGGCGTGAGGTGGATATCGGCTCGCGCCTGCTGGTGTTCAACCAGCCCACCCGCGGCCTGGATATGGGCGCTGTGGATCGTATCCACCATGTGATCATGGAGGAGAAGGACAACGGCAAGGCCGTACTGCTGGTGTCCACGGAGCTGTCGGAGATCTTTGAGATGTGCGACCGCATTGCCGTGATGCACAACGGCCGCTTTATGGGCATTTACCGCAACGGCGAGCTGACCACAGAACAGATCGGTCTGCTGATGGCCGGCATACACTTCGATGGAGAGGAGGCGGCGGCCCTATGAAAACCAGAGCCAATGTACTGCTCTATAATGTCATCGCGGTGATCGTGGGTCTTGCCATCAGCATGGCGCTGCTGGCCTTCATGCATGTCAATCCCTTCGAGGTCTGCGGCAAGGCATTGAGCAAGATTATTACCGACAAATACAACCTGGGCGAGATTTTGGTAAAGGCTACGCCGCTGATTTTTACCTCTCTGGCGTTTGCCTTCACCTATAAGGCCAACCTCTTCAATATTGGCGCGCAGGGTCAGTTCCTCATGGGTTCCATCGTGGCAGTGGCGATTTCTCTGGCGCTGCAGGGTAAGGTGCCCACCTTCGTGCTGCTGCTGATCGTGCTGGTGGCATCCTTCGCCG
The DNA here is from genome assembly GCA_018064925.1 of Candidatus Cacconaster stercorequi. Taxonomy (GTDB): domain Bacteria; phylum Bacillota; class Clostridia; order Oscillospirales; family Oscillospiraceae; genus Vescimonas; species Vescimonas stercorequi. The sequence goes on along the minus strand of JAGHUH010000003.1, from coordinate 34,955 downwards.
CCGGCGGCGCAGTAGGCGGACTTATCGGTGCGGCCAAGGCCAAGTTCAAGGCCAACGAGTTTCTGGTCAGCATGATGTCTACCTATGTCATCAGCAACTTCATGGACTATCTGCTGCGCACCAGTCTGCAGGAGACCAAGGCGGAGTATATGCAGACCGATGCCATTGCATCCAGCGCCTATCTGCCCAATATCCTGCCCGGTACTCGTGTGCATCTGGGCTTTGTGCTGGCGGTGGTGGTAGCCATTCTGGTGTCTGTGCTGCTGAATCATACCCAGTTGGGTTATCAGATCCGCGCCGTGGGTCGCAATCCCAACGCCGCCAATCTGGGCGGCATCAACGCGGGACTCATCTACATCATCAGTTTTGCCATTGCCGGCGGTCTGGCCGGTCTGGCAGGCCTGACGGAGATCAACGGCGTGCAGCATATGCTGCTGCGTGAATTCAACGCGTCCATCGGCTCTTACGGCATCGGCATTGCCATTCTGGCTAACGGCAACCCCATCGGATGTATTTTTGCCTCGCTTCTGTTCGGCTTTTTGAACATTATGGGCACCACCATGGGGCGTCTGCCGGGCATGAATATTCCGGCCAGTATTATCGAGCTGATCGAGGGCATCGTGATGATCTGCGTCATTGCATCTTATGCCCTGCGCTATTTTGTGGACAATCGCAACAAGAAAAAGCAGATGAGAAAGGCGGGTGTGTAAGGTATGGTAGTGAATATTCTGACACGCGCCATTATGATGAGTACCCCGCTGCTGCTGGGTGCTCTGGCCGAGGTCTATGCCGAGCGCACCGGTATGATGGTTTGCGCCATCGAAGGTATTTTTCTAATGGGCGCCTGGGGCGGCTTTGTGGGCACCTACCTCAGCGGCAGTATGCTGCTGGGCATCGTGCTGGCCGTGGTGCTGGGCGGTCTGATGGCGCTGCTATATGCCTTCGTCACTGTGACGCTGGGACAGCAGCAGGTGGTTACCGGTACGGCGCTGAACATTCTGGCGGTGGGCATCTGCGCCTACTTCCAGCGTGTACTGTTCGGCGTGCCCACCACGCCGCTGCAGATCGACACGCTGCCCAAGCTGGCGATCCCGCTGCTCAGCAAGATCCCCTTTGTGGGCGAAATCTTTTTCCACCAGAACATCCTGACCTATCTGGCGTATATTCTAATCCCCGTTTCCATTTTTGTGCTGTATAAGACCTCTCTCGGTCTGACCCTGCGCTCCACCGGCGAAAACCCAGTGGCCGTGGATGTGGCGGGTATCAATGTCAACCGCGTCCGTTTCCTGACCGTGCTGGTGGCCGGCGGGATCAGCGGTCTGGCGGGTGCCTTCTACACGGTAGGCTATCTGGGTATGTTTACCAGCAATGTGATCGGTGGTCGCGGCTGGATTGCCTTTGCCATCTGCTTTTTGGGCAACTGGTCGCCCAAGGGCGCGGTGCTGGGCACGCTGGCGTTTGGTCTGGCGGATGCCATCTCCGTCTATTTCCGCATCGGCACCGGGGCATTCCCCACGGAGCTGATTATCGCTCTGCCCTATATCCTGACGATTTTGTTGACGATCTTCCGCAGCAATTTCAAAGTGCCTGCGCAATTGGGTATCCCCTACAGCAAAGAGAGCTGACAGGCAACAAATTTATCAAAAAATCCTGATTCCACAAGGAATCAGGACTTTTTATATAAGAAAAACCCTCACTTCATGAGAAGTGAGGGTTTGGTGGAGACTGCTGGACTCGAACCAGTGACCTCCTGCGTGTGAAGCAGGCGCTCTAACCAGCTGAGCTAAGCCTCCATTTGGTGACCCGTACGGGACTCGAACCCATGTTACAGCCGTGAAAGGGCCGTGTCTTAACCACTTGACCAACGGGCCATTCTGTTGTGGAAAAATTGGGTGGGATGCGATGCATCCCACCCATCAATGGTAGCGGCGACTGGATTTGAACCGGTGACACTGCGGGTATGAACCGCATGCTCTAGCCAACTGAGCTACGCCGCCAAGTGCATTCACAACAGGCAAGTGTTAATATACCACAGGAGAACGGGTTTGTCAACACAATTTTCTGCAATTGGTATAAATTATTTCAAAAACAAACAGGAAAGAGCCACCGGCTCTTTCCTGTTTGCATATTTGCAGTTTTCTTAATACATACCCATGCCGCCCATATCAGGTGCGGGAGCGGCGGGCATGGGAGGCTGGGGCTTGTCGGCCACCAGAGACTCGGTGGTCAGCACCATGCCGGAAACGGAGGCGGCGTTCTCCAACGCGCTGCGGGTCACCTTGGCGGGATCCACGATGCCGCACTCGATCATGTTGCAGTAGACTTCCTTATAAGCGTCGAAGCCGTAGCCGGTCTGCTCGGCGGTGCGAACCTTCTCCAGAATGACGGAACCGTCCAGACCTGCGTTGGCGGCGATCTGACGAATGGGCTCCTCCAGCGCCTTGGCCACGATCTGTACGCCGGTCTTTTCGTCGCCCTCCACCTCATTCAGCAGAGCGGTGACGGCGGGGATTACATTAACGAAGATAGTGCCGCCGCCGGCCACGATGCCTTCTTCCACAGCGGCCTTGGTGGCGTTGAGGGCATCCTCAATGCGCAGCTTCTTTTCCTTCATCTCGGTCTCGGTGGCAGCACCTACCTTGATAACAGCCACGCCGCCGGCCATCTTGGCCAGACGCTCCTGCAGCTTCTCCTTGTCATACTCGCTGGTGGTCATGCCGATCTGATTGCGAATCTGGGTGACGCGGTCACGAATGGCCTCGGGATCACCGGCACCGTCCACGATGATGGTGTTCTCCTTGGTGACCTTCACCTGACGGGCACGGCCCAGCATGGTGATGTCGGCATCCTTCAGGGTCAAGCCGATCTCCTCGGAGATCACCTGGCCGCCGGTGAGGATAGCAATATCCTGCAGCATTTCCTTGCGGCGATCACCGAAACCGGGAGCCTTGACGCACACCACATTCAGCACGCCCTTCAGACGGTTGACGATCAGCGTGCTGAGAGCTTCGCCCTCCACATCCTCGGCGATGATGAACAGCTTCTTGCCGGACTGCAGCAGGGACTCCAGCAGGGGCAGAATGTCGGTGATGACGGAGATCTTCTTATCGGTGATGAGAATGTAAGCATCGTCGATGACAGCTTCCATCTTCTCGGTATCGGTGACCATATAGGGGGTGATATAGCCGCGGTCAAACATCATGCCCTCCACGACTTCACTATAGGTTTCGGCGGTCTTGGACTCCTCGATGGTGATCACACCGTCGGCGCTGACCTTCTCCATGGCCTCGGCAATCAGCTTGCCGATGGTCTCGTCGCCGGAGGACACGGTGCCCACGCGGGCGATATCCTCGGTGCCGTTGACCTTCTGGGACTGGGTACGGATTTCGCTCACAGCAGCGTCAACTGCCTTGGCCATGCCCTTCTTCATCACGATGGGATTGGCGCCGGCAGCCAGATTTTTCAGACCCTCACGGACCATAGCCTGTGCCAGCAGGGTGGCGGTGGTGGTGCCGTCGCCGGCCACATCGTTGGTCTTGGTGGATACCTCGCGCACCAGCTGTGCGCCCATGTTTTCAAACGGATCGTCCAGCTCGATCTCCTTGGCGATGGACACACCGTCGTTGGTGATCAGGGGCGTGCCGAACTTCTTATCCAGCACCACATTGCGGCCCTTGGGACCCAGAGTGACCTTAACGGTATCGGCCAGCTGATTGACGCCGGCCTCCAGAGCTTTGCGGGCCTCGTCGCCGCGCTTAATGATTTTTGCCATAACTTAAATTGCCTCCAGATAAATTAAGAATGAAGAGTGAAAAATGAAAAATGGTCGTTCACTCTCGTGTTTTTATTCAACGATGGCCAGGATGTCGCCCTGACGGACGATGATGTATTCCTCATCCTCCAGCGTGACCTTGCTGCCGGCATACTTGTCGGTGATGACCTTGTCACCGGCCTTCACGGTCATGGTGATGGTCTTGCCGTCCACATTGCCGCCGGGACCCACGGAAATGACCTCAGCCACAGAGGGCTTCTCCTTGGCGGAGCCGGTAAGGATGATGCCGCCGCGGGTGGTCTCCTCGACTTCCACCATCTTTAGTACCACGCGGTCTGCAAGCGGGGTGAGTTTCATAGTTGCTTCCTCCTTATATCCTAAATGTTCAAAACAAAATCAGCGTTAGCACTCAAACAACCGGAGTGCTAACGCTGACTATCATACCACAATGAAATTGTTTTGCAAGGGGAAAAAAGGAAAAAAGACAAAAGTTCACAGATTTGTTAAATTCCACAATCGGGACACTTATTCCCTGGCGGTGGCGTTGCAGTCACAGCCTGCGGGGCCGAAGAAATTCAACTGCCGCTCTGACATACGAATGGTCACCTCGCTGTTGGCCATGCACTCGCCGTCCAGGCAGGTGACGATGTCGCGTTTGTCGGAAATAATGCGGATGACCTTGGCGGTATAGCACTGGGCCAATTGAGGAAATCTACGGTACTCGCCCTTGGAGTAGGGGGTCACAAACCGGGCAAAGGACACACGGCTGACCTTTTTCACCACCAGCGTATTCAGCACGCCATCGTCCATCCGGGCCTCGGCCACCGGCATGAAGCCGCCGCCGTAGTAGCGGCCGTTGCACACTGCCACCAGTGCATAGTCATCTTCTGCCGTCTCGCCGTCCAGCTCAATCTTCCAATGGGAGGCAATGCCCTTGAAAAGGAAATTGACGATCAGCGCCGCCACATAGCTGCCCTTTCCGCTGAAGATGGGGCTGTCACCATATTTATGTACATCGGCAGCGATGCGGGCATCAATGCCGGAGCAGGCGATGGTCAGCGCAATGCGACCGTTGCAATCGATGGTATCCATATGGAACTGCGGGCCGTTCCACAGATTTTCCGCATCCCGGAATTTCTCGGCGTCCTCGCCGAAATTCTTCAGAAAATCGTTGCCGGTACCCACCGGGATCACGGTCATAGCGGCGTTTTCATAGCCCACAACGCCGTTGGCCACCTCGTTGGCGGTGCCGTCGCCGCCGCAGGCGTAAAAGCGAAGCTCCTCACCGCTTTCGCACAGCTTCCGGGCGATCTCGGTGGCGTGTCCCTGATTTTTCGTCAGAATACATTGTACATCCAGTCCGTGGTCGCGTCGAAGTGCATCGGCCATATCGTAGATCTTCTGGCGGCTGTCGGCCTTACCGGCAGTGGGATTGATAATGAAAATATGTTTCATGGCGGTGATCCTCCCTATACATTGCCGTACATAAATACATCGCATTTGATCATGCCGTTATAGAGCTTGCGCTTTTTATCCGCCTGACGGCCGAAGGTGCGTTCGAACTCCGTGTGGCTGGACAGCACCAGCGTGCGCCATTTGGGTGGCAGATTGCGCCAGACCTTGCCAAACTGACGGTACAATTCCTCCGCCTCCCGCTTTTCCAGCAGACGCTCACCGTAAGGCGGGTTGGTGACCAGCTGGCCGTACTCACTGTCACGGTGGAAGTTCTTCATATCCGCTACCTCAAACCGGACGATGTCGTCCACGCCGGCCTTGCGAGCATTATCCTTTGCAATTGCCACGGCGCGGGGATCCACATCGCCACCCCAGATGTCATACTGACCGTGGAATTCCTTATCCATGGCCTCGTCGGCGGCATCTAGCCAGCTGTCGCCGGGGAGAAATGCCCAGCGCTGGGCGTCAAAGCTGCGATCCAGACCGGGGGCACGGTTTTTGGCGATCAATGCCGCCTCAATGGGGATGGTGCCGCTGCCGCAGAAGGGATCGCAGAAGGGGTCACGGCCGCGATAGCGGGAAAGCAGTACCATGGCGGCGGCCAGCGTTTCCCGCAGGGGTGCCTCCACGCCCACGGCGCGGTAGCCGCGCTTATAGAGCCCCTCGCCGCTGGCGTCCAGACAGATGGCGACCTCGTCCTTGAAGATGGAGAAGCGCACCTGATACTTCACACCGGTTTCGGGAAACTGCTCCATGTGGTAGTGCTCCTTGAGGCGCTCCACCATGGCCTTTTTGATGATGCTCTGGCAGGCGGGGATGCTGTGAAGCTGCGAGGAGATGGAATGCCCTCTCACCGGAAACGCAGCGTCCCGGGGCAGATATTCCTCCCAGCAAATGGCGCGGGTGCCTTGAAACAGCTCCTCAAAGCTACGGGCGGGGAACTGACCCAGCACCAACATCACCCGGGCGCCGCAGCGCAGGTTGATGTTCAGCCGGGCGCAGTCGGCCAATGTGCCGCGGCACAGGATGCGGCCGTTCTCCACGCGTACATCCTGCAAGCCCAGTTTTTTTATTTCATCGCCCACCAGTTTTTCCAATCCCAGCAGGCAGGGGATCATATATGTAACCATGATATTACCTCGGTGAATAGTTTACTTGATAAGTATATCGAACTTTTTGACAAAGTGCAAGGAGTCCGGCGGAAAAGGGACAATTTTTGCCGATTTATGCGCATGGCAGTGGCGGCGAAAAAATAGTGGCGCAATGGGAAATAATAAGGTATAATAAAAAACAACGGCGCCGCCGCAAGAATACGGCGTGTAAACTTCAGGTTGCCTGTTTTTTTGCGAAAAAATGCGCGATGCAAATTGAAGTTGGTGGTGTGCGGCGATGTTTACCGCTATACTTGAGCCAAGAGAAACGGAGGAAACCGCGTATGTCATTTGGAGATCGCCTGCAGGAAGTGCGGCGCGGCAGCGGACTGACACAGGAGCAGTTCGCCGAGCAGTTGAAGGTGTCCCGTCAGGCAGTAAGCAAGTGGGAATCCTGCCGGGGCTATCCGGAGATCGAAAAGATCCTTTATATCTGCAACCGCTATCAGGTGACGCCCAACGAGCTGTTTGCCGATGAGGTACCCCTGATCGGCGCAGAGCAGCAGACGGAACCGGCGGAGGCGCCGAAGGAGCTGCACGGAGGCACATTAAAAAATGCGCTATCCTCGTTTTTCAACAATCTGTCCCCTCTGAACAAATGGCTGGGTATCGGCATACTGGTGGGGACGCTTCTGCTGGCAGGCATCATCGGCCTGTGCTTGAAAGGAGGAAGCGGAAATATGGAAACTATCATCTGGATCGGCGCCATTATCGTTTTCGGTGTGGCGGAGGCAGCCACGGCGGGATTGGTATCCATCTGGTTCGTGCTGGGCAGTGTGGCGGGCTTGATCGCCTCCATCTGCGGGGCCAGGATCTGGCTGCAGCTGACGCTGTTCTTCGTGGTATCCATTGCGGCACTGCTGGCCACGCGGCCTTTGGTGAAGCGCATCAGCAAACCTGATGCCGCCGTTACCAATGCTGACCGTGTGCTGGGCGGTACGGCACGCGTCACGGAGAAGATCGATAACACCGTGCCCTGCGGCGCCGTGTATATCGACGGCAAGACCTGGTCGGCGCGCAGTGAGAGAGGCACCGTCATCAAATCCGACACGCTGGTGCGTGTGGTACGCATGGAGGGCGTGAAGCTCTTCGTGGAAGAAAAAGAGTAAGCAGAGGACATACATCATATCATTTTAAAGGAGGAACAAACTATGTCTATTCCCGGTTATATCGCCATTGCTATTCTGGTGATCCTGATTTTGGTGCTGGTCGTCAGCAACATTCAGGTGGTGCAGCAGTCCCGTGCCTTTGTGGTGGAGCGTCTGGGCTCCTTCTCTGCGGTGTGGGGCAACGGCCTGCATCTGAAGATCCCCTTCATTGAGCGCATCGTCAAGAAGGTCAGCCTGAAAGAGCAGGTGGCCGACTTCGACCCCCAGCCCGTTATCACCAAGGATAATGTTACCATGCAGATCGACACGGTCATCTATTTCCAGATCACCGATCCCAAGCTGTACACCTACGGCGTGGAGTACCCTATGAGCGCCATCGAAAATCTTACTGCCACCACGCTGCGTAACATCATCGGCGACATGGAGCTGGATCAGTCCCTCACCAGCCGCGATGTGATCAACGCCAAGATGCGCTCCATTCTGGATGAGGCCACCGATCCCTGGGGCATTAAGGTCAACCGCGTGGAGCTGAAGAACATTCTGCCTCCCAAGGAGATCCAGAACGCCATGGAGAAGCAGATGAAGGCCGAGCGTGAACGCCGCGAGAGCATCCTGCAGGCCGAGGGTCAGAAGGCCAGCCAGATTCTGGTGGCCGAGGGTGAAAAGCAGTCCGCCATTCTGAAGGCTGACGCCGCCAAGCAGGCCCGCATCATGCAGGCCGAGGGCGAAGCCACCGCCATCTTGAAGGTGCAGCAGGCCATGGCAGACTCCATGCGTATGCTGAACGAGGCCGCCCCCAACGATCAGGTCATCAAGCTCAAGGCACTGGAGGCCTTCCAGAAGGCCGCCGACGGCAAGGCCACCAAGATCATCATTCCCAGTGAAATTCAGGGTCTGGCCGGTCTGGCTACCTCTGCCAAAGCATTGCTGGAAAAGGACGAAAAGGCCGAATAATATGCGAAACAAGAGGGCGGACATCTGTCCGCCCTTTTTGAGAAAGAGTGAAGGATATGGCGAAAGAAAAGAGATTCGAAAAGGTGTATTCCCAGGGGCTGGGCGAAGCGAGAATCATGGTAGACAGAGAAACAGGCGTGAACTACCTCTTTATTGCGGAGGGATACGCCGGCGGCCTGACGCCTTTGCTGGACGCGCAGGGAAATGTGGTCATCACCCCGGTACATAAGGAGCGGAAAGGTCCGGAGCTGTAAGGAATGGGAAGTACGATGCGTAAGACGATGCGGAAGCATTGAAAAAAGTGGCGGAGGAATAAGGGGGAAGCGCTATGGAACCAATCAAACGCCTGTGCCCGGTGTGCCGGGATACGGAACTTCAATTTTACAAAAGGATGCGTCTGACCGGCGAGGGAGAAGATTTTCTGACCGGGCCGGAGTGGCTTTTGGTGGATGTATATCTGTGTCCCCGGTGCCGTAGGATAGAGTTGTACGCCCCCATGACGCCGCTGGAGGAATTTGAAGCCACACCCGAGTTTCACAGCGATGTGGAGAAATTCGAGTGGAACTTCAAGGATTATTCCGACAAAAAGCTCCAGAAAGTCATTGATGGCAAGGATTATGTGGATGATGCCAAGAGAGCGGCCAAAAATCTGCTCATGCGCCGAAAATACGGTGAACACTAAAAAATATCCCCGATGGAGTACATCGGGGATATTTTTTAGTGATATGAGAGTTACGCCAGCGTGTTTCGCAGGGTACCGATGCCGCTGATGGTGACCTCCACGGTGTCGCCCTGTTTCAGCCAGTTCTTCTGGTCGGCAGGATAGCCCATCATCACGCCGCTGGGGGTGCCGGTGAAGATGATGTCACCGGGTTTCAGAGGGATGCGGGGCATGAGGTAGTCCACAATGGTCTGCGCATCGAAAATCAGGTCATTGACGCGGGAGGACTGACGCACCTCGCCGTTGACATAGCAGGAGATGGCAGCATCCGTCGGCAGATCCTTCCACTCCACCGCATACGGGCCGATGGGGCCAAAGCCATCGTAGGTCTTACCGCACAGCCACTGGGTGCTGGCACGCTGCCATTCTCGGATAGACAGATCGTTGCCGCAGGTGGCGGCGAAAATCTTACCGCCCTTGCCCATAATCAGCACCAGCTCCGCCTCGTAGTCGATCTCCTCTGCCTGTGGCAGTACGATTTCCTGCTCATGGGCGGCCAGCGCATTGGCAAATTTGCAGAACACGGCGGGGGATTCGGGGAGCGCAAGACCGGTCTCCAGAGCGTGGGCCTTGTAGTTCAGACCGATGCACAGGATTTTTTCCATATCGGTGACGGCAGGAGCAAAGGTGATCTCATCCATGGGGATCAGCGGCTCATACAGCTCGTCGATGCCATGGGGGATACCGGTTTCGCACAATTCCTTCATGGTGCGGGGCATACCGGGATTGGCGCCCACATCCACGATACCACTGATGGTGAACAGACCCAGTGCGGGCTTGCCGTCCTTCATAAACTGCAAAAACTTCATGTGCCTTCCTCCTTACAGCTTCGTCACCATGGGGATGACCATGGGACTGCGCTTGGTGTTTTTATAAAGGTAACTGCTGACGGCATTGCGCACGGCGCGGCAGACTTCGCTGTCGTCCTTGCGCTTGCGGGTGGACATACTGTCCACCGTGACCAGCGCCACCTCTCGCAGCGTCTGCATCAGTTCCTCGGATTCCTTGACATAGACAAAGCCGCGGGTGACGATCTCCGGCTCGCACAAAAGCTGGTGATCGTGGGAGGACATGGGCAGTACGACAACCACCATGCCGTCCTCGGCCAGCAGCTTGCGGTCATTCAGCACCACCGCGCCCACATCGCCGACGCTGCCGCCATCCACGAATACCTCGCCGGCGGGGACGGAGGTCTCACATTTCATGTGCTTGGTGGTCAGCTCGATGACGCTGCCGTTTTCCGCGATGCAGACATGGTTGGGTGCTACGCCCATGGTCTGCGCCAGACGGGAGTGGATCTGCAGCATCCGCTGTTCGCCGTGGAGGGGAATGAAGAACCGGGGCTTTACCAGCGCGTGGATGATTTTCAGCTCCTCCTGACAGGCGTGACCGGATACATGGAGCAGATCCGCCCTGTCATACACCACATCTGCGCCCTTGCGGAACAGCTCGTTGATGACCCGTCCCACGGTGATCTGGTTGCCGGGGATGGTGCTGGCGGAAATGATCACCTTGTCGCCGGGGCCAATGTCCACCTGCTTGTGGGTGGAGAACGCCATGCGGTACAGTGCGCTCATCTCCTCGCCCTGGGAGCCGGTGGTGACGATAATCTGCTGATTGAGAGGCAGACCCTTCAGACGGTTCAGGTCTACCAGCGTATTCTTGGGTACCTTGATGTATCCAAGCTCCGTGGATACACGCATAATATTCTCCATGCTGCGTCCGGTGACGGCCACCTTGCGTCCACACGCCGCCGCGGCGGTCAGCACCTGTTGGATGCGGTGCACATTGGAGGCGAAGGTGGTGACAATGATGCGCTTGTCACAGCCCGTAAACTGCCGCATGAAGGTTTTACCCACGGCGCTCTCACTCATGGTGTAGCCGGGACGCTCCACATTGGTGGAGTCAGCCAACAGCGCCAGTACGCCCTCCTTGCCCAGCTCGCCGAAACGGGCCAGGTCGATAACCTCGTCGTTGATGGGGGTGGAATCAATTTTGAAGTCACCGGTGTGCACCACGGTGCCCATCTTGGTATGGATGGCAAAGGCCACAGAGTCGGCGATGGAGTGGTTGACATGGATAAATTCCACCTGAAACTTGCCGGCCTTGACCGTCTGACCGGCCTCTACCACCACGACCTTGGTACTGTCCAGCAACTTGTGCTCTTGCAGCTTCAGCCGAATCAGACCCGCCGTCAGCCCCGTGCAGTAGATGGGCATATTTACCTGCTTGAGCACATAGGGAATGGCACCGATGTGATCTTCGTGCCCGTGAGTGACAAACAGACCACGAAGGCGGGACTTGTTCTTCACCAGATAGCTGACATCGGGAATGACGCAGTCAATGCCGTACATATCATCGCCGGGGAAGGCCATGCCGCAATCCACCACGATGATCTCACCGCCGTATTCATAGACGGTCATGTTCTTGCCGATCTCGTTGAGACCGCCAAGGGGAATAATTTTCAATTTTTCTGCCATATAAAATAAAATCTCCTTTTCGTACACGATGTAGCCGGGTACGGCAGAGCATCGCGGCGCGAAAAAATGCGCAACAAAACAAAGGCGCACCGTCCTTCGCGCGGCCCTGTATCGCCGCCGATGGCACGGAATATCGCCCGCCTGCCGTATGATATGAATGAGGGGGAGCGCTGTCCCCTATATCTGACCGCGGAGATGCATCACTCTCCTGCGGAAATATACAAAAAACATATGGGAAATCCCATAATTTATAGAAAGTATATCACATTTTTGCTTGTTTGTACAGACTTTTCCGTTCGCCTTTTTCTGACGGGATTTTTCGCGGCATCTGTGCAGGCATGGAAATTGACAAGGAACGGGGCAAATGGTATAATAAATAATCCTTAAATTGGGAAATTAGCACAATCTTTACGGCTTGCGCCTGAAGGAGGAGTGCCGGATGCATAAGAAAATTTCACGCGTATTGAGAGCGAACAACATCCTGTATACTGTGTGCCTGCTGGCCTTTGCGGCGCTGACAGTGACGGTGTCCGTCCCACTGGCGGTGCTGGAGGTGTTGGCGGCGGCAGTGACGCTGCTGCTGATCAATCGGCGCGGCAAAACCGTGCAGCAGAATGTGCGGCAGTATGTGGACCGCATGAGTGGCGGTATGGACTCCGCTACCAGCAGCAATATGCTGGCCTCTCCGCTGCCCATGATGGTGTTCGGCGTAAAAGATGAGGATGTCCTGTGGAGCAACGAGCAGTTCATGGCGCTGTCCGAGCAAAAGGAGGGCATCTTTGATGCGAAGGTCGGCGATGTGGTGCCCGGGTTTTCCAGCCGCTGGCTGCTGGAGGGGAAGCGGGAGTGCCCCGAACTGGTGAGCTGGAACCATCGGCAGTACCGCGTGTTCGGCAGCATGAGCCATTTGGACGAGGCGGTGCGGGACAGCAGCGCGGTATGTACCACTTACTGGCTGGATGTGACGGAGCTGGAGCAGATGCGTACCACGCTGGATATCACCCGCCCGGTGGCGGGCATCCTGATGCTGGATAACTACGAGGATCTGATGAAGGCGTGTCCGGAAAACAAGCGCTCGGCGCTGCTGGCCGCCATCGAGGAAAAACTGAGCGGGTGGGCATCCGACAGCGACGGATTGCTGCTGAAATACGACCGCGACAGATATCTCTTTATGTTCGAAGAAAAGAACTTTTCGGAGTATGCCGAGGCGCGGTTTGCCATACTGGATCAGATCCGCACGGTGGTGGCCGGAGACGGCGTGGCGGCGACGATGTCCATCGGTATGGGACGGGACGCCGACGGCTTTGATGCCCTCTTTAAAAATGCATCGCTGGCATTGGAGATGGCGCTGTCCCGGGGCGGCGATCAGGCCGTGGTGAAGGATCGGACGAACTTCGAGTTTTACGGTGGCCGCGCCAAGGCGGCGGAAAAGCGTACCAAGGTGAAATCCCGCGTGATGGCAAATGCGCTGGGTGAGCTGATGTCCGATGCCAAGCATATTTACATCATGGGCCACAAGTATGCGGATATGGACTGCCTTGGCGCCGCAGCGGGTATTTACTGCGTTGCCCGCAAGCGGGGCAAGCACGCCCAGATCGTGATGGATACGGAGAACAACGCCGTGCATCCCATGCTGAACAAGCTGCGGGAGCTTCCGGAGTACAGCGAGGCATTCATCAGCGGCAGCGAGGCATTTTTGAAGGCACAGCCGGGCTCACTGCTGGTGGTGGTGGATACCAACCGACCGGGCAGCGTGGAGTCGGAGCAGCTTTTGGAGGCCTGCAACCGTGTGGCGGTGATTGACCATCATCGCCGAGGCACAAGCTACATTGAGAAAATGGCACTGAACTATCACGAGCCCTACGCATCCTCGGCGTCGGAGCTGGTGACGGAGATCTTACAGTATCTGCTGGAGCCGGCCGATCTGCTGAAAACAGAGGCGGAGGCGCTGCTGGCGGGTATTGTGCTGGATACCAAGAACTTTACCAACCGCACCGGCGGGCGTACCTTTGAAGCGGCGGCATTTTTGCGCCGCAGCGGCGCGGACACGGCGGATGTACAGCGAATGTTCCAGAGCGATTTGGACGCGATGGTGGCGCGCTATGCCATCATCCAGGAGGCGGAGCTTTACCGCAAAGAGGTGGCTATTGCGGCGCTGGATCAGGAGTGCGACCGTGTCACGGCGGCCAAGGCGGCCGACGAACTGCTGACGCTGAAGGGCGTGAAGGCATCCTTTGTACTGTACAAAAAGGACAACGGCGCGTATATTTCCGCCCGTTCGCTGGGCGAGATCAATGTGCAGGTCATTGTGGAGGCACTGGGCGGCGGCGGAAATTCCACCACCGCCGGCGGGCAGCTGAACGGCACGGTGGCCGAGCTGCGCGAAAAGCTGCTGGTCTCTATTGGTCACTATATGGATAATTAAAGGAAAAGGAGAACAATACCATGAAAGTTATTCTGAAGCAGGATGTAAAAGGCAAGGGCAAGAAGGGCCAGATGATCGAGGCCGCCGAGGGCTATGCCCGCAATTTTCTGATCCCCAAGGGACTGGCTGTGTTGGCTACGCCCGATGCCATGAACACCATGAAGATGCAGGCCAAGGCCAAGGCCAAGGCGGACGCCGAGGCAAAGGCCGCCGCACTGGAGATCGCCGAGAAGCTGAAGAGCTGCCAGGTGAAGATCGCTGCCAAGGGCGGCGAGGGCGGCAAGCTGTTCGGTGCTGTGACCAGCAAGGAAATCTCCGCGGCGCTGAAGGAGCAGTACAACATGGATGTAGATGCCAAGAAGCTGATGCTGGCCGAGCCCATCAAAGCATTCGGCGGCTACGAGGCCAAGGCGAAGCTGGGCTTTGAGATCAGCGGCACGGTGCATGTGCTGGTGGTGGAAGCCAAGTAAGGATCGGAAAGAACGACAGGAGAGTGAGGAGGATTTCCCATGGCTGTGGATGAACTGCTAACGCGCAGTATGCCCCATTCCGCCGAGGCGGAGCAGGCGGTGCTGGGCTCCATGCTCATTGATGCTGAGTGCGTCAAGGATGTCATGGATAAGCTCCGGGCGGAAGATTTCTATCTGCGGCAGAACCGGGAGATCTTTGAAACCATCAGCACCATGTTCATGTACGCCCGACCTGTGGACGGCGTGACCGTGGCAGGGGAGATGCAGGAAAATGGAACGGCCAACGACAACACCCGTTCGTACCTGCTGCAGCTGATGGAGGTAACACCTACCGCCGCCAATGTGATGGAGTATGTGAAGATCGTGCAGGACAAGGCACTGCTGCGATCTGTTTGCTCCGCGGCGGCGGACATCACCGCCATGGTGCAGGATGGAACCGGCACGGCCTCCGATCTGCTGGAGGCCGCCGAGCAGAAGATCTACGCTATCCGCCGGGGGCGCAATGCACAGAACATGGTGCCCATCGGCGTGGTGCTGCAAGAGGTCATGGATCGGCTGGCAGAGCTGACAGCCAGCGGCGATACGCTGCCGGGACTCAGCACGGGTCTTTCCGCCGTGGACGACAAGATCAACGGCCTGAACAAGTCCGATCTGCTGCTGCTGGCTGCCCGTCCCGGTATGGGTAAGACCAGTATGGCGCTGAACATTGCGCTGAACGCCGCCAAGGATTCCGGCAAGACGGTGGCCATCTTCTCTCTGGAAATGTCCCGGGAGCAGTTGGTGACCCGCCTGATCGCCGCGGAGGGGTTGGTGGAGAACCAGCGGCTCACCACCGGCAATCTGCGGGAGAGTGACTGGGTGAAGATCGCCGAGGCGGCATCGGCATTGAGTCGCACCGATATCCGAATAGATGACAATCCGCTGCTGACCGTGGCAGATATGAACGCCAAGTGCCGCCGTCTGGACAATCTGGGTCTGGTGGTCATCGACTATCTGCAGTTGATGACTTCTGCCGGCGGCAAAAGCTACAGCGGCGAAAACCGCCAGCAGGCGGTCAGCGATATTTCCCGTATGCTGAAGATCATGGCCAAGGAGCTGCAGGTGCCGGTGCTGTGCCTGAGCCAGTTGAGCCGTGCCAACGAAAAGCGCGAGGACAAGCGTCCTATGCTGTCCGATCTGCGCGAATCCGGCGCCATTGAGCAGGATGCGGATATCGTCATGTTCCTGTATCGTGACGATTATTATAATGAGGACTCCGAAAAGCGGAACATTGCCGAGTGCATCGTAGCCAAGAATCGCCACGGTGAAACCGGCAAGGTGGAGCTGCGCTGGATGCCGGACTACACGGCGTTCGGTACGCTGGAGAAACGATACAGCGAGGAAGAATAACGAGGCGAAAGCGGGAGGCATACCATGGATCTGCTGGCATGGATGGAACGATGGAATATGCTGCCGGACAAGGGCGGCATTATTCTGTGCGCCCTTTCCGGCGGAAGAGATTCCGTGTGCCTGCTGCACTATTTGAAAGAGCTGGCGCCAGGGCGTGGGTTTTCTGTGGCGGCGGCGCACTTCAATCATCAGATGCGCCCCACGGCAGAGCGGGATGAAGCCTTTGCCCGTGAGCTGTGCCGGGAATGGGGCATTCCATTTTACTGCGGGCATGGCGATGTATGCGCGGCGGCTGAAGAACACGGCTGGAGCGGCGAGGAGGCTGCCCGGCGCCTCCGGTATGATTTTCTGGAGCAGACCGCCCGGGAGATCGGCGCGGCAAAAATTGCCACGGCGCACCATCTGTCGGATCAGGCGGAAACGGTGGTGTTGAATTTGTTACGAGGCACCGGAGCCGAGGGACTATGCGGCATTCCGCCGGTGCGTGGGAAGCTGATTCGGCCGCTGTTACAGACTGCGCGGCAGGAAATCGAGGACTATCTGGCGGCAAATGCACTGCCCTATGTGGACGATGAGAGCAACGGCGAGGACTGCTTTGCCAGAAATCGTCTGCGCCTGCGGGTGTGGCCGGAGCTGGAACGGATCCATTCCGGAGCGGCAGAGAATATTGCCCGCACCGCGCAGCTATTGCGCGGCGAAAATGAGTACCTCAACGATCTGGCGGCATCGTATCTGCCGGATGAGGGCACGGCACTGGATTGCACCAAGCTGCTGTCGGCACCGGAGGCACTGCGGGGACGGATACTGCGATTGCTTGTGACACGCACGCAGGCCGGACGCAAGGACTTCGGCGCGGTGCATTATGACGCATTGCTCCGCCTGGCGCAGAACGGCGGTATGCTGGACCTGCCGGGTGGTGTACGCGCCGTGTGCCGCGAGGGAACGCTCCGCCTGGAGCACAGACCCGACACGCTGCTGCCGAAAGTGCTGCACGAGCAGACCGATTGGGGAGAATACACAATTTGGCAGCGAAAAGTGCGCGGAAATTTTTCGGAAAAAGATGATACAATTTTGCTAAACTGTGGTAAGATAAATCAGGTTGTTCAAGTGCGGCCGTTTTGCGCCGCCGACCGATTGACCTTGCCGGGCAGCCGCGGCAGCCGCAGCGTGAAGCGGCTGCTGTCCGAGCGAGGCATACCGCAGGAGGAACGGCAGCGCCTCCCCGTGTTTTGCGTAGGTGAGCGTCTGGCTGCAGTGTACGGTATCGGGACAGATGTGGATTTTCTGCCGCAGGACGGCAGCGAAGTAATAGAAATTATTGTAAAGAAAAATGTGTGGGAGGACAGTACAAATGGCTAAGAGCAACATGGATCAAGATATCCTGAAGGTTCTGCTGACCGAGGAAGAGATCAAGGCCCGCGTGCAGGAGATGGGCGATGCCCTGTATGAGCAGTATGCAGGCAAAGATCCTCTGTTTGTGGGCGTGTTGAACGGCTGCTTCATTTTCATGGCGGATCTGGTGCGTGCTGCGCAGTTTAAAAGCGAGCTGGAATTTATCGGACTGTCCTCTTATCGGGATGCCACCAAGAGCTCCGGCAGCGTGCAGATCACCCGCGACCTGCAGCACGATATCACCGGCCGTGATATCATCATTGTCGAGGATATTTTGGACTCCGGCAACACGCTGGCGTTCCTGAAGAAATATCTGATCACCAGAGGCGCCGCCTCCGTTGCCATCGTGACGCTGCTGGATAAGCCTGCACGCCGCGAGAAAGCCATTACCCCCGATCTGGCAGGTTTTGTGGTGCCAGACGAGTTCGTGGTGGGTTACGGCCTGGATTATGCGCAGATGTATCGCAATATTCCCTACATCGGTGTGCTGAAGCCCGAAGTTTACAGCAAATAAGACACTTTTTTTAAGAGAATCCGTTGATAATAAGAGGCAGGAAGCTGCCTCTTATTATGGCTTGTTGACGGAGAGGAGGGGTACCCGTGGAAAAAAATAAAGGCCACCATGAGGCGAGTGAGTATCCGAATCGGACACTCACGGAAAACACGCAGGAGCATTACGAGGGCAGACGCGTGGCAAAGGGGAAGCGCGGACGGCAGTTCTGGTCGGAGTACGGTTATCTGCTTATTACGGTCATTCTGGTGGTAGTGGTGTTTCGCGTGCTGCTGCAGCTTGCATGGGTCCCCAGCGGTTCAATGGAAACCACGATTCCTACTCGTACGCTGCTGATCTCCTGGCGTTTACCGTATCTGACGACGGATCTGGAGCCGCAACGCGGCGATATCGTGACATTCTGGGATGAAGAACTGGGCAAGATTCTGGTGAAGCGCGTGATTGGTTTGCCCGGCGATGAGGTTTCTTTTTCTGACGGCTATGTGTTTATCAATGGGGAAAAGCTGACGGAGGACTATCTGCCCAAGCAGGGAGGAACCCGCAGTCCGCAGCAATCGGTGTTCCAAGTGCCGGAGGGCTGCTTCTTCGCCATGGGCGACAACCGTGCCGGCTCGTATGATAGCCGCTACCTCAATCAGCCGTACATTCCCGTTGATGCCATTAAGGCCCGCGTACTTGTGGGCGTGTCCATTTTCAAGGACAACAGCTGGCGGGGAATCCGCACGATCACCTGAGGAAAAAAGGAGGAACCGATTTGGCCGAAAAAAGAAGATTTGGTCTCGGCGGATTACTGTTGCTGATGGTCGTATTTTTGTTGATTTCCCAGTTGATCGGCAATATGCGCAGCAGCACGGATATCTCCTATGCCGAGCTGCGGCAATTGTTTGTGCAGGAGAAGGTGCAGGAGTTTCACATCAGCGACACCCGCTTGACGGCAACGCTGGCAGATAACACTACCGCAACTTGCGATCTGTATGATTTTGACCTGTTTTATGACGATCTGAATGAGCTGGTGGTGCAGCAGCATGCGGCCGGTGTCATCAAGGATTATAACTACCACGCTGACCATTCCACCAATTGGGCACAGGTGTTGCTGCCCTATGTGCTGGCGGTGATGGGTTTCGTTCTGCTGATGAATTTACTTAACCGCATGAGCGGCGGCCCGGTAAACGACAAAATGGCTCGTTTCGGTGAGGCACGGGTGCAAAACGGCAGTACTGATCCCGATAAGCAGGTGACATTCCGTGATGTGGCAGGCGCCGATGAGGAAAAGGAAGAGCTTTCCGAGATCGTGGACTTCCTTCGCGATCCCGAAAAATATATGGAACTGGGTGCCCATATTCCCAAGGGCGTGCTGTTGGTGGGCCCTCCGGGTACCGGTAAGACCTTGCTTGCCAAGGCTGTGGCAGGTGAGGCCGGGGTGAAATTTCTGTCTATCTCGGGTTCCGACTTTGTGGAGATGTATGTAGGCGTGGGCGCCAGTCGTGTCCGCGACCTGTTCCATCAGGCCAAGCAGACAGCGCCGGCTATCGTGTTTATCGACGAGATCGATGCGGTGGGGCGTCAGCGCGGCAGCGGTTTGGGCGGCGGTCATGATGAGCGCGAGCAGACGCTGAATCAACTGCTGGTGGAAATGGACGGTTTCGGCAGCAACGAGGGCGTTGTGGTGCTGGCGGCTACCAACCGCGTGGATATTCTGGATCCGGCGCTGCTGCGTCCCGGACGCTTTGACCGCCAGATCTATGTGGGACTGCCCGATGTGAAGGGGCGCCAGGAGATCTTGCAGGTACACGCCCGCAACAAACCACTCAGCGAGAATGTGGATCTCAAGACACTGGCGAAAAGCACGCCCGGCTTCAGCGGCGCGGATTTGGAAAACCTGCTGAACGAGGCAGCATTGCGTGCCGCCAAGGAGGATCGGCAGGCCATTGATATGGAAACGCTGAATGAGTCGGTGATCAAGGTCATCGCCGGACCGGAGAAGCGCAGCCGCGTCGTGCCGGAAAAGGAGCGGCGGTTGACGGCGTATCACGAGGCGGGTCACGCCGTTGTGATGCACGCGCTGCCTGATCACGATCCTGTGCATCAGATCACCATTGTACCCCGCGGGCAGGCGGGCGGTATGACCATTTCTCTGCCGGAGGAGGATCACTCCTATATGTCGCGCAGCCGTATGCTGGACGAGATTACATCGCTGTTGGGTGGACGCGCGGCAGAGAAATTGATTCTGGGTGATATCTCTACGGGCGCATCCAATGACATTCAACGCGCCACCAATATTGCGCGAAAGATGGTGGGAACCTACGGTATGAGTGAGCGCATTGGCACGGTGGCCTTTGACGCGGGGCATGACGAGGTGTTTATCGGCAAGAGCATGACCCAGACCCGCCCCTATTCGGAAAAAACGGCGGCTGAGATCGACGAGGAGATTCAGCGCATCGTGGCGGAGGCATATCAACGCAGCGAGGAAATTCTGCAGCGGGATCGGGAACAGCTGGTGACCGTGGCAGAATATCTGCTGGAACACGAGAGTATGACGGCGGAAGCGTTTGAGGAAGTTTTCCGCGCTGCGAAAGAAGAATAAGCAGAAAAAAGAAGCCTGTGTTTGCCGCACAGGCTCCTTTTTTATACCTGTGCGGCAAAACAATTGTGCAATTTGACGAAAATGGATGTCTGTGAAAGGGGGACATTGACATAACCAAAGCATAGGAAAAAGAAAACCCTGAAATTTGGGAAATCGAAAATTCTCCGATATTTGCAGTTGTGCCAACTTACCAAAAATGCAGAAAAGGGAAAAAATATAGATATTTTCCATGATAATCCAAAGGAAATCAGCCTAAAGCAATTATTTGGAAAGAAATGAGAATATAAATCGTCAATGGGGAAAGAAAAATGCGTCCTCGTATTGCGGACAAATGAGCGCCATATAACAGAGAGACCGCGAAAGAACGGTAAATTTCTGCAAAAAAATTTAAGTAAATTGTGAATTGTAATACCATACGGTTTTCAGTAAAATACAAACGATACAGTTATATGTATCCTATGTAATATCTGCATAGAAAAAACAAGGAGGAATTACAATGAAAAAGTTTCTGGCATTGATTCTGGCTCTTGTCATGTCCCTGAGCCTGGTGGCCTGCGGTGGCGGCGATGCTGCTGAAGGCGGCGACACCAGCACCGGTGACAAGGTCATCAAGCTGGGCGTGTTTGAGCCCACCACCGGCGACTCTGCTGCTGGCGGCAAGAAGGAAGTCCTGGGTATGCAGTATGCAAACTTTGAGACTCCCACCATTGACCTGAACGGTGAGACCTATAAGATCGAGCTGGTTCTGGCCGATAACGGTTCCAGTACCGACAAGGCCCCCACCGCTGCTTCTGAGCTGGTTTCCAAGGGCGTGTCTATGGTTCTGGGCACCTACGGTTCCGGCTGCGCTATGGCCGGTGGCCCCGTCTTTGGCGATGCCGGTCTGGCTGCCATGGGCGTGACCTGCACCAACCCCAATGTTACCGCAGGCAATGACTATTACTTCCGCATCTGCTTCCTGGATAACTTCCAGGCCGATGTTCTGGCCAGCTTCGCTCTGGATAAGTTCCAGGCCAAGACCGCTTACTGCCTGGGCGAGAACGGCAACGAGTATGACCAGGGTCTGATCGCCTTCTTCAAGCAGGTCTTTGAGAAGGCCGGCGGCAAGGTCATCACCGACTCCTTCCCCACCAACAACTCTGACTTCACCTCTTACCTGAACAAGGCCAAGAGCGAGGGCGCCGATGTTATCTTCACCCCCGTGTCCATCGCTTATGCTACTCAGATCATGACTCAGGCTGCTTCCCTGGGTATCACGGCTCCCTTCCTGGGTTCCGATACGCTGGATGACAACATGGTTCTGGAAGCTGTTAAGGGTACCGATGTGAAGCTGTATGTGTCCACCTTCTATCAGGAGGGCGGCGCTCCCGACTTCGATAAGGGCGTCAAGCAGTATCTGGCTGATAACTCTGACGCTATGGCTGCCAACGGCGGTAATGACACCATCTCCGCTGTGACCGCTATGGGTTACGATGCTTACTATGTTGCTCTCGAGGCCATCAAGGCTGCCGGCTCCGGCGATGCCGCTGCTATCAAGGCCGCTCTGCCCGGCGTGAGCTACACCGGTGTGTCCGGCGCTATCGCTTTCGATGAGATCGGCGACGCTGTCCGCGATACCGCTTTCATCAAGACTGCCAACACTGCTGACGGCGTGTGGGCTCTGGAGACCCAGCAGACCGGCTCTGCCAGCTAAAGGCGACAGTTTGCTGAAATCTGATTGAGACAATCTGTTTGGCGGGGGTTTCTATACCCCCGCCATGCAGTGTTTTCCCGGAGGACGGTGTCAGACCGCTTTCCGGATAAGAAATCAGGTGTCTCGACAAGCATCAGAATGCTCTGGCGTTTGTTGAGACATCTGAAACGGAGATTTTAGATTCTCGTGCGTTGTAAAAAAACAAGAAAGGGAGGAAACTTTCATGCAATTTGCAGTTTCCATTCTGCTCTCCGGCATTTCGGTGGGTGGACAATATGCCCTGATCGCCATCGGCTATACGATGGTTTACGGTATCCTGCGTCTGATTAACTTCGCCCACGGCGATGTGTTCATGGTGGCAGGTCTGCTGGGCATTTATCTGACGGCAACCATGCCGCTTTACATCTCGCTGCCGCTGGTGCTGATCGGTACGGTGATTTTGGGCTTTGCCATTGAGCGTCTGGCCTATAAGCCCCTGCGTACGGCACCCCGTATGTCGGTTATGATCTCTGCAATCGGTGTGTCTTACCTGCTGCAGAATCTGGCAACTTACATCACCGGCGGTCAGCCCATGACCTATCCCAATATTGCCATTCTGACCAAGACCGTTACCATTGCCGGCACACCCACCAAGATGGCCGTGCTGGTGACGCCCATTCTGGTCATTATCCTGGTGGTGGCGCTGACCCAGCTCATTAACCACACCAAGATCGGTATGGGTATGCGCGCTGTGTCCAAGGATTTTGAGACGGCACAGCTGATGGGCATAAAGATCAACAATGTGATTTCCGCAACCTTCATTGTCGGTTCTGCTCTGGCGGCCATCGGCTCCATGCTGTACTTCAGCTGCTACACGGCCGTAACGCCCACCATCGGCGCTCTGCCCGGCCTGAAGGCATTCGTGGCAGCCGTGTTCGGCGGTATCGGTTCCATTCCTGGCGCCGTGATCGGTGCATTCATCATCGGTATCTGCGAAAGTATTATCAAGGGTCTTCCCTCCGCATGGGATGTGACCGTGTTCTCCGATGCATTTACCTTCGCGCTGCTGATTATCGTTCTGGTCTTCAAGCCCACCGGCCTGTTCGGTGAGAAGGCCACCGATAAGGTATAAGGGGGTGCGCTGATATGTTGAAGCAAAAGAAAGACAATCGCAGTTCCTATATTATTTTGGCCTGCGCTATCGGTGCGCTGCTGCTGGTGCTGCTGCTGGAAAACCTGAATCTGATTTTACCCAGTGTACCCGCTGTGCTGCTGCCCACCAGCCAGCTGTTCACCGTGCTGAAAAAGGCCGCCGTGTATTCTCTGGTGGCCGTATCCATGAACCTGCTGAACGGCTTTACGGGTTTGTTCTCGCTGGGTCAGGCCGGCTTCATGCTGCTGGGTGCCTATACATACGCCATTTTGATGGTGCCCGCCGCTGCAAAGGATCAGGTGTACTACCTGTACGGCGGCGCTGCCCTGAATAATTCCCTGCAGGATATCCTTAATGGCGTGTTCGGCTCCACCGGTGTCGGCGGAACGGTCAGCTTGATCCTCAGCGTGCTGATCGCCATGATCCTGGGCGGCTTGGTGGCGGCTCTGTTCGCATGGCTCATCGGCCTGCCTGTACTGCGCCTGAAGTCCGACTATCTGGCCATTGCCACTTTGGGCTTTGCAGAAATCCTGCGTGCCATTTTCCAGTGGCAGAAGCTGGGCCCCATCACCAACGGCGCCAACATGATCAAGAGCTTCCCGACCTACTCCGACTTTAATATCAGGGCCGGCGGCAAAGTGGTGTGCTACCTGTCCACCTTTGTTCCCTTCCTGGTTGCCATTATCTGCATCATTATTATGGTGCTGCTGGTGAATTCTACCTACGGCCGTGCTTTCAAGGCCATCCGTGATGATGAGGTGGCAGCTGAGGCCATGGGCATTAACCTGGCAAAGCACAAGATGCTGTCCTTTGTGACCAGCTCCTTCTTTGCCGGTGTGGGCGGCGTGCTGTTTGCCATGTATGTGGCCAACGCGCAGGCAAAGGTGTATACCACCACCATGACCTACGAAATCCTGCTGATCGTCGTTATCGGCGGTATCGGCTCCATTTCCGGCTCCATCATTGCAACCTTCGCCTATGTGGCCTGCTCCGAGTGGTGGCTGCGCTTCCTGGATGCCGAGACTTATATTGGCTCTTTCAAGGTGCCCCTGCTGCGTAACGGCTTCCGTATGGTGGTATTCTCCATCATCATCATGATCGTGGTGCTGTTCTTCCGTAAGGGCCTGCTGGGCGATAAGGAGCTGCCAGAGGCAATACGCAGGTGGAAAGCATCCGCAAAGGTGCGTAAAGAACGCAAGGCACAGAAGGCACAGAAGGAGGCGGCAACCAAATGAGCGAGAAGAAAAATGTTCTGCGCGTAGAAAACGCTACCATGCAGTTTGGCGGCGTGGTGGCCGTGGATAACCTGAATCTGGAAGTCAACGAGGGCGAGATTGTCTCCCTGATCGGCCCCAACGGCGCCGGCAAGACCACCGCCTTCAATGTCATCACCGGCGTGTACGCACCGACCAACGGTCAGGTGTGGTTTGACGGTGAGTGCATCGTGGAGAATTACCCCCAGGGCAAGATGAAGAAGCTCTATAAGGGCCAGCATGCCGGGGAATATACCCATGTCAAGGAGCCGACCCCCGATGAGATCACGGCTTTGGGCATGGCCCGTACTTTCCAGAATATTCGTCTGTGGAAGTCCATGACGGTGTTTGAAAATGTGCTGATCGCCAAGCATATGCGCCGCACCAGCAATATGTTCTCTGCCACTTTCCGCGGCAATCACAAGGAAGAGGCCGCCCAGCGTCAGGAGGTCGAGGAACTGCTGGAACTGGTGGGCCTGTCCGATGTGAAGGACGAACTGGCCACCAGCCTGCCCTATGGTAAGCAGCGCCGTCTGGAGATTGCCCGCGCATTGGCTACCCATCCCAAGCTGCTGCTGCTGGATGAGCCCGCTGCCGGTATGAATCCTCAGGAAACGCTGGAACTGACCTCGTTCATTGGTCAGATCCGCAAGCAGTTTGATATTACCATCCTGCTTATCGAGCACCACATGGATCTAGTTATGGATATTTCCGACCGTATTTATGTACTGGACTTCGGCAAGCTGATCGCCAGCGGCGTACCTGCCGAGATTCAGAACAACGAGCGCGTCATTGACGCATACTTGGGGGTGACAGACGATGCTGAAGATTAAAGACTTACATGTTTCCTACGGCGGCATCCGCGCCCTGCGCGGCATTGATCTGGAAGTCCCCGATGGAAAGATCGTGACCCTGATCGGTGCAAACGGCGCCGGTAAGTCCACCATGCTGCGTACCATTTCCGGTCTGGTAAAGGCTGACAGCGGCTCCATTACCTACAACGACAAGGAACTGCTGGGATTGTCCATCAACAAGGTGCTGGAGGAGGGCATTGCCCATTCCCCCGAAGGCCGCCATGTGTTCGGCAACCTGACCGTACTGGAAAACCTGAAGATCGGTGCTTATCTGCGCAATGACAAGGATGAGATCGAAAAGGATATTCAGTGGGTGTACTCCCTGTTTCCCCGTCTGGAGGAGCGTAACTGGCAGCTGTCCGGTACGCTTAGCGGCGGTGAACAGCAGATGCTGGCCGTGGGCCGCGCATTGATGAGCCGCCCCAAGGTGCTGATGCTGGATGAGCCTTCTCTGGGTCTGGCTCCTCTGGTGGTGCAGGATATCTTCAAGATCATTACCGAGATCAACCAGCAGGGCGTGACCGTGCTGCTGATCGAGCAGAATGCCAACATGGCGCTGAAGATTGCGGACTATGCCTATGTGCTGGAAACCGGCAACATCACCATGCACGGTACCGGCAAGGAGCTTCTGGCCAACGAGGCCATCAAGGAAGCATACCTCGGCAAGAAAAAGAAATAAGAGCAACAGAAATCGGCATAGCTGGAATCTACCGGCTATGCCGATTTTTTGCGGGCAGACGGCGCTGGAGAGAGGAAAAGAAATACAGGGCGCTTTACAATAAATTTACAAAACCATGCTGACATTTTTTATGTTTGTCTGATATGATAAAAGATAATCAGGATAATTGTGTTCGGAAAAGGAGTACGCGATGATTTTCTGCATTGAGGACGACAAGGAAATTCTTGGGCTTGAGCTTTACACATTGGAAACGGCAGGTTTTGAGGCCAGAGGATTTTCCGACAGTGCCGCCTTTTGGGAAGCATTAAGGGGGGAACTGCCGCAGCTGATATTGCTGGACATCATGCTGCCGATGGAGGATGGCGTCAGCATTCTGAAAAAACTGCGCGGCAATTCTGCCACAGCAGATATTCCCATTATCATGGCCACGGCAAAGGGCTCGGAATATGACAAGGTCATCGCTCTGGATTCCGGCGCGGACGATTATCTGGTCAAGCCCTTCGGTATGATGGAAATGGTGTCCCGAATCAAGGCGGTTCTTCGCCGAAGTACCCCGAAGCGGGCCGCATCGGTGCTGCGCCGGGGGAATATTGCCATGGACAAGGCGCGGCATTTCGTTTCTGTGGGCGGTGAGGAAATTCGTCTGACGCTGAAAGAGTATGAGCTTTTACAAATTTTTATGGAAAATCCAAATCAGGTGTTTAGCCGCGATCGGCTGCTGTCCGCCGTGTGGGGCGTCGATTTTCTGGGTGGAACCCGCACGGTGGATGTGCATCTGGGCACCCTGCGCACAAAGCTGGGCGACGCCGGAAGTGTGATCGAGACAGTGCGGGGCGTGGGATATCGAATGGCGGTGCGGGATGAGTAAACGCATTTTTCATGCCATCTGGATCGTTGCGCTGGTGGTCTTTGTGTCTATGCTGGTGTTCGTCATGGGCATTATGTATGAGTACACATCCAATATGCTCACCACGCAGCTGAAGGC
The DNA here is from genome assembly GCA_018064925.1 of Candidatus Cacconaster stercorequi. Lineage (GTDB taxonomy): Bacteria > Bacillota > Clostridia > Oscillospirales > Oscillospiraceae > Vescimonas > Vescimonas stercorequi. The sequence goes on along the minus strand of JAGHUH010000003.1, from coordinate 7,946 downwards.
GGAAACCGATCTGGCTGCCCACGGTGTGGAGCATGAGGGCATCAGCTACATCAATGATCTGACGCAGACAGATTACCGTATCACATGGATCGCCGCTGACGGCGAGATCCTTTACGACAGCAAGACCGACACCACGGAGATGGAGAACCACCTGGAGCGGCAGGAGGTGCGCGACGCCATGGCCCACGGAAGCGGCGGCAGCACGCGATACTCCACTACCATGACCACCAAGCTGCTCTATCAGGCGCAGCGGCTGCCTGACGGCTCCGTGGTGCGTCTGGCGGTCAGCCAATACACGGCACTGACGCTGTTTTTGGGTCTGTTGCAGCCGATTTTGTTCATTTTTGCCGCGGCACTGCTGATCTCGTTTTTCCTGGCGCGGCGCATTTCCACCAAAATCGTCGAGCCGCTGAATAATCTGGACTTCCATCATCTTTCAGCAGACGAGCATTACAAAGAAATCGCACCGCTGATCAACCGCCTGAACGCACAACAGGCACAACTTCGCAGTGATCAGGTGGAACTGGAGCGGACGGAACAGATTCGCCGGGAATTTACGGCGAATGTGTCCCACGAGCTGAAAACGCCGCTGCATACCATCTCCGGCTATGCTGAACTGATCAAGGATGGATTGGTGCGAGAGGAGGACATCAAACCCTTTGCCGGGAAGATTTATGCCGAAACCTATCGCATGACGCAACTGGTAGAGGACATCATCGAACTGACCAAGCTGGATGAGGGTGCAACGGATGGGGCAAAGACGCGGTGCGACCTGCACGCCATCGCCCAGAATGCGGTGGAGTCGCTGTTTCCCTTTGCTGCGGAGCGGGATGTCGATCTGTGCCTGTGCGGGATCAGCACCGAAATGAACGGGGTACCGCATCTGCTTTACGGCATCGTCTACAATCTCTGCGACAATGCTATCAAGTACAACAGACCCGGCGGCAAGGTGCAGATCACCGTGTCAGAGGATCTGAAGCATATCATTCTTACCGTGGCCGATAACGGCATCGGCATTTCCCCGGAGCATCAAAGCCGGATTTTTGAGCGATTTTACCGCGTGGACAAAAGCCACTCCAAGGAGGTGGGCGGCACCGGATTGGGGCTGTCCATCGTGAAGCATTCCGCCCAGATCCATCGCGCCGCGATTTCTCTCCGCAGCGAGATCGGCATTGGTACCGCCATTACCGTAACATTTCCAAAAGATTAACCGGACTCTGCGGAGTCCGGTTATTTTACATGAATTTTACAAAACCGCGGAAAGGAATTTGATGTTGCCCGGCTATACTAACAACAGTAAATGATGGGGAGGTCTGCGCTTTGGATATTTCAAATGTTCTTTCACTGCTGGGCGGCGTGGCGCTGTTCCTGTTCGGTATGATGTTTATGGGCGACAATCTGAAAAAGGTGGCCGGCAGCAAATTGGAGCTGATCCTCTATAAGCTGTCCAGCACCCCCATAAAAGGCATCCTGCTGGGTACAGGCGTCACTGCCATCATTCAGTCCAGCTCGGCCACCTCGGTGATGGTGGTGGGCTTTGTCAACTCCGGTATGATGAAGGTGCGTCAGGCCATTGGCGTGGTCATGGGTGCTATCATCGGCACCAGCGTTACCGGGTGGATCATCTGCCTGTCCAGTCTTGGAACAGGCGCCGGCGGCGTGCTGCGCCTGTTTTCCACGGAAACGCTCTCGGCAGTGGTGGCTGTTATCGGCACTGTGTTGGTAATGGCATCAAAAAGAGAAAGCCGCCGCCATATTGGGCAAATCCTGCTGGGCTTTGCCGTTTTGATGTACGGAATGCAGTTGATGAGCGATTCTGTGTCCGTGCTGCGGGAAAACGAGCAGTTTATTCGCATGATCACCAGCTTTTCCAATCCGCTGTTGGGTATTCTGGCCGGTATCCTGTTTACCAGTGTTCTGCAAAGCGCCTCCGCGGCGGTAGGTATTGTGCAGGCGCTTTCTGTGACGGGAGCCATCAACTTTGGCGTGGCGCTGCCGCTGATTATGGGCATTGCTATTGGGGCAGCAGTGCCGGTACTGTTGTCCGCGTTGGGCTCCGGGACAGCCGGAAAACGCACTGCGCTCTCCTATCTTGCCATTGATGTGCTGGGTGCCGCCATCATCGGCATTGTGTTCTACGCGCTGCACGCGGCCATTGGCTTTGCCTTTATGGATCATGTTATGAGCAGCATGAACATCGCTCTGCTGAACACAATGTTCCGCCTGGTGATTGTGATCGTGCTGGCACCGTTTATTTCCGTCCTTGAAAAGCTCTGCCAGGCCGTCATAAAGGACGACAGGCAATCCGCAGAGCTTCACGATATTGACCGGCTGGAGGAACGGTTTCTGGCGCATCCGGCCATCGCTGTGGAGCAGAGCTGCCAGACCGTCAATGCTATGGCGCAAAGGACGCAAACGAATATCTCTGACGCGCTTGCCCTGCTGAGGCACTATTCGCCGGATGGATTTGCCGCCGTTGAAAATACAGAGCAGCTCATCGACAGCTATGAGGATAAGCTGGGCGCGTATCTTGTAAAAATTACCGGCCGTGAGCTGGACCAGACGCAGTACAAGGCGGTGAGTATGTGCCTGCACGCCATCACCGACCTGGAGCGCATGAGTGACCACGCGCTGAATATTGCGGAAAATGCCCGGGAAAAGCACGAGAAGAAAATCAGCTTTTCCGTGGAAGCGGAGCGGGAGCTGGGCGTTCTGACCTGCGCGGTCAGCGAGATTATGGCGTTGGCAGTCGCGGCACTGGCGGACAATGATGCCGCGCCGGCGTATCGGATCGAGCCGTTGGAGGAGCACATCGACCATCTGTGTGACGCCATGAAGCTGCGGCATATCCAGCGTATCGAGGACGGTGCCTGTACGCTGGCCCACGGGTTCGTGTTTAATGACCTACTGACCAATTTGGAGCGTGTCGCGGATCATTGCTCCAACATCGGCGTGGCGGTGATCGAGTTTGAAAATCATGCCGTCGGCGCCCATGAGTACCTGGGTGGTCTGCGTGCTGAGCACACGGAGCAATTCAACCAATACTATGCAGAATATGCCGCGCGGTTTTCCATTTAAGGGAGATTACTTGCCATCTGCGTGCGGAGCGTGGATGTTTTGCCTTTTCACCGACGAGCATTCGTGATACAATATCATAGAATATTGTTCCTGCGGGGGTGGAAATAATGGTTTGGGTTGCAATGACGCTGGGCACGGCGCTGTCCGGCACGGTGCAGATGGTAACGGGGTTTGGCAGCGTGGTGCTGATGATGATCATGTTCCCGTTCTTTTTTAATATGATCGACGCACCGATGCTGGCTCTGTCCATCAATATGCTGTTTACTATTATCATGTGCTGGCGATATCGCAAGGATATCAACTGGAATGTCATCCTGTGGCCCACGGCGGTGTATTCCGTGGTCGGGTTTCTGGTGACGGGAATGGTGGGGGATGCCGATCTTCATGTGCTGGTGATCGTGTTTGCCGTATTCCTGATGCTGTTGAGCTTGTACTTTTTGCTGCTGTCCGGCAAGGTCAAAGCCAAGCCGAAAACGACGGTGGGCATTGGCTGCGCGGTGTTTGCCGGTGTCAGCGCGGGACTGTTCGCCATTGGCGGGCCACCCATGGCACCCTATGTTCTGGCCGCCACCGACGATCACAAAAGCTATGTGGCGTCCATGCAGTTCATGTTTGTCATCACCAATGTGATCAATCTGGCAGGACGCATGGTCAACGGTATTTTCAACTGGACGCTGTGGCCCTACATTTTGGTGGGCAGCCCGTGCATTCTGGTGGGCATGAAGCTGGGTGAGGTTGTGTCAGCACGCTTGAAGCCGGAGATGATCCGCACCTGCGTGTATGCATTCGTGGGCATTTCGGGACTAATTTTGCTGCTGCAGCAAATTTGAGAAATAAAAAGGAAAAGCAGGCGTAACGCGCCTGCTTTTTTGCATGTCATGAAAAGTCCAAAAATTTGTGGGGCGGCACATCCAACGCCTGACTAATGCGGAATAGTGTGTCCAATGAGATTGCTTTGACCACATTGACGGCTTCAATCTGCCCGATGAAGGAGGTTTCCACCCCCATCTTTTCAGCGAGCCGCTCCTGGGTAAAACCCTTTAATTTTCGGTAATAGGCGACCTTTAAGCCGACCATTTTGTGATATTCACGAAATTCCTCCTGCATTTTTGTCACCCCCGATAAAATTATTATAGGGGATTGACAAAAGAATTATTATACGATAATAGTACTATATAAATTATTATATAGTAATTATTTATATGAAAAACGAGAAGGAATAAGCGCATGGATTTTAAAGAACGGTATTTTGCGTTATTCAATGCCATGTCAAGAGCTATTGAGAAGATAGAGGACAGCAATTATGGAGACGCGCGGCAAATTTTTATTGCTGCACAGCAAAAAGCAGAAGAAATATAATAAAAAATAAGAGGTGCATTTGCACCTCTTATTTTTGTACCGGATTTACTTTTCCAGAATCTTTTCCAGAACGCCATCCAGCCAGTCGCCTTCAAAGCTCTCAATATTGCCCTCATCCACCAGCTTGGCAAGCTGGGGATCAATGGGCATCTTGGCCAGCACCGGCAGGTCGTACTTGGCGGCGGCGGCCTCGGTCTTACCCTCACCGAACAGATAGATCTTCTTGCCGCAATCGGGACAGGCGATATAGCTCATGTTCTCTACCAGACCGATGACGGGAATGTTCATCATCTGAGCCATTTTCACGGCCTTTTCCACCACCATGCTCACCAGCTCCTGGGGGGATGCCACAATGATCAGACCATCGACGGGCAGGGTCTGGAACACATTCAGTGCCACATCACCGGTTCCGGGAGGCATATCCACGAACATATAGTCCACATCCTGCCACAGCACATCCGTCCAGAACTGCTGCACCACGCCACCGATGACGGGGCCGCGCCAGATGACAGGATCGGTTTCGTTCTCCAGCAACAGGTTGACGCTCATCAACTGAATGCCGGTGCGGCTGCTGACGGGAATAATGGCATCGGCGGTACCCTCGGCACGGCCATGGACGCCGAATGCCTTGGGAATGGAGGGGCCGGTGATATCAGCATCCAGCACGCCCACATGATAACCCTTGCGGCTGGCGGCAACAGCCAACTGGCTGGTGACCATAGACTTGCCGACGCCGCCCTTGCCGGATACCACGCCAATGACCTTGCCGACACGGCAACCCTCGTGCAGGGGCTTGATCTGGAAGGGGCTGCCGCCCTCGCGTTCAGAGCAGTTTTCGCTGCAGCTGCTGCAATTGTGACTGCATTCACTCATAATTCATGTTCTCCTTTATATCCAAATGTTACATTTGTTATCAGTATTTGCCTACATTATATATAGTATACCGCGAAAGAAGAGAAATGTCCAGTATCATAACGAGAGGAATGTCACACCTTTTCGCCCGGCCAGATATTCCCGCTCGCGTTTTTGACAGGAGAACAGCAGGATCTGCCGCCGCTCGCCCTCCTGCACCAGATAATCCAACGCGGCGTGGAGCCGCTCGTCGTCAAAGCTCACCAACGCATCGTCCAAAATCAGCGGCGCGGCATTTTCACTGGGGAGTACCATATCGCAGATGGCCAGACGCACTGCCAGATAAAGCTGATCGGCGGCGCCCTGACTTAAAAGCTGTGCGCTGTGCATAGTGGGATCGTTTGGCATTTCCACAGACAAAGAAAAATCGCGGTTCAGCAGCACCTTGGTATATTTTTCACCGGTGATCTGGCGGAAGATTTCGGCGGCTCGTGCGCCTAATGCGGGAGAGAAACGATTTTGCAGCGTTATGTTGGCCTGCGACAGTGCATCCATAGCCAATGTGAGCGCGTTATATTCCTGCTGATTACGGGAAAGCTGCTGACGATGTCGAGCGAGCTGGGCGTTGAGATCCTCGCTGTCGCCCAATGTGCGCAGCTGACCGGTCAGCGTGTCTAATCGGGTTTGGGCGGTGGCGATAGCGGTTTCCGTCTGTTGCAGATCTTCCTGCAATTGCGCTTTACTCAAAGGCGGCTGAAAAACGGCACCGTCTACCATTGCCGGGCTGTTAGGCAAATGCTCGCACAGCAGCTTGGCACGCAGAGTGGCATTTTCGGCATTCTGATGCGCCTTGGCGGCATTGGTGCGGCATTTCTGCGCGTCAATCAGCGCTCTCTGCGCACCGGAGAGGTCAGTAACGGTACTGCGAAACTGCTGAATCTGCCACAAGACCATCATTTCTTGCTCGCGGTATTTTTGCGATAGCCGCTCGGTGGTTGCCTTGGCCTGCTGTGCCCGGTCAAGTGCAATGGCGGCTTCCTTCTGCAATGTACGATAAGCGTCGGCTGAGTCATCAAAGGCGGCAAGTTGACGGGTACGCTCGGTCTGCAGAGCGACGGCCTGTCTGCGGTGCACACGGTGTCGGAAAGAGAACACTATGGCAATGGAAAAACAAGCCAGAGCGACGCCGAGGAGCAGATACGATTGGGGCAAATGGGCATCCCATCCGGCAATAGCGGTAATGCCGACTGCCAAACCGGCAAGACAGAACAGAAGCTGAACGAGCCAGGAGGAATCGGGAATATCAGGGGACAATAGCTCGCTGCGTTTGTGCTGCAGTTGTGTTTCGGTACGGGGATAGAACGGATGGGCCTCTAGCTTTGCCTGTGCAATATCGGCGGCCTGCTGCGCCTGCTGCGCTGTTTGCCGGGCGGTCTGCGCGTCGTTTTGCGCTTGTACAGCGGCGGTAGTCTGAACGGACAACCGGGAAAGTTCTGATGCGTCCGGCAGCGCGGCGACCTGCTCGTCCAAAAACGCAGCGCGACTCTGCGCTGCCTGTGCATCGTTTTCAGCCTGTTGGCAGGCGTGTGCTGTCTGCTGTGCATCCCACAGCACCCATTGTTCCTGTTGTCGAAGCAGCTCCTGACGCTGAGACTGGAGCTGCGCCAACTGATCCTGTATCAATCCGGCCTGCTGCGAAAGCTGGCCAAGCGCATCCAATTGCTGCTGCAAGGCCTCGATTTCGCGTTCCAAACGAGGAATTTGTCCCATTTTGCTGTTGGACCTGCGGTGATTGAGCTGCTTTTTCAAACGGGAGAAGCTGTCGGAGTAAGAAATATCCTCCTCGCCGGTGGTGATCAATGACACGATGCGGCGCTCCAGCTCATTGTCCTGCTCCACAATCAGGGAGTTTTGCGTAATGAAAGCACTGCGTTCATAGACCCTGCCGGGCACACCGAGAAAGTGCTCACCGCAGTTTTGGCCGGTAATGCCCGGCACCTCGGTGGCTGTATCGGCATAGGTGCAGTGAAACTCGCCCAGCGGGGCGCCGCTGCGGGAAGCGGTGCGCGCAATGACATAGGCGCCGCTGTTGTCAGCGATATCCATCCGCCCCTGCATATTGCTGCCGTCCCAGGGGAGAAAACGATTTTTATCAGCCAGTGCTCCGCGCTCGCGTGTATTTAGACCGTAGAACATGACATATAAAAAGTGCGTCCAAGTGGACTTACCGGACTCGTTGGGGGCGGTAATAACATTCAGGCCAGGAGCAAGAGCCAGATTTTGTGCATGAAGCTTGCCGAATGTGGCCGTCATACGCCGAATTTGCATGGTATCCACCTCCTGAAATGATACATTATTATTATTGAGAGTATACCACATCGGAGATTTGAAAAAAAGCGCGGATTTCATAAAAAAGGTATTGACAAATCCGCGCACGGGTGGTATTCTAATTAAGCTGTTTGTGACACACGATGCAGCCTGAAAAAAGTTTACAAAAACTTTAAAAAAGGTCTTGACAATGTGGATGACCTGCAGTATAATAAAACTGTTCCGCGCGAGTGGAGCGTGTACCTTGTAAATTAAACAATGAACGATCAAAAAGCACCAGACGGGAGCACAGAAATGTGCAACTAAGCTTGGGGAAGCGGGGTTGAGTC
>JAGHUH010000024.1 GCA_018064925.1 Candidatus Cacconaster stercorequi | reverse complement strand
AGGGCGGTTCCGACTTCGATCCCGCCGGCAAGTCCGACGCCGAAGTTATGCGTTTCTGCCAGGCCTTCATGACCGCTCTGTATCGTTACATCGGGCCCGACTGCGACGTTCCCGCTGGTGATATGGGTGTTGGCGGCCGTGAGATCGGCTATCTGTTCGGCCAGTATCGCCGTCTGAAGGGCGTCTGGGAGAACGGTGTTCTGACCGGTAAGGGCTTCTCCTTCGGTGGTTCCCGCATCCGTCCCGAGGCTACCGGTTACGGTGCTGTGTACTATCTGCAGGAAGTCCTGAAGCACGAGAACGATACCATCGAGGGCAAGCGCATTGCTATCTCCGGTTATGGTAATGTTGGCTGGGGCATCATGAAGAAGGCTGCTCAGCTGGGCGCTAAGGTCACCTACTTCGCAGGTCCCGATGGTTACATCCACGATCCCGAAGGCGTTGTCACCGAGGAGAAGCTGAACTTCATCCTGGAGATGCGCGCTAAGGATCCCATGCACTGCCAGCCCTATGCCGAGAAGTTCGGCTGCGAGTTCGTCGCTGGTGAGAAGTGCTGGGGCGTCAAGGATGTTGATGTTATCATGCCCGCTGCTATGCAGAACGATGTTAAGATGGAGTCCGCTGAGAAGATCGCTGCTTCCGGCGTGAAGTACTACATCGAAGTCGCTAACATGCCCACCACCAATGATGCTATGGCATTCCTGCGTTCCCAGAAGCACATGATCTGCGCTCCCTGCAAGGCTGTTAATGCCGGTGGCGTTGGCGTGTCCGGTCTGGAAATGTCCCAGAACTCCGAGCGTCTGGTTTGGTCCGCTGAAGAAGTCGATGCTCAGCTGCACACCATGATGGAGACCATCCATCGTATGTCCGCTGAGGCTGCTGAAGAGTATGGTCTGGGTTACGATCTGGTTGCTGGCGCCAACATCGCTGGCTTCAAGAAGGTCGCCGAGGCTATGATGGAGCAGGGCTGCTTCTAAGCCGAAGTGCAGTACGCTGCATAAACCTAAAAGCTGAAAAAGGAGGTCACCGTAAGGTGGCCTCCTTTTTTCATGATGATGGGCAAAAAAATCCCTGATGTGCACAGCGCATCAGGGATTTTGGTGATTCATTTGGTTGCCGCAACGATTGCCTGCATCGTGCCGACATCTATTCCGGGATCAGCGGTGACGGCGTAGCTGTATTCGCCATCAGTCCAGGTGGCAAGGGAGGCAGTGTCGTCATTGCCCCGGATGGTGGCGTTCACGCTGTCCAATGGGAAAGTGTCAGAGTAGGTATTGTAATCGCCGCTGATGTCCTCACCGTTGCCCTTGGTGGGCGCCTTGCGGATACGGAGCTCAGCGTTGCCGCTTTGATAGATGATCTCCAGCATCTGCTCAGGCATAACGCGGTAGACCGCTACATTGAAACCCTTGATGTCATCCGGCAAAGTGATATCAAACTTGGCCAGCGCCACGGCTTCGTCCAGTGTTTCACAGTCTGTCCACGGATTGGCGATACCGGATAGTTCGCCGTTATCTGCATCGTTGGTGCCTCCGCAGGCGGTCAGCAACAGCAGCAGGGCAAGTGTCAGGGGAAGAAGCATTCGTTTCATCATGGTAGACCATTCCTTTCCATTATGATGTTATCCGTTCTGTCGCCATGCATGGGGCAGAATAGCGGATACCTGTTGGGCGAGCTGATCGAACTGTTCGCAGTTCAGCGCCTGTGCGCCATCGCTGAGTGCGGCGGCGGGCCGATCATGTACCTCCACCATCAAACCGTCAGCGCCGGCAGCGACAGCGGCCAGAGCCAGCGGCGTGACCAATTCGGTGCGGCCGGCCGCATGGCTGGGATCAACAATCACGGGCAGGTGTGTGGCTTTTTTCAGCACGGGGATGGCGCTGATATCCAGCGTAGCGCGGGTGTTGTTGCTGAAGGTGCGGATGCCGCGCTCGCACAGAACCACCTGCTGGTTGCCGCCGTCGAGAATATACTCGGCTGCCAGCAGAAGCTCGTCAATGGTGGCGGACAGACCGCGTTTGAGCAGGACGGGTTTTTGCGCCTTGCCCAGCTCACGCAGCAGATCAAAGTTCTGCATATTTCGTGCGCCCACCTGAATCATATCGACATTTTCAAACAGAGGAAGCTGTGACACCTCTGTGATCTCGGATACCACCGGCAGACCGCTTTGAGCCTTGGCTTCCATCAACTGCTGCAAGCCATCCTCACCCAGACCGGGGAAGGTGTAGGGAGAGGTGCGGGGTTTGAATGCGCCGCCGCGGAGGATCTGGGCGCCGGATTCTTTGACTCGCCGCGCAACGCCCACAATCTGAGGCAGAGATTCCACCGCACATGGGCCGGCGATCAGGCAGAAATCCTGTCCGATTTGCGCCTCACCCAGAGAAATCACAGTGGATTCGGGGTGATTGCGCCGTGATGCCAGATGATAGGGCGTGGTAACGCGCTGCACATCCTCTACATAGGGTAGTTCCAAAAATGAATCCGGATCCAATTGCCAGGTGTCGCCAACCAATGTCAGCAGAATGTTATTGGCGTTTTCAACCTTGGCGATACCGATTCCCTTTACGCGAAGCCGTACGGCCAGCATACGCAGGGCAGCTTCCTCGGTTCCTTTTTTCACAGTGATGACCATAATTTGCCTCCAAAAGTACAAATGCTGAATAATATTATAGCGGATTGCGTCCATTTTTGCAATGCAATCCGGCAAAAGGAGCAGAAAATTCCAAAAAGTGAAAACCGGCACAGGGGTTCCTGTACCGGTTTGAAAATTATGTGTTTCCTCGTCCCTCCAACAGCTCGCTGACCAGCGTGGAGCCAAGCACCAACACGGCACCGATGGCGCACAGGGGATCCATCGGTTCCCGCAGCAGCAGCGCCGACAGCAAAATTGCCACGATGGGATCAATGTAGCTGAATATGGCGGCGGTCTGCGCCTTCATATAGGGGATGGAGCCGAAGTACAGCGCGTAGGCGATGCCGGTATGTACGATGCCGACCACCAGCAGCAGAACGAGTCCCACAGAGGGACACGCCAGTGCGCCGAAATCTACGGTGATCAGGTTGTATGGCAGCAGAACGATGGCCGAGATGCCAAGCTCCATTATGGTGGTGTCATACGAGGAGATGTCTGTCAGCTTTTTGCTCAGCAGCACTACGCCGGCGTACATCACCGCAGAACACACCGCCAACAGAATGCCCAGCGGATTAACGCCGCCGCTTTCGCTGCCCTGAATGATGCCGGAGGTGAATACCATGCCCAGAAGCGCCACGGCGGCACAGACGCAGCGATTGACGGTGAGCCGCTCCTTCAGCAGCAGCGGCGAGATCAGCAGCACGAATACCGGAGCCAGATAATAGCACACGGTGGCAATGGCCACGGTGGTGTAGCGATACGCCTCGAATAAAGTGATCCAGTTGAAGCCCAGCAGGATTCCGCAGGGGATCAGGAATTTCAGGTTTTTCCGGATGGCTTGCCAGTTCAGCTTCTGCCGCTTCACAAGCAGGACCAGCAGCAGAAACAGCGTACCCACAACGCCGCGAACATTTGCAATAATACTGGATGGCAAGGGAATATACTTTACAAAGATGCCGATGGATCCATAGATGAACATGGACAGGATCAGCTGCGCTTTGGCGCTGCGGACGCGGGATTGGGCCATAAAAAACACCACACTTTTCCAAATTTTTACCATTATTATAGCAAGAGGTATGGCGGATTGCAAGGCGCGGCAAACTACCATGGAGAAATCTCTTCGCGGGGTATTGCTGTTGCAGAGCTGCAATTTCCCTTTTCACAACCGTCGGATTGTGGTACAATAATTGAGAAAACATCAAGACAGGAGTGGTTTCATATGAAAAAAACCGTTCTCAGAAAATATGCGCAGCTCATCGCCTGCAGCGGCGTAAATGTTCAGCCGGGGCAGGAGGTCTTTATTCAGGCGGAGCTGGATCAGCCGGAATTTGTGAAGATGCTGGTGGAGGAATGTTACCGCTGCAAGGCGAAAAAAGTGGTGGTAGATTGGAGCTACCAGCCGCTGCAGAAGCTGCACTATCGCTATCGCACGCTGACCACGCTGGGTCAGATGGACAACTATGAGGAAGCTCGTTGGCAGCACTATGTGGACACCATCCCGTGCCGCATTTATCTGCTGTCGGAGGACCCCGACGGCTTGCGGGGCATCAATCAGGAGAAGATGGCCAAGGCACAGCAGAAGCGGTATCCCATCATCAAACAGTATCGGGATAAAATTGAGAATAAGTATCAGTGGTGCATTGCTGCCGTGCCCGGTGCGGCGTGGGCGAAGAAGCTGTTTCCTGAACTGCGCACCTCACAGGCGGTGGAAAAGCTGTGGGAGGCCATTCTCTCCACCAGCCGTGTCACCGATGACCCCATTCAGGCGTGGCAGGAGCACAACCGGGATCTCCATGCGCGCTGCGAATATCTCAACAATTTGCACATTGAAAAGCTCCACTATACGGCCAGCAACGGCACCGACCTGACCGTGGGTATGATTCCGCAGGCACAGTTTTGCGGCGGCGGAGAGGAGAGCTTACAGGGTATTTTTTTCAACCCCAATATTCCCACGGAGGAATGCTTCATCTCGCCCAAGCGCGGTGAGGCGGAGGGAATCGTATACGCCACCAAGCCCCTGAGCTATCAGGGACAGTTGATCGAGAACTTCTCCATTCGCTTCCACGAGGGGAAGGCAGTGGAGTGGCACGCGGAGAAGAACGAAGCGCTGCTTGAAAAGCTCATTACCATGGACGAGGGCAGCGCCTATCTGGGCGAATGCGCACTGGTGCCGTACGATTCGCCCATCTGCCAATCCGGACTGCTGTTCTATAACACGCTGTTTGACGAAAATGCCGCCTGCCATCTGGCGCTGGGCATGGGCTTCGCCGATACCATTCGAGATTTCCGGAACAAGACGCTGGAGGAATGCCGCGCGCTGGGCGTCAACGATTCCATGGTGCACGAGGACTTCATGATCGGCTCGGCAGATATGGATATTGACGCCATTTGCGCCGATGGCAAGACGGTGGCCATTTTCCGCAAGGGTAACTGGGCATTCTGATGCCGAAACGAACAACAAAAAAACAGCACCCTCTAAAAAGAGGGTGCTGTATCATTTTATGGGGTTAACCGATGCCGCCCAGTACAGCGCCGGCTACCAGAGCGATCAGGGCGCAGATGCAATAGACATATTTGCCCAGCGGGAAGAACCACTTGCCGATCTTCTTACCGCTGCCCAGGCTGGCCTGTTCTTCGACAAAGTCACGGCCTGCCACCCAGAAGAACATGATACCGGCCAGCAGAGCACCCAGAGGGCAGATGTAAATGGAAACCACATCCATCCACTGGGAGGTAATGGCCTGAATACAAGTGGCAACGATGCCGCCGAATAACAGAATCAGAGCTGTGGCAGGCAGACGCTTGAAGTGGACGCGCTCCTGCAGAAACGCCACGGAAACCTCGTACAGGTTGACAATAGAGGTGATACCGGCGAACAGCACGCAGGTGAAGAAGACAATTCCCACGATGCGGCCGATGGCCATGCCGTTGAACACATTCACCAGATAGATGAACATCAGACCCGGGCCGCTGGAGTCGCAGCTGACGCCGCCGGCGGCCATGGCAGGCAGAATAACAATAGTGGCCAGCAGAGCTGCAAGGGTGTCAAACAGCGCCACATTGCGGGCAGAGGAGGGGATTGCCTCGTCACGGCTGAGGTAGGAGCCGTAAATAATGGAGCCGTTGCCGGCAACGCTCAAAGAGAAAAACGCCTGACCAAAGGCAAAGATCCACACATTGGGATCAGCAAGTCCACGGGGATTTAAGGTGAAAATATAGCGGTAGCCGTCGCCGGAGCCGGGCAGGGTGGCGATATAGATGGCCAGCACCAGAAACAGGCCGAACAGCGCGGGCATCAGCACTTTGTTGACCTTTTCGATGCCGCCGGACACGCCCAGCACCATGATGATAAAGGTGACGATAATGGCCACAATGATCCATGTATTGGCGCCCCATGCGGAGGCGGTGGCACCAAAGCTGCCGCCGATGACATCCATATCCTGTCCCATAGCGGTCAGTCCGCCGGAATAGGCCAGGAAAGTATAGCGGAAGATCCAGCCCATGACCACCGTGTAGCCGATGGCAAGCCCCAGAGAACCGATAACGGGGATAGCGCCGATGGCTTCGCCCACCTTGCGCTTGCCGTGCATGGCGGTACACATACCGAACGCACCAACGGGTCCCGCGCCTGCGGCACGACCCAGCGCGAATTCCTCAATGACACCGGTGCTGCCGATCAAGATAACGAACAGCACATAGGGGATCAGGTAGGTCAGACCACCGTAACGGGAGACCATGATGGGGAAGCGCCAGATGTTGCCCATACCGACAGCAGAGCCGATACAGGCCAATATAAAGCCCCAGCGACTGTTAAAACTATCGCGCAGGGAAGGAGAGCGATCGGACATAGAACTACCTCCGGCTAATAAAAAATCAATTTATTATACACTATAATAGCCAACAAGTCTACAAAAAATGTAAATTATTGTGCGCTTTTTGAAAAAGATGTCCAAAGGCGCGGATTGACGGCGTGCAGAAGATTACAAAAAGAGGATGGCTTATCAGAAAATGTTTGCGCCGCTTTGCCCGGGAAAAGGAATAGCCCTGCCGATTAATTTCGGCAGGGCTATTTTGCAGGGAATTAAATTATTTTTCCAGCTTTTTGCACAGATCCTCCAGCGCATCACTGAGGGCTTCCTCGAAAGTGGGATGGGGCCGCATGGCCAGCAGCAATTGCCGCGCGGTCATGTGGTTGGCCATGGCCTGCGAAATCTGGGAGATCATATCTGTGCTGTGCTCGCACATGAACTGCGCACCCAGAATTTCATGGCTCTCCGCGTGAGCCACGATCTTCAAAAAGGCGCGACCCGTATCGGCAATCATGGTGCGGGCATTGCCGCCCAGCACGCATTTACCCACCTTGCAGGGGATTTCAGCCGCCTTGCATTCGGCATCTGTCATGCCCACCACGGCAATCTCCGGGTGGCAATAGATGCAGCTGGGCACCACGCTCTGACTGGTGTGGTTTTCCGTGCCGCACATCATCTCCACGCAGGCAATCCCCTGCGCGGCGGCGACATGAGCCAACTGAATTTTGGAGGATACATCACCGATGGCATACACACCGGGGATGGTGGTTTGATAGTTCTCGTCCACAGATAAGCTTCGCCCTGTGGTTTCCGGCTTGAGCTGCGTGGTAAACAAACCGTCCCAATAGGGTCTGCGGCCGATGGCACACAGCACCGCTTCACCGCTGACGGAATTGGGTACATCCTTTGTGGTAAAATTGACGGTAAAGCCGCCCTCGCTCTGTTCGACATTCTGCACCAGAGAATTGGTAAACACCTGTACGCCCTGCTTTTTCAGGAGCAGCGCCAGATTTTGTCCCAGCTCACGATCCATATTGGGAAGCAGGCGATCCATGCCCTCGATGACGGTAACCTTTGCGCCCAGTTCCTGATAGAAGGTGGCAAACTCGATGCCGATAACACCGCCGCCGATAATGACGATAGAGTCATACAGGTGGTCACAGCCCTCTAAGAGCTCATCGGAGGTCATCACGCCGGGCAGGTCCAGACCGGGAATGGGGGGACGGGACGGCACGGAACCGGTGGCGGCCAGAATTTTATCGCAGGTATAGGTGGTTTTGATCCCCTCGCTGTCGGTGACCTCTACGGCGCCGGAGTGCAGAATGGTGCCGGTACCGCGGATCAGATCCACCTTGGCGCTTTTCAGCAGGCTTTCCACACCGGCGGAGAGCTTTGCGGAGATCTGGCGCTTATAGGCAAAGATCTCGTTCATATCCGCGCGGATGCCCTCCACATGAATACCGGCATGGGCGCCGGTCTGTGCCTCATGGAAGATCTGGGAGGAGTGCAGCAGCGTCTTGGTGGGTACACAGCCACGATTGAGGCAGGTGCCGCCGGCCTCGCGATTTTCCACAACGGCCGTGTGCATCCCCAGCTTGGCGGCGCGGAGTGCCGCGTTGTATCCGCCGGGACCGGCACCGATGACAATCAGTTGATAATCACTCATGGTTATTCTCCTGTATTTCCGATTAAATGTTCTGTCTGGCCAGCATTTGGCTAATATCTGTACCAACGATGCTGCGGCAGCTCTGCACGGCGCTTTGTAGATCCGGCAGGGTAAAGCGGCAGCCGATCAGCGCCTTTTCCAACTCCGGTGCGCTCTGCCAGTCCATGGCATCGGAATAGACCTGTGCCGTGCGGACGATGCCGTTTTCAACCTGCAATTGCAGCTGCATATTGCCCCATTCAAACTGCTCATCACAGGAAAAGGTGAAGGGAAGCTGCCGACCATAGTTCCACTCCCAGCTACGGTTGCGTAGATAGAGCTTCTTGATGGCGGCACAATCCATATCGTCCAGCGTCATGATTTCGGCGTGCAGACCGTAGACCTGCTCAAACGCCTCAATCATCTGACGAGTCAGCAGGGGAATGGTCACATTGGGGCGGAGCTGACGCAGATTGACGACCCGGGAACGGACGGAGTCCACACCCTTTGCCTGCAGCTTTGCCCTGGACGGAGTGAGATAGCGTCCCAGACGGTTCATATCGGAATCCACCATCAATGTACCGTGATGGTATGAGCGGGAGCCGTTCTGGTAGAAAGCGTTGCCGGAGAACTTTTTGCCGTCCGACAGAATATCATTGCGGCCGCTGCGCTTGGCGTGAATTTTTAAGCTGCGGCAGGCGGTGATGATAACCTCCAGCTGCCGATCCAGATCGTAATCCATCGTGGGTACCAGAAAAGTAAAATTCAGGTTGCCCAAATCGTGGAACACTGCTCCACCGCCGGAAAGGCGGCGAGCCAGATGACCGCCCTCCTTTTCCAGCAGGGTGGTGCGACATTCTTTCCATGCGTTCTGATTGCGCCCGATGACCACGGTATTCTGGTTTTGCCACAGGTACAGAATACAGCAGCCATCCTCCACCGTTTCCAGCAAATACTGCTCCACCGCCAGATTAAAATACGGGTCGAAGCATTCGCTGCAATAGACTTTTAATTTCCGGATCATATCTTTGTTATACTTTCTGCCAACGCAAAATGGGGTGACGGGCGGCCTTTACCTCATCAGGACGGCCGATCTGTGCGTTGTGGGGCGCATTGTGCATGAACTCGGGATCGGTGTGACCCAGCGCATACAGCTTGCGGAATACCTCTGCCGCCCAGTCCAGCGTTTCGCGGCTCTCCGTTTCGGTGGGCTCCAGCATCAGCGCCTCGTGGACGATCAGGGGGAAGTACATCGTTGGCGGATGCATGCCGTAGTCGATAAGGGACTTGGCCACATCCAGAGCGGATACGCCGGTTTCTTTCTTGAACTCGCTCAGATCCAGCACGAATTCGTGCATACAGATGCGGTCGAAGGCGGGCGTAAAGGTACCCTTGATCTTTGCCATCAGGTAGTTGGCATTCAGCACGGCATTCTGTGCCGCCTCGGGAATGCCCTGACGACCCAGCGTCATGATGTAGGTCAGCGCCTTCACCACCACCAGGAAGTTGCCGGCAAAGGAGCGCACCTGCAGCCGGTCAGAGCCGGTCATCAAGGCAGACTGGGGGAGATAGGGCTTCAAAAATTCCTTGCAGCCAACAGCGCCTGCGCCGGGACCGCCGCCGCCGTGAGGTGTGGCAAAGGTTTTGTGCAGATTCATGTGGATGCAGTCAAAGCCCATGTCGCCGGGGCGTACCACACCCATAACGGCGTTCAGATTGGCGCCGTCATAGTAGCACAGACCGCCGGCCTCGTGAACGAGGCGGGTAATCTCCAGAATGTTTTCGTCAAAGATACCTACCGTGTTGGGGTTGGTCAGCATCAAACCGGCGGTGTCCTCGCCCAGCACAGCGCGCAGAGCGTCCAGATCCACACAGCCGTTGGGGGCGGAGGGGATATTGACCACCTCAAAACCGCACATGGCGGCAGTGGCGGGATTGGTGCCGTGGGCGGAGTCGGGAACGATGATCTTGGTGCGCTTCTTGTCGTCGCGGGCATCGTGATACTGCTTGATCAGCAGCACGCCGGTAAACTCACCGTGTGCACCGGCGGCAGGCTGGAAGGTCATGCCGTCCATGCCGGTGACCTCGCACAGATATGCTCTGGCGGTGTCCAGCACCTCCTGACAACCCGTTGTTGTATGAGCGGGAGCCAGAGGGTGAATGTTGGTAAAACCGGGCAGAGCGGCCATCTCCTCGTCAATGCGGGGATTGTACTTCATGGTGCAGGAGCCCAGAGGATAAAAGCCGCAATTGACGCCGTGCACATGCTGACACAGCTCGGTATAGTGGCGGCTCAGGTCGGTCTCGCTGATCTCCGGCAGGGCGGGAGCGGCATCGCGCACCAGTTCACCGGGCAGCTTAACTTCCGGCACATCGCATTTGGGCAGCAGCGTCATGCCTCTGCCGGGAACGCTTTTTTCAAAAATCAGTTTCATTTCTTAAGCACCTCCCTGCAAATGGCGATGGTCTTATCCAGTGCGGCCTTGTCGGCCTTTTCGGTAGCGCACCACAGGATGCCGCCGTTTTCAATGGGCAGACCGCCCAGAATATCGGCCTCCTCCAGCGCCTTCAGCACCTCGTCGGTGCGGGGCAGATCGGTGACAAATTCGTGGAAGAAATCACCGGTATAGCGCAGCGTAACGCCGGGAATGGCGCACAGGCCGTCGGCCAGATAATGTGCCTTGGCCATGGACTGGCGAGCCGCCTCTGCCATACCGTCCGGGCCCATAGCGGCCATATAGACACTGGCAGTCAGAGCGCACAGTGCCTCATTGGAGCAGATGTTGCTGCTGGCCTTTTCGCGGCGGATATGCTGCTCGCGGGCTTGCAAAGACAGCACATAGGCACGATTACCATCATTGTCCGTGGTTTCACCCACGATGCGGCCGGGCAGCTTGCGCATATACTTGCCGGTGGTTGCCATGTAGCCCAGATACGGGCCGCCAAAGCCGATGGGCATACCCAGCGGCTGTCCTTCACCCACGGCAATGTCCGCGCCGCAGTCACGGGGCGTTTTGACAATGGCAAGGGAGATGGGGTTGCAGCCCATAATGTACATGGCGTCGGCATCGTGTACCAGCTGACCCAGTGCCTCGGCGGACTCAAACTGACCGTAGAAGTTGGGCTGCTGGACATAGAAAGACGCTACATCGCCTGCTGTCAGCATTTCGCGCAGTGCATCCATGTCGGTCTTGCCGTCCTTCATGGGGACGATACGCATCTCGTCGCCGGTGCCGTAGCAATAGGTGCGGATGGTATTGATGGTGTCGGGGTGTGCCGCGGCGGATACCAGCGTGACATGATGCTTGCGGTCGCGGCACATGGCAGCGGCTTCTGCGGCGGCGGTGGCACCGTCATACACAGAGGCGTTGGAGACATCCATGCCGGTCAGCTGGCAGATCATGGTCTGGTACTCGAAAATGGACTGCAGTACACCCTGACTCATCTCAGCCTGATAGGGGGTGTATGCGGTGAGGAATTCCTCTTTGTTGGGGATGAACTTTACGATGCTGGGGATATAGTGGTCGTAAGAGCCGGCACCGCGCAGCACGGTGGAGAACACACGGTTCTTTGCCGCCATGGCGGATACGGCGCGGCTCACCTCCAGCTCACTCATGCCGTCGGGGATGTTCAGCTTGCCGTCCAGGTACATTGCCTGAGGCACATCGCGATACAAATCGCGCAGCTCCGTCAGCCCAAGGGCGTGGAGCATTTCCTCACGCTCCTGATGCGTGGAGGGAACATAGCTTCCCATGTCAGGCCTCCTCGCTCTGGCAGAAGGCTTCGTAATCGGAAGCACTGAGCATTTCCTCGCTGTCGGAGATGTTCTCAATCTTAATGATCCATGCGCCGTAGGGGTTGCTGTTCAGCAGCTCGGGGGTGTCCAGCAGCTCCTCGTTTATCTCGCGTACGGTGCCGCTGAGGGGAGAGATCAGGTCGCTGACGGCCTTGACGGACTCCACATCGCCGAAGGGCTCACCGGCGGTGGTATCATCGCCCACCTCGGGCAGATTGATGAACACCACATCACCCAGCGCGTCCTGTGCGAAATCGGAAATGCCGACAACGGCCACATCGCCGTCCATCATCACCCACTCGTGGGACTTGGAATACTGCAGATTGGTAGGATAGTTCATGATAATACCTCCGTTTTTGTAGTTTTATGTTTTATATAGAAATAGTGGATACTCGGTGCGGTACCGCAGGGGGAAGCAGCGAACTGCCGTTTCCCCCTGTAGTACAACAAGGAAGGAAAAATGGAAAACAATTTTAATGTCTGCTTACAGACCGATCTGACCGGCAAACTCACTCAGAGCACGATCAAATTCGTCACCGGAGAAGCAGTACTTCATTTCGGTATGCTTGCCGCGCAGGCGGGCCACATCCTCGGAGATGTCACGGTTGTGCAGGATGCAATCGGCCATCATGGCGGCCAGCTCCTCAAAGTCGGCCTTGCTGAAGCCGAAGCGGGTCATTTCGCTCACGCCCATGCGCAGTGCACCGGAGGCGGTGAAGCCCTCCTCGTCCGGGGTGGCCTGATAGTTGACGATCACATTGTTGCGCTCCAGACGCTCAGCGATTTCGGCGCCGGCACCGTAGCCCACGGACACGATGACCTGATGCGTTTCGGTATAGTCAATGGCGGGATCGCCGGCCACATCCAGCCCCTGTGCCTTCAGGGCCTTGGCGAAATGCTTGGCGTTTTCGATGATGGCTTTCTGGTACTCATCCTTGAACTGATTCATCTCGTAGGCGGCCATCAGCAGACCCAACTGGGTGCCCAGATGGTGGTTGGACACGCTGCCGGGGAAGGTGCGGCTCTCAATGGTCTTCCACAGACCGTACTTGAGGTCGTCCTCTTTATAGTTCACGGCCACGACACCACGCTGGGGGCCGAAGAAGGTCTTGTGGGTGGAACCGGTGACGATCTCGGCGCCCTCCTCAAAGGGCTTCTGGAAGTGGTCGCCCACCAGACCCAGTACATGAGCCATATCGTACATGATGGTGGTGGGGATGTTCTGCTCATCCACAAACTGACGGATGGCGGCCACAGGCTCCTTGTGCAGCACCATGCTCTTGCCGAAGATGATAAACTCGGGGCGGTACTGCTCGATGACTTTCTTGGTGGCCTCCACATCGATCTTATAGATGTTATCCTCGCACACGGGGAAATTCACCACGGCGCTGCGCTCGGTGACGGGATCCACGGCAACATAATCATGGAGAGCACCCATAGGCTGCGCGGACAGGTGGCCGCCCTTGATGATGTGGTTATTCAGCACATAGCCCAGACGCTGGGGAGTGTGCTTGCGATCCAGACGGTTCTTCCAATCCATCAATGCGGAGAATACGGCCATATTGGACATCTGGCCGCTGGTTACGCGGGTCTCCACTTCGGTGCAGCCGAAATACTTGCGCATTTCGTCCACCAGAAGCTGCTCCACCTTGTCGATGAACTTGGTGCCCTGATAATAGAAGGTATCCTGATCGTAGAAGGCCAGAATCTTCTTGTGCTCGGCATAGCGGAACGCAGGATCACTGGCGCACAGCAGCTGCACGGCGTGGCTGGGCGTATTCTCGGAGGGGATCAGGTTGATGCAGCGCTTCTGACGCCAAACATGGTTTTCTTCTGCTTTCTTCAAAAGCTCGATGGCCTTGGCGGGACGGTCACCCTGCGTTTCCTCGCGCTGAGGCTTTTGATAGCCCACCAGCAGGGGACGGGCATAGGGAGGTGCGCCCACGCTCATATGGCGGGCGGGAATGACAGCCTTCAGACGCTTGCCGCGGATATCCACTTCCACGGTGTCATCGTCCAGAATATCGCTGTCAATGTAGCACATACCGATGGCGCGCTTGGCAGTCTCGCCGGTGATGACGGAGGTGATGCCCTCGCCCTCGGCGCGATAGTAGGGGATCATGGTGCCGCTGGTCACCCAACCCACCTGCTTGTCGCCCTGATACACGGCCATGCCGCCGCGCATAACGCCACGATCCAGCAGGGCAATGGGACGAATACGACGGGGCAGAGCGGCCATGTCGGAGAAGTCGCGGTTCATGATGCGCTTAAATGCGGCACTCTGCTTTTCCAGCTCCTTGCGGCCGATGAAGTCGCCCTTCTGCTGAGAGAAGGACACGGCAAACTTGGCCAGTGGTACTGCAAAGATGGGCATATTCTTGCCCTCAGCATCCTCGCCCATTTCGTGGCCGTACAGAGGCATACTGGCCTCCATGCGCAGTGTGTCGCGGGCGCCCAGACCGGCAGGCTTTGCACCCAGCTCGACAAGGCGATTCCACAGCCATGCGGCTTCCTCACTCTTGATATAGACCTCATAGCCCAGAGGCTCGCCGGTATAGCCGGTCTTGGCCACACGAACGGTGTGACCCTCCAGGGAGAGCGTATTCAGCGCATTCTTCATGGGCTCGGTAATTGCCGCGCCGCCGGACAGCGTCTGCATCATCTTCTTGCTCTCGGGACCCTGTACGGCGATGGCCGCCCAATCTGCGGTGATGTCGGTGATGGTGCAGTCAAAATCCTTCACCACGGCGCTCAGGTGCTGCAGATCCTTGTCCTTGTTGGCGGCATTGACCACCAGCAGGTAACGATCCTCCTCGTAGCGATACAGATACGCATCGTCCACGGCGCTGCCGTCGGTATCGGGGATGATGCAGTACTGCGCCATGTTCAGCTCCAGACCGGCTACATTGCTGGTAAGGACATGCTGCAAAAATGCCAGACGATCCTTGCCCTCAATGAGCAGACGGCCCATGTGGGACACATCGAACAGAGAGCAGATATGACGGGTATACAGGTGCTCGGCAACAATGCCGGAGGGGTACTGGATGGGCATTTCCCATCCGCCGAAGTCCACCATGGTGGCACCGGCCTGAACATGGACATCGTACAGTTGTGTGCGTTTCAGCTGACTCATGTAATTCCTCCTGACTTTTATTTTCTATGTGTATGAGCAAGGTCATTTTTGCATACAAAAAAGGCACAAAATCCCCTGAGAAAGGATTTTGTGCCTCCGTTTCATTACCTGAGAGATTCCCCGCGCAGTAAGCGGCGCAGGTTGCACCTTCGGCGTACGGCGATGATTGCCGCACTTTTCGGAGCATCGTCCAGACCCGGCCCTTTTGCCTGAGAGCTTTTGTCCCCTTCGGCGCCGCATCGTGTGCGGACTCTCCCGGGTCTTTCATCCGATCGCTATTCAGTTTGCCTGAAACGGCCATGCCGATTCAACGCATGTAGTGTAGCACAAAAAAATGTGATGTGTCAACGCTTATTGCAAAAAATTTCTTATGAATCAAATATTTACTTGAAGATAGTCCGTTTCCGCCAGAACCGCCTGCAGATCTTCCAAAAACAGTTCTCCCGTGGGGGAAAGCTGTTCACCCTTGCGCTTGACCAGATAGCTGTCGCGCTGCGGCGGCGACTGTGTAAAGCGGCAAATGCGCCATTGTCCCTGATCGGTCAGATGCTTCGCTGCGGTGGCCGGGGCTACGACCCATGCCCTCTCGTTGCCGGAAAAAACTTCAACCATCTGCATACTGTCCACATACAGCATGGGGCGATATGCCGTACCAAACCAGTATTCATGCCATTGCATGAATTCGCGCTGCCACGGAAGTAAGATCTCATGGGATACATCCAACTGCCGGGGGTCGATCATACTGGGATAATCGCTGTTTTGTGCACAGAGCAGAACGAAATCCTCGCGGCAGATTAAATCAATATCCAACCGATCGGAGTACATGGGATTGGTGTCCAGCAGCGCCAGATCCATTTCGTTGGACTCCACGGCCTGAATTGCCTCTGTATCGTGAATGGTCTGGATGCTGAGGCAGGCCGGAAGCCCTCTGGACAGAAAGCGGCTGTAGACCGGCGGGAGAATGTACTGATTGGTGCTGTACACGGCGCCAATGCGAAAAATACCGCGCTGCTCCGCTTTGCCCCATTCCTTTGTTTCAGCCATCAGATTTTGCCAACGCAGCGCCAGAGGGATGAATTTTTTTCCGGCTTCGGTGAGCTCAATACGCCGCTGTCCTTTTCCACGGCGGAAAAGCTGTGCGCCCACCTCGCTTTCCAACGCCTGAATACGCGCTGTCAGCGTGGGCTGCGTAATATACAGCGCATCTGCCGCCGCGGTCATGGTCCCGCACCGGAGTACCGTCCAGAAGGTAATAATGTCCGCACTCTCCATTTCCTCACCTCTCTAATATAGATTTCGTCTATATTTTACCTAATATTTAACAATTTTACAAGTATTATTTTCGGTGATATAGTGAAGCCATCAACAGAAAGGAAGTGTCATTCATGAACAAAGCTTATGTGATTATCGCGGCGATTGCTGTGGTGTTGTGCCTTACCTTTACCGTGCTGCTGTGCACCGTATTCGAGGGAAACGCCCTGTGCGGCGGAGCTGTGATTGCCTGTCTGGCAATTTTCGTTTTCTGCCTGGTTCGCACCATGTTCCATAAATAAAAGGCATATTCTATTGTAATTCTCTCAAAAGCAACAAACGCAGGGCCTTTGCCAGCGTCCTGTAAGGATGTTTTTCAAAAATCAAATGAAATTCATTTAACAAGGGCGTGGCAGGGGCAAAAGAGATACCGAGATTAGCAGAAATGCTTTTCTCGGTATCTCTTTTTGTGTTAAAGCTGCCAAATACATTTGGCTGGCTTCCTTCCCTTATATCCTGTATATTCTCTTATATTTGCACATTTCCTTCAGTTTTCGTCAAAATCAAGATTGCCAAATGTGTAAAAGAAGATTGCCCAAGCTCTTAAATTTGGCAATCTTCTTTTCGAAATCCGCACATTCGATTTTTCTCTGATGATCGGTACAATGTAGCCGAAGGAAAAAGAAGACCAAAAGGAATTGAACGGGATGGAAAAATCGTGTCCCAAATCTGTCTCACGACAATGAAAAAAGCCCCGAAAATCGGGGCTTTTTGAAGGTTTGAGCTTATTCCCACTCTCAAACACAAAGCCGGCCTTAAACGACTTTGTTTAGGGAATGTGACTTGATTTGACTCGTATTGTTTCAGATTATCCTATATACATAGGGTATCCTAACTTCTGCTATCATTTTGCTATCACCGTATTGCTATCACCACATTTAGAGTAGTACCAAATAAGGCACCTTCTTTTAAGATGATAGGAGAATAGCATCTAACGGTTTACATATTATAGCACGAAAGCGTAAGAATTTCAACATTTCCGAAGGAAAAGCTCCCCGTCACCGATCACATTTCATAATGAGAAGCTTTAATCCATTCGGAAAAGCTGCTTATTATCTCTACCAAATTCATTTTCTCATTGTTTCTTCATCTGCCGTAGGAACAACAGAACTGCGGCAATCATTGTAATGGCGGTATATCCCAACACCCACCAAAGATGTGGAAAGATATCCGCAAGTTTCCCTGCAAGGACGGCTCGTTCCATTTCGACGGCGTGAACAAACGGCAGAGCGTAGGCAATTTTTCGAAATGCTCCACCTACCAGTTCAAGATCAAACCAAGTGCCCGACAGCCAGGCCGCAAGATTGGTAAGGAGTGCACCACATATGCCGCCCACCTGCTTATCAGTTAATACACTCCCGCAAAGCAGGCCCAATGCAATGAACAGGAGCTCAGCAGGGATGAGGAACAACACTGCATATAAAATATTCACGGTAAGGTCAAGCCCGAGTACAAGGGCAGCAATATAACAGATGATGCTCTGCGCCATAGCGATGGGTAAAATTGGAAACGTGTAACCGATGATAAAATCCTTTGCCGTAAGAGGTGTTGTATAAAGCCTTTGCAGAAGGGAACTGCCTCTGTCCTTTGCAATGACGGTGGCAGAAAACAACGTCATAAAGGACAGGCCGAACACCGTTATGCCGGGAGTGAGATGTGCTATTTCAAAAATGGGAACCGGCACATTTGCCTGTATGGCGGTGAGCAGCAGAATCAAAACAATGGGGAAACCCAGGCCAAAAGCTAAATTCAATGGATCCCGTAATATTTCTTTTGCGTTTCTATCGGCGAAACTTAGCCATCTCATTTTGTCGCCCCCTTCACAATACGCACAAAGGCTTCTTCAAAACTGTCGGTATTGGCCATTGCCTTAATCTCCCCGGCGGTAGCACAGACAAGCAACCTGCCGTCCTTCATAATGGCAATGCGATCAGACAGTGCCTCTGCTTCTTCCATATAGTGGGTCGTCAGAATGATCGTAACCTTACCCTTGAGAGAACGAATAATGTCCCAAAGATCACTTCGGGCAAGTACATCAAGTCCCAAAGTTGGCTCGTCAAGAAACAAAATCTGAGGCTCGCTGATTAGCGCCATGGCAATACTTAATCTGCGCTGCCATCCGCCCGACAGTTTCCCAGCCTTCTTTTTCAGTACAGTATCAAGACCGAGAAGCTCCGTCAACTCTGCTATTTTTCCTGTTCGCCTATCCTTTCCGATACCGTGAACGCCGCACATCAATTCAAGGTTCTCCATAACTGAAAGACCAGGCGCTACAGCGGTTTCCTGCGGAGATACGGCAATAATGGATTTCACATCGCAGGTGTTGCTGATAATACTTTTGCCATTCAAAAAAGCATTTCCACTTGTAGGGGTGGTAAGGCATGAAAGCATTTTAATAGTTGTTGTTTTTCCTGCACCGTTAACACCAAGAAGAGAAAACAGTTCACCTTGTTTTACTGTTAGACTCAAATTATCAACAGCGGTAACGTCCTTATATTTCTTTGTCAATGAATCAATTCTGATTGCGTCCACTGTAATTACTCCTTTGCTTTATAGCGATTTTTCATACCTTGATATGCATCGGTCATCATTTCGCTCACAAGCTCTGTATCAAGTTCCAAATAACCCGTTGCCATCATTGTAGCGATCCCGTGAACATATGCCCACATTTCAAGATGAAACATCTTAACCTTATCTCCGCCAAAACCCGTGCTGGTTTGCACAATGTCGTATATTTTTTTCATTTCTTCTGTTTCCGGCTGCACAAGCTCGGCAGAACGGTCACGCATAAATAGCAGTTTGAACAGTTCCTTTTCTTCTTTTGCAAAGCGTATATACGCCATACCGGTCGCTTTATATGCCGGATAGTTTTCAGTCTCAATTTCCTGGTTTATATATTCTTGATATAAAGCATCAGCGGCAGCTACTACAGCGTAGCGCAAATCCTCCATCGTTGCAAAATTGGAGAACACTGGTTGCGTAGAACAGTTCAACTCTTTGGCGATTACTCTTGCATTAATGGCACCTGTACCATCCCGTCTTACGATTTCAACAGCAGTATGGATAATATCTTCCTTTGTAATTCTCACTTTAGGTGGCATACGGCACCTCCATAAAAAGCTATCGTTATATAACATATGCTATATTATAATATGCCATTTAGTTTTTGTCAATGGCGTTTGCGAAAAAGTCACAAATAAAAACGGCGGCAGGGATTTCTCCCTGCCGCCGTGCATCCGTTATGCGTATATCAAATCATTATTCACGATTTCTGTTGCCGTTTCCCGTACTGCGTTCATCCGCTGCACCCATTTCATTTGGTCGATTGCTTTGAGTGTTTCCGTAATACCTTCCTTCTCAGCCAGTTCTTTTACCAGCCGAAAGAACATATCCTCCGCCTGCTCATTCAGATCGGCAAGGTATCCGTTCAGCTTTCCATCGAGAAGCAATCCGGTGTAGAGTGCCTTGCGGTGTTCACGGATATACCGCAGATGCCGCTGTCCCCATATCCCGATGGTGCGTTCTTCCTCAGCCGGTAATTCCAGATCCGGCAAATAGTAATCGCCGTGCAGAGTGTAGCTGATGCCTGTTTTTTCGTCTGTGATATGCTTTTTCATAATCCTTAACCTCTTTCATAAGATTTGTTTCGTTTCTGTTTTTGGTGCTGCAGCTCCCGTGCTTCGTCCATCAGATTATCAATGCGTTCCCCTCCGAACATCTTTCTGAGGAAAGCAAACTCCTTGTTCTCAGCCCGTAACTGTTGGTTTTCTTCCTGCAATTCTGCGTTCTTTGCGGTCAGATATTCGTTATCACGCTCCAATCTTTCATTTTCTCTGTAAAAGCGTCCGTTGGTATTGTTGAGCCGATAGTAATTGTCCGCCATCTCAAAATACCTTGCTAAAACCGTCAGCACGAGTTTTTTTAGCTTTTTTATCAGCGGCTCGGCAAACTTCGCCTTGTAGCTCTTGGTGGTCATCAAGCCCTGCGGCTCCGGCAGAGCATAATCAGGAGAGGTATCCAGTTCCTTTTTGAGATCGTCAAGGCTCTTTTCGCCCTTGCCGTAATTCAAAATACGACTCTCCATTTCTTTGAAATTGCCCTGCTGATCGGCAACCTTCTCTTTAAGAACAGCCACCTTTTCCGTCAGTTCTGCGACCTCTGCGGCTCGCATTTTTTTCTTGTAATCGTAATCGGAGAGGTGTTCTTCGTGGGTTCCTTTCTGCTCCCATTCAAAGCCGTAACGCTCCATCACGGCGGCAAGGACTTCTTTTTCGGACTGTACCCAGCGATTCCATTCATTGTCCCGTTTGCCGTCGCCCTTGAAGCCCTGCTGCAAGAGCGCCTGTTTCAACGATACACGGGTATCGAGCCCTCGCTTGCTTCCTGTCGTAAACGGTACGAAATCAATGTGGATATGAGGCGTATGCTCGTCCAGATGCAGGTGAGCGGAGAACACCCGCAGGTGAGGATTACGCTCCTGAAAGCCGTTGAAATACTCTCTCAGAGCTTCCGTAGCCTTGTCCGCCGTCTCCGTTCCCACGGCGGTATCGTCGCAGTTACCGATCTGTAAGATAAGCTCGTGAAACGGCTTTTCCTGCTTGCCGCTGCGTATCTTTTCATAGTAATCATCGATACATCGGTCAGAGCGTGTCTGCTTTTCATTGAAGCGTTTCTGCGCTTCGTCAAAGAGCTCGTGGTAGACCGTCCGTATATTTTCATTACAGAAACTTATATTGAGATGCGTGCGCTCCGGATCGGTATTCTTGGCATTGAATTTTCGGCTGTTATGATTGACTGAGCCTTTTCCGACCATTGCGCTGATTGTTCTTTTCATATAATAATCACTTCCTTTCCTTATCCGGCGTCAGCCGGGGTTTTGTTACTTTTGTCAAAAGTAACGCAAAAGCACTTTTGACAGCCGTGGGCCATCAAAAGGTGCTGTTGCGCTCTCCGAGGGGATGTAGGGCTTTGCCCTGCTTACTGCGGTAAGCACCCAGCAGAGCCGCCCTTTGAAAAGGGCACCCTGCACCCCGCCTAAACTTCTGTGTGTCGGTCCGTGTCGATGGTGACGGTGTTTATGACACCGCCACCGCTGTCGAAAACATCGACACGACCGTCATACATCGTCACGCTGTCGGCTGTTCGCGGTGGAACGTGATCCGCCGTCCGTCGTGACACCGACTGCTTTCATAGCGGATACCGTATTCATTCAGCAGTCGGCTGGCGTTGATATTCAGCTTCATCGTCAAGGCGTTCGGCTTCATATCCACGCCGAGCAGGGATACCAGCTCCGTCGGTGTACCCTGCCAGTCGGGAGCATCGTCCGAAAGCTGTTTTGCAACCAGCTCAAGAAGAGGTTCGGGCGGGAGCTTCCAAAGCTCAGCTTCCGTCCGTTCCAGCTCCCATATCAGCTTTTCGGGATTGCGGTTCAGATAGAGCCGCTGATCCTGCTGATCTCTGCCGGACACATCGAGTGTTGCGGCGTTCGTCGTGCGCTTTTCCTTTTGAAGCAGGAAAGCTCCGTCCGCCGCACCGAGCAGACCGTTGGTGCCGGAGATCATATCATAGGGATCGTCTGACTTCTGTTTCCGGGTGTGGTGTACGAGCATCAGACAAACGCCGCTGTTGTCGGCGAACTGTTTCAGCCGGGCGATGATGTCATAATCGTTGGCGTAGCTGTAACTGTCGCCGCCGACTTCACGCACCTTCTGAAGCGTATCGATGATGATAAGCTCCGTATCGGGATGCTCCCGTACAAAGTTCTGTAACTGCTCGTCCAGCCCGCTGCCGAGATGACTTGCCGAAACAGAGAAATACAGGTTTTCCGTACTCTCCGTTCCGAACATCTGATACAGACGTTTTTGCAGTCGGCTGTAATCGTCCTCAAGGGCGAGGTACAGCACCGTGCCTTTTCGGACGGGATAGTTCCAAAGCGGCGTTCCCGTGCTGATATGATAGGCAAGCTGCGCCATCAGGAAGCTCTTGCCGAGCTTGGGAGCGCCGACAAAAAGATACGTTCCGGGATAGAGCAAACCGTCGATAAGCGGCGGTCTGCTCCGGTAAACGGTGTCGTAAAGCTCAGTCATAGATACAGTGTGAAGGTATCTCGGATCAAGCATTCGCATCATTTTTCGCTGAATTTCCTCAAAACTATTGAAATCTGCGTCTTCGTTGGTTATACTATTATTAGATATTGCATTGAGTGACTGCCCGTCATCTGCGCCAACAGATGTGCTGAGGGCGGTCATTTCTTTTTCATCATTCATTCTGTTCTCCTTTCATTCCGTATAGCGTAACGGTGATCAGCTCGATCAGCTCCAGCAGTTCATCGGTTACGTCGCCTGCGTCTTCAATTCGCTGTAATTCCGTGAGTACAGCGGCAAGCTGATCTCTGAGAGCTTTATACACTCTCGGATTGCCCTGTACCACGATGTCACGTTCAAGACAGCGGCGATAGCAGTATTCCTGCTTCGGAAGCCCGGAGAGCTTCACCGCTGCATTGATCGCTTCGTTTTCTTCGGGAGATACCCGAAACCCTACGGTGATATTTCTGAAACGGTTGTGGTTGTCTACGTTCTTTGCTGACATCTTAAAAATCTCCTTTTCCTAATGAATCTAATTTATTTGCCATTTCCGTCTGTTTCGTCGGGAACAGGTGAGCATAGCGGTAAGTTACCTCAATGCTTTCGTGCCCCAATCTGTCTGCAATCGCAAGTGCCGTAAAGCCCATCTCAATCAGTAATGAAACGTGCGAATGACGCAAATCGTGGATCCTGATGCGCTTTACACCGGCTTCCTCAGCACCTCTGTCCATTTCGTGGTGAAGATAGCTTTTTGATACCGGGAAAATGCGGTCTTCCGCACCGGCACTGTAATACATACCGAGAAAGTCCTGCATTTCCTCGCAAAGGAATTTCGGCATCTTGATCGTGCGGTTACTTTTCTTCGTTTTCGGGGTAGTGATCACATCCCGACCTTTCAGCCGCTGATAGGACTTATTGATAGAGACAGTTTCTGCCTCAAAGTCAAAATCCTGCGGCGTGAGTGCCAAAAGTTCACCTTCTCGGATGCCGCACCAGTAGAGCATCTGAAAAGCGTAATAGGATAACGGCTTGTCCATCATCACATCGGAAAACTTCTTGTATTCCTCAAGTGTCCAGAACAGCATTTCCTTACGCTCTTCAACGCCCATATTTCCGGCGATAGCGGCAGGATTCGATTTCAGTCCGTAATAGCGGACAGCATGGTTAAACATAGCACTGAGTTGGTTGTGAACTGTTTTCAGGTAGGTCGAGGAATAACTCTTGCCACCTTTGTCGGTCAGGTTCCTGATCTCGTTCTGCCACTCAATAACATCTTTTGCGGTAATATCGCACAGCTTACGCTTTCCGAAATAGGGAACGATTTTCTTCTGAATGATGCTTTCCTTTGTCAGCCAGGTGTTCTCTTTAAGGCGGGGCTTGATGTCTCGTTCATAAAGCTCTGCATATGCTGAGAACAACATAGTGACGTCGGCTTGCTTCTTCATAAGAAATTCTCGCTCCCAGTCCTGCGCTTCCCGTTTGGTAGCAAAACCTCGTTTGAATTTCTGTTGGCGCTCGCCCTTCCAGTCCGTGTACCGGAACTGAACGAACCAAGTGCCGTTTTTGTCATTTTTGAATACGCCCATTTAGTTGGCTCCTTTCTGTGTTGATTCTGTTTTTGTGGAATAAAATTTCTCGTGGAAGAATTTTCGGTCAATTCTTCCGGGGATGGAAATACATCCCGTCGCTTTTAGCTCTTTGTTGAGCTTGCGGATGAGTTTGTAAGCGTAGGAAACGGACACGCCCATTTCCTCTGCTACTTCCTCGACCCGCATAAACATTGTTCCTGCCATAGCAATACCTCCTTTCCTTCGTATTTGTGGGAGCAGTTATCAATAATGCGGTGCCGTTCTACCCGAATGTCGTTTTTCTGTGCCTGCCCCTGCTTTTTCAGCGGCGTCGCCTCGCTCATATCATCGCAAGGTCATATCCCATTCGGACGGTCATTCAGTTGTTACACTAAGCGTATTTGCTTAATGCTCCATCATTATACTAAACATATTTGTTTATGTCAAGAGGTTTTTGAAAAAATATTAAACTTTTTTGTTTCAGTTATCTTGACATATGCTAAACATATATGCTATAATACCGACAGTACATATTTCAGGAGTGATTATTATGGCTATCGGTGAAAGAATTCGCTTTATTCGTAACCTGCGTGGAATGACGCAGAAGTATCTTGGTACGCTTGTCGGCTTTCCGGAAAAGACAGCCGATATTCGTATGGCTCAGTATGAATCCGGCACGAGAACGCCGAAGGACGATCTGACAAAAGCACTTGCAGATGTTCTTGATGTTTCTCCGCTTGCTTTGTCCGTCCCGGACATTGACAGCCAGCTTGGATTGATGCACACACTATTTGCACTTGAAGACCTTTACGGGCTCAAAACAAATATCGCAGACGGGGAAGTTACACTGCATTTCGACGTAAGCAATATATCCGATCCTTCTTTCTTTGAGATGGTAACTGCCTGGGCTGAGCAGGCAGCGAAGTACAAGTCCGGCGAAATCTCCAAAGAGGACTATGACAAGTGGCGTTACAGATTCCCCGAATTTGATACCACACAGATTTGGGGTAAGGTACCGTCCAAAGAACTGTCCGATGCGCTTGTTGAAGCTTTCAAAGACAAGCTGAAAGACTGATATAAGAGGAATTAATAAAAATCCCCTTGCGTAAGGTATTGCTTGTTACGCAGCGTCATGTTGTAAAATCCATGGCGTAAGGAGGTGAAAGCTATGTCAAAATACACGACGGGAGAGCTTGCAAAGCTTTGCGGCGTCACAGTCCGAACGGTTCAGTATTACGATACCAGAGGCATCCTGATCCCCAGTGATCTGTCCGAAGG
>JAGHUH010000033.1 GCA_018064925.1 Candidatus Cacconaster stercorequi | reverse complement strand
GTAATGCGGTGTCAAACCTTCAGCGCCCCTTTTAGGGGCTACGGTCGTATTAGCCCCTTTTAGGGGCTGGTCAAACCACCAGTTTACTGGTGGTCATGATTCGTCAGATGTAAGTCCGCTTTTCAGGACAGATCGTGTGATAAGCTATCCTCAAATGAAGGGTTAATTGCAAAAGTGAAGGTCATATTTTAAGGGTAAAAAATGGGTTTAGACCGGATGTTCACTTTTGCAATAAGCACACTATAATGTAGATGGTCACTCCTGCGGAAAGCAGGTAAATATGAGTCGAATGACTTTATCGGATAGGATCCGAATTGAAGCCGGCATTTACGGCAAACTCAGTTTGAGCGAGATAGCAAAGAAGATTCAAAAGAGCCCCAGGTATGTGTCAGAGGAAATCAAACGAAACCGCACCCTTATAGCGGGATATCATCCCTGCGGCAAGGACTGCCGCTTATCATCCGGATGCAAGAGAGTTGGTCTTTGCAGCAAAGAAGGTTGCCACCACAGATGTATGACATGTCAGGAGATAGATTGCCAGACAATATGTAAGGCATATGACACACATCCGTGCCCCATCCTGGCAAAGCCGCCATACGGTACATGGTGTACGAGAAAAGGGAAAGTGGATGCTGACGCTTCTGTTCGTAGAGCAGAACTTGATGCTGATTTTCCTGATGCGAGATGGCATGGCGGCAACCGTGGTGGAACAGTTCGCCTCGTCTGCTCAATAAGAAGTAAGCAACACGGCAAAGCAGGAAGTGACCGGACAACCGCATTGGCGGGGTGATGTTCACTTCTGCATTCAACATCCCCAAATGAAGGAGGTATGACTTATGACAACATCTTTTTTTGTGCTGGTAAGCGTGGCTGCGCTGACGAAATTCCTGATTATGATCATCGATGTGC
Organism: Candidatus Cacconaster stercorequi; assembly: GCA_018064925.1. Taxonomy (GTDB): domain Bacteria; phylum Bacillota; class Clostridia; order Oscillospirales; family Oscillospiraceae; genus Vescimonas; species Vescimonas stercorequi. The sequence continues at coordinate 56,269 of JAGHUH010000033.1, read as the reverse complement.
TGGATAGCTGACCGATCCGTATCTGCGAGGCGGATCATATCTACCGCGAGTAGGTACAAATTCCTGTGAAACTGTGTTATGCTTGGAGCATGGAAAAGCTTTTCCGCCAATCAGGAGGAATGATAATGAATCAGTATGTAACAGGAAATATGATAAAAGCATGCCGTGAGGCGAAAAAGATCACCCAGGCGGAGCTTGCCCAGATGCTGGGTGTCAGCGACAAGGCGGTCTCCAAGTGGGAGACCGGTAGAAGTTATCCGGATATTACCCTGATCGAGCCCCTTGCCGGAGCACTGGGTGTTTCGACCATTGAACTGCTGTCGGGCGAGAGCGTCACGAACCGCAATATGTCCTTCGATATGAAGAAAACGAAGGTTTATGTCTGCCCCATCTGCGGCAATATCATCTTTGCGGCCGGGGAAGTGGTGATCAGCTGCTGTGGCATCGTTCTGCCGCCCCTTGAGGCCGAAACACCGGGTGAGCACTGCCCCTATCCGCTGAAGCTGGAGGAGGTCGAGGACGAATACTATGTCAGCATCAACCACCCCATGGAAAAGAGCCATTATATTACATTTATGGCGGCGGTGACAGGGAGCCGGGTGGAGTTGGTAAAGCTCTATCCCGAAGGCCCCGCAGAAGCGCGGTTCAAGATCCGACAGACGGAGTTTATCTACTACTATTGCAATAAACACGGCCTGTATATTAAAAAGGTGAAATAAAAAAGCGGCCCTTGAGGGTCGCTTTTTTCATTCGTGATAGAGGGGGGCACACACGGTGTCGGCCAGCTCCATGGCCTGCTGCACCACAGTTTTGCCACAGTCCTTTTGGTGGGGATGCAGCTTGCGGACAGAGAGCACGGCGCAGAGGATCAGTACGGCACTTCCGCCCAGCCGCAGTGCCAGACTGATGGGGGGATATTTGTCCCATACAAGGGGCAGGATCGTGTCTGCGGCGCCCAGCAGCAACACACCGCCCACCACCAGCAGAATATTGCGCCGACTCAGGATTTTTTTCAACGGCAGATTGGGGAACATGGCCTTGGCGGTGACGGCAAATACGCCCAAACTCACGGCGGCGGCCAGCAGCCAACCCAAAATCTTACTGCCCAACGGTGTTAGAAGTCCCTGCCATAAAAGTCCCAGTGCGGAAAGAATACACCAACCAACCCCCCACAGAGGGACGCCAATCAGCGCGCGGACGCCTACGGGAAGCTGTAAAAACCATTGCCGCAGGGAGCCGGACTTGCGAGCCTTGTCCTCGTCGGAGGCCTGTCCGGCATCATCACCGTCGCAGTGCATCTGCACGGTGACGGCCGCGGCGGAGCTGTCATTCAGCAGATCGGCGGGGTTATCAAACACGCCGCCTACCAGTACACCGGCAGAGGCCGCAGCACATACGGCACCCACAGCGGCTTTTTTCTTCCAGCTTTTTGCGGTAGAGTCACTCATAGCGTCCACTTCCTTAACTTGTACTTTCCCCCATTTTCCCACAGTTTTCGATGCTTTGCAAGGGGTTATTTCAGTTCCTTTGTGCGCTCGTAGGCGGCGATCACTGCGTTCATGACAGCGGCACGGAAACCGCCCTCCTCCAGCGCCCGAACACCGGCGATGGTGGTGCCGCCGGGGGAGCAGATGGCGTCTTTCATGGCACCGGTGTGCTCGCCGGACTGCAATGCCAGCTGAGCATTGCCCTTGAGCATCTGGGCGGCGTAGCGGCGCGCCTTGTCGCGGGGCAGGCCGCAGGCAACGGCGCCGTCGGCCAGAGACTCTAAAAACAGGCAAACATACGCCCCGCCGCAGCCGGCCACAGCGCTGCCTACATCAATGAGGTGTTCATCCAGCGGTTCCATGATGCCGGAGCAGGACATGGCGTGCAGGAACGCTTCCTTCTGTGCGGGCGTCACATTGTCGGAGCAGGCGTACAGCGTCAATCCCTCGCCGATGGCACAGGGAGTGTTGGGCATGATGCGGATGGTGGGGTAGTCGTGACCTGCCATGCGCTGAATGTCGGCGATGTTCAATCCGGCGGCCATGGAGATCAGCAGCGGCTGAGAGTCACGCGCCGCCAGAATGGGCTGCAGCGATTGAAGAAGTCCCGCCATCATCTGCGGCTTGACACCCAGAAAAATGCAGTCGCAGCTTTTGGCGACGGACTCGTTATCTGCCACGCAGGCACCGATGGCCTCGGATAGTACCACAGACTTGTCGACTGTGCGATTGGCCAGAAGGATGCTTTTTGGCTCCACAGCCTGTGCTGCCGCCCGGGCCAATGCGCCACCCATGTTGCCGGTACCGATAAAACCGTATGTCATAGAAGAAATCTCCCTTCCTTATCGAATTTTCTTTCTTTATCTTATCCCAACAAAACGCCGGGCGCAATACCCAATTATTTGTCGAAAATAGAAATTGCGGTTTTGGTCGAAACTTGCTACCATAATAGCAATGAAAAGAGAAAGGGGCGAGGTCTGTGTTTAGTCCTGCAGAAGTCGCAAAGAATTACATCAATATCGGTAAGGGGAAAGCCAATCAGACCACGGGGAAAATGTTCCTGTTAGCGATCTTGGCCGGCATGTTTATCGCCATGGCGGGCATGGCGGCTACCTTCGGCAATGTCTATGTCAACAAGGTTGTGGGCGCGGCGATCTTTCCGGCCGGTCTGGCCATGGTGCTGATCGCCGGCAGCGAGCTGTTTACCGGCAACTGCCTGCTGATCATCCCCCTGCTGGAAAAGGAGATCACCGCGGCACAGATGCTGCGCAACTGGCTGATTGTGTATCTCGGCAATATGGTGGGCGGTCTGCTGGTTACGGCTATGGCGGTGTTCGGCGGCACCTTTGACGGCGTGTATGACGCGGTGATTGCCACGGCGGCCACCAAGGCAACGCTGCCCTTTGCCTCGGCGCTGCTGCGCGGCATCCTGTGCAATGTGCTGGTGTGTCTGGGCGTGTGGATGTCCTTTGCCGCTAAGAGCGTGGGTGGTAAGATTGCGGGTCTCTTTTTCCCGGTGTTCGTGTTCGTGGTCTGCGGCTTTGAGCACTCCATTGCCAATATGTTTTACATCCCTGCAGGCCTGATGGAGGCTGCAAGATTTAATGCGGCGGCAGACGGCCTGACGGTATACGGTATGCTGGTGAGAAATCTGCTGCCGGTCACGCTGGGCAACATCATCGGCGGCTGCGGCGTGGGCGCGTTTTATTGGGGCATTTACCTGAAGAAATGAGTATTATTGACGAGATCAAAGCATTTATCCCCGGCTGTGAGCAGGAGGAGAGAGATCAGGTGGCCATGCTGCGCTTTTTGGCGGCACATGACGATGCCTTTGACCGAGAAAATCTGACGGCACATATGACCGCCTCGGCATGGGTTATCAGCCCGGATAAACGCCATGTGGTCATGTGCTACCACAATCTCTATCAAAGCTGGTCGTGGACCGGCGGCCATGCCGACGGAGAGCGGGATCTGGCGGCGGCAGCCATACGCGAGGTGGAGGAGGAAACGGGTCTGCGCACCCATCTGCTGTACCCGGGCATCTTTTCGTTGGAAAACCTGACGGTAGAGGGGCACATCAAGCGCGGCGTGTATGTCCCCGGCCACATCCACATGAATGTCACCTATCTGGTGCAGGCAGAGTCGGAGCAGCTGCGGCAGAAGCCGGATGAAAACAGCGGCGTACGCTGGATGACACCGGAGGAGGCGTTGGCATCCTCCACGGAGCCGTGGATGGTGGAACGAGTCTACCGCAAGCTGGTAAAGCGGGCACAACCCTATATGAAATAAAGAATGACCGGACGAGAGTCCGGTCATTCTTTATTTCATAAACTGGCACAGCAGGATGGGAAACAGAACCGCAGGTGCCATATTCAAAATGCGCAGCTTGGTCACGCCCAGCATATTCAGGCTGATGGCGATAATCAGCAGGGAGCCGACATAGGTGATCTCGGCAATGACATAACTGCTCAGCAGCGGCGCAACCAGCGACGCCAGAACAGCCAGTAACCCCTCCACCAAAAACACCGTCAGGCCGGAGAATGCCACGCCAATTCCCATGGTGGAGGCGAACACCACGGAATAGACCGCATCAATCAGCGACTTGGCATACAGTACCGAATGGTTGTTGCGCAGGCCGCTGTCCAGCGCACCCATGATGGCCATGGCGCCCACGGCGAACACCAGCGAGCCGGTGACAAAGCCCTCGGTAACGGAGCCGTGATTTTGGAAGCGGTGCTGTAAGGAATCGCCCAATGCTGTTACCTTACCGTCAATGTTCAGCACTTCTCCCAGAACGGAGCCCGACACCAACGACACGATGGGCACCAGAGCGTTTTGGCTATCGATCAATCCGGGAATGGCAATGCCGATGGTGATCAGCGCCATGACGGCGATCAGCGTGTCCTTGATGCGTTCGTTCAGCAGCTTCCCGGCAAGTATCCCTACCAGAGTACCTGCCATGATCGCACCACCGTTGACCAGAGAACCCCACAAAATCATAGTTCCATCTCCTTACACGCCTGCTCCGTCAAGTCGGCGATGACGGCACCGGCCATCAAAATTCCGGCGACAGATGGAACCCATGGCACGCTGGCCGGTACACTGCGGCGTCCGGGAGGCGGCGCCTCCGGCTGGCTGATGTCGTGTGCCTCCTCCGGGGAGAACACCACCTTCAGGTGTTTGATGCCGCGTTGGCGCAGCTCCTTGCGCATGACACGCGCCAGCGGGCAGCCGGAAGTTTTGGAAATGTCAGTGATGGTCAGAAGCTCCGGCTGCAGTTTGTTGCCGGTACCCAAAGCGCTGATGATGGGGATATTCCGCGTCTGCGCCTGCTCTATGAGATCCAGCTTACAACTTACCAGATCAATGGCGTCCACGATGTAGTCGTAGCGGGCGGTAAAGAATTCCTCGCGGTGGGCGGCATCGTAGGTGGCGCACATGGGGTGCACGGTCAGCGCCGGATTGATGTCCAGACACCGCCGTGCCGCTACTTCTGCCTTGGGTTGCCCCACCGTGGAGTGCAGAGCATAGAGTTGGCGGTTGATGTTGGAGATGCTGATGGTGTCCTGATCCACCAGCGTCAGCTCGCCGATTCCGGCGCGGGCCAGAATTTCGGCGGCATAGCTGCCTACTCCGCCCAGACCGAATACGATCACATGGGTATCGGACAGTTTGTCCACGGCATCATCGCCTAAAATCATCTGTGTACGGATAAATGTTTCATTTTTCATGGTGATACCTCAAAAAAGAGCCGGCATTGCGCCGGCCCTTTTCGTTTTATCCATTGTGCTTATCGGCCGACATACTTCATGCCGGTGCCTTCGTCAGCGGTGACATCTGCCACCAGAGACTGACTCCAGGAGGAGAAGTCGTTGGACTGCATGGCGTTGGTCACCTGCACCTTCCAATAGGGAAGATCGTTGCCCACGAAGTAGATGACATGGTAGCCGGTGTAGCTGCCCTCGTTGTACACGATGCCGGTGTCGCCGCTTTGACGGCTTTCGTCAAAGATCCAGTCGTTGAAGTTGCTGACCATCTGACCCTTGTAGATCTTCTCATACAGACCGCCGTTGGTGTTGGAGCCGCCGTCCTCGCTGAGCTCATTGGCCAGCGCGGCAAAGCTGTCCTCGGTAGCGTCGCCGGCCTTCCACTTGGCAAGGGCGTCCTCTGCCTTGGCTTTGGCCTCGTCCTTCAGCTTCTGCAGTTCTGCCTCATAGGTCTCGGACTCGCTGTCCAGCGCCGAGGAATCCACCATAAACAGGATGTGGCGGACATTAACGGTACTGTACTCGTTGCGGCCGCTGCTGTGGAACACAGCCACATAGTAGTTGCTGCCGTCGTCCAGAACGGCGGTATCGCCGGCCTGACGGGCGCTGTCAAATGCCCAGGTGCTCAGGGTATCGCCGGAGTTGGCACTGTCGTTCTCGCTGGCGTAGGAGGCGATTTCGTAGTCCTTGGCCACGGTTTCCATATCCTCACCGGCCTTTACGCGCTTCACAGCGGCATTGGCGGCCTTTTTGGCTTCGGCGGAAGCGGCGGCATTCTCCTCGTCAGTTGCTTCCACGGTGTTGCCGTCGGCATCAGTGGTGGGGTCAACGGTGCCCTTGAAGTAGATGTAGTCATAGCTGGCCACATTAAAGGAAGCGGTGTTATCCTTGTAGTAGTTGGCGATTTCCTTATCCGTATAGGTCAGATTATCGCGGTAATCCTGCTGGAAGTGGGAGGCCAGAATGCTGTTGTGCAGCAGTTCCTTGAAAGCGGACATGGTGAGGTTATTGCCGTAGATTGCCTTGAGATAGGCGCTGGTGGAGTAGCCGTTCTGCTTGGCATAAGTGGCCAGAGAATCCAGAGTTTCGTCCGCTTCGGCCTGCATCTCATCGGTAAAGGCAAAGCCGGCATCATTGGCGGCCTTGACGGTCATGGCGACTTCCTTCAGGCTGTCAATGGCTTTTTGCTTGAGATAGGTGTCCCAGGACATATCCTCGGTGACGCCCAGCAGCATCTTAGCCATATCGTTCAGATTCTGCGTTTTCAGTGATGTCTTGGTATCCAGACCGATATAGTTCTGGTAGCCGGATTGCTGAATGGAATTCAAGCTGCTGGTGTAGTAGTAATCCACAGTGCCGGCGGTATACTTTTCACCGTCAATGGTTACAGCGGTGGCACCGCGCTGGATGATGCCGGAGTTCCAGATCACTAACGCCAGAGCCACAACGACAAAGGTAATGGCAACGGCAATATACTGCCGATTGGTGCGGCGCTCTTTCAGCTGCTCCTCTTTTTCGCGGAGGGTCTTGGGATCAGCGATACCGCTGGCGATGCGCTCCTGACGGTTTTTCTTTACTTTTGATGCGCTCATTTGTATCAGTCCTCTCTAAAAAAACAGGTAATCATACCAATTTATAAATTACCAAAATATTATACAGGAAGAAGTAGCTTTCCGCAAGGGGAAATACCCACAATTGAGGGAATTAGCGGGCAAAGGCAATAAAAACCCGAATCGGGATGACCGATCCGGGTTTGAAAAAGCGGCGCGGCGGCAGAATACTGCCGCGCGTTCCCTGCGCCGGGTCGTGCGAGCCAAGTTATAACCTGCACCGTTTCAGCAGGTGGGTTGTCTCCAGCGTGCTTTATCGCTTCCAACTTCCGGCCGCAAAATGCAGCCGGGAGGCCTGCGAACCACATACTGATCCGACATCCCCTATAACATAATGTGAGGATAAAAAAGACTCGTCACGCACCGCGCAGGTGCCACCTTTGGGTGGTAAACACAGTGTAGCAGAAACGGAAGAAAAATAAAAGGGGTTTTGCGAAGTTTCTTCAGGAATTTTCCTCTTCGTCTGCCAGGATCTGTTCCATAAACAGATCGTAGATCTCGTTTACTTCCTCGTCGCTGTCCAGTGTGGAGAGCAGCTCTTCACCGTCCACCATCACGCTTTTCAGGATGACCAGACCGAAATCTTCAGCGGCAGCTTCGTCCGCCTCATCCTCCACCGTGGGGAAGAAAGCCATATAGGTCTGGCCGTTGTGCTCCAGGGCATCGACATATTCCAGTTCAATATTGTTGCCGTCCTCATCGGTCAGGGTAATAAAATTGGGACCGAATTCGTCGCTCATGGGAGGGACCTCCTTTGTAATGATATAAAGATTATATCCGATTTGGAGAGAAAAAGCAAGAGCATCCAAATGCTCTTTTTCGGAAAATGGAAACTTTTTCTGATAGATTATATGAGAATAGCCACTATAATTGAACAATATTGACCGTTTTTTGGAAGAAATAGACGCTTTTTACAGTTGACAGATGTGATAAAATGGTTACGATACTGGGTTATTATATCAGAATACAGTGAAAAGTCCTTTTACAGGACCGACTTATGATATAAGTACACAAAGGTACGAGCACGGAAAAGGAGGTGCCCTGTCATGGATCAGAAAAAAAATCGGAAGAGCAGTAAAGGTTTTTCCGATCGCGTTAAGATGTTTGCTCCCAACGAGAAGGAGACACGAACATCCGCCCGCGGAACCGAGGGAAACGCCCAACGGGAAAAGAATGAACTGACCCCTCGACAGAAGAGAAACCGCCGCAGAAAGATTGGCTTCTGGGTGGGAACAATTTGTCTGGTGGCTGTGTTGACCATCGCCATTTTTGCAGGCATTTTTATGTTTTACATCAACCACAGTCTGAAGGGGAATGTGGAGGTGGATATGTCGGAATACGATATGTCTGTATCCACGGAGCTGTATTATCAAAACCCGAAGAATGATAAATGGGTGATGTACCAGACACTGTACGCCAGTGAAAACCGCCGTTTGGTAAGCGGGAAGGAGATTTCCGACTATCTGCGTCAGGCGGCCATCGCCATTGAAGACAAACGATTCAATACGCACCATGGTGTGGATTGGCACGGTACCATGCGTGCCATTGCCAGTACGCTGCTGGGCAGAGGAACCGAAGGTGGCTCCACCATTACCCAGCAGATGATCAAGAATGTAACGGGCGACAAGGATGAAACCGTCAAGAGAAAGATCACAGAGATCTATCGCGCGCTGGAGCTGGAAAAGCGATATGATAAGGATGAGATTCTGGATTTCTACCTGAACGCCATCTATCTGGGCAACTCCTGCTATGGTGTGGAGACGGCGTCGGATATGTACTTTAATAAGCACGCCAAGAATCTGACACTGGCGGAGAGCGCCTGTCTGATTGCCATTACCAACAACCCGTCCCGCTATGACCCTCTGTACGACGATTGGACACTTGAGCAGAACCGCGGCCGACAGGTGGATGTGCTGGACGCCATGCTGAATCAGGGCATGATCGATCAGGAGACCCACGATGCTGCCGTTGCCGAGGAGGTCGTGTTTACCAATGGCTATACCAACCTGGGCAACAAGGTCAAGGTAAAGAAATCCAGCAAGAAGAATAAGAACAAGAATAAGGCATGCAGCAACTCTTATTTCACCGATCAGGTGATTGATGATGTGGCTGAAGCACTGGTGAAGCTGAATGGCCTGACCGATGACCCGGAGGGAACCGAAAACGGTCGTACTGCCAAGGAAAAGGGCGCTGATCTGGTTTACAGCGGCGGTTATAAGATCTATACCACGCAGAATCCCAATTACCAGTCCATTGCGGAAAAAGTATTTGCCAGTACGGATTATGCAAATCTAACAGACTCGTCAGGACAGCCGCTGCAGGCGGCCATCACGCTGATGGATCCCCATACCGGCGATGTGTTGGCCATGGTGGGCGGCACCGGTACCAAGGAAGTGGATCGCGGTTGGAACTGGGCTACCTCTGCCCGCCAGTGCGGTTCTGCCATCAAGCCTATCTCTACCTATGCGCCGGCAATGGATGACGGTACCATTTCCGCGGCGTCTTCCATCGACGACTATCCCATTATGATGAACGGCAGCGCATACCCCAGCAATTCCCACGGCGGATACCGAGGGATGACCACAGTGCAGACGGCTGTCATCGAATCGCTGAATACCTGCGCCGTGCGTGTGAATCTGGACTACGGTGTCACAAGATCCTATAACTTTATGACTGATAAGCTGGGCTTCACCACGCTGACGGAAACAGATTCTCAGCAGGTGGGTAATATGGCACTGGGCGGTCTGACCTACGGCGTTACCACCGAGGAAATGGCAGCAGCCTACGGAATCTTTGTCAATGACGGCGTCTATACGGCTCCGCGTACTTTTGTACGGGTGGAAGATGCCGACGGCAATGTGATTTTGGAAAATAAGACGGAGAGCCATACCGCCATCAAGGAAACCACCGCATATTTGATGCGCGATATTCTGAGTGATGTTATCACGCAGGGTACCGGCTATGAGGCATATTTTTCCGGTATGTCCATGGGCGGCAAGACCGGTACCACGGATGAAGAACGCGACCGTTACTTTGTGGGCTTTACGCCGTATTACAGCGCGGCGGTCTGGTGCGGCTATCAATCCAATGAGATTATTGAGGCCTCCGGCAACCCCTGTGCCGATTTATGGGAGCAGGTCATGAGTAAGGTTCACGAAAAACTGGATGATCCCGGCTTCCACGATTGCGATGGCCTGACGACTGTGTCGGTCTGTATGGACAGCGGCCGTCTGGCAACTGATGCCTGCAGCCACGATGTGCGCGGCAGCCGTGTCCGTACGGTGACGGTGGCAGCTGATACGGCACCGGATTCCAGCTGTAATTGCCACGAGAGCATTAAGTACTGTACTGAAGGCAAGCATGTTGCAACAGAGTACTGTCCGAAGGATTCCGTAAAAACAGTTTCTGCGCTGAGACTGGACCGCGATGTGATTTCCGGTGTCAGTGCCAGTGATATGCAGTATAGTGTGGACAACTTTTCCAAGGGTGATCTTTGCCCGGCTCACAAGAAAGCTGCAACTTTGCCCGACTTGATTGACAATCTGATCAATGGGAAGAAAGATCCCGGCAAGGGTGAGGATATAGTACCCAATAACGGCGAACAAACCAATACCAATGAGAAAACAGACGGTGGGGTGACAAATCAAGGCAAAGATACCACTTCAGGTATGGATCCGGTCTTGCCGGAGACGGATGATGTTGCGGAATAAGAGAAGGGAACAAGTCTGTTCCGAACGCTAAATCGTGGATTGTGAAAACGAACAATAGATAGAATACTCCCTGATGCAGGAAAAGAAATACCGCATCAGGGAGTATTTTTGTGCCGAGCCGGCCCCAAATTGGAACAGCCCCCTGCAAAAAGCAGGGGGCTGTTAAGTGGTAAAAGGAATTAGAAGTTCTTGATGATCTCAACGACCTCGGCACCGATACGCTTCTGCGCTTCCTTGGTGGCAGCGCCAATGTGTCGAGGCGTAAAAAAATGTGCCGGTGGCACATTTTTAGCCATCGACCGGCTCGGCTATGCCGAGCCGGCCTCCAAATTGGAACAGCCCCCTGCAAAAAGCAGGGGGCTGTTAAGCGGTAAAAGGAATTAGAAGTTCTTAATGATCTCAACGACCTCGGCACCGATACGCTTCTGTGCTTCCTTGGTGGCAGCGCCAATATGGGGCGTGCAGGAAACCATGGCGTGACCGTACAGAGCGGCGTTGGTAGCGGGCTCCTCGGGATACACATCCAGACCGGCGGCGCGAACCTTGCCGGACTCCAGAGCGGCCAGCAGAGCATCGTCGTCGATGTTGTTGCCGCGAGAGGTGTTGATGATGCAAACGCCGTCCTTCATCTTGGCGATGGTGTCAGCGTTGATGATGGGGCCGGAGGTGGCGGCGGGAGAGTGCAGGCTGATAAAGTCAGCCTTTGCCAGCAGTTCATCCAGCTCCACATAGGGCACGCCGGTAGCAGCCTCGACCTCGGGGCGCTTGGTGCGGCTGTAAGCGATGACATCCATGCCGATGCCCTTGGCCATAGCGGCCAGATGCTGACCAATGCGGCCAAAGCCGATGATACCCAGGGTCTTGCCCTGCAGCTCGATGCCCTTGCCGTAGGTTTTCTTCTCCCACTTGCCCTCACGCATGGAGTGGCCGGCGATGGAGATGTAGCGTGCGCAGGCGAACATATGACCCATGGCCAGCTCAGCCACAGACTGAGAGGAGGCACCCGGGGTATTGCGGACGGTCAGACCGCACTCTTCGGCGTACTTGACATCAATGTTGTCCACGCCCACGCCGCCGCGGATGATCAGCTTCAGCTTGCCTTCCTTGGCGATGTCGATGTGATTGGCACGAACCTTGGTCTTGGAACGGACGACGCAGGCGTCAAAATCCTTCAAAGCGGCGCCCAGCTGGTCGGGCTCATAGAACTGCTCCACGACCTCGTGACCCATCTCCTGCAGCTTGGCGATGGCGGACTTATCCATACCGTCGGTAACCAGAATACGCATAGTAGAAAATCTCCTTTTCTTTTTATATTGGGAAGCGGCGGGGCGGCAGAGCGCCCCGCCTGTTTGTTTCCTGCGATTAGTTCTTTGCCTCGTAGTCCTTCAGGAACGCAACCAGTGCCTCAACGCCTTCCTTGGGCATGGCGTTGTAGATGGAAGCACGCAGGCCGCCCACGCTGCGGTGACCCTTCAGGTTGTCGAAGCCGGCTGCCTTGGTGGCGGCAACAACGGCATCGTCGGATTCCTTGCTGGCGGTGACGAAGGGAACATTCATCAGGCTGCGGTCAGCCTTCTCAACGGTGCCCTGGAACATCTTGGAGTTATCCAGGAAGTCATACAGGATCTTGGCCTTTTCGATGTTGCGCTGCTCCATGGCTTCCACGCCGCCGTTGTCCAGCAGATAGCGGAAGACCTTGCCGCAGCAGTAGATGGCCCAGCAGTTGGGGGTGTTGTACATGGAATCGTTGTCGGCGTGGGTCTTGTAGCTCATGTAAGCGGGAACATAGGGAGCCAGATCGTCACGCAGCAGATCCTCGCGGATGATGACCACGGCCATACCGGCGGGGCCAACATTCTTCTGGACACCGGCCCAGATCAGACCGTAATCGGCAACATTGCAGGGACGGGACAGGAACATGGAGGACTGGTCGGATACCAGAATGTGACCCTTGGTGTTGGGCAGCTTATTGTAGGTCAGACCGTGAATGGTCTCGTTCTCGCAGATGTAGACATAGTCGGCATCCTCGGGAATATCCAGATCGGAGCAATCGGGAACATAGGAGAAGTTCTTGTCCTTGGAAGAAGCGGCGACAATGACCTCACCATACTTCTTGGCCTCGGCAATGGCCTTCTTGGACCATGCACCGGTCTCGATGTAGACAGCCTTGCCGTTCTTCATCAGGTTCATGGGAACCATGGCAAACTGCACGGTGCCGCCGCCCTGGATGAACAGAACTTTGTAATTGTCGGGAATGTTCATCAGCTTGCGCAGATCGGCCTCGGCGTCTGCTGCAATTTGCTGGAAGGCCTTGGAGCGATGGCTCATCTCCATGACAGAGGTGCCGCTGCCGCGGTAGTTCATCATCTCGTCACGGATTTCCTCCAGTACGGGTTCCGGCATCATAGCGGGACCTGCGGAAAAGTTAAAAGAACGATCGTACTTCATCTTTGTTTCCTCCTGTTTTTTATTATGTTGTTCAATTTACATAATGACTTACATCCGTATATTTTATAGTATACGGTAAAATCACGGGATAATCAACCATAAAAACAAAAAAGAATGAAAAAAAGTATGGCATACTGAAAAAATTTCTGCACACGAAATAAGTGGGGAAAAATTCCTCGGAATTGACAGAAAAAAAAGAACATGATATAACAAAAATGACAGGAAAAAAGCAGGTGATAGCGTGAAATTAAAAAAAGATGAGATTTTAAAACGCGTGAAGGCGCGTCTTCTGCATATCAGCCAGTATTTTATTGTAATGCTGAAATGGATGACCATTGGCGGCACTATCGGCCTGGTGGGCGGTGCGGTAGGCGGTGCGTTCCATATCGGCGTCAATCAGGCAACGATCTTCCGCACGGGGCATCCGTGGATTTTGTACCTGCTGCCGTTGGGTGGTTTGGTGATCGTATGGCTCTATAAAACCAGCAAGGTGGAGGGGAAAGGTACCAATGCCATCATCGAGTCAGTGCAATTCGGCTCCGAGGTGCCCATCGTGCTGGTGCCGATGATTTTTATAGCCACGGTGATCACGCACCTGTTCGGCGGCAGTGCTGGCCGCGAGGGCGCGGCGCTGCAGATCGGCGGCGGTATTGGCTATAAAACGGGAAGAGTCATTGGCCTGGATGAAAAGGATCTTCCGTTGGCAACATTGTGCGGCATGAGTGCTGTGTTCTCGGCGCTGTTCGGCACACCACTGACGGCTACGATTTTTGCGCTGGAGGTTATCAGTGTAGGCGTGTTGTATTATGCGGGACTGATTCCCTGCATCACGGCCGCCATGACAGGATATCTGATTTCCCGAGTCATGGGGGTGGAACCCACCCGCTTTGCGGTGGCGATGCCCACGCTGGACGCGTGGACGATGCTGCTGGTGGTCATTCTGGCCATCCTGTGCGCGATAGTCAGTCTGTTTTTCTGCCGCGGGATGCAATGGCTGGAGCGTTCCGTGAGCCGTTGGGTAAAAAATGCTTATCTGCGTGCGGTATTAGGCGGCGCGGTCGTCATCGGTCTGACGCTGCTGGTGGGCACCACAGATTATAACGGGGCCGGCATGGACATCATTGAGCGGGCGGTGGCCGGTCAGGCGGATTCATGGGCGTGGCTGCTGAAGATTGTCTTTACCGCCGTTACCATTGGCTGCGGGTTTAAGGGCGGTGAGGTGGTGCCCTCTTTCTTTATCGGCGCCACATTCGGCTGTGTGGCAGGTGCGTTTTTGGGATTGCCCACCGGATTCAGCGCAGCCATCGGCTTGATCGCGGTGTTCTGCGGTGCGGTGAACTGCCCTATCGCTTCGGTGATCCTCAGCGTGGAGTTGTTTGGCTCGGGAGATATGCTGTATTTCGCCATGGCCTGTGCTGTCAGCTATCTGATCTCCGGCTACAGCGGCCTGTACAGCAGCCAAACGATCATGTATTCCAAGCTCCGCGCGGAATTCATTAAGGTCCATACCCGATAATAAACGGTCTCCCTGGGCATACTGTGAAAAGTATGTTGCAAGGAGGCTGTTTTTTTATGCCGGATATTTTGCAGGTGGTCACGACGGCGTTCGTCTCGCTGGCGGTGCTGTTTTTGCTGACGAAGCTCATGGGAAACAAGCAGGTATCCCAGATGAATATGTTTGATTATATCGTGGGCATTACCATCGGTTCCATCGCTGCAGAGATGGCAACGGAGTTGGAAACACCATGGCATCCGGCGGCAGCCATGGTAGTGTATGCGCTGCTGGCGGTGCTGATTTCGCTGGCCACCGACAAGTCATTGACGGCGCGGCGTCTGCTGACGGGGAAGCCGCTGATCTTAATGGACGGCGGCGTTATCTACCGGGAGAATCTGAAGCGCGCCAAAATGGATCTCAGCGAATTCCTGATGTATTGCCGCATCGGTGGCTACTTTGATTTAAACCAGATCCAGACGGCGCTGTTGGAGCACAACGGTACCGTGACCTTCCTGCCTGCCGCCATGCAGCGCCCGGCGACTCCGGCGGATTTTTCCATCCAGCCCAATCAGGAGCTGCTGCAGACACCCGTCATTCTGGACGGGCAAGTGATGCCGGGGAATCTAAAAAAGGTGGGGCGTGACCGTGTGTGGCTGGAGCGGCAGCTGCAGGAGAAGGGGTATCACAACGCCTCTGCGATATTTCTGGCACTGTGGGACGGAGTGAGTCAGCTTTCCCTGTATCCTATGCAGACGAAAAAAGAAGCGCGGGATCTGACAGACAAATAAAAAACAGGTGGCTTTGCCACCTGTTTTTTCAGTTTAATTTCCCTGCCAATCGTCCGCTGGACCAGGCCCACTGCAGATTAAAGCCGCCGCAGTCACCGTCAATATCCAGCACCTCGCCGCAGGCATAAAAGCCCGGCATGATGCGGCTTTGCAGCGTGTCCGGATCAAACTCATCCGTGCGCAGACCGCCTGCCGTGACCTGTGCCTGATCGAAACCGCACACGCCGAGCACCGGCAGGGTGAAGCTCCGCAGCGCCAGCCAGATGGCGTTCAGATGCGCATCGGTCAGCGTATTGGCCGGCTGATTGGTGATGCCGGCGGATTTGCACAGCATCTGCCCCAGACGGGTATGTACGATTCCGGTGAGGAGCGTACCGCCTGCACGGTTTCCGGACGCCGCCTGCCGTTGGCGCAGCCATGCCATGGTATCCGATGCGTCAGACCAGAAATCCAGCACCAGCCGCAGTCCGTCGCCACCGGTAGACACCGCCCGGGAGATTTCAAACACGGCGGGGCCGCTGATACCGTATTCGGTAAACAGCACTTCACCCTGATTTTCCGCCAGCACCGTGTCGCCCCGCATTACTCGGATCTGTGCATCGGCCTTGATGCCCTTGAGGGAACGGGGATAGGGAGAGTCGGTTTTGATCTGTACCAGGGAGGGGTAGAGCGCCGTGCGATGGTGTCCCAGAGATTTGGCGATCTGATAGCCGTCCATCACGCCGCCCAGTTTGCTGCCTGCGCAGCCGCCTGCAGCCAGAATGACGCGATCGGCGGTAAAGGTGTCGCTCTCCGTGCGGATGGTGAAGCCGTCTGCCCGGCGCTTGACGGAGGTGACCACCTGCGCTGTGCGCAGGTCAATATTGGGCTGCTCCAGCGCAAAGCGCAGCACATCCAGCACGCTGCCGGCCATGTTGCTGTATGGATATACCCGTCCGCTGTCCTCAGCTGTAGTAACAAGACCAAGCGAGGCAAAGAATGCCAGCGTATCGCGCACGGGAAAACGCTCCAGTGCGCTGCGGCAGAATTCCGGCTGACGGCCGTGATAATGGGCGGGAGAAGCGTGGAGATTGGTGAGATTGCACCGGCCGTTGCCGGTAGAGAGCAGTTTGCGCCCCACCCGTGCCTGCCGCTCCAAGAGCAGAACATGATGTCCGCTTTCCGCGGCGGATAATGCCGCGGCCATACCGCTGGCACCACCGCCGATGATGCATACTTTCATCGCTTTTCCTCCAGCTTTTTCCGTGTTAAGTATCCCTCCAGCATCAGGCTGGCGGCCACGGCGTCCACCACTTTCTTGCGCTGGCGGCCGTTCTTTCCATTATTAAATAGAATGGCGTGCGCCTCCACGGTACTGCGCCGTTCGTCCCAAAGTGTTACGGAAAGGCCGGTGACATCCTCCAGCACATGGGACAGCGCCTCGCATTTTTCGGCGCGGGGACCCAGCGTGCCGTCCATGTTCTTGGGATAACCCAGCACCAGCTCGGTTACGCCGTGCTCGGCGATGATCCGCCGGATCTCCTGTACCACCACCTCCTGCTTGCGGGAGTTGATGACGGTGGAGTACCCGGCCAGCGTGCCGGTATAGTCGGAAATGGCGATGCCGGTATGGGCGTCGCCATAGTCGATTGCCATGATCTTCATAGGGGATACCTCGTTTTGAAATTGGATTTTCTCCATCATACACGATTTTATTCCACGAGGCAACAAAAACAGGGAAAAATGCATCCTAAATCCGAACTTTTTTCGCAAAAAGTTGTTGACCGGACAGGGAAAGTGTGGTATAGTGAACCTTACCTGTGAGTAGGTGCTTTCTTTTTGCGCGTTTTTTCGCTTCGAACGGGCAGAAAAGATGGGCACAATGGCAACAGGGAGGCAGTCGGTATTCCCGGCTTTGCCAGAGGAATACCAATTCTAATAAGGAGGTGCCGTTAAAGATGCGCGTGAAAATTACTCTTCGCTGCAATGAGTGCAAGCAGAGAAACTACAACACGATGAAGAACAAGAAGAATACCCCGGACAAGCTTACCATGAACAAGTATTGCCCCTTCTGCAGAAAGCATACGGTCCACACCGAAACCAAGTAATTGGAGGGATAGGAATCTATGGCAGAAGCTAAAAAGGTCAGCAAAGATCGCGGCAAGTGGTTCCGCGAAATGAGAAGCGAGCTCAAGAAAGTCGTTTGGCCTGACGGCAAGACCACCATGAAGAACACCGGCACGGTGCTGGCATGTTCTCTGGGCGTTGGCGCCTGCATCTGGATCTTTGATGCAGTGGCGGTGTTGGCTGTCAAGACCCTGATCAGCCTGTTTGCGGGCTAAGAGGGTGCAAAATGGCTGAAAACGCAAAGTGGTATGTGATCCATACCTATTCCGGCTACGAAAATGCGGTCAAGGCCGCTATTGAAAAGTCTGTAGCCAACCGTGGCCTGGAGGACATGGTCCTCAAGATGGAAATTCCTTTGGAAACCGTGACGGAAGTAACCGAGAACGGTACCATGAAGGAAGTGGAGCGCAAGGTATTTCCCGGTTATGTCCTCATCAAGATGATCCTGACCGATGATACCTGGCATCTGATTCGCAACATCCGCGGCGTCACCGGTTTTGTCGGCTCCGCCAACAAGGCTATCCCCCTGACGGAGGACGAGGTTGCCGCGCTGGGCGTGGAGCGCCGCGAGATCGTGGTGCTGTACAATGTGGGCGATACCGTGACCATTACGGACGGCCCGCTGGCCAGCTTTACAGGCACGGTGGAGGAGATCGAAGCGGACAAGAACAAGGTTCGCGTGGTGGTCTCCATGTTCGGCAGAGAAACCCCCGTCGAGCTGGAGCTCGATCAGGTGGAAGTTCTGTCCTGACGCGCAGCAGTATCTGCGCAGCACGCCCCCGAAGCAATACCACTTCGGGTCAAGTGGGAGAGATGGAATGCCATCTCGCCAAAAGCGGCTAACATTATGGCGTTTGCCGCTACCACATTTTTATGAAGGAGGTGCCTATCATGGCACAGAAAGTTGTTGGTTATGTCAAGCTGCAGATTCCTGCAGGTAAAGCAACCCCCGCACCCCCCGTTGGCCCCGCTCTGGGTCAGCACGGTATTAACATTTCCGCATTCACCAAAGAGTTTAATGAGCGTACCAAGAACGACATGGGCTTGATCATCCCCGTGGTGATCACCGTCTATGCTGACCGTTCTTTCTCCTTTATCACCAAGACTCCCCCTGCAGCTGTTCTGATCAAGAAGGAGTGCAACATTGAGTCCGGTTCCGGCGTTCCCAACAAGGAAAAGGTCGCTACCATCTCCAAGGCCTCCGTTCAGAAGATTGCTGAGATGAAGATGCGTGATCTGAACGCTGCATCTCTGGAAGCTGCTATGAGCATGATCGCAGGTACCGCACGCTCCATGGGCGTTGTCGTCGGCGAATAAGGAGGGGTTACGATGTTTAGAGGTAAGAAGTATCAGGAAAGTGCCAAGCAGATCGACAAGGCCATGCTGTATGACCCCAAGGAGGGTCTGGAGCTGATCTGCAAGACCGCATCCGCCAAGTTCGATGAGACCGTCGAGCTGCATGTCAAGCTGGGTGTTGACTCCCGTCATGCTGACCAGCAGGTTCGTGGCGCCATCGTTCTGCCCAACGGCACCGGCAAGAGCGTTCGCGTTCTGGTGTTCGCCAAGGGCGACAAGGCCGAGGCTGCCCGCGCTGCCGGCGCTGACTATGTGGGCGATATGGATCTGGTGGAAAAGATCCAGAAGGAAAACTGGTTTGATTTCGATGTCGTCGTCGCTACTCCCGACATGATGGGTACCGTCGGTCGTCTGGGTAAGCTGCTGGGCCCCAAGGGTCTGATGCCTTCTCCCAAGTCCGGCACCGTCACTCCCGACGCAGCCAAGGCTGTGAAGGAAGCTAAGGCTGGTAAGGTCGAGTATCGTCTGGACAAGACCAATATCATCCACTGCCCCATCGGCAAGGTTTCCTTCGGTGCTGACAAGCTGTATGAGAACTATACCGCTCTCATCGGTGCCATCATCAAGGCCAAGCCCGCCGCAGCAAAGGGCCAGTATATCAAGTCCTGCGTGGCTGCTGCCACCATGGGCCCCGGCGTCAAGATGAACGCCCAGAAGCAGCTGTAAGGCTGAAAAAAGTGCTCATTTGTATATCAGAAGTATTGACAATTAGTTAGACTTTCGATATAATATCAGATGCGTTCCAAAGACAGCAGGTGGCCGCAAGGCCGTAAATCCTGCCGAGGATGGCAATTTACATTGCTTTTTACTGTCCTCATGTCTTTTGGCATGAGGACAGTTTCCATTTTTGAACGCACCTTCCCCTTGATACGCGGATGCGTATCGCAAAATCTCATGGAGGTGAAAACAAAGAATGCCCAACGCAAAAGTTCTGTCTGAAAAGCAGGCAATCGTGGCGGCTCTGACCGAAAAGCTGCAGAACGCAGCTGCTGGCCTGATCGTTGACTACAAGGGCATCACCGTGGCAGAGGACACCGCTCTGCGCGCTGAGTGCCGCAACAACAACATCGAGTATTCCGTCATCAAGAACACCCTGCTGCGCTTTGCATTCAACAACTGCGGCCTGAACGAACTGGACGATCAGCTCAACGGTACCACTTCTCTGGCTATCTGCGCTGACGATCCCGTGGCTCCCGCTCGCGTGATTGCTGACTACGCAAAGAAGCTCAATGGCAAGTTCGAGATCAAGGGCGGTTTCATGGATGGTAAGGTTATTTCCATGGATACCGTGAATGCTCTGGCTGCCATTCCCGCACTGCCCGTGCTGCAGGCTCAGGTTCTGGGTACCATGCTGGCTCCCATTTCCGGTCTGGCTTGCGTCCTGAAGCAGATCGCCGAGAAGAACGGCGCTCCTGCCGAGGAAGAAGCTGCTGCTGAATAATCAGCTGCAAACTATCACTTAATAAAAAACAATCTTACAATTAGGAGGCTATTACAATGTCTGAGAAGATTACTGCTATGATCGAAGAAATCAAGGGCCTGACTGTTCTGGAACTGTCTGAGCTGGTTCACGCTCTGGAAGAAGAGTTCGGCGTTTCCGCCGCTGCTATGGCTGCTCCCGCTGCTGGCGGTGCTGCTCCCGCTGCTGAAGAGAAGACCGAGTTTGATGTCGTTCTGACCGGTTTCGATGCTGCTGGCAAGATCAAGGTCATCAAGGCTGTCCGTGAGATCATGGGTCTGGGTCTGGCTGAGGCCAAGGCTGCTGTCGAAGGCGCTCCCACCACTCTGAAGGAAGCCCTGGGCAAGGACGAGGCCGAAGAGCTGAAGAAGAAGATCGAAGAGGTCGGCGGCAAGGTCGAGCTGAAGTAAGTTATCTTCATAATACACATAATAACCGCTGTGCAAATGCACGGCGGTTATTTTTATGCAGTTGAGTGTGCCGGAAAACTGACCACATGATAAAACAACGGGGCGGATACCATCCGTCCCGTTGCTGCTGTATGATATGTTACGCTTTCTTCTCCAATGTGCAGAACTGTGCAATAGCTTTTGCGGCAAATGCCGCGGTACCGTTGCCGCCTGCTTTGTCAATATTGCTGCGGAAGCGTTCATCTTCCGTATACATGGTGCCCAGACCGCATAGAATTTCCGGGGTGCAGGTGTAGTAATAGGCGGTAATATAGTCCTGTAACTCCTTTACCAACGCCTGCACCGGGGGGGAAGCAGGATCGGTGTCACGAATTTCACCAAAGCGTGCGAAAATTTCCATTAGGCCGGAGGTGGCATCATGTTGATCTTCGGCATTTCGTTTCTGACTTTCCTGATAGGCGGCGGTATTGCCCCAGCGTTCCTTGACTTCGTTGGCGTAGCGAGACATATCACTCTTATCGAATGCAGAAAAATCCATCGTATTCACTCCTTGTACCAATTGTTCACGGGCCAGAGCGATGAGGTGATCCAGTTGATCGCGCTGTAACTGCAACAATTTGATTTGCTGCCGCAATGCCTCCGCCTGATCGAATTCCGGATGTTCGATGATGTGCTTGATCTCCTTCAGCGGGAATTGCAGCTCACGAAACAGCAAAATGGTTTGCAGGCGCCGCAGGGAATCATCATCGTACAGGCGATATCCTGCCTGCGTGGTGGCTGTTGGCTTCAACAGGCCGATGGCGTCATAGTGGTGTAAGGTGCGCACACTTACACCGGAAATCTTGCTGACCTCGTGTACGGTTTTCATGTTCATCCCTCCCGTGTGATCCTATTATAAACCATGACGCTGCGTGAGAGTCAAGAGGTTGTTCGTAATTCTTTTACAGCCTTCTCGGATTGGCTTTAGCGCGTTGATTGACAAATACAATCAGAAAAGGAAGTGAGAGAATGGATGCCCGACACGAATGGAGAAATCCAATCACTGCCGCAGACTTCTGGCTCTGCGGCAGTGGTTTTCTGCTTATTGGGCACGGCAGCGGCATCGGATGACGCCACAAGCGATTTTTTCTCCGGCATTGCCGGCAGGCTGCGTGGTAAAGTCATCAGGATCACGATGGATGATCACGGTTTTGCCAATGATGTCCTGCACGGAAAAGCGATCGGTGAGAAACACGGAAAAGGCGTAGCCGTTGCTGCCCAACAGAGGCGGCAGATCGCCGGCGTGGTGGGGATGCTGGCAGCGGCAGGGATTGTAGTGTCCCTTTGCTCCGGAAAAGCTGTCGCCGCAGTCACCGTCACAGGAGTTGCCCTCGTGGATATGAAGGGCAAAGAACGGTGTGCCGCAGCAGTTCTCCGATGGCGAAGGCAGACCGCAGACCTGCGCGGCCACCAGAACGCCGGAATTGGTCTGATAAAATTTTACCTCGCCGCGCAGAGACGGACATTGCTCACCGCCGGATAGGCAGGCGGCGGCTGTGGGACATTGCTGCAGCAGGGAAAGGAAATGCTGACTCCGGTCAGCGGAGCAATTGTTTGAAGCCATGAAAAGTCCTCCATTTACCGTATGATATTCAGTATATGCGGCAATGCGCCGCGCAGTGCGTGGGGGATTTTCTGCTTTTTCCTTGCGCTCGTTGCCTGCGTCCATTATAATAACAGGGAAATGTATGCAATCCGAGAAGGGAGAACACAGGATGAAAGACGGTATCACGCTGCTGACATACGGCCATGCGGCGTTTACGGAGCTGCTATCGTGCATTGCCGGGGCGCGCAAATCTATTGAAATCAATATGTTCATCTGGCGTCAGGATGCCATCGGCAACCGTATGGCTCGCGCCATTCTGGAGGCGGCAGACCGCGGCGTGCGTGTTCACATTTCCGTGGATCGCGTGGGGGCCGTACTGGAATATGCGGAGGAGAGCGGCAAGTCCCTCTTTCACAAGCACCTGTCCCTGTGGGAACGGGTACAGGTTACGGCGCTCTCTGTGGGCTATCCCGACCTGATGTCTCGGGAGGCATCGGAGGAATGCGACCCGGGACTGTACGAGCGACTGATACACCATCAGAATATCGTTATTGAGAAGGATGTAAAGAAGGCCGACCACTCCAAGTTCTATGTATTTGACGAAGAAACGCTGGTGATGGGCGGCGTCAATATCGAGGATAAGGAGAACGGCTGTGACGCCCGGGGTGTGGTCTATCAGGACTACATGGTGAAGCTGCAGGGAAAAGAATATGTGGCGGCCTTCCGGGAAAAGCGGGAGAATCGGCGGGATGTGCTGCCGACGGTGCAGTTTGTGATGAACAAAAAGCAACCTCATGCTTCCTTTGAATTGGAGGAGCACTATCTGACCATGATCCGGCAAAGCCACCGGGAGCTGACGGTCGTGATGGCGTATTTCGCGCCGATGCCGGC
The DNA here is from genome assembly GCA_018064925.1 of Candidatus Cacconaster stercorequi. Classification (GTDB taxonomy): domain Bacteria; phylum Bacillota; class Clostridia; order Oscillospirales; family Oscillospiraceae; genus Vescimonas; species Vescimonas stercorequi. Next base: position 33,157 of record JAGHUH010000033.1, on the reverse strand, counting down.
GGTGATGCAAGCCATCCTGGAGGCGGCGGAGCGCGGTGTGAGGGTGCGGATCCTGTTGTCGGCTCGTGCCAACTATCAGGACAATAAAAATAAGTGGGCGGCAAGTCTGCTGATGCAGAAAAGCGGCGGCAAAATCGAGGTGTATCTCTCGCCGCTGATGCTGCATACCAAGTTGATCATCAGCGATGACCGGGTGTCCTTCGGTTCCGGCAACATCACGAAAAAGTCGTTTTATGAGCTGGATGAACTGAACATGACCACGACTCTGCCTGCAGTGGTACAGGCAGTCAGAGCCGATGTGGAGACGAACATGGCGCAGGCCCGGCAGTGCCGCAGCAGCGACGAGCTGCGCTATCATCCCGTATGGGCCAGATTGGAAAACCTGTTTTCATAGGAGAATAAGCGTGAGATATTTGGGAATTGATGTTGGCGGAACAAATTTGAAGGGTGCCGTCGTCACGGAAAACGGCGAGATTTTGAAGGAGGCGTCCTGCCCCACCCATGCCGATCGCGGCGCGGACGCGGTGGCGGATGCTATCAGCACACTGATTTTGGACTTGACCTGCGGCGAGGAGATCGTGGGTGTCGGCGTGGGCTGTCCCGGCACTGTGGACGATGAGCGCGGCGAGGTGATCTATTCCTGCAATTTGAACTGGATCCACTATCCGCTGCGGGAAAAGCTGAAAGAACGCACCGGGTACACGGTGAAGCTGGGCAACGATGCCAATGTCGCCGCGCTGGGTGAGGCACTGGTGGGTGCCGCAAAGGGTGCGCAGAGCGCCGTGATCCTGACGCTGGGCACCGGCGTGGGCGGCGGTGTGGTCATTGACGGCAAGCTGCTGCAGGGCTATACCGGTGCGGCCAGCGAGCTGGGGCATATGGTCATTGTCGATGGCGGCCGGAAATGCGGCTGCGGCCGCATGGGCTGCTTTGAGGCGTATGCCTCGGCCGAAGCGTTGAGCCGCATGACGCGGGAAGCCATGGCGCAGCACCCGGAGAGTCAAATGCACCGTCTCGCTGCGGATTACGGCGCGGTGGATGGCCGCGTGGCGTTCGATGCGCAGGCGGCGGGTGATGCTGCCGGCGATGCCGTGGTGCGGCAGTATATCCACTATCTGGCCGTAGGCGTGGCCAATATTGTCAACCTGTTTTTCCCGGAGGTGATCGCCATTTCCGGCGGCGTGGCCAAACAGGGGGAGCGGCTGCTTGCGCCGCTGCGTCAGGAGGTCAGCGCCTTGGAATACGGCGCCGCCTATACCGTGAAGCACCCGAGGATTGTGGGTTGTACGCTGGGCTATCAGGCGGGCGTCATTGGTGCCGCCCTGCTGGCAAAATAGAGAAGATGATCCCCTGCCCCATTCGGCAGGGGATCTGTGTTGTCGGAGAAAAGGGCCTTTTTCCTTGCAAAATTGTGGGAAAAGTGTTAGGATTAAATGCTTCCGCGATGGCCAAAACAAAGGGCGGAGAGCGCTGTTTTTGATAGTATTCCACGGGGAGAAAGTGCGAAGAATATGACCAACGAAAAGAAAATCGAATTATTTGAGACGCTGCCCATTCCCAAGGCGGTGGCCAAACTGGCCGTTCCCACGATCCTCAGCTCGCTGGTGATGGTCATCTATAATCTGGCGGATACTTTTTTTGTGGGCACGCTGAATGACCCGGTGGAGAGCGCCGCGGTGACGCTGGCGGCCCCGGTGCTGCTGGCATTCAACGCCATCATCAACCTGTTTGGCGTGGGTACCGGCAGTTACATGAGCCGTGCGCTGGGCAAAAAGGATTATGACACGGTGCGCCATACCTCCGCCTACGGGTTTTATTGTGCGTTGCTGTGCTCGCTGCTCTTTTCCCTGTGCTGTGTGGTGTTCCACTCTGGCCTGCTCCATCTGCTGGGCGCCGATGCCCGCACGGAGGCGGCAACCTCGGATTACCTGTTCTGGACGGTGTCGCTGGGCGCCGCACCGTCGATTTTAAATGTCATTCTGGCAAACCTGATCCGCTCCGAGGGGGAGTCTCTCCACGCCAGCGTGGGCACTATGAGCGGCTGCTTTCTGAATATTCTGCTGGACCCGGTGTTTATCATGTCATGGGGTCTGGATATGGGTGCCGCCGGCGCAGGCTGCGCCACCTTTATCTCCAACTGTGTGGCCTGTGCGTATTTTTTCGTGTTTCTGATCCGCAAGCGGGGCAAGACCTATGTCAGTCTGGATCCCCGGAAATGTAAGCCGCAGAAGGAAATCGTACTGGCTGTAGCCGCGGTGGGTATTCCTGCCGCCGTGCAGAATTTGCTGAATGTCACCGGTATGACGGTGCTGAATAATTTCACCTCTGCCTTTGGCACGGATGCCGTAGCGGCCATGGGCATTACCCATAAGATCAACATGGTGCCCATGTATTTCTCCATGGGGCTTGGGCAGGGCATCATGCCATTGGTGGGCTACAACTATGCCAGCGGAAATGGGCAGCGCATGAAGAAGTCTATTACCTTTACGGCAAAGATCGCGGTGGGCTTCATTCTGGCCGCCACCGTGGCGTATTACTTCTGCGCCGGGCCGCTGATTACGCTTTTTATGAAGAAGGCTGCCATCGTGGCCTATGGTACCCGTTTTCTGCGGGGGTTCTGCTTGGGTCTGCCGTTTTTGTGCGTGGATTTTCTGGCTGTGGGCATTTTTCAGGCCGTGGGAATGGGGAAGGAGTCCTTCCTCTTTGCCGTGCTGCGTAAGGTGGCGCTGGAGATCCCTGCGCTGTATATTCTGAATAAGCTCTGGCCGCTTTACGGTTTGAGCTACTCGCAGCTCTGCGCTGAGGTGGTGCTGGCAGCAGCCGCCGTTTTAGTGCTGCGACAATTGTTCCACCGCGTGGATGAACGGGAAGCACAGAACGAACTGCGTTCGGTAGATAAGAATGATGCAATGAAAGGAGAGCAATAAGGTGATGAAAAGATTACTGTTGCTTGTGGTGCTCACCGCACTGCTGCTTACGCTTGTGGTTGCGCCGGCAGGAGCATCAACCAGGGTAGATGAGTACATCAGCAATATGTCCGTGGAGGAAAAAGTGACCCAGATGCTGATGATGGATTTCCGCGTCTGGAATGGTGACGGCGCGGGAACAGAGGACTTTACGGTAATGAACGACGATGTCCGGGAAATTATTGAGCAGTACAATTTCGGTGCGGTAATCTATTTTGCCAATAATATCAAAATCACCGAGGATACCTTTCACCTGACGCAGGCCATGCAGGAGGCCGCCACCCGGAATGGCGGTATTCCGATGCTGATCGCCACCGATCAGGAGGGCGGCAGCGTCTATCGTCTGGGTTCCGGTACCGCTTTGCCCGGCAATATGGCGCTGGGTGCCACCGGCAATGAGGACTACGCCTATGAGGCGGGCCGTATCATTGGCAACGAGCTGAGCTGTTTGGGCATCAATGCAGCGCTGGCTCCGGTGGTCGATGTGAATAACAATGCTAATAACCCGGTCATCGGTCTGCGCGCTTACAGTGATGACGCGCAGATCGTGGGTAATATGGCATCCAAGTGCATTGAGGGCATGGCGGAGTATCAGACCATTGGCTGTGCCAAGCACTTCCCGGGTCACGGCGATACCGGCACGGACAGCCATTATGACCTGCCTGTGGTGGATAAACCCCTGGATGTATTGATGGATAACGAACTGCTGCCGTATCAGATCGCTATTTCCCAAGGCGTGGAAATGATCATGACCGCGCATATCCTGTATCCGCAGTTGGAGAGCGATACCATTCATTCCGATAAGACGGGCAAGGAGGAAAAGTTGCCCGCAACCATGTCTGATGATATCCTCACCGGTCTTTTGAAGGAGGACCTGAGCTTTGACGGTATCATCTGTACGGATGCCATGAACATGTCCGGTATCTCTGACAATTGGGACGAGGTGCAGGCGGTGAAAAATGCCATTCAGGCCGGCGCAGATCTGATCTGTATGCCGACCCATGTGGAGTGCAAAGCCGATCTGAGCAAGCTGGACGCCATTATTGACGGTGTTGTCGCTGCTGTGAATAGCGGGGAAATTGATGAGTCCCGGCTGGACGATGCGTGCCGCAGAATTTTGACGGTAAAGGAAAACCACGGCATTCTGGATTACGATGCCGATGCCTATTCTCTGGACGAGGCTCTGTCCGTGGTGGGCTGTGAGGAAAATCGCGCGATGGAGCGCCAGATGGCGGCAGACGCCGTAACGGTGATCCAGAACAACGATAATACGCTTCCGCTGAAGCTGACGGAGAGCAGCAAAGTGCTGATGCTGACGCCGTATAACAACGAATGCGGTCAATTGGCCATGGGCTGGAACCGCGCCAAGGAGGCCGGTTTGATTCCCGATGGTGCGGAGATTCGCATCGTGCGCTTTAACAGCGCGGAGCTTTTCGCCTATCAGACGGATATCGACTGGGCCGATACGCTCTTGATCAATTCGGAGATCAGCTCTGCCTCTACAATTCGAGACAACGATTGGGACTATGCCGGCCCCAGAGCATTTTTGGAATATGCGGTGCAGAATGATAAGACCGTGGTGGTTATATCGGTGGATAAGCCCTACGATGTGCAGGTATATCCCGAGGCCGATGCCGTGTTGGCAGTTTACGGCTGCAAGGGATCCAGCGTGGATCCCACGGAAGCGCTCATTGGCGGCAGAACGGAGAGTGAGGATGCCTGCGGCCCCAATATTACGGCAGGTGTTGAGGTTGCATTTGGCGTTTTTGGCGCTTATGGAAAGCTGCCGATCAACATTCCGGTACTGGATCGTGAGACTTACACCTACGGCGATGAGATTTTGTATCAGCGTGGTTATGGCCTGACATATGATGCTGCCATCCCTGACACCACGGATAAGTCGGAGCTGGAGAACACCATTGCCGAGGCAAAGGATCTGGACGAGGCGGCATATACCTCCGACACATGGCGTGCCCTAACCGAGGCACTGGAGCGTGCCAACAGCGTGTATGATGATCCGGACGCCGATCAGGAGAGCGTTGATGCGGCAGTGCAGGAGCTGCTTGATGCGATGGATGGATTGATGCAGCGGGTGAACATGGATGCATTGCGGGCGATGGTGCGTAAAGCGGAAACCATTGACACTGATTGCTATACCGATAAAAGCGTGGCTGCTTTGAGCGAAGCACTGGATACCGCCAGGACGGTGCTGCAGAATCCGGATGCCTCCCGGAGTGAGGTCTCCGCGGCATACGATGCGCTGCAGGCGGCCGTGGACGCATTGGAAAAAGTGAGCAGCGCTTCTGTGGATCCTGTGGATGACGATGACGACGCCCAAAAGACCGATAAGGGTACCGAAAAAAAGGCAGGAGGCGATGTATCATCGGTGCCCACTGGAGACACAACGCCGATTGCCCTGTATGCGAGCATGAGTGTGATTGTGCTGATCGGTGTGGTGTACATGATTGCGTATAAGAAGGGGAAGCGCTGATTTGCGAATCCCCCGACTCTGCCGCGATGGCAGAGTCGGGGGTTGAGAGCAAAGTAGAAGATACTTGCGTGAACGCTGCTTTCCGCATCCTTTAAAATAAATGTGCAAAAATAAAGAAGCCCTTGAAAACATTGCGTTTTCAAGGGCTTCTATTCTGGTCGGAGAGAGGAGACTTGAACTCCAGGCCTCTTGGTCCCGAATTAAAGAAGTAACTTTTTATATCGTTTAATAAAATGCAAAAAGTCTTGATTTTTCAATGGTTTGCGTGTATTATTGTGTTATAAGAAGAAACACCGTTTTGTAAGTTTGTTGACACTTTGTTGACACTTTGTTGACACTTTTTGGAGGTGCTGGGCATGGCAACGATCAAGGCTAATTATAATTCATCCGGTGAGGTGATAAGTTATCGCCTCCGCTGTTGTGTGGGTCGTGATGAGAACACATACAAGCAGGTATTCCGGACAAAGACAATAAACCGCCCTGATGGTCTGACACCGGCAAAGGAGCGTAAAGAGGTCGAGCGCCTTGCCGATGAATGGGAACGGGCGCAAAAGGCAGACTATGGCCGCAGCAAGTCAAAAGAGGACCGGCAGAAAATAACGCTTGCCAATTTCATAGAAAATCATTGGTGGCCGGATCATGTACTTGATGGAGAACACAAGCCAACCAGCGTCCAGTTTTTCCGATACATGAGTGATGACATTATCGGATATTTCGGAAAGAAGAAGCAGCTTGCAAAGATTGACGGCGAGGCCGTAAAAAGGTATGTCAAATATTTGCGTACAGAGGCAACAACGAAAACCGGCAAGCCATACAGCGCGGCAACGGTCCAGCATCATTTTGGAACATTGCGGAATATCATGGAGTACGCCCGCCGGTTTCATTATATCCAGACTGACCCGTGTCAGGATTTGAGCGCAAAAGAGAAGCCACACCGCGACAAGAAGCGTGTTGACTTCCTTTCACCGGCGGATGCTCAACGCTTCATGCAATGCCTGAGCAATGAACCGCTATATTGGCAATGCCTGATGAATGTATTGATTACCACCGGCCTCCGCAGGGGGGAAGCTGTCGGCCTGCAATGGGGTGATATTGACGGGGAAAACCTTTCCTTGTCAGTAGTGCGTAATGTGACGATGGACCGTGAGGCGGAAAGCAAGCTGCATATCGGCACCACCAAAACAGGCGAGGAAAGAACCGTACCGATTTCCCAGCGGCTTCATGCCATGCTCATGGCCCTAAAGCACCAGCATGACGGCGCATATGGTGTTTTGCTTCCATCTGCATTTGTGTTCTGTGCGCCGGCGGACCCATATCGTCCGCTATATCCAACGGAGCCGACACGCTGGCAGCGTAAATTTGTGAAGCGGAACAGCTTGCCGAATGTATCACCGCACGATCTGAGGCACACGGCGGCAACGCTGGCACTTGAGGCGGGTGCAAACCTGAAAGAGGTACAAGAGCTTCTGGGCCACGCTGACCCGTCAACAACGATGGCATTTTATGCCGGAGTGACAGAGGAGGCAAAGCGCCGGACTGTTGACGGGATAGAAAGTTTGATCGTGTAAATTGGCAATATGCACAAAAATTTTTCTACGATGTCGCAATTGGTTTGAAATTGCGCAACAGAGTACAACAGAGTACAACATAACGCAACATTATTCCTTAATAAATATGTCATTTTGTACAAAACGAGATGTTTTTGCAACTATATGATGAAATTTTGTACTTGCATTTTTGAAATAACGATGTATAATAAAAACAGTAAGAAAAAAGATGTAGTGCATCGTTGCCGAGGCTGACCACACAGCAGTAAACAAAGGCGACCTGCTGGCAAGGCGCAGGTCGAAACCCATTTTTGCAGTACATGGGCGCGAGGAAACGCTCTCGCGAAAAAACTGGTGAGCCGATGTAAAAGGAAACCCGATGAGGAAAGAAAACTTTCCAATAGGCGGTTATTGGACAGGGCGACACAATAGCATAGGGCGTGGTTTGGTTTTATAGGCCGCGTTATGTGCGTTTGTGTGTCCTGTCCGTCACTTCGAGAGTGACACACAAATGTGTGTCACTCTTTTTTTATTCAAAAAATTACTTATAGAAAGGATTGACCAGCTAATGGATGAGATCAAAACTATCACAGCACCGCGAATTGTGACAATACGGCAAGGAGCCAAACTGGGGCCGCTGCCCGAACATGCGCTCCGCACGCTGATTAAAAACGGAACGATAAGGGCGATACCTGTCGGAAATCGGCAGATGTTCAACTACGACAAGTTCATTGCATGGCTGAACGAGCAGTAAGGCGGTGACGCTGATTGACGGAATATGAGCGCATGAAAAATGACGGCTTGACGGATAACGAAATCGCGGCGGCGCTGTTGAGTATCTACAAAACCGGAGACACCGAATTTAATAACACAGATAAAAGCTTCACGGCAAAGACGGCGGCACAGTTTGGCGAGGATGATACCGACTTTGTATGGCGTCCGCATATACCTGTTGGAGATTATACCGTACTAATGGCTGATGGTGGCACAGGAAAAACTATTTTCTGCTGTGGTATTGCTGCGGCTGTGAGCCGAGGGCAGCGTTTACCGGGTGATGATAGGGCGCAAGACTTTGAACCGCAAAATGTGTTGATTATCAGCGCAGAAGATCGCGGCGAACTACTCAAGAAGCGGCTTGATGCCTCTGGTGCTGACCTTGACCGGGTGTTCTTGCTTGACTGCATGGACAGCGAGGGCATGAACTTCACAGACGGCTATGATATTTTCAAGCAGACAATACAGAGATATAATCCGCGACTTGTAATAATTGACCCTTGGCACGCTTTCCTTGGTGCTGATGTGGATATAAACCGCGTCAATGCTGTGCGTCCAGTATTTCAGCGACTTGCAAATCTGGCAAAGGATTGCAATTGCGGAATGATACTTGTCAGCCATGTAAACAAAAGGTCACAGGCCGAAAACGCAAACCATGCCGCCACAGGATCCACAGACTTTATCAACGCGGCACGGTCTGCCATGAGGGTTATTTTTAATGATGACCCGACAGAAAAGGGCACAAGAATTGTGGTACACACAAAAAGCAATTATGCCGCTGCTGGTCGTTCTATCAAGTTTCGCATTACCACTGACGGTGGATGCGAATGGGCGGGATTTTCAGAGATCACCCGTCAGACGCTTGAGAATGCCGCCAGATGGCGAAAGACACCGTATGAGGTGCTGCAAACACAGGACGAAGTAGAAGAGCGAAACTGGCTGCTTGTCGAGGCTATCACAGCGAAAACCATTCCCGGCAAGGTTGTGAATATTGCCTATGATGCAATCCGCGATGAGTACGGTGTGGACGCATTCGGCAGCGTTCAGCCAAAAAAAGCGCTTGATACCGTCAAAAGTGAACTGCTGCAAAACGGTATCACAATTCAGACGGGAAAGCGCGTGAAATACAATGGCCGCGCAGTAAACGGATTTAGCATTTACAGGGCTGAAACCGTCGAGGAACTGGCAGAAGATTTGCCGGATTAACTGAAAGGTGCATGAAAGTTGATGTTTTCTGTTAGGAGTGAGTTTTATCAACTTCATCAACTTTTTAGAAAAATATCGTTTTATCTACTTTTTTATAAGGGTAGATAAGGTTGATAAAGTTGATGTTTTTTACGCCTAACAAAGACTATCAACTTTTATGCACCACACAAAAAATGCTATGATTGGAGGGGTTTACCATGACAGAAGAAGCACGCAGCGCACAGCGCGAGTATATGCGCCGCTGGAGAGAAACCAATAAAGACAAACTCAAGGTCTACCGAGATCGCTACTGGCAGCGAAAAGCCGAGGCCGTCAAAGTGGAAAATAACGGTTTACATAATTATAACAAATTAGGGGGTGACAACCGTGCCTAAAAAGATTTCGGATGAAAAATTGCTGTCAGCGCTACTCACTTTTGGCAGCGTTGGGAAAACCGCTGACTGTATCGGACTAACCAGAGCCGCGATTTACAAGCGACTGGCCGACCCGGATTTTCGGCAGCGCTTTGACGATATGCAGGGTGTTTTGCTGTCCTCGACGGCGGCACAGATGTGTGATGGCTTGTCCGAGGCTGTGGCGGCGCTGCTGGAAGTCATTCGTGACACAAACGCGGCTGCATCCGTGAGAATTTCGGCCAGTGATGCACTTCTCCGGCACTGTAACCGCTACCTTGAAAGTGCAAATATCATGCGCCGTCTGGACGCGCTGGAACAGGCGCAGAATGAAAATATTTCTTGATTTTGGAGGGAAAAAACTCATGACGAAGATGGAAATTTTATACCTGATTGCCGCCATGAACGGTGCTACTCTGATGGCAGTTATTTGGGGAACTGTCGAAATTATCCGCTGGAGGCGCAGGCATGACCGATAATATCCGCAAACGCTTAGCAGAACTTGAATACCGATTTTCTATCAAAAGGCCACCGTCTTTTGCGGAATTTTCCGAACTTTGGCAGATGCTCACACCGATGGATCGCGCAGCCTACCACGGCAGCGCACTTGATGAACGCAACAGCGTTTTGCGTGGCTATCTTCTCCGGTTGGGTGAGCTGGACGAAAGCGAACTGACTTTGCAGCAGATCGCCGCAGAGCTTGACAACAAAAATTTTGAACTGAAAGGAACTATTGACAATGAGTAAATACCGTGAATACGCAAAATCACTTGAACGGGAATTTTTGAAAGACCGTGCTACATATGCCGAGGCCGCCGCTGCCCTTGAAAAGGCAGAAAAAGCAAGGGACAAGGCTAACGCATGGCACGAGGAAAAGCTTGTCGGCCAGCGCGAAATCGAAAGGGCGAAAGCACAAGCCGCATACCTCGAAGCGAAAGCAAATTTTGACCGCGTAGCCGATACGGTATGGCGTGAATATGACCGCGAAAAATCCCGTCTTACAGCTGAACTCCGCGCGGCTGTCGCTGCTGATAATACCGTAAATCCTGATAGCGTGGACGGCGCAACCACTGAAATTTTGCGGAGCGGCATTTGATCTGCAAAGGATTTTGAGGCACTACTGAGCCGTTTTGATGGTAACGCGACTATGACACGCTTGATCGCAAAAGCGGCCTCTGACGCAGCACAGACGGCCACAGACCGGGCAGAACAGTCTGCGCTGATTGTCCTTGCAGCACAGGCGAGAAACGCTGACAGCGGCATTATGACGGCGTGGGGCGAACTTGTCAACACCGCCGATATTTGCAGCGGCCAGAGCCACGGCCGTGGTGATCGCGGCTATACGCTGGCGATGAACGGCAAGTGGGAACAGTTGGGCGCTCCGGCTGCGGAGGCGTTTTGATGACCAGCATTAAACAGCGCCTTGACCGTCTGGAAGTCCTCCGCGATGACGGCGAAATTGTTACCGTGATTGACTTTTCAACATGGCCAGATGAGCCTACCGTTTACAAGCGCCCACGCAGAGCAGATGAGCCACGCAAGGGCATTTCCGTTGACTTTGATGGACTGGAGGGTGACTGATGGCATACAGCAGAGAAGCCTACCAGCGGCGAAAGCTGATGAAACAATACTACCTTGCCCGGTGGCGGTGCTTCTTTGAAACCGGGCAGCTGTTCCCTGTTGATGCGTGGAAACCGGTCTGGGAACGCCGCTGTAAGGCCATAGAACGCACCACAGACGGCCAGAATGATAACTGCGACACAGACACCAACTGACCGATAAACGCGCCACACGGCGCACTTACATTGCGACACCGCGCCCACATTCGGGCGTGAGTGATATGCTCACTTCCTTTCGGGATGAGGCCGTCCGGCTGATGTCGGGCGGTCTTTTCCTGTGTGTATCTTTTTGGTAAATCACCACTTTGGGTATTTACCACTTTCGTATATTGGTTTCAATGTTCCCAGTTTGGGTACATTGTTTTTTTGCGATTATGTCGGCGGTTTTGCCTTTTTGTTTTTTCAAAGTACCATTTTGGTACCTTTGTTTTGATGCGTTTTCGTTCCCAATCTGCGCTCCTCGCGTGTTCTTCCTTGCCTCAAACAGCTTTCCCAGCAAATAGGTTTTCTGCTCATCCGTCAAATTGCGGCGTCCGGCAATAGCTGGGCGGTCTTTTCCTGTGTTCTGACGGAAATTTTTTTGAAAAAATGAAAATTTGTTGACACTTTTTGTTGACACTTTCTGTTTTTGACCATATCAGAGCAAAAAGAAAAAACCCTGTAACCATTGCGATTACAGGATTTTTTGATGGTCGGAGAGAGGAGACTTGAACTCCCGGCCTCTTGGTCCCGAACCAAGCGCGCTACCGACTGCGCTACTCCCCGTCAGCCCTACTATTATATTTGCTTTCGGGCGGACTGTCAAGTAGAAAATAATAAGTCTACCGCTCTTTCTTGATGCATAGACTGGATGCAAAGGGGGGAGGCAAATGCCATACACGCGGGAGGCGGCATATCGAACGGGCAGACGCGTTGACACGGCGTCGGAGCGGCAGAGTGCCTATCGTGTCAGTCAGCCGGGACGACGGGTAGCAGGGCAGAAGCGCGGCAAACGAGAGCAGGTGTCTGCACGCCGGGAGAGGCGTCGGCTTTGGCAGATGCTCATCAGCGCCATGCTGCTGATAACGGTAATCGGCGTCAAGCTGGCGGCACCGGATGTGGTGAATCAATACCGCGACAAGATACTGGGTTGGATGAATGAGGAAACGGATTTCGTATCGGCGTTTTCCGCGGTGGGCCGTGCCGTGGAGGACGGCGGATGGGGGGATGCCATCGGTGAGGCATATCAGGAAGTATTCGGCCCCAGTGAAACGGAACAAGTGGAAAAGACATCTGAAAAAACGGAGCCGGCACCGGAAAAATCCGGTGAGAGTGGACAGGCTGACGAAAAAAAGAAGCAGGATACCAAAGCCCCGGCGAAAAAGGAGAAGGCGGAGCAGGTGGTCTATTCTGCCGAAAACCTGCCGCAGGATGTGTGTATGACCCAACAGGTGCTGGGCTTTGCCTATGCCGATCCGCTAAAGGGAAAACTGACCTCCTGCTTCGGCTATCGTCAGCATCCCGTGGACGGGAACGAAAAGTTTCACTATGGGTTGGATATCGGTGCCGATCAGGGGACGGTGATTTCCTCCTTTGCCGACGGTCTGGTAACGGCAGTGGGGGAGAGCTCGGAGCTGGGCAACTATGTGATGGTATCTCACGATGGGGGCTATACCACGCTCTACGCCCATTGCAGCCGGGTCACAGCATCCTCCGGCCAGACGGTAAAATGCGGCGATCCCATTGCGGAGGTGGGCGAAACCGGCCGGGCCACCGGGCCGCATCTGCACTTTGAACTTCATCAGAACACGACTTACTTAAATCCAATCTACTATGTATCACTCTAAACCGACAAAAATCAACATCTCTCCGGCGGCGGTGGTGCTGCTGGCGGCGTTTATCTGGCTCACCTCGGCGGCGTTGCTGGCATCACTTCTGCTGGCGGCGTTGTGCCATGAGCTGGGCCATTATGCCGCATTGCGGCGGTTAGGCGTCCGCGTGTCGGAGGTGCGCATCAGCGTAATGGGTGCGGAGATGAAAATGGCCGGCCGCGGCTTATCCTACGGCGGCGAGATGCTGGCGGTAGCGGCAGGCCCTGCGGTCAACCTGATATTGGCCCCCATCCTTGCGGCAGTGGGGCGATACTGCCCGGTGCTGTACCTGTTTGCCGGTGCACAGCTGGTGCTGGGCGTATTCAACCTACTCCCTGTGCGTCCGCTGGACGGCGGTACACTACTGTGGCTGATAACGGCACGCTTCACCGATCCGTTTCTGGCAGACCGAATCAGCCGCATCGTCAACAAGGGCGTGGGTGCGGCTTTGCTGGGGGCGGCGGTGTATCTGTGGCGTGTCGGCGGCAGTCCGTTTCTGCTGATGAGTGCGGCGGGGCTATTGTTTTATTCAGCTGCGGAAAAAGGACTTGTCAAAAGAGCGCGCAAAGGGTAAAATAAGCTGTTAGAATGAATTTTACAACAGGAGAAATGCTGTGGATAAGAGATTGGAACGAATCCTGCCCCGCGTACAGAAGCCGGCGCGCTATGTAGGCGGCGAATACAACGCAGTGATGAAGAATAAGGACGAGGTGGATACCCGGATCGCCTTTTGTTTTCCGGACACCTATGAGATCGGTATGTCCAATCTGGGGATGCGGATCTTGTACGGCGTGATGAACAATATCCCCGGGGTGTGGTGTGAGCGGGTGTTTGCCCCGTGGGGTGACATGGAGGAGGAGATGCGCAAGGCGGGAATGCCGCTGTTTGCGCTGGAATCCGGCGAGCCTATCACGAATTTCGATATGGTGGCCTTTTCCGTGGGCTACGAAATGGCGTTTCCTGCCATTTTGAATATGTTGGACTTGGCGGGCATCCCTCTGCACAGCGCGGAGCGCACCGCCTTGACGCCGCTGGTGTTTGCCGGCGGCACCGCCATGTACAATGCCGAGCCCATGGCCGACTTCCTTGATCTGGTGAGTCTGGGCGAGGGCGAGGACTTGACGGTAGAGATCGTGGAGCTGCACCGCAAGGCCCGGCGCGAGGGTTGGACGAAGCAGGAGTTTTTGCGTGAAGCGGCCAAACTCCCGGGTGTGTATGTGCCGAGCCTGTATGATGTGAGCTACAACGACGATGGCACCGTGAAAGAAATTGTTGCCCGCGATGGTGCGCCCAAGGTGGTGACCAAGCGCATCGTTCAGGATATGGACAAGGCGTATTTCCCCGTCAAGACCATCGTGCCCTCCACCGAGATCGTGCAGGATCGCGTGACGCTGGAGCTGTTCCGCGGCTGTATCCGCGGTTGCCGCTTCTGTCAGGCGGGCTATGTCTACCGCCCCGTGCGCAACCGCAGCCGTGAGCTGTGCGCAAAGTATTGCATCGCCTCCTGTGATGACTCCGGCTATCAGGAGGTCACACTGTCGTCTTTGAGCACCAGCGACTATCCACCCCTGACCGACCTGTGCGACGATCTGGAGGAATTTTGCGCGGCGCGCCATGTGAATTTGTCCCTGCCGTCCCTGCGGGCAGACAACTTCTCCATGAATTTGATGCAGCGGCTGGCCAAGGGTCGCAAGTCCGGCCTGACTTTTGCCCCGGAGGCGGGCACCCAGCGCCTGAGGGATGTCATCAACAAAAATGTCACGCTGGATGATCTGCTGGAATCCTGCCGCACGGCCTTTGCCGGCGGTTACAGCGCCGTGAAGCTGTATTTCATGTTGGGTCTGCCCACCGAAACCGATGAGGATGTGCTGGGCATTGCCGATATTGCCGCCCGTGTGATGCACACCTGGCGGGAAAGCGCCACCAATAAGAATCGCGGCGTGCGCATCACCGTGTCCACCTCGTGGTTTGTCCCCAAGCCCCACACGGCGTTCCAATGGGAACCTCAGATCTCCAAGGAGGAATATGAGCGCCGAGTGAAGCTGCTGCGGGAGGCCATCACCACCAAGACCGTGACCTATAACTGGCACGACTCCGATACCAGTTTTCTGGAGGCTGTGTTGGCACGCGGCGATCGTCGTCTTTGCAAAGTCATGGAAACAGCGTGGCGTAAAGGTGCAAAGCTTGACGCTTGGGAGGAATATTTCTCGCTGGATCGCTGGCTGGAGGCGTTTGAAGAATGCGGCCTTGACCCCCATTTCTACGCCAACCGTGTCCGCGAAAAGGACGAGCTCATGCCCTGGAGCATGATTTCCAGCGGCGTGACGGAGGAATATCTGTGGCGGGAGCATGAAAAGGCATACGAGGGCATAACTACGCCGGACTGCCGTACCCACTGCAATGGCTGCGGTGCCAACAAAATGGTAGGGGGGAAGTGCGATGTCTAAATTAAGGTTGTTGTTTGTCAAGGAGGCGCAGGCGTCCTATATCTCCCATCTGGATTTGCTGCGCACCATTCAGCGTGCCTTTCCCCGTGCGGGGCTGAACATCAGCCACTCTCAGGGTTACCATCCGCATCCCATTATCTCCATCGTTCTGCCGCTGCCGGTAGGGCAGAGCAGCGATTGCGAGCTGTTGGACTTTGAGGTGACGCAGGAGACAGACGGCCGCGGCATCGCGGACAAGCTAAATGTGGGGATGCCCTGCGGACTGCGCGTGCTGGACTGCTACGAGGCAAAGCGCCCGGTGAAGGAACTGGCCTTTTTGCAGGCCGAGCTGGAGATGGAATATGACAGTGGCGTGCCGGAGGGAGCCGCAGAAAAACTGCGGGAGCTGTTTGCACGCGATGCACTCATCATCCAGAAGCGCACCAAACGCAAAGAACTGGCAGATGTAGATATTGCGCCAATGATAAAGGAAATATCCTTTACAGAGAAAGAGGGCGTGATCTGCGCAGATGTGACCGTGCAGGCGCAAAATCCCGGATTAAATCCGGCTCTGCTGGAGAAGGCCATTATTAAATATCTGCCGGAATGTGCGCCGAATTTCGTCCGAGTGCGGCGCAAGCGGATGCTGGACGCAAACGGGGAAGATTTTCGCTGAAATTATGTCAGAAAAATGAAAATAATGCTTGCAATAGTGGGCAATTTGTGGTATTCTATCATGGCGAAAAAGGGCGGTCCTCTGTCGCCGGTGGGCTGAAAACGAGTCAGCCACCGTATACATGGCGGCACGAACACCTATAAAATTAGGAGGAAATATCCATGGATCTCATCAAGGCATTGAATGAAAAGCAGATGAAGGCCGAAGTGCCTCAGGTACAGGTGGGTGACACCGTCCGCGTGCATGTGAAGATCAAGGAAGGCGCCCGTGAGCGCGTTCAGGTCTTTGAAGGCACCGTCATCGCCAAGAAGCACGGCGGCATCGAGGAGACCATCACCGTTCGTCGTCTGTCCTATGGCGTCGGCGTGGAGAAGGTGTTCCCTGTTCATTCTCCCTCTATCGTGGACATCGAGACTGTTCGTCACGGTTTCGTGCGCCGCGCAAAGCTGTATTACCTGCGTGACCGCGTTGGTAAGGCTGCCAAGGTCAGAGAGAAGCTGTAAGCAATCTCAAAGAGGATCCGAAAACCGCCCACGGATGTGGGCGGTTTTTTCTTTGCCGTGTGTGTCATGGCGCAAAAAGCTATTCCCAATTTAACACAGGTATGATATACTATTTTCAATATGCAAAGTTTCGGAAGGGATGTGAATTACCATGCAAGTGGAAAGTTTAAGCTGGTTTCCCGGCCATATGACAAAGACGAAGCGCATGATCGTTTCGGAAATCGGCAACATGGATGCCGTGTGCGAGATCGTGGATGCCCGCATCCCGCTGTCCAGCCGCAATCCGGATGTAGATGAGATGGTGGGGGACAAGCCCCGCATGATCGTGCTGAATCGGGTGGATCAGGCGGATCCCCGTGAGACCAAGCGTTGGGCGGCCTATTTCCGCGGCAAGGGCTATGCGGTGCTGGAGGCCAACGCCAAGGGTGGTAGCGGTACCAATCAGTTTGCTGCCGCCGTGCGTGGGCTGCTGCACGAAAAGCTGGAGGCCTACGCCGCCAAGGGGCAGGTAGGCCGCAAGGTGCGCGTGATGGTGCTGGGCATTCCCAATGTGGGCAAATCCACCTTTATCAACAAGGTGGCCCGCCGCAAGACCGCCAAGGCGGAGGATCGGCCGGGCGTGACCCGCACCAAGCAGTGGGTGCCGGTGGATGCCACGCTGGAGATGCTGGACACGCCGGGCATTCTGTGGCCCAAGTTTGACGATACCAATGTGGGCATCCGTCTGGCCTTTACCGGTGCCATCAAGGACGATGTGGTGGATATCGAGGAGTTGGCCTGCTACCTGATGGAGTATCTGGGCAGGCATTACGCCTCTGTGCTGACGGAGCGGTATAAGATCGAAGTTGACGAAGCGGACAGCGGCTATGACCTGCTGCAGAAGGCGGGACGCAAGCGCGGCTTCCTGATGCGGGGCGCGGAGGTGGACACCGAGCGCATGGCCCGCATCCTGCTGGACGAGTTTCGTGGCGGCAAGCTGGGGCGTTTCACGCTGGAGACCGTGGAGGATGTGAAGGAATGAGCGTGGGACTGGAGCTGGAGCGGCAGTACGGTGACGCCGGCTTTCCGGTGGTCTGCGGCTGTGACGAGGCCGGCGCAGGGCCTCTGATGGGCCCGGTGTATGCCGCGGCGGTGATTTTGCCGCCGGATTGCGATATCCCCGGCCTCAACGACTCCAAGAAGCTGACGGAAAAAAAGCGCGAGGCACTGTACGGAGTTATCACCGACACGGCTGTTGCATGGTCTGTGGCACGGGTCGAGGCGGCGGAGATCGATGATACCGATATTTTAAGCGCCCGAATGAAGGCCATGCAGTTGGCCATTGATGCGCTGTCGATAAAGGCGGATTTCGCGCTGATCGACGGCAACCGTGACCACGGGAAATTTGCCGCCATTACCACGCCTCATATCACGCTCGTGGGCGGTGACGGCAAGAGTGCCAGCATTGCGGCGGCGTCCATTCTGGCCAAGGTCAGCCGTGACCGCTATGTGACGGAGGTGCTGGACAAGGCGTATCCCCAGTATCAGTTTGCCAGACACAAGGGCTACGGCACCAAGCTGCACTATGAGATGCTGGACAAGTACGGTCCCTGCAAAGAGCATCGCCGCTCCTTTTTGGTGAAGTGGGAGGCGAAGCGGAAATGAGCCGAGCAACCGGACTGTGGGGCGAGGCGCAGGTGGCAACTTACCTCCGCAAGCGCGGCTATCGGATCGTGGCTCACGGCTATCAGTGCCGCTTTGGGGAGATCGACCTGATTGCGGCAAGGGGAAAAATGCTCTGCTTTGTGGAGGTCAAGACCCGATCCGATACGGCCCACGGTCTGCCTCGCGAGGCGGTAACGGCGCGGAAACAGGAGAAGCTGCGCATGACGGCGGCCTTTTACCTCAGTGTCAACGAATTGGACGCACCCGTCCGATTTGATGTGGCGGAGGTATATACCGATAAGGCGCACAATCCCGCGTCGACCCGCATAGAGTATCTGGAAAACGCATTTTGAGGTGGAGCATGATTTCTTATTTTGATGCGCACTGCGATACGGTCTGGCGCTGTATGGAGGAAACCCATCAAGGTCTGCGGGAGAACAGCGGACATATTGATCTGCGGCGAGGCGGCGTGTTTGATCGCTACGCACAGGTTTTTGCCCTGTACTATGATGCGGCGGAGGCACCGGCGGACGGATTACTGGCGCAATGCCGGCGGATGTATTCTTTTTTCCGGCAGCAGATGGCGGAAAACGCCGATCTGATTACCCAGTGCCGCACGGCGCAGGAGATCCGGCAGACCACGGCGCAGGGGAAGATTGCGGCGCTTTTGAGCATCGAAGGAGCCGACTTGCTCCTGTGTGACCCTGATTTGGTGGTGATGGCGGCGGCGTGGGGCGTGAAGCTGTGCAACCCGGTGTGGAATCGGGCGAACAGCCTGTCCGGCACCAACTGCGAGGAACCGGAGCGCGGATTGTCTCCGCGTGGTCGGGACTTTATCCGTCAGTTGGAGCGCTGCGGCATCTACGCCGATGTGTCCCACCTGTCCGATGCGGGATTTTGGGATCTGGCAGCCATGGCACAGCGACCCATTGTGGCATCCCATTCCAACAGCCGCGCCGTTTGTCCTCACCGGCGGAACCTGACAGATGATCAGTTCCGCGCCATCCGTGACAGCGGCGGCGTGGTGGGCCTGAACCTCTACCGTCCCTTTGTGGGCGGCGATACCATGGACGATCTGGTGCGCCATGTGGAGCATTTTTTGGCGCTGGGCGGTGAAAAGACGCTGTGTATGGGCGGCGATCTGGACGGCTGTCAGGAGCTGGCCGCCGGGATGCGGGGGCTGGAGGATGTATCGAGCCTGTATGCGGCGCTGGCAGCGCGGGGGTATTCCAATGACCTGCTGGCGGATCTTTTCTGGAACAACCTGATGCGACTATTCTGAACAAGGAGACGGTATGGCACTGTATGCGATGGGTGATCTGCACCTGTCCCTTTCATCCAACAAACCCATGGATGTATTCGGCAGCGGGTGGCGGGATTATGTCCGGCGGATCGAAGCCGCCTTTTCACAACTGAATGATGACGATGTAACGGTGCTGTGCGGCGATTTGAGCTGGGGCATGAGTCTGGAGGAGTCGCTGGAGGATTTCCGGTTTATCGACGCGCTGCCGGGGAAAAAGATCCTGCTCAAGGGCAATCATGACTACTGGTGGAACACGGCATCCAAGATGCAGAAGTTCTTTCAGGAGCATGAACTCCACACCATGGAGATCCTGCACAATAACTGCCTCAGCTACGGCGACAAGGCCATCTGCGGTACCCGTGGCTGGTTTTATGAGCTGGACAATGCCGGTACGCACAACGAAAAGATGTTGCTGCGGGAGGCGGGACGGCTTGAGACCTCGCTGAAGCTGGCAGGGGAGCGGGAAAAGCTGTGCTTTTTGCATTATCCGCCGCTCTATCAGGGCTATCAGTGTCCGGAGATTTTACAGCTTTTGCAGAAATATGGGGTGAGAGCCTGCTATTACGGGCATCTGCACGGTGCTTCGCACCGCCGCGCCATTGAAGGAGAGCGGTACGGAACGCAGTTTTCGCTGGTAGCTGCGGATTATCTCGAATTTATTCCTAAAAAAATTTGCGATTAACGCAAAAAAGTGTGGAAATTGAAATAGTTTTCTGGTATTATATTAAATTGCATTGATTGTACTTAATGCTGAACGGAGGAAAAAACAAAATGAGTGTAAAATCCTGTGAAAAACTGGAAAAGAGCATGGTCGCACTGACCATCGAAGTCGGCGCAGAAGAGTTCGAGGCCGCTGTCAACAAGGCATACAAGCAGATGCGCGGCAAGCTGAACATCCCCGGCTTCCGTCCCGGCAAGGCCCCCCGCAAGATCATCGAGGGCATGTACGGCGCAGAGGTCTTTTATGAAGAGGCAGTGAATATCGTTCTGCCCGATGCTTACGAAGCAGCTGTCAAGGAGCAGGAGCTGCGCGTCGTGGGTTATCCCGAGATCGAGCTGGAAGAGGTCGGCAAGAACGGCTGCACCATTAAGGCCACCGTTGCTGTGTATCCCGAGGTTGCTCTGGGTCAGTACAAGGGCCTGGAGGCACCCCGCGCCGAGGTTAAGGTCATGGCAGCCGATGTCAACGCCCGCCTGAAGGAAATGGCTGATCGCAACAGCCGCCTTATCAGCGTGGAGCGCGCCGTGAAGAAGGGCGATACCGCCAACATCGACTTCGAGGGCTTCGACAATGGCGTTGCTTTCGAGGGCTGCAAGGGCGAGAGCTTCGATCTGGAGATCGGCTCCGGCAGCTTTGTTCCCGGTTTCGAGGATCAGATTATCGGCATGAAGGCCGACGAGGAGAAAGATATTGACATTACCTTCCCCGAGGATTATACCCCCGAACTGGCCGGCAAGCCCGTGGTCTTCCATGTAAAGGTCAACGAAGTTAAGGCCAAGGAAGTACCCGCTATTGACGATGAGTTCGCCAAGGATGTCAGCGAGTTCGACACCCTGAAGGAGCTGAAGGCCGATCTGAAGAAGAAGATCACCGCCGAGCGCAAGGAAAGTGCCCAGCACGCTTTCGAGGATGTTCTGATGAAGAAGGTCGCCGACGGCATTACCTGCGACATTCCCGATGCCATGGTGGAGATCCAGGCCCAGCAGATGCTGGAGAACCTGAAGCAGCAGTTGGCTACTCAGGGCATCCCCTTCGATCAGTACCTGCAGATCACCAAGATGACCGAGGAAGCCGTCCTGAACGAGGCCAAGGAGCCCGCTCTGGAGCAGGTGCGCATGGATTTGGCCATGAACGCCATCGTTGACGCCGAGAAGCTGGAGGTCTCCGAGGAGGAGATCGAGGAAGAGCTGAAGAACCTGTCCGAGAAGTATGGCATGGATCTGGAAACCGTGAAGAAGTATCTGCCCGCCGATCAGGTGAAGGAGCAGGTCATTCGCGAGAAGATCATCAAGGTCGTGGCTGACAGCGCTACTGTCACCGCTCCCGCTGAGGAAGAGAAATAAAGCAGGAAAGACTGCTTAAATGTCAGACGGGCGGGTATACTTTGGTATAAGCGAAATAACCCCAAGGGCGCATTTCCGCCCTTGGGGTTACCGTAAATGTGTCTATTTGAACAGGAGGTTTATTTACGATGAGTTTAGTCCCTTATGTTGTGGAGCAGACCAACCGCGGTGAGAGATCCTATGATATTTTCTCCCGGCTGTTGAACGACCGCATCATCTTCCTGGGCGAAGAGGTCAATGATACCACCGCCAGCCTGGTGGTTGCTCAGCTTCTGTATCTGGAAGCACAGGATCCGGACAAGGACATTCAGATGTACATCAACAGCCCCGGCGGCTCTGTCACCGCGGGTATGGCCATCTACGATACCATGCAGTATATCAAGTGCGATGTCAGCACCATCTGCATTGGTATGGCGGCCAGCATGGGTGCATTTCTGCTGTCCTCCGGAGCCAAGGGCAAGCGTATCGCGCTGCCCAATGCGGAGGTCATGATCCACCAGCCCTCTGCCGGTACCAAGGGTAAGGTAACGGATATGGAGATCGATGTGGAGCATTTCCTGAAGATCAAGCAGCGCCTGAATAAGATTTTGGCCGAAAACACCGGTAAGACGCCCGAGCAGGTCAAGCTGGATTCCGAGCGCGACCATTGGCTGACTGCGGAGGAGGCCAAGGAATACGGTCTGGTGGATAAGGTTATTTATAAGAGGTAAGGCGGCATGGCTGAAGAAAAGAAGTCTCTGCGCTGCTCATTTTGCGGCAAGCATGAGAATCAGGTGCATCGCATGATCCAGGGACCCGGTGTGCGCATCTGCGATGAATGTGTGCAGCTTTGTATGTCCATTTTGGACGACGGCTATATCGCCGGTCCCGAGGCAGGGTATGACAGCGTGGATCAGCTGCCCACCCCCCGGGAGATCAAGGAAGTGCTGGATCAATATGTCATCGGACAGGAGGCGGCCAAGGTGGCGCTGTCCGTGTCGGTGTATAACCACTATAAGCGCATCTATTTTGGCGGTGACGAGGATGTGGAGCTGCAGAAGAGCAACATTCTGATGATCGGCCCCACCGGCAGCGGCAAAACGCTGTTTGCCCAGACGCTGGCCCGGGTGCTGAAGGTGCCCTTTGCCATTGCCGATGCCACCACGCTGACGGAAGCCGGCTATGTGGGCGATGATGTGGAGAATATCCTGCTGCGCCTGCTGCAGGCGGCGGATTTCGATGTGGAGCTGGCCGAGCACGGCATCATCTATGTGGATGAGATCGATAAGATCGCCCGCAAAAGCGAGAATACCTCCATCACCCGCGATGTATCCGGCGAGGGTGTGCAGCAGGCACTGCTGAAAATTCTGGAGGGTACGGTGGCCAATGTGCCGCCTCAGGGTGGCCGCAAGCATCCCCATCAGGAGTTCATCCAGGTGGATACCCATAATATCCTCTTCATCTGCGGCGGTGCATTCGACGGTCTGGAGAAGATCATCGAGAAGCGTACCGATCGCAAGGGCATCGGCTTTGATGCCGTGGTGGAGAGCAAGGCGGAGCGCCGCAGCGGCGAGCTGCTGCAGGAAGTACAGCCCCATGATCTGCTGAAGTTTGGTATCATTCCCGAGCTGGTGGGGCGTCTGCCGGTGATTGCCGCGCTGAACGGTTTGGGCCGTGACGATCTGGTGCAGATTTTGACCGCACCCAAGAACGCTCTGGTCAAGCAGTATCGCAAGCTGTTTGAGTATGACGATGTGGAGCTGGTGTTCGAGGAGAAGGCGCTGGAGGCCGTTGCCGACCGTGCCATCGAGCGTAACATCGGTGCCCGCGGTTTGCGTGCCGTGATGGAAGGTCTGCTGACCAAAATCATGTATGATATTCCCTCCGATCCCACCATCGTGCAGGTGACGATCACGGAGGATTGTGTGAAAAACGGCGCAGAGCCCCTGATCCAGCGGGATCCGGAAAAGACAACGCGCCGCGCAAAACTGAAGACCGGCAAGGCAGAGGAAAAGCCCTCGGTCCCGGCCTCCTGACTTTGCCGACAGGCGAAGATGAATATATATTGGGAGAGGCCACGGTCTCTCCCTTTTCCCCTAAAAGGAGAGAACCCATGGAAACAACAACTTTGAACATTCCCGTACTGGCCCTGCGGGGTTTGACGGTATTCCCCAATCTGACCACTGGCTTTGATGTGGAGCGCGAGATCTCCATTTTTGCGCTGGATTGCGCCATGGAGTCCGGCAGAGATATCTTTCTGGTGACCCAACGGGAGATCTCCACCCAGACACCCGGCGAGGAGGATCTTTATACCATCGGTACGGTTTGCCATATTCTGCAGATTGTCAAAACCTCCGACAGCACGGTTCGCGTGGTGGTGGAGGGTCAGCAGCGTGCCCGCCTGCACCGTTTGTGGCAGACGAAGCCGTTTTTGCAGGCCAATATCGAACTGCTGGAGGAGGATTTCCCGGGAAAACCCACCAAGCGTACCGAGGCATTGCTGCGACAGACTTATGCCATTTTCGGTCGATATCAGGAGCTGGTGAGCAATATTTCCGACGAAATTTCCTCGGCTATTCTGGATAATCGCGATCTCGGTTCTCTGGCGGATTTCATCGCCCAGAATATCACCCTGCGCCATGAGGATCGTCAGCGTGCGTTGGAAGAACTGAATCCGGTGAAGCGCCTGCAGCTCGTCAATGAGATTCTGGCGCACGAGGTGGATGTGATTGCGCTGGAGCTCCAGATGGAGCGCAAGGTGCGTGAGCGCGTGGGGCAGGTGCAGAAGGATATGATCCTGCGTGAGCAGGTAAAGGTGCTGCAGCATGAGCTGGGCGACGACGGCGATGAGGAGATCGCCGAGTATACCGCCAAGGTCGAGGCGCTGAAGGTGTCCGACGAGATCCGTAAGAAGCTGACGAAGGAAGTGGATCGTCTGGCAAAGCAGCCTTTTGGCAGCGCGGAGGCATCTGTGATCCGCAACTATCTGGATGTATGTCTGGAGATGCCGTGGAGCAAGACCACCCGCGATCGGGCGGATGTGGAGCGCGCCCGCAAGATGCTGGATCATGACCACTTCGGCTTGGAAAAGGTGAAAGAACGCATTCTGGAGTTTATCGCCGTGCGACAGATCAACCCTGATGCCAAGGGCAAGATTCTCTGTCTGGTAGGCCCTCCGGGTGTGGGTAAGACCTCCATTGCTATTTCGGTGGCCAGAGCCATGAATCGCAAGCTGTGTCGGTTGAGTCTGGGCGGCGTGCGGGATGAGGCTGATATCCGCGGCCACCGCAAGACCTATATCGGCGCCATGCCCGGTCGCATCATTGACGGCATCGTCCGCAGCGGTTCCATGAATCCCCTGATGGTGCTGGACGAGATCGACAAGCTGTCCAGTGATATGCGGGGCGATCCCGCCTCGGCGTTGCTGGAGGTACTGGATAGCGAGCAGAACTACGCATTCCGTGATCATTTCCTGGAAATTCCCGTGGACTTAAGCAAAGTCATGTTCATTACCACCGCCAATACGCTGGATACCATCCCCAGACCGCTGTTGGACCGCATGGAGGTCATCGAGCTGAGCAGCTATACCGATGAGGAAAAGCTGGAGATCGCCAAGCACCATCTGCTGCCCAAGCAGTTGAAGGAGCACGGCCTGCGGAAAAACCAACTGCGAATTTCCGATGATGCCATCCGCAAGGTGATTTCCGGCTATACCCGCGAATCCGGCGTCCGCGTGCTGGAGCGCCAGTTGGGTAAGCTGTGCCGCAAGACGGCAATGCAGCTTGTTACAATCGATGTAAAGCGCATTGACATTACAGAGAATAACCTCTACGATTATCTGGGCGTGGTGCGCTACACCGATTCGGTACATATCACAAAGGACGAGATCGGTGTGGTCAACGGCCTGGCATGGACGGAGGTGGGCGGCGAAATTCTGGAAGTTGAGGTCAATGTCATGGACGGCTCTGGAAAACTGGAGCTGACCGGCAATTTGGGCACCGTTATGCAGGAGAGCGCCAAGGCGGCGTTGAGCTGCCTGCGCAGCCGCACCGACACGCTGGGTCTGGAGAAGGATTTTTATAAGACCAAGGACATCCATATTCACTTCCCGGAGGCGGCTGTGCCGAAGGATGGCCCGTCTGCCGGTATCGCTATTACCACTGCCATGCTGTCGGCACTTACCGGCTGCAAGGTGCGGGGCGATGTGGCTATGACCGGCGAGGTGACCTTGCGTGGCCGTGTGTTGGCCATCGGTGGCTTGAAGGAAAAGACCATGGCTGCTCTGCGCAACGGCGTTAAGACGGTGATCATCCCGAAGGAGAACGAAAAGGATCTGGAGGAGATTGACCAGACGGTGCGCGGCAAGCTACATTTTGTCCCCGTGGAAACGGTGGATGCCGTGTTTGCTTCGGCGCTGGTGTATCCTAAGGCGGCATCCACTGCCGTGGAGCATATGACGACACTGCCGGTGGAAGCGGTGGATACTTCTGCTGCACTTCGGGCGTAAAAAGAGAGGAGAAACGGCATGACCATTAACTTTAATAAGGCGGAATTTGTGCTATCAGCTGTAAAGCAAAGTACCTTTATCCGTGACGGTCGGCCGCAGGTTACCTTTGCCGGCCGATCCAATGTGGGCAAGTCCTCGGTGATTAACCGTCTGCTCAATCGCAAGAACTTTGCCCGGGTAGGTGCCACCCCCGGCAAGACCACTCAGATTAATTATTTTCGGATCGACGACAAGATCTACTTTACCGATTTGCCCGGTTACGGCTATGCCAAGGTATCCAAGGAGGAGCGTGACCGCTGGGGTCGGCTGATGGAGAACTACTTTGCCGAGGAGGGACTCATCACGCTGGGTGTGCTGATTGTGGATGCGCGACATAAGCCCACGGCGGACGATGTGACCATGTGCAACTGGTTCAAGGGCACCGGATGCCCCTTGATCGTGGTGGCCAATAAGCTGGATAAGCTGAAGAAAAAGGAAATCGAGCCGAACCTGCAGACCATCTGGGATGTGTTGGAGCTGGGCGAGGACGATATCCTGATCCCATTTTCTGCGGAGAAGGGGATTGGCAAAACGGAGCTTCTGGCAGCCATTTCCAAAAATTGTTGAATGAAACGGAAAACAGAGCCCATTTGGGCTCTGTTTTTTTGCGCAAAAGCGTTGTATTTTCAAAAAGATATGGTACAATATTCTCCAACAAGAATAACGGGGAGGTTATCTCGATGAATAAAGCTTTGGATGCACGCGGCATGGCATGCCCCATGCCGGTGGTAAAGGCAACGCAAGCACTGGCTGGCATGACCGAAGGTGTGCTGGAGGTGCGGGTCGACAATGCGGTGGCTGTGGAAAATTTGAAGCGCATGGCTGACCAGAAGGGACTGCGTGTCGAGGCAAAGCAGGCAGGAGAAAAGGACTTTGTGGTTACCATCTCTGTCAGCGGCCCGGTGGAGGCAGGCACGGAAGAAATCGAGTGCGTGTCCTGTGCTCCCGCAGACGGCAATTTTGTGGTGGCGGTGGATACCGATATCATGGGCCGCGGCAGCGAGGAGCTGGGAAAAACGCTGATGAAGGGCTTTCTGTTTGCTCTGTCTCAGTTGGAGGTACTGCCCAAAACAGTGCTGTTTTATAACGGCGGTGCCCGTCTGACGGTAGAGGGTTCCGACTCGCTGGAGGATTTGAAGAATATGGCGGCGCAGGGTGTGGAAATTCTCACCTGCGGTACCTGCCTGAACTATTACGGCCTGACGGAAAAGCTGGCTGTAGGCAGCGTGACCAATATGTATACCATTGTGGAGAAGCTGGCGCAGGCAGGCAAGGTGATCAAACCGTGATTTATCTGGATAACGCGGCCACGACCCTGCACAAACCGGAGTGCGTCATTCAGGCGGTGGTGCAGGCTATGCAGTCCATGGGCAACAGCGGCCGCAGCGCACATGAGGAAGCGCTGACGGCATCCCGTGTGATTTTTGATACCCGGGAAAAGCTGGCGCGTCTGTTCCGGTGCGCCCGCCCCGATCATGTGATTTTTACCGCTAACTCCACCGAGGCGCTGAACATTGCCATCGCCGGTGCGCTGTCCGAGGGAGACCATGTGATCTCCACCGACTGCGAGCATAACTCCGTTCTGCGCCCGCTGTATCGCCATGGAAATGTCGATTTTGTGCCGGCAGGAAAAGATGGAACTGTAAACTATAATAGCTTTACAGAGCTTATTAAATCAAATACTCGTGCCATTGTATGTACCCACGCATCGAACCTGACAGGCAATGTGCTGGATATTGCCCGCATCGGGCAGATTGCCCATGCAAACGGCCTGCTGTTCATTGTGGATGCCAGCCAGACGGCGGGGGTATTCCCCGTCGACATGGAACGGATGCACATTGATGTGCTGTGCTTTACCGGGCACAAGAGCCTGCTTGGGCCACAGGGCACCGGCGGACTGTGCGTGGCGGAAGGCGTGGAACTTCGTCCTTGGAAGGTGGGCGGTACCGGCGTACAGACCTATCTGGAGCATCAGCCGGAGCAGTATCCCACCCGCCTGGAGGCCGGTACACTGAACGGCCACGGCATTGCCGGGCTGTCCGCTGCGCTGGATTATATTGCGGAGGTGGGGATTGACTCTATCCGTCAGCAGGAGCAGATGCTGGCTCGCCGCTTTTATGAAGGCGTGGCGGGAATCGACGGCGTGACGGTTTACGGTGATTTTTCCACGACAGACCGCGCCCCCATCGTGTCGCTGAATGTCCTGGATTATGATTCCTCGGAGGTCAGCGATGTGCTGGCGCAGGAGTATGGCATTGCCACTCGGCCCGGTGCCCACTGTGCGCCGCGTCTTCATCGTGCGCTGGGCACAGTGGAGCAGGGTGCGGTACGCTTCAGCTTCAGCCATTTCAACACAGAATCGGAGGTAGACACCGCCATTGCGGCCATTCGGGAGGTGGCAAAGTGATAGAACGGAAGCTGCGGCTGTTGGTGACCTTTCATACCACGGCAGGCGCTATGGCCATGGAGAAGCGCTGCAAGGCGCAGGGCGTGCCCGGACGGCTGATTCCGGTGCCCCGCAGCATTACCGCCGACTGCGGCATGGCGTGGCGTGCAGAGCTTGAGCAGCGCCGTGCGTTGGAGACCATCACGGCCGACTTGGATGTGGATAGTTTCTACGAGCTGATATGCTGATGCATTTTTATGGAAAGAAAAGCACGATCGACAGTGTTGTCGATCGTGCTTTATTATGCGGGATGCATTTAAACTGTGGTTTTCCTTCGGGTGGGGAAGGGAATCTGTGACAGAATAACGGCTGTCAGCATCAGAACACAGCCGAAGTATTCCCGACCGGACAGCACTTCGTGGAGGATGATGGCGCCGGAGAGGGTGGAGAACACGGATTCCATGCTCAGCAGCAGACAGACCACGGTTGGGTTGCCGTCCTTCTGCGCCAGAATCTGCAGCGTGTAGGCCACGCCGCTGGAAAAGATACCCACATAGAGAATCGGACCGACGCAGGTGAGAATGGCGGAGAGAGAGGGATGCTCAAAGATCAGCATTCCGATGCCGGACAGGATAGCAGCTACCAGAAACTGTCCGCAGCTCAAGGCGATGCCGTTGACCTTCTGGGTGAAATGATCGATCAGGAGGATATGCACAGCGAACAAAACCGAGCAAAGAAGCACCAGAAAATCGCCCCGGGTAATGGTGAAATGCTCGGAGATGCACAGGCAGTATAAGCCACCCACCGCCAGCAGCACGCTGATCCAGATGGGGAGCGCCACCTTCTTTTTGAAGAAAAGACCGAAAACGGGGACCAACACAATATACAACGCGGTAATGAAACCCGCCTTGCCCACCGAGGTGTAGGCAATGCCCGCCTGCTGCAGATTTGAGGCCAGCGCCAGCGCTGCGCCGCAGCAGAGGGAGGCAAGGATCAGATCGCGCCGCGTGCCGAGAGAGGGAAGAGGGGTGCTTGGACTTTTCGCCGCTTGTACCCGACGGAACAGGCGCAGAATGAGCAGCAACACTACAAAGGCCACTACGGAGCGGATGGCATTGAAGGTCATGGGTTCGATATAGTCGGTACTGATGCTCTGTGCTACGAATGCAGTACCCCAGATCAATGCCGCCAGCAGCGGAAAAAGGATTTGTCTGATTTTAGAGTTCATTTTTATTGTCCGGTAGTAGAGGTGATATGCCAATGGAATTTCTTTTCATCACCGCGGAGCAGGCGCTGGATATTGCCGCGGTGACACCAGATCACCAGAACAGAGATCACCACACACAGCGCGGTATAAAGCAAATTGCCATGGTATATGAAAAAGACGGAGAGTGGCAGGCTGACAGCAGCGGCGATGGAGCCCAGCGAAATATAACGGGTGCTGCACGCCAAAACCAGGAACAGGGCCCAGGCGATCAGTGCCACACGCAAGCCCAGCATCATCACAATAATGCCGCCGGAGAGGATGCCCTTACCGCCCTTGAAGCCGAAGAATACGGGGAAGATATGACCCAACTCGCAGCTCAGGCCGCCCACCAGAACGCCCAATGTCCAATCGCTAAAGATATACCGGAACATATAGCCGCTGATGAGGCAGGCAATGACGGTCTTGAGCATATCACAGCCAATGACCAGCAGGGCGTATTTGGCGCCGTAGGTGCGGTAGAAGTTGGTCAGACCGGCGTTGCCGCTGCCGTGATTGCGGACATCATCATGGATAAGGAAGCAGGAGGTTATGACCGAACCGTTGAAACAGCCCATGAAGTAGGACACCAGCACGATCAGTATAACTGAAATGGTTTTGAACATGGTTTGCTTATTCCTCCTCGCCCTTTTGGCGAATGGTCATAATGATGGGAGTACCTTCCAGTCCAAACACACTGCGGATCTGGTTTTCCAGATAACGGCGGTAGGAAAAGTGGAACAGCTTCTTATCATTGCAGAAGGCGACAAAGTGCGGCGGCTTGACGCCCACCTGCGTCATATAGTAGATCTTCAGGCGACGGCCCTTATCCGTGGGCGGCTGCACACGGGTCTGTGCATCGGCCAGGACGCTGTTGAGCATACCGGTGGTGATGCGCATAGTGGACTGTTCGTTGACATAGTTGATCAGCTGAAACAGGCGATTGACTCGCTGACCGGTCATGGCGGAAATAAACAGAATGGGGGCGTAGGTCATATAGCTGAGATCCCGGCGGATATCCTCACGCATTCGATCCATGGTCTTGCCGTCCTTTTCCACCAGATCCCACTTGTTGACCACGATGATGCAGGCCTTACCGGCATCGTGGGCAAGACCGGCCACCTTGGTGTCCTGTTCGGTCACGCCGTCCTGTGCGTCGATCATGATCAGGCACACATCGCTGCGCTCGATGGCCATGGTGGCGCGGAGCACGCTGTATTTTTCGATATTGTCGTCCACCTTGGACTTTTTGCGCATCCCGGCGGTGTCGATGAAGTTATACTTGCCGATTTCGTTTTCAAAGTAGGAGTCGATGGCATCGCGGGTGGTGCCGGCCACATTGCTGACGATGACGCGCTGCTGCCCCAAAATACGGTTGGTCAGGGAGGACTTGCCCACATTGGGCTTGCCGATGATGGCCACCTGAATGACATCAGAATCGTCCTCATCCTCGGTTTCGGGAGGAAAGTACTGGAAGCAGGCATCCAAAAGATCGCCGGTGCCGTGGCCGTGTACGGCGGAAACGGCAATGGGATCGCCCAGCCCCAGATTGTAGAACTCATAGAAATCCGGATCAACGGAACCGGTGGAGTCCATCTTGTTGACAGCCAGCACGATGGGCTTTTTGGAGCGCTGCAGCATCCCGGCCACTTCCTGATCGGCGGCGGTCATGCCGGTCTTGATATCCACCACCAGCACGATGACAGTGGCGTTCTCAATGGCGATCTCCGCCTGATCCCGCATAAAGGAGAGAATCTGGTTATCGGTGGTGGGCTCAATACCGCCGGTATCCACCAGCGTAAACTTGCGGCCGTTCCAGTCGGCTTCGCCGTAGATACGGTCGCGGGTGACACCGGGGGTGTCCTCCACGATGCTCAGGCGCCGGCCGATGATCTTGTTAAACAGCATGGACTTGCCCACATTGGGGCGTCCTACAATGGCAATAATGGGTTTCGACATATTTTAAGAAACCTCCTGTTTCGGTAGTATTTTCGTTAGGAGAGCATGGCATCGGCCAGATCGCCGCCGTCGCCGCTGATGACCTCCACGCGGCAGCCCAGTTCCTGCGCAAGCTGAGGTACGGTGTAGTCATCAAGAAAAACATTTTCGCCGTGGCGCAGCATACTGATGGGGATCAGTACCCGCTCACCCAGATCACGGCCCTTTAGTTGTGCAGCCAGATCCTGACCGGTGACAAGGCCCGCCACATCAATGGTACGGCCGAAGAAATCATTCTCGATTCCAATCACCTGACCGCGAACTTCGGGAAACTGCGCCTTGGCCTGTTCCACCAGCTTCGACAGATACGGCGCGGCAGAGGTACCGGTGGCAATGGTGAAGGGGGTAGGGGACTCGGGTGCGTCGGCAAAGCGCAGCGCGGCCATGAACTCCTGCTCCAGAAGGCGGAGAAGTCCCACGCCGTTTTCCAATTGGCGGTATTCCTCATAATAGTCATCCTCCGGCAGGGGACGCCCCGCCTTGAGGTACAGCTCATCGGCGCAGAAGAATACCCGAGTGCCCTTTTCACGCAGGCATTTCTCTCCCACCTCGTCCACAATGTCGATAATCTCACCGGCGCTTTGCGCGTCCACGGGCCGGAGCTTGGCCAGTCCCTGACGATATTTGGTGATGCCCACGGGCACAATGGAGCAGCTGGCAAAATTCATCTTCAGCAGATCGTGCATGGTGCGGCGCAGCTGATCGCCGTCGTTCCAGCCGGGACAGACCACGATCTGTCCGTTCATCACGATGCCGTGCTCGCCGAAGGCGCGCATATAATCCAACGATTGCATGGCATTTTTGTTGCCCAGCATGGTGCATCGCAGTTGGGGATCGGTGGCGTGGACGGACACATTGATGGGGCTGATGTGCAGGTCGATGATCCGCTGCGCCTCGCGGGGGGAGATGTTGGTCAGTGTGGTGTAGTTCCCCAGCAGGAAGCTCAATCGCGCGTCGTCATCCTTTACATACAGGGTGGAGCGCATATTGGGCGGCATCTGATCCACAAAGCAGAAAACGCAGTGGTTGGCACATTGGCGCATCTCGTCCATCAGATAGGTGTCGAAATTCAGTCCCAGATCCTGCCCCTCCATCTTGTGGATGGTGAGAGCGCGTGTTTCACCGGCAGGTGTCAGCAGCGTAAGCTGCGCAACGGGATCATACCCGTAAAAGCGGTAATCCAGAACATCTAAAACCTCGTGGCCGTTGATGGTAAGAAGCTTTTCGCCCACCTGTATGCCGGCGCGGAGGGCGGGAGAATGGGGGTCAATGGAAGTAATCACGGTACTCATGGTTTATATCCTCGCTTACAGCGTATCAAATAGCAGTTTAATCAATTCATTATAAAGGGAATTGCGGAGATTTGCAAGTATTTGGAGGCGGAAAAAAGCAAAGGTAAGTTTTATATTAAATTTGGACAGGTTGTAAATCTGTACTTTGTGTAGCGGCATAGACCGCAGAAAGGAAGGTTCTATATGAACGATAATTACATTGTACTCGGTTGGGCAAAAGGACGCTTTAAGCAGGATAATGGCGAGATGCGC
>JAGHUH010000004.1 GCA_018064925.1 Candidatus Cacconaster stercorequi | reverse complement strand
GGTTTCCTTGTTCTTCAGAGTGTTCAGGCCCTTCTGCATAGCGGGAGAATTGGACTTGTAGGTAGCCTGTTTTCTGCCCTGCTTGACCAGCTGATTAAAAGTAGGCATTCAGTATTTTGCTCCTTTCTAAAGATTTTTGGGAGGAGTCCTCCCTATATTTTCCACGGAACAAAGGAATTTTATTCCGGAAAAACCACTTTTTATTTTGCCAACACGGTGGCTGCGGCGCAGCCCACATCAATGCCGCACACTTTCCCCAACTGCGCCATGGTGAACTCTGTCACCGTGGGGATCTGTGCCGCCTGACAGCCCACGCGGATGGGCTCGGTGAGTCTGGGGTCGGCATCGCAGGCCAGATAGACCTGACGGGCGCGGCCGGCAGCGATTGCGCGCCGGGTTTGCTTGAGGCCGGTGACTTTTTCCTTTGTCATCAGTTCCTCCAGCACGGAATGTCCCTCCCGGTTTGCCAAAACCGACAGCATGGCAAAATTCGCGGAAAGCATTCCCGCGCAATTTGAAATTATAGCATAGGCGTGAAACAGCGTCAAGTGGATTTTCTCCAAAAATTTGTTGCTTTCCCTGAATTTTTCCCCGGAAAACTGATAAAATCGCCAAAACCATGTCCACGCCTCCGACATTGGACGGCAAAACACCGCTCCGCATGATGCAGAGCGGTGTTTGATTTGTTTTTTGCGGGTTATTCCATGACAGGAGCGGCAAACATCTGCTCCTCAGCAACTTCCCCGACCTCCTCGGTCTCTGCCTCGGGTACCAGTTCCTTTGCAAACTGGCGATAGGCGGTCAGACCGGCGCCGGCGGGAATCAGCTTACCGATGATGACATTTTCCTTCAGACCCACCAGATGGTCGACCTTGCCCTTGATGGCGGCCTCGGTCAGAACCTTGGTGGTCTCCTGGAAGGATGCGGCGGACATCCAGGAATCGGTGGCCAGAGCGGCCTTGGTAATGCCCATCAGGAGCTGGGTGTAGGTGGCTTCCTTCAAAGGCTCGCCGTCCTCGCCCACTTCGCCGTTAGCATTGCGGCGGCGGATTTCCTCGTTGGCATCCTCCACCTCCAGCACATCGGCCATGGCGCCGGACAACAGCTTGGTATCGTTGCCGTCCTCCACGCGGACCTTGCGCATCATCTGGCGAACGATGACCTCGATATGCTTATCGTTGATGTCAACGCCCTGCTGACGGTACACCTTCAAAACCTCCTGAATGAGGTAGTTGTGCACAGCAGAGGCGCCGCGGATGCGCAGCACATCGTGGGGATTCAATGCGCCGTCCTGCAGCTGCTTGCCCTTTTCAATGACATCGCCGTCATTGACCTGCAGACCGGTATGGGGCACGGCATAGGTGCGGGTATCGCCATCGTCGGCGGTAATGATGATGTTCAGCAGGCTGCCCTTGGTGGCTTCCTCAAATCGGACAGTACCGCCGATCTCGGCCAGCGTTGCCATCTTCTTGGGCTTGCGGGCTTCGAACAGTTCCTCCACTCGGGGAAGACCCTGGGTGATATCGCCGCCGGCAACGCCGCCGGTGTGGAAGGTACGCATGGTCAGCTGGGTACCGGGCTCGCCGATGGACTGTGCGGCGATGATACCGACAGCTTCGCCGGGGCCAACTGCCTTGGAGGTGGCCAGGTTCATGCCGTAGCACTTGGCGCAGATACCGCTGTGAGCGCGGCAGGTCAGCACGGTGCGAATCTCGGCGGAATGGATGTCAAAGCTCTCCATCAGTGCAGCATCGCTCTCGGTCATCATGTGATCCTTGGAGATCAGCACCTCGTCGGTACCGGGCTTCATGATATCGCGTACGGGGAAACGGCCGCGGATACGCTCAGAGAACTTTTCGATGATCTGACCGCCCTCGCTGATCTCGGACACCACGATACCCTTTTCCACGCCGCAGTCGTCCTCGCGGACGATGACTTCCTGGCAAACATCCACCATTCGGCGGGTCAGATAACCGGAGTCAGCGGTACGCAGAGCGGTATCGGCCAAGCCCTTACGAGCGCCTCGGGAAGAGGTAAAGTATTCCAGAACGGACAGACCCTCACGGAAGTTTGCCTTGATGGGGATCTCGATGGTCTTACCGGCGGTGTTGGCCATCAGGCCACGCATACCGGTCAGCTGACGGATCTGCTTCATGGAGCCACGGGCACCGGAGTCTGCCATCATGAAGATGGGGTTGTACTTGTTCATGTTCTCCGTCAGAGCGTTGGTGACATCGTCGGTAGTCTTTTCCCACTCGCGGACCACCAGCTTGTAGCGCTCCTCGTCGGTGATGAAGCCCATGTTGTACTGATCCTCGATATCCACCACGCGCTGCTCGGTTTCGCTGATGAGCTCATACTTCTTGGCAGGCACGGTCATGTCTGCGATGGAGATGGTGATAGAGGCAATGGTGGAATAGTGGTAACCGGTAGCCTTGATGTTATCCAGCACTTCGGCGGCACGGGTAAAGCCGTACTTCTTGATGGTCTTGTCAACGATCTTGCCCAGCAGCTTCTTGCCGCAGGTCTCGGTGATCTCGTAGTCGAAGAACTTGCTGGTGGGGGTACCGTCCTCGTTGAAGCGCTCCACAAAGCCCAGATCCTGCGGGATGTTGCGGTTGAAGATGATGCGGCCGGCGGTGGCAAGCACCACATGGCTGATCGTCTCGCCGCAGTATTCCTTCTCCACGCGTACCAGAACGGGCTGATGCATACCGATGACATGCTCATTGTGTGCCATCAGCACCTCATCCTCGTTGCGATAGATATTCAGATGCAGCTTTTCCTTCTCCTCGTCAGTCAGCTCGTCATAGGACTTGTGACCGGTAACTTCCTCGAAGGTCTTACCGGCCCAGGCAAAGTCAATGTCAGCGGGCCAGAACTCGTCGTTGTCCATCTGGCTGACGCCGTTTTCAAAGCGCTCGAAGGTCAGGTAGTAGGAACCCAGCACCATATCCTGCGTCGGCACGGTAACGGGACCGCCGTCCTGAGGACGCAGCAGGTTGTTGGCAGAGAGCATCAGCAGACGCGCCTCGGCCTGTGCCTCGGCGGACAGAGGTACATGGATAGCCATCTGGTCGCCGTCGAAGTCGGCGTTGAATGCGGTACAGTTCAGGGGATGCAGCTTTAATGCGCGGCCTTCCACCAGCACCGGCTCAAAGGCCTGAATACCCAGACGGTGCAGGGTAGGTGCACGGTTCAGCATGACGGGGTGATCCTTGATGATCTCGTCCAGAGCATCCCACACCTCGGTGCGGCCCTTATCCACCATCTTCTTGGCGGATTTGATGTTGTTGGCGGTGCCGTCCTCCACCAGCTTCTTCATAATGAAGGGGCGGAACAGCTCCACGGCCATCTCTTTGGGCACGCCGCACTGGTAGATCTTCAGCTCGGGGCCGACGCAGATCACGCTTCGACCGGAGTAGTCCACGCGCTTACCCAGCAGGTTCTGGCGGAAACGACCCTGCTTGCCCTTGAGCATATCGCTCAGGGACTTCAGCGCACGGTTGTTGGCGCCGGTGACGGCGCGACCGCGGCGGCCGTTATCAATCAGCGCATCCACAGCCTCCTGCAGCATACGCTTTTCGTTGCGCACGATGATGTCAGGGGCGTTAAGCTCCATCAGGCGCTTCAGACGGTTGTTGCGGTTGATGACGCGGCGATAGAGGTCGTTCAGGTCGGAGGTGGCAAAGCGGCCACCGTCCAGCTGTACCATGGGGCGCAGCTCGGGAGGGATCACCGGCAGCACATCAATAATCATCCACTCGGGCTTGTTGCCGCTGATGCGGAAAGCGTCCACCACTTCCAGACGCTTGACGATGCGGGTCTTCTTCTGGCCGGAGGTGGCCTTCAGCTCGGCGTGGAGCTGCTCGCTCAACTCCTCCAGATTCACCTGCTGCAG
Source organism: Candidatus Cacconaster stercorequi (assembly GCA_018064925.1). Lineage (GTDB taxonomy): Bacteria > Bacillota > Clostridia > Oscillospirales > Oscillospiraceae > Vescimonas > Vescimonas stercorequi. The sequence continues at coordinate 9,639 of JAGHUH010000004.1, read as the reverse complement.
CAGCTTTTTCACAGCCTCGGCGCCCATACCGGCGTCGAAATCGTCCTCATATTTTTCGCGATAGTCGCGGTATTCCTTTTCAGACAGGATCTGGTTGCGCAGCAGCGGCGTCTCGCCGGGATCGGTGACGATATAGGCGGCGAAATACAGGACCTTCTCCAGAATGCGGGGAGAGATGTCCAGCAGCAGACCCATGCGGGAGGGGATCCCCTTGAAGTACCAGATATGGGAAACGGGGGTAGCCAGCTCGATGTGGCCCATGCGCTCGCGGCGCACCTTGGCGCGGGTGACTTCCACGCCGCAGCGATCGCAGATCTTGCCCTTGTAGCGGATCTTCTTATACTTGCCGCAGTGGCACTCCCAGTCCTTGGTGGGCCCGAAGATTTTTTCGCAGAACAGGCCGTCGCGCTCGGGCTTCAGGGTGCGGTAGTTGATGGTCTCGGGCTTCTTGACCTCGCCGTAAGACCACTCGCGGATCATCTCCGGAGAAGCGATACCGATTTTGATAGCGTCAAATGTTGCATAACTCATACTAATAGCTCCTCCTGTTCCTTAAAATTCCTCGTCCAGACCGAAGGAGGCGCTGACCTCTTCGTCTGCGACATATTCGTAACCGGCGTCCGCCAGCTCGTTTTCATCGGCATAGCGGTTCTGGCGCTCGTTTTCAGCGTCCATACGGGCCAGATTGAAGGTATCCATGGCGTCCTCGTCTTCCTTCAGCTCGATCTCGTCGCCGTTCTCGTCCAGTACCTGAATATCCAGGCACAGGGACTGCAGCTCCTTGACCAGCACCTTGAAGGATTCGGGCACACCGGGCTGGGGCACATTGTGACCCTTGACGATGGCCTCATAGGTGCGGACACGGCCGGTGACATCGTCGGACTTCACCGTCAGGATCTCCTGCAGGGTGTAGGCGGCGCCGTAGGCCTCCAGCGCCCGGACTTCCATTTCACCAAAGCGCTGGCCGCCGAACTGTGCCTTGCCGCCCAGAGGCTGCTGGGTCACCAGAGAGTAGGGGCCGGTGGAACGGGCATGGATCTTATCGTCAACCAGATGGTGCAGCTTCAGGAAGTACACATAGCCCACGGTGACCTTGTTGTCGAAACGCTCACCGGTACGGCCATCGTACAGCCAGCTCTTGCCCTCGGGGTCCAGACCTGCCTGCGTCAGTGCCTCGGTGATATCCTTATCGGTAGCGCCGTCGAAGATGGGGGTGGCCACCTTCCAGCCCAGCTCATGGGCGGCATAGCCCAGATGGACCTCCAGCACCTGACCGATGTTCATACGGGAGGGAACGCCCAGGGGATTCAGCACGATATCCAGCGGCGTACCGTCGGGCAGGAAGGGCATATCCTCCTGAGGCAGCACGCGGGACACAACGCCCTTGTTGCCGTGGCGGCCGGCCATTTTGTCACCGGGCTGGATCTTGCGGCGCTGTGCGATATAGATACGGACGACCTGATTGACGCCCGGGCCCAGCTCGTCGCCGCCCTCGCGGGTAAAGACCTTGGCGTCGATGACGATGCCGCTCTCGCCGTGAGGTACCTTCAGGGAGGTATCGCGGACTTCCCGTGCCTTTTCGCCGAAGATGGCGCGCAGCAGGCGCTCCTCTGCGGTCAGATCGGTCTCGCCCTTGGGGGTGACCTTACCCACCAGAATGTCACCGGCGTGAACCTCGGCACCCACGCGGATGATACCACGCTCGTCCAGATCCTTCAGGGCATCCTCGCCCACATTGGGGATATCGCGGGTGATTTCCTCGGGCCCCAGCTTGGTATCGCGGGCATCGATCTCGTATTCTTCAATATGAATGGAGGTGTAGACATCCTCCTTGACCAGACGCTCATTCAGCAAAACGGCGTCCTCGTAGTTGTAACCTTCCCAGGTCATGAAGCCCACCAGGATGTTGCGGCCCAGCGCGATCTCGCCCTGAGAGGTGGCGGGACCGTCAGCCAGCACAGTGGGATCCTCGCCGCCGTGGACACGCTCGCCCACATCCACAATGGGCTTCTGGTTGATGCAGGTGGTGTGGTTGGAGCGCAGGAACTTGATGAGCTTGTAGTCCTTGGTCTCGCCGCTGTCGTACTTGACGGACACATTGGTGGCGTCCACCTTGGTGACAACGCCGTCGCCCTCGGCCAGCACAGCCACCTCGGAGTCGATGCAGATCTTATGCTCCATACCGGTACCCACGATGGGTGCCTCGGGCTTCAGCAGAGGCACGGCCTGACGCTGCATGTTGGCGCCCATCAGGGCACGGTTGGCGTCGTCGTTGGGCAGGAAGGGGATCATGGCGGTAGCGATGGAGACCATCATGCGGGGAGAGATGTCGATGAAGTCCACATTGTGTCTGTCCACCTCCACGATCTCATCGCGGTGACGGCAGGTGATACGCTTGTTGATCAGGCAGCCGTTGTCATCCACAGGCTCGGCAGCCTGCCCCACCACATACTGATCCTCCACATCGGCGGTCATGTAGACGACCTCGTCGGAGACACGGCCGGTCTCGTGATCCACCTTGCGGAAGGGTGCTTCGATAAAGCCGTATTCATTGATACGGGCGTAGGTAGCCAGATAGGAGATCAGGCCGATGTTGGGGCCTTCAGGGGTCTCAATGGGGCACATACGGCCATAGTGAGAATAGTGCACATCTCGCACTTCCATGTTGGCGCGCTCACGGCTCAAGCCGCCGGGGCCCAGAGCACTGAGGCGGCGCTTATGGGTCAGCTCGGCCAGCGGGTTGGTCTGATCCATGAACTGGCTCAGGGGGCTGGAGCCGAAGAACTCCTTGATGGCGGCGGTCACGGGACGGATGTTGATCAGGCTCTGGGGTGTCACCACATCCAGATCCTGAATGGTCATGCGCTCACGGATGACGCGCTCCATACGGGAAAAGCCGATGCGGAACTGGTTTTGCAGCAGCTCACCCACGCAGCGCAGGCGGCGGTTGCCCAGATGGTCGATGTCATCGCGGGTCACCAGACCGTGTGCCAGCGCGTTCATATAGTTGATGGATGCGAAGATATCATCAATGATAATGTGCTTGGGCACCAGATCGTCAGCGTGCAGACGGCACTGTTCGATCAGCTCCTCGCCCTCATACTGGGCAAGCAGCTCCTGCAGCACCTCAAAGCGGACGCGCTCCTTGATGCCGCACTCGGCCTTGGGATCGAAGTCCACATAGCGGCTCATGTCGCACATCTTGTTGGTAAAGATCGTGACGGTCTCGCCGCTGTCCAGCAGCACAGAGACCTCGCTCACACCGATGGCGTCCAGCTCGCGGCATTCGTCGCCGGTGAGGACATGACCCTCGTCGAACAAAATCTCGCCGGTGGCGGGATCTGCCACGGGCACGGCCAGCTTCTGACCCTTTGCGCGAACCCACAGTGTCAGTTTCTTGTTGAACTTGTAGCGGCCCACGATGCTCAAATCGTAGCGGCGGGGATCGAAGAACAGGTTCTGGATCAGGGTCTCGGCACTGTCCAGCGTGGGGGGCTCACCGGGACGCAGCTTGCGGTAGATCTCCAGCATAGCGTCCTCGTAGGTCTTGCAGGTATCCTTCTCCAGCGTCATTACGATGCGGGGATCATCACCGAAGCGCTCCAAAATCTCGGCGTCGGTCTTCAGACCCAGCGCACGGATCAGGCAGGTGATGGGCAGCTTGCGGTTTTTATCAATGCGGACCCAAAACACCTCGGAGGTGTCGGTCTCATATTCCAGCCATGCGCCGCGATAGGGGATCACGGTGGAGGTCAGCAGGGGCAGATCGGTCTTGAGATCCACTTCCTTGCCGTAGTAGATGCCGGGGGAACGGACGATCTGAGACACCACCACGCGCTCAGCGCCGTTGATGACAAAGGTACCGGAGTGGGTCATCAGGGGGAAATCGCCCATGAAGATCTCCTGCTCCTTGATCTCGCCGGTCTCCTTGTTGTGCAGGCGCACGCTCACCTTCATGGGAGCGGCGTAGGTGGCGTCACGAGCCTTGCACTCCTCCACATCGTACTTGGGGGGCTCGTTCATGCTGTAATCGATGAAGCTCAGCTCCAGATTGCCGGCATAGTCGGTGATAGATGCCACATCGTTGAATACCTCCCGCAGACCGGTCTCCAGGAACCACTTGTAGGAGCTCTTCTGGATCTGCAGCAGGTTGGGCATCGCCATGACCTCTTCATGTCTGGCAAAATTCTTTCGCAGGGTTTTGCCGTAATACTTGTCCTTGGCCATCTTCAATACTCACGCCTTTCTTTTCGCTCTATTTTCACAACTTACTTATTACTTACTTGGGAACAGCCGCCATGATACGCACGGGTTTGTTGCTTCTTTTGCTGCACTCCCGCTTGTATTTCCCGGCGGAAGGTGGTATCATAACAGTACGGTTAGATGGGTATGTGGGCCCACCATCCGAATATAAGCAATTTATTGTACCAAATCAGGATACACTTGTCAATCATTTTTTCGTCGAAATCCGGATTTTCCGGGTTTTTTCTTTTTTTGCCGTATGAAAAGAGCACACGCCTCGCCGAAACAGGTGAAGCGTGTGCTTTGTTGTATCTTCCGTTACTTGTGCGCGTAGGTCACGGAACGCGTCCTGCGTGAATGGCGCCGCACGCCCAGAGGCCGGGTCACCGGCACGGTTGCGTCGCCGGTGGCCTCCTCCACCATGGCAAATACGATCACCATCAGTCCCGCGTTGGGAAGCGGGCAGAATTCGCCGGGGTTGGTCATGGACACCAGCAGCATCCCCAGATAGCACATCCCCAGCGCCATGGTAAACGCCGAGCGTTTTTTCAGCAGCAGTGCGATGCGGTCAACAATCAGACAGCCGTAAGCCACAAGTCCCACCAGACCCATGCTGGCCAACACCTGCAGCGGCAGGTTGTGGTAGAAGAACATACTGCCCTTCACGCTCTCCAGCATTTCACAGTTGGCCGTGTTGCCCAGACCCATGCCGAAAACGGGATGGCGCAGGAAATCGTTGATGCCGCAGTCCAGCAGCTTCCAGCGCAGCTCACCCTTGCTGATCAGACCGTTGGCGATGCGGTCGGCATACAGGGTGCCCACCACGCGAATACCGAACACGGCCATCACCGCGGCGAACACCACCGTCACGGTCAGCATGGCCTTGCGGGACACGGCGCCGTAGCGTACCAGATAGATGCAGCCCACCACTACCTCCACCGCGCCGAACAGCAGCGCACTGCGGCTGCCGGTCAGCACCATGGCCAGCAGCAGCACCGCCGTCACCGCCAGATGCTTGCGGCTGCGCAGGGCAAAGTACAGCGTCATGGGCAGGGTGGTCAATAAAATGGTGGCAGCAAAGTTGCGGTAGTTCAAAAACAGCAGTGCCCCGGCGTCCACGAACTCCTGCCATCGCCACAGGTAGGTACAGAACACCTCCGCGGCCATCAGCAGGCCCAGTGTGTAGAAAATGCCGCCAAAGCGTGCGGGCAGGTCATCGCCATGCTCCTCCGCCAGACAGGAACGGAACAGCAGGTAGATCACCAGCAGCATCACACCCAGACCCAATGTATAATAGAGTGACAGCGGACGCCAGAATTCCGATTGCTGCATCACATCGCAGCCGCCCAGCAGCGTGGCGACAGACACCAGCACCAGTCCCCGAGCACTGCGTCCCGCCCGAAGGGTCACCGGCCAGATGACCAGATGCAGCAGCAGCGCCGCGAGAAGCGGCAGCAGCAGAATGGCGCAGGGAAAGAAGATGCTCAAATCGGCATAGCACGGCCCGGCCATCAAAAACACCATGGCCAGCGGGCACACGCAGGAAAGGAGATCCGGGCAGAAGGCCGTAAACCATGCGGCAAGGCACAGCAGCACTCCCACACCCGCCACCTGCTGATTGGCCGCAGCAAAACCGACCGCCGCCAGAAGCATCGCAGGGAAATACCACCGGCTCAGCCAGAACTGTTCCGTTGCCCGGGACAGATGCCGCGCCAGATCAATACCCCTGCTCCGCAGCCGCGTCCACACGCTGTGCTTCGCGGCTGTATCAAGAGACAAGTCAACCATTTTTCACTTTTGCGCTCCTTCAACGCGAAAATGCGGTCACACATCCGCATGGGCAAAACCGGCCGCTTCCTACACCGCCCGTTTGCCAACTTCTTCCATAAATTGTTGCAAAAGCAACCATTCATCCGCCGAATTTGTGACCGTTCCGTAACCAATTGTTCTTTTTTCATCTGTACTCTTCCTACAAGTACAGTTTTGTATGGTATCACTTCCCCCCTGCCTTGTCAAGCCCAAAAACGCCGTTTCCCTCCATACTTCGACCGGCACGCCTCACCCACTTTTTCAACAAACAGTAAGGGGGAAACGGGCGCGCTGTCCGTTCCCCTCCGATCTGATCTTCACGCTTCCGCAAACAAGTCTGTTCGCAGGAACAGCGTCACGCGAAAAACGGGATTTATCTCTCAATTTCTATGTACCTTGCTACTATTATGTACACGCCTGCGTCTACATTCTGGATATAAGCAGCATACGCGTCAATGCTTTTACCGAAATCACCGGATATATCGAGGCAATTTAGCAGATCGTTCTCATCGGTTGCATCATACTCATAATTTCCTTCCAGCAGAAATACTTCTTTTCGTCTATGAAAGATGCCTTTTACAATTGACTCAACAAATTCTCGCTCTCTTATACAGTATAATCCTAAGGCTTCAGCTCCAACCATACAGTCAAAGAGATTGATCCTGAAATCAATTGCAGCAACATCATTAAAATGTATTTTAACAGAGATTTTCTTATCTGTTTCTTCATCATACATTTTTGATGAAACAATCACCTTTGATTCAGTGTTTTTAGGTTTTATTTCTATTTTAGGTATCCTAGCATCGAAGTTTTCCAAGATCAGTTCAGCATTTTTCAAATCTCAATCCCTCCACAAAAGCCAACTTGCTTCGTTGTCAGCCCCTGTCATCGCACTCCACATCCCGCACCAGAAGCACCACGCTTTCGCCAGTAAATTTTTCGTCCCAACTAATTTCGCGCAGTTCTTCACCATTATAAAACACAGGGAAAGCAAAAGTGATTCTCTTTAAGAGTTGACCATTAGAAAGGGGTTCTTTGTAGATTTCAACTTTTTCAATAAAGGTCTTCATGAACTCCTTTTTCTCTGCGTCCGTGAAGCTATCATACATCGTACCATAGAACTGCAGAAATTGGTAGATGTTATCGCTTGTTATCTTCTCACTGCGGATATTTACGATTCTTTCCTGCAGCGCGTCGATAGCTTCCTCCACGTCTTCGATCTCGTCATAAAAGGAATCCAGCCTGCTCTGCATATCGTCATACTTCTTGCTGTAATGAGGATCCATTATATCAAGATTATCGATTTTCTGTGCCAGCTTATCCTTTGCTCCGATTAACTGGCGCAGTTTTTTACGGAGTCCGTCCAGTTCGGAATCCAGTTCAGAAGTGTTGACCTTAGCGTCGATCTTTTCCCGCATGGCAGCTTCAAATCTCGGGTTATCAACCAGCTTCTTGATTACTTCTTCAACGGCTCCGTTTATCTTTTCCTGCGTCCACTGTCTGCGATAATCACAGCGGTGGCCGTCCACTTCCAAACGATGCTTGCACGCATAGTAAAAATGGTCCTTATAGAGCGTACCATCGGCTTTCTTCTTCCTGTTTACATTGCCATACATACGACCGCCGCAAACAGGGCATACAAGGATACCGGACAGAATATGCTCATGCTCCAGACTATACAATTTCTCACGCTTCCCGTTTGTCTCTGAACGCTTTTTCCGCGCGACCAGCCAATCTTCTTCGCTGATAATGGCCTCATGCTCGCCCTCATAGACCGGGTATTCGTCCTGCTGTACAACGTGGTACTGGTTACGAACGCCGGGAATCTTCTCATTCTTTCTTCTGCCAAAGGCAATCTTTCCCACATAAACAGGATTATCAAGCACCTTGGTTATGAAGTGAGCGGAGAATACGGGCAGCGTCCCGTTCTGGCGCTGTTTTTTCTCGTATCCGTGCTGATTCAGATACTTTGCAATAGCACCGGCACCCATATTGGTGTTAACATATTTATCAAAGATCAGGCGTATTGTTTCAGCTTCATCTTCTGCGATTTCCAGAGATCCGTCAACAAGCTTATACCCGTATGGTGCAAAGCCGCCGTTCCATTTGCCTTCCCGAGCCTTCTGTTTACGGCCTTCCATAGTCTGCACCAAAATATTCTCACGCTCGATTTCTGCGACGGCAGACAATACGGAAATCATTAGCTTGCCGCTGTCCTTAGAACTGTCAATGCCGTCCTCGACGCATATAAGATTCACCCCGTAATCCTGCATTTCCTGCAGACAACTCAATACATCCGCCGCATTTCTTCCAAAGCGCGACAGCTTGAAAACCAGAACATAATCCACCGGGTCTTTTCCTGCAGAAATGTCTTCCATCATTTGCTGAAACTCCGGTCTTCCGGAAATGTTCTTTCCGGATTTACCTTCGTCGGAATACTCTCCGAATATATGATAATTTTGAAACTCGGCATATTTTCTGAGCTTTTCCTTCTGTGCATCCAAGCTGAAACCGTCTACCTGTATGGCAGTCGAAACGCGTGTATAAATATAGCATCCATGATTTTTCATAGTCATAATCCTCCAATCTATGATTTAGTGTAGATATTTTTTCGTATAGTGCAAATGTGCGAATGGAACGGGGGACACATCCGAAGACATGCCCCTGTCCATTTTCCGTCATGCTGCGTGCTTACACTGCGTTTTCCCGTATATTTTTCTAACCATTTCTGCCGTTACCGGTTCAAACATGGGACTGTATTTTTCATACATTCTTACCAAGAAGTCTACACAGCGTTCAAAAGCCGCCTTATCATTCTGAATTTCTGTCTTATTCACTGGCACCACCTCCGCCGTCAAAAAACACTCCCGCAATCAGCTTATCCAGTTCTTCATAGCTGGAAGCTGCCTCAATTTCTTCATGTGGAATCTTTCTCCCGAAATAGTAATCATGCGCAAGACGATTCTTTTCTTCCTCCAACGGCAGACGCTCCGTGCGCTCAAGGTTAGAAAGCTTTTCATCGATTGCGTTCAGAACACAGCAGATTTCTGCCTGATTCAAAATCACGACAAGTTCGTTTGCGTACTCATCAGTGAAAACCACCGTCATGTCCGGAACAAAGGGATCAATATCCAAGTGCTCTTCCAGAAAAGCAAGGAGCATTTCTTCAACGGTTTTGCAGCCGTTTTCGGTAAAGTTCTCGACCATCTGTTCCAATTCTTCCATTCTGCTTTCAGTGAAATATTCATAATTCATCATTGCAAAAAATCTCCTTTCAAATTAGCGGGCGTCGCGATCTCTGCGCTGACGCTCCAAGTGTTTGTTGTAAAATTCCATAGCCTTGACAAGAGTCTCGGTCATCTGTTTAATAGAGGTGTCTGGGCGGAAGTAGCTGCGGAGCGAATCCACCGGGACCTTTACATATTCAACCTGATTGCCCTTGACTTCGGACAGTATCTGCAAGATAGAACTCTCGGTAAGCGTATTCTCCTCGCTCATGCGGCGCAAACGCTGAGCCTGAGAAAGCGACGGTGTCACCTCGTCGCAGTCCATAATGGAGAAGAGCGCTTCCTGTTCAAAATCCTGCAG
>JAGHUH010000005.1 GCA_018064925.1 Candidatus Cacconaster stercorequi | reverse complement strand
AAGGAGAGAAAACAATGGAAGAAAGAAAAGGCTTTGGATCCACATTTGGATTCCTGATGGCCGCTGTCGGTTCTGCCGTTGGTCTGGGCAACATCTGGGGCTTCCCCAATAAGATGGGCGCAAACGGTGGTGCAGTGTTCCTGATCCTGTACCTGATCCTGGCAGTGTTCTGCGGCGTCATCATCATGTGGGGCGAGCTGGCTCTGGGTCGTAAGACCGGTAAGGGCGCTATCGCATCCTATCAGATCATGTCCAAGAAGTTCAAGTGGTTGGGCTGGCTGGCTACCATCTCCCCCTTCCTGATTCTGGGCTTCTACTGCGCACTGGGCGGCTACTGCCTGAAGTATGTTGTCCTGAATGTTGGTAACCTGGTTGGCGCCGGCTTCGGCACCAATGGCCTGGACGGCGGTACCATCTTCGGTAACTTCCTGACCAGCCCCGTGGAGTGCACCATTTACGGTCTGATCTTCGTGGTCCTGACCATGCTCATCGTTATGGGCGGCGTCGGCGGCGGTATCGAGAAGGTCTGCTCCGTGGGTATGCCTGCTCTGTTCGTCATCCTGATCATCTGCATCATCCGTGCTAACACCCTGCCCGGTGCTTCCGATGGTCTGAAGTACATGTTCGTTCCCGGCTGGGCTGTTGCCAATGGCATCATCGAGGAATCCCCCTCCCTGTTCAGCGTTCTGGCTACCGCCGGCGGCCAGATGTTCTTCTCCCTGTCCCTGGGCATGGGCGCCATGATCACCTATGGTTCCTATCTGGGTAAGGAGCAGAACATCCAGTCCAACGGTATCCTGATCGTTGTCATGGATACGCTGGTTGCTCTGTTTGCCGGTCTGGTTGTTATCCCCGCTCGTTTCGCTCTGGATCCCGAAGGCCCCCTCGGCGGCCCCAAGCTGCTGTTCGTGACCATGCAGAACGTGTTCGACAACATGGGCGGCGCCATCGGTGCCATCTTCGGCATCCTGTTCTATGGTCTGGTTGTCTTCGCAGCTATCTCCTCCTCCATCTCCCTGCTGGAGGTGCTGGTTGCTCACTTCAACGACAAGGCCATTGCTGAAGGCAAGGGCGATCATCGTAAGAGCTACTCCCTCATCGCTGCTGCTGCAGTTGGCGTTCTGTGCGTGATCTGCTGCATCGACGGTCTGGGCTCCAATGGTATGTGGGTCCCGTTCCAGAGCTTCACAATTGGCGCATGGAACGACTGCTGGCTGGACTTCTTTGATGTTATTTCCGAAGGTATCCTGATGCCCGTCGGCGCTCTGCTGATGTCCATCATGTACGGTTGGGAAATCGGCCCCGAGGTCGCCAAGGAAGAGATCGAAGCCGGTGGTCACAAGTTCACCATGTATCCCTTCTTCAAGTTCTGCGTCCGTTACATCACCCCGCTGCTGATGGTGCTGGTGCTGTATGGCCAGATCCACGACTTCTTCCTGTAAGATACAGGACGCGAGTCAATTATCCTACATAGGATTTCAAAAGCACCGGAGCAATTGCTCCGGTGCTTTTTCGTACAAAAAACAGGGGGAAATAGCGCAATATTGGGCGTTTTTTTGCTATTATTCCTTGACAGAAGTGTTCCTGCGTGTTATGCTTTCACAGTAAATTGAATCGCTTGATAGAGGTGCGGAATTCATCAGTACCCGTTGGCAATGGTCAGACAGCCGCCGACGGAGAAAGGGGATGCCGCCGAAATGCTGAAACGGTGTCTGTCGCTTCAGTGTTGGGTAAGCAGGGAATACCTGCTTGACTGTCACAAGTATTTTTGTGGAGCGCTATCGTGTCAGTTGTTTTTGCAACTTTCCATGAACCGCTTGACAAAGCGGTTCATTTTTTCTGCGGTGTGTTTGCCGCAAAGAAGGAGGAAATCATTATGCAAAAGAAGAGTACAAAGGTTGCATATCTGATCGCCTGTGCGGTGATCGTTGTGCTGCTGGTGATCCTTGGCGTAACCAATCACGGCGCGGGCTTTGTCGGCACATTCTGGTCTTTGCTGCCCCCCATCGTGGCCATTGCGCTGGCTCTCATCAGCAAGGAAGTCTATTCTTCCCTGTTCTTCGGCTGTCTGGTGGGCGCACTGCTTTACTGCAATTTTGCCCCTTGGGACACCATCACCACGCTGATTGGCGATGAATACGGTATTATTTCCGTACTGGCAGATTCCTATGATATGGGTATTCTCTGCTTCCTGGTCATGCTGGGCATTATGGTGGATTTGATGAACAAGGGCGGCGGCTCCGAGGCATTCGGCCGTTGGGCTACCCGCCGTGTTAAAACCCGTGCCGGTGCACAGCTTCTGACCATGCTGCTGGGCGTGCTGATCTTCATTGATGACTATTTCAACTGCCTGACCGTGGGCGCCGTGATGCGTCCCGTCACCGAGAGCCATAAGATCTCCCGTGCCAAGCTGGCCTATATCATCGACGCCACTGCGGCACCTGTCTGCATGATCGCTCCGGTGTCCTCCTGGGCTGCTGCCGTTTCCGGCTATGTCCAGTCCGACTCCATCAACGGCATCGAGATGTTTGTCAAGCAGATTCCATGGAACTACTATTGCCTGCTGACGCTGGTGATGATTGTGGTGATCTCTCTGCTGAACATTGACTACGGCCCTATGCTGACCCATGAGTACAATGCACAGGTCAAGAACGATCTGTTCACCACGGAACACCGTCCCTTTGCCGGCGCTGATGATTATGAAAAGCCCGCCAACGGTAAGTCCTCCGTTATCGACCTGCTGCTGCCCGTTGTGGTACTGATCGCCGTGTGTATCGTGGGCTTGGTCTATTCCGGCGGCATCAATACCGAGACTGCTACCGTATCTGCCGGTCAGGAAATCGTATTGCCCGCCGGTACGCAGGTGTTTACCATGGCTGACGATACCATGAACAGCGGCTTTACCCTGACGGATGACATGACTGTGGTACTCAGCGAGGATATCTCCGCTGAAGCTGCCGCCGCTGATTTCAACGGCGACGCGTTGGCCAATGATATGACATTCACCGTTCCTGCGCAGGGCGAGGACGAGGACGGCAATGCATACTATGTGACCTATACCGCTCCCAATGCCACCGGCTACTATCTGCTTGCCGATACGGATGCCACCGTTCCTGCAGGTACTGCAGCTGCCTACGACAAGGTGGACTTCGTGACAGCATTTTCCAATGCCGACGCCGGTGTGGCTCTGGCCATCGGCTCCATCATTGCCATGCTGTTCACATTTGTCTACTTCTGGCTGCGTGGTGCCATCAGCTTTGAGAAGTCCATGGAATCCGTTCCCGCCGGCTTCATCCAGATGATTTCTCCCATTCTGGTGCTGACCTTTGCCTGGACGCTGTGCTCTTTCACCCGCTACGCATTGGATAGTCAGACCTTTGTGATCAATGCACTGGCCGGTGCCGAGGCTCTGAAGAAGTTCCTGCCCGCAGTGATCTTCCTCATCGGCTGCTTCATCGGCTTTGCCACCGGTACCTCCTGGGGTACCATCGGTATCATGGCACCCATCGTGGTGTCCGTGTTCAACTACGATGTGGAGCCTGTGCTGTGTACCATTGGCCTGGCCGCTGCCTGTGCCGGCGGCGTTTGCGGCGACCACTGCTCCCCCATTTCCGATACCACCATTATGGCGTCTGCCGGTGCGCACTGCTACCACTTGAACCATGTGTTTACCCAGCTGCCCTATGCAGCCACCGTGGCGGCCGTGTCCTTCGTGTCCTTCATCATTGCCGGTCTGCTCCAGCAGGTATGGATCTGCCTGGCCATCGCCATCGTCCTGATGATTGCCACCCTGCTGGTGATCAAGGCTATCACCACCAGCAGACACGCGGATATGCTTGCTGAGATCGAAGATGCCAAAGCAGCTACGAACAACGCACAGTAAGTGCAACAGTTGACAACGAAAAAGAGCGCTGCCTGATGGGCAGCGCTCTTACTTTTTATCCGCTTTAAAAATGCTCACTCACATAGCGGTTATATTTTGTCCCGTCCATCACATCCTTGTAGGTGTTGCGGAAACGATCCACGGTCAGACTGTTAAACTGCAGCACCTGCCGGTACTTGAGGAAACCCGCCGCCAGCGCAATGCCGCCGCAGAGATAACCCATCGGCGCCATTTTCACGCAAAGGTCGGCCAGCACACCCAACAGGATCACAGAGATCACCACGCCGGCAATCTGCTTTTTGGGGTGCAGCCGGGCAACCTCTGCGGCCGATACCACGCCTTCGTCGATCATGGTTCGGGTGAAACGCTTTTGTACGGTAAACAGCGAAACGGCATTCAGCGTGCATGGCGCGACAACAAAAAAGGCGTACAGTGCAATGACGGCATAAAATAGAAGCACTGATGTATTTTTCATGAGATATCCTCCGTCCTCTTGCCAGATTATTATATCCAGTATATCATATCTTCGCTTTGATGTCATATATATTTATCAGAAAAGGCATATGGGTTCTTTAAGGTTTTATGTTCGTATTTTAGGGAGACGGGCCAAGCTTCACACCCCCCTCAAAAAACCCATATTTTGTTCGTTTGTCCTGTTTTGCTTATTTTTTAAAATACCCATCTTTTTTGTTCGTGCCCTCCTATGATATGCTTTTTCTATAAAAGTGACAGTAGGTGATAATATGACTCTTTCAGAAAGACAGGAAGCAATACTTGATGGTTCCGCCGAGAATGTCACCAGCAAGGAATTGAAGTCCTTTATGAGAAACGCTCACCTGTACGGGTTAACTGATGTTGTTTCAAAACTTCGCGAACAGTACTGGCGTATTATGGATGATCCGCTATCTCGGCTATGTCAAAAATTGAATATTTCTCCATCTGATCATACTATTGTTTGTGGAAGAGAAAATGGGTTAAACATTTCCTGCTACGGAGTACAGTGTTTTTGGGTTGACGGTTACCCCGATTATGTGTACGAACTGCTTTTTACAGATAATTCTTCCACATGTGCTACGGTCAAATCGGTTACCAGGGCGGAGAAATTTCTGAAAAAAGCTGGCAATAATGAGGCTTTATGTCTTCTTTACGTTAAGTGTGCGGAAACCTTTGCCGAAAGAGCGCGGATGCAGCAAAAACGTGAGCAGAACATACTTGAAAGGAACGGGCTGCCAGCAGACACGGAATATTCCACTATTTCTTGGGACTATATTGATGGGTTAACATTCCCTCAATGGAAATTGCTCAATGTCCCAGGGTATAGACTCTTAAAGGAATTCAGTTATTTCAAAATGATAGAGCATTTCACGCAAGAAGGCGATTTAGACATGGTTAAAGACATCGAAAGCAGGTACGAGCAAATGATGCATGACCGCGAGCAAAATATACTCGAAAAAAACGGATTGCCGGCAGATACAGAATATGCAGCTATTTCTTGGGCCAGTATTGATGGGTTAACATTCTCCCAATGGAAGATGCTTAATATGTTGGAATATAGCCTTTCAAGTAAAACCAGTTATTCCAAAATGATAAATCATTTCGTGGAAAAGGGTGATGCAGCCAAGGCTGATATCATCAAAAACAAATACAAGGAATACATAAAGCGGATTACTCCCCCGCCAGTATTTCCTACAATGTCGGAGGAGGAAGCTCTCCAGCTGTATCAGTACATCTTCAGCTACGAATTTCGGCAACAACTTATTGAGAGCAACAAAAAGGAGGGACAAAAGCATGAAATTCATCCTTGAACACAGAACGGCTGAAATTATCGATGGGAACATCCACGTCAAAGATGTTCCTTATGAAGAACTTAACGACATGGAGCATACCGCACGTTCTTTGCTGCTTCGGATTCGTGAATTGATTCGTAAAAAGAGGCGCTATGACGCAGAGATGGAGAATCAGCGGTGGGATAAGCGAGGGTTATTATGAGGATTATAGATATTCCTGTTGACTTTGATGGGCCCTGTTACCTGGACTATGAAGTCTTTGTGCCCTATGTTGCAGACACATACGCTTATCCCTATATCTCTCTTGTTAACGGTTCCGATCCGAAATATCACTTTGAGCGTCATTTCCTGCAACGTGTACCCCCTGTTTGGCGTGGCAACGGCTGGGTGTACTTTTATATGCTTCCTATTGTCGGCATTTACGAAGTCGGCGTGAAGCGATGGGACAGCGATACTCAAGAGCTTCTGTCTCGTGAAGTCTCTTACTTGATTTTCGACGGCGACGACATCGA
Organism: Candidatus Cacconaster stercorequi; assembly: GCA_018064925.1. Classification (GTDB taxonomy): domain Bacteria; phylum Bacillota; class Clostridia; order Oscillospirales; family Oscillospiraceae; genus Vescimonas; species Vescimonas stercorequi. The sequence goes on along the minus strand of JAGHUH010000005.1, from coordinate 573 downwards.
GAATATCTCAAGGGAGAATGTGATGCAACGCTTTGCAAGCTAACCTGTTGCACTACATCTTTCCCTAAAAAAGAAAGTCCTGATTCTTGAAAGGAATCAGGGCTTTTTGTCGGAAAGCAAAAAGAAGTGAGCCGTCTGTTGCTACCAGACGGCTCACGAGCGAGATTAAGACTTAATCTCTATAAGTGATTCGTATTCAAGTGTGGCAACCGTTAAGGGTTCCACTTTTTTATTACATCCATTTTCGCTCGGTTGTCAAGCCACCACGCTGTTCAGGTTATTTTTAATATTGTGGGGAAAAGTTGTGAAAACGCTTTGTAAATCCTTTTCAATATTTTTGGGGGTGCCAGCCGGAGTAATTAAATATCACGGTGGGCAACTACTTTTCAATATCGCGGGGAGAAAGCTGGAGCAAAAAAAGACGATCTCTTCAACAAAGAGACCGTCTCTAATTATTCTTTTATTTCAGTTATGTCAACGCCGGATTAAAAATGAGGTAAAAACGCCGGTTAGAAAATGACCGAAACGCCGAAATTGTATCGCCGGGATAAAACGCCGAAAACCTTCACGCCG
>JAGHUH010000028.1 GCA_018064925.1 Candidatus Cacconaster stercorequi | reverse complement strand
AATCATAGCTTTTCCTCCGTCCTGCTGTTTGCTGATGAGATCTTGCTTTTTCTCGGATCGGTTGGCTTCTCGGTATTTTCGGGGATGACCCACGACCTGCCAAAGCGTTCCAGACCAGGAATGCGCCCCGCCTGACAGAGCTTGTGTACCCGGCTTTCCGATACGCCCCACTTGTAGGAAGCTTCACGAGCTGACATATATCCTTTCATCGACGCACCTCCCGCAAATACAATTCTGCAAGATACATTATATCCAAATATACGGATATTTGCAAGATGACGGTACAATTGTTTACAAATAGAAAAACGGCAGGTACAACACCTGCCGAAATAATTGTATCTTTATTGTTAATACGCAGGAAATCACCTTGACAACTCAAATCTCAGCAATCCATATTAGAGAAGTATGCAAAGGATAACGGCTTCAAGAATACCCGTGTTTTCATAGATGACGGTTGGTCGGGCACGACATTTGCGAGACCTGCATTTACGGAAATTATGGAGCTTGGCGAGCAAGGGATGATAGGCACCCTTATTGTGAAAGACCATTCCCGGTTGGGACGTAACCGTCTGATCGTCGGTCAGCTTATGGAAGAAGAATTCGACCGTATGGGGATTCGGTATATTGCCATCATGGATAATATCGACACCGCAAACGGTATCAGCGACCTTGTTCCTATGCAGGACTTATTCAACGAATGGCACGCCAAGAACACAAGCCAAAAGGTACGCAATGTATTCCGCAATAAAGGTATGTCGGGCAAGCCGCTGACGACCAATCCGCCTTACGGATATATGAAAGACCCTGAGAGCAAGGAAACCCAGTGGATCATTGACGAAGTCCCTGCGGCGATTGTACGAAAGATTTACGGAATGTGCATTGCAGGGCTTGGTCCCACACAGATTGCCAAAAAGCTGAAAGCGGACTGTGTTCCTACACCGACAGAGTATTGGAGTAGTATAGGTCGCAAGTGTGCAAACCAGCCATCTGTCAAATACAACTGGTATCCCACAACGGTATCGGATATATTGTCCAAGCAGGAATACTGTGGTGATACGGTAAACTTTCGTTCTACCACCAAGTCTTTCAAGAACAAGACGAAGATTGAAAGGCCGCCCGAAGAATGGAAGGTGTTTGAAAACACCCATCCTGCCATCATTGACCGTGAGACCTTTGCGCTTGTGCAGGAACTGCGGCAGCATCGCCGCCGTCCTACAAGAACGGGAATCATCAGTATGTTTTCCGGCATTCTCTACTGTGCGGATTGCAAAGAAAAGCTGTATTACAGCGTAACCAACAACTATCGGCGGGAGCAGGCATATTTCTTCTGCTCCTCCTACCGCAAAAACTCAGATGTTTGTTCTGCACACTATATCCGTGAAAAGGTCGTTTACGATATGGCCTATGAGGCTTTACAGCGTATCTTCCGAATGATCAATATCTTTGAAGAAGAATTTGCAGAGAAGCAGATGGCTCATTACGGAATGGTGAAGAAACAGGAGCTTTCAGCAAAGAAAAAGCAACTGACGAAATCAAAGAAGCGTATCGAGGAAATCGATGGCTTGATCCTTAAGCTATATGAGGATAACGCCAAAGGGAAACTGTCGGATGAACGATATGCCACGATGACCCAAGCCCTTGAACGGGAACAGTCAGAGTTGAAATCCGAAGTGCCGCAAATGGAAGCATTCCTTTCTGGTGAAATGGATAAATCTGTTGGATTGCAGAAATTCATTGAGAAGGTAAAACGGCTCACCGAATTTACCGAGCTTACGCCAGAGATTGTGCACGAATACATCGAAAAGATTGAGGTACACGCTCCGAGATATGTTGACGGCAAACGGGTACAGCTTCTTGACATCTATTTCAGCGGTGTGGGCATCGTGGAACCGATGACACCGGAGGAAATGGAAGAAGCATTCCAAAAACGCTTGAAAGCAAAACAAACGAAAACGGCGTAACCACAAGGGTTACACCGTCTTGACAAAACAATATTAATTTAGATACAAGAGTCACCTAAGGGCACCTTCTTTATGGGAGGTGCCCTTAGGAGGTGCTGTTTTTTTGTCGGATAAAGTGATCAGCCAAGATGGCGGGCAGTCAGGTAATGCTCTGAGTAGTAACCGTCGCCCAGATCAGAGACCATGACACAGCCGCCGCCGGAGGAGGCGTGGACAAACTCGCCGCCGCCGATATAAATACCCACATGGCTGGCGGGATCAGGGTCACCCTCGCAGGTGTTCTGGAAGAACACGATGTCACCGGAGGACAAATCGCCCTGGCTGACTGCGGAACCATAGTTCAGCTGAGGTGTGGCGCCGTGGGGCAGATCGTAGCCAAAATGGTCGTACACATACATCACGAATCCGGAGCAGTCGAAACCACTGGAGGATGCGCCGCCGTAGACATAGGGGACGCCTTGATAATTCAGCGCGTAGTCGGCAATATCGGAACCGGAGCCGCTACCACTGCCGGCGCTCTCGCCGCTGGGCAGACTACGGTTTTTCTTCGCGGAGTGGCTGGAACCGGAGTCATTGGACTGGGTATCCTCCACATCTTGGGGCTCATCGACAACCTTGGGCTCGGGTTCGGGCTTGGTATCAGTCAAGCCGATATAGTCGCCGGATACATAGCCCTCGCAATCGTCATAGGACACGGCATACCAGCCGTGTGCAAAGCCGGTTACATCAACATATTCACCGATGGGAAGACTGGTAATCACATCAGCGGAGGCAGAGGCATCATCGCGCAGGTTCAGCCCGTCGGCATTGACCAGACCGTAAGTGGTCAAACCATCGGCACTGGACTTCGCCTCCAGATAATCAGCGGAGATATAGCCGGTGGAGCCGTCATAGGCGACCTTGTACCAGCCGTTGATTTCTTTCAGAATGGATACAGCGGTACCCTCGCTCAAAGAGGCAATAATATCGCAGTCGGTATTTGCCTTGGTGCGCATACGCACACCGTCGGTGGTGACCAGACCCACGGCAAGGACGGAAGTATCAGAATTGAACTCGGATTTCTTTTCCGTTTTCGCGGCCGTTTTCTTGGCTTTGGCGGCCTTCTGCGTATTCTTGACGGCAGAGGCATCCACGGAAACAAAGTCGGAGGATACATAACCCTCATGGATGTCGTAGGAGACCTTGTACCAACCGTCCAACTGCTTCAGAATGGTCACGAGGTCGCCCTTTTGCAGAGCGGTGATCACATTATCGGCCGTGGCGTTCATAGCGCTGCGCAGACGGACATCATCTGCGGTGATGACGCCGGTTTTGCCGACGGCATTGATGCTCTGTGCTTTTGCGGTAGTGGGTTTCTTGGCGGCTTCCTGCTTGGTTTCGGCCTTTGCGGGAGCCGTTTTCTGAACGGGAGAGACGGGGGCGGGCTTGCCGTTCAGCGTCAGGGAATCACTGCGGATATAACCGACCTGCCCGTCAAAGCTGACCTGATACCAACCGTCCTCAAAGGCGGTGATATCCAACACCATGCCGCCGTCCACAGAACTGATCTTGCCGGCGGACAGAGCAGGAGCGGAACGGATTACAGCGGTATCACCCAGCACACGACCTGTGGTTTTCAGGCCGCTGGCGGATGTGACATAGTTGATGCAGTTTTCCGCAATATAGCCGACGGTGGAATCGTAGTTTACGCGATACCATGCGCCGGACTTACCCAGAACGCTGACAACAGTGCCCTGATCCAATGTGGCAGCAACGGGACTGGACAGATCAGAGCCGCTGCGGATGCGTGCTGTCTTACCGGAAACGCTGCCAACACCGATGGCCTGCTGCCCGGCAAAAACGGACACGGCACAAACGGATATGATCACAGCGACCGCCAACAGGGCGACCAGCAGCTTTCTGCTTAAATGCTTCATGGTGAAACTCCTCCTTTTCTTTCGTGGGGGAAAAACTTACAGCTTGCCGGCCAAAGCGCGCTCCAGCCAGATGGAGCCAACATCCATGGCGGCGTACAGGTTGTCCTTTTCAGATTTTTTCACAACGCGGTCGCGGGACTTCAGATCGGGATCGGTTAGCTGCAGCTGCACACTGACGCGGGATGCTACCTCCATGTCCTGCTCTTTTTTGGTTTCCAGAATCTGAAACATGACGATGTATTTATCAGCCATGCTGCCGTAGTAAATCAGGTTGTCAATACGGCGCAGAGGGTGGTTTTTATAGACAAGGCCTTCGCCCTTTTTCATTTCAGCCATTTGAAATTACTCCTCACTTCATCAAAATTGTAACCAAATTGTAACACACCGCAATCGAATTGTCAACTCCTCACATATTAAAAGAGTATGAACGCCAAAATAAGGCAAAAAATGAGCCGCAGAACACTCCTGCGGCTCATTTGTGATACGGCAAAGACGATTAAAGATCCAGATAATTTTCCACCAAGATCTGCAGCAGCTCATCGCGATCGATCTTACAGATCAGGGAACGGGCACCATTGTGATTGGTGATATAGGTGGGATCCTCGGAAAGGATGTATCCCACGATCTGATTAATAGGATCGTAGCCTTTCTGCTTCAGCGCCTCATAGACAGAGGTAAGGATAAAATGGATCTGCTGGTCTTTTTCCTCCACAGCGTTGAACTTTCGAGTGAAATCATCCATGCGACACACCACCTTTCGTATTATTCTATGGTCAGTATACGATATTCTTTCCCGTCTGTAAAGAGGAAAAAGTAGGTGCTGCGAATAATTTTGCAGGAGGAGAGAATATTTTTGCTGCTGCAAACAAAAAAAGATACGCTCCGTCAGGAGAAGTGTGCTATACTATTACGATAGTCAGACAGCAGAGGAGGTGCATTATGCAGGAGATTTCAGCGGCATATGTCAAAAGCACCCTGCCGATGCGGGATCCGGCGGGCCATAAGGGAACCTTTGGCAAGGTATACTGCCTGTGCGGCAGTGTGGGCTTTACCGGCGCACCGGTATTTGCCAGCCGTGCGGCGGTGCGCAGCGGCTCCGGTTTGGTATATCTGGGGGTGCCGGCTGATATTTGGCAGGTGACCGCCGTAAAATCGGACGAGGCCATGCCTTTTCCGCTGCCCTGTGCGGAGGGGAAGCTGGCACCGGAAGCAGAGGAGTACATCCGGGAACGGGCTGCCGGCTGTGACGCGGTGCTGATGGGCTGCGGTCTTGGGCGCAACCGTGGGTGTGATGCGCTGGTGCGGCAGCTGTTGGATCTCCCGAAGCCGCTGGTGCTGGACGCGGATGGGATAAATGCCCTGAGCGAACATATAGATATGTTGTCTGTCCGACACGGGCAGGTGACGGTGCTGACACCCCACGAGGGAGAGTTTCTCCGCGTAGGCGGCGAGCTGTCCGCAGGGCGCGAATGTGCAGCGGCGGATTTTGCCAAGCGTCATGGCGTGTACCTTGTGCTGAAGGGGCATCGTACCGTGGTTGCCGCGCCGGATGGCCGTTTGGCGGTGAATTCCACCGGAAACTCCGGCATGGCCAAGGGCGGCAGCGGTGATGTGCTGTCCGGGGTGATTTTGAGCCTGTTGGGGCAGGGCATGGCACCCTTTGATGCCTGCTGCTGCGGTGTGTGGCTGCATGGCCGGGCAGGAGATCTGGCTGCGGCGGAAAAGGGAGAGCGGGGCATGACGCCCACCGATCTTCTGGAGCAGTTACCCTATGCGATGAAAGCATTGGAAAGAGAATAAAGAATGGGATACGGAGAGTTTCCGAAGACTGGTGATCGGAGGAAATGACCGTGAAAAAAACAAGACTCGGCGTATTGCTTTTGTGCTGTCTGCTGTGCGGCTGCGGCAGCCGGGAAGCGGAGGTACAGAATATACAGCAGCAGTACAGTCGGATACAGAGTGCGAAGATGGGCGCGGAGATTACCTGCCATCTGGAGCAGGAAAACCGCAGTTTTACAGTGGAATGTACCTATGACAAGGAGCGTGGCTCCACAACGGCCGTTGTGGAGCCAAAGGAGTTGGCGGAGATCAGCGCTACGGTGCGTCCCGACGAGGCGCTGACGGTTAACTATGACGGCGCGTCACTGGCGGCGGGCGAGATGACGGATCTTGCTCCTGCCAACTGTCTGCCCTGGTTACTGCGTGCGGCGGTGGAGGGATATGTGTTGGATTACGGCGAGGAAATCATCGAGGGGGCATCGTGTCTGCGTGTGGCGCTGGATACCACCGGCGAGAACGGCAAGGTGCTGTGTACCGCATGGTTTGATCGGCAGACGCTGACCCCGTGTTACATCGAGTTTTCCCGGGATGACCGGGTGGTTTTGACGGCGCGAATGCTGTCCTTTACCTGGGAGAGTGCGTAAGAAAAGAGGCAAAACATGAATTCTACATTGAGAAGGACCTGGGCGGAGATTGATCTGGATGCTCTGGCACACAATTACCGCACGCTGCGTAAGAGAATCGGTCCGGATGTTAAATTTCTGGGCGTGGTGAAGGCAGATGCCTATGGCCATGGTGCCGTGCAGGTATCCCGCACGCTGGAGCAGTTGGGGGCGGATTATCTGGCTGTCAGCAGCATTGACGAGGCCATGGAGCTGCGCTCCGGCGGCATCATCATGCCTATTCTCATTTTGGGCCATACGCCCCGGGAACAGGTGGGGCGACTGATTGAGTATCACATCACCCAGGCGGTCACCTGCGAGGCCAAGGCACTGGAGTACAGCGAGGAGGCGGTGCGCTGCGGCGGTACGCTGACCGTGCATATTAAGGTGGATACCGGGATGTCGCGTCTGGGTTACATCTGCGACGGCGCGTATTTTACCACGGGTGCTCAGGGAATTTGCCGCGCCTGTGCCTTGCCGGGCTTGCAGGTGGAGGGGATTTTTACCCACTTTGCCGTGGCGGATGAGCCGGACGAGGACAGTGTCGCGTATACCCGCAGTCAGTTTGACCTGTTTTGCCGGATTACGGAGGAAGTGGAGAAGTGCCGCGGGGAGCGATTTGCCATCCGGCACTGCGCCAATACCGGCGCCGTGGCCTGCTATCCGGAAATGTGTCTGGATATGGTGCGCCCCGGTCTGTTGCTTTACGGCTACGGAGAGTTTGCCGAAAAGCTGGCTTTGCAACCGGTGATGACGCTGAAAAGTACCATCAGCACCATTAAAATCTATGCACCGGGTACTTCTGTCAGCTATGGCCGCATTTTTACCACGGATCGTACCACCCGCATGGGCGTGGTACCCTACGGCTATGCCGATGGCTTTTTCCGATATCTCTCCAACCGCTGCCAACTGATGACGGCGGATGGTCCGGCACCGCAGCGGGGCAAGATCTGCATGGATATGTGCATGATCGATCTCACCGATCTGCCCAATGTTTTGGTGGGGGATGAGGTGGAAATTTTCGGCAAGCGCAATTCTCTGAATGAGATGGCGGCGCTGGCCGGTACCATTCCCTATGAGCTGACCTGCGCGGTGAGCAAGCGCGTGCCTCGGATTTATCGGCAGAACGGCGCCGTGACGGAACGGGAGCTGCTGCTGCGATTTTAACGAAAAAGCAGAAAAGAGCGTGCCGCATGGCACGCTCTTTTATCATAGAAAAGCGCCCGATTATATCCGGGAACGCTTCTTTCTGCGGAAAAATTGGATCATGTTACAGGCCATCAGCAGGATGCCGCCTGCCAGTAACAAAAAGTCGGCCAAATTCCACACCAGCGCCCGTAGCTTTTTCCCGGCCAGGTGGGGAAATCGCAGGTAATCCGTCACCGAACCGCGGCGCAGACGATCCCACAGGTTGCTGATGCTGCCGGCCAAAATCATGGCGGTGCCGATTTTTTCGGCGGGGGATTTTTTCCGGAGTCCCGGCAGCAGATCTGCCAGTGCCGCCGCAAATGCACCGCAGGGTACAGCAGTGGTCAGCGTGCGCTCACCGCGGTGTCTGCCGCCGGCCAACCCGTCATTTTCCAGATGCGTCAGCTGAACCCGTCCGCCCAGCAGGGAGGCGGGCAGCTTTCCCCGCCGTGCCAGATATTTGAAATACTGGTCGGCACCCAGCAGCGCCGCCGCGAGAAGAATGATCCACATATTCTGTTACCTCCTTGCGTGGCGTGGCAGCACGAAGCCGAACACGATGCCGCACGCGCCGCCCACGATGTGCGTAAGCTGCGACACATTGTCGCTTTGCGTCAAGGCGGCGGCAAGCTCACCGCCCAGATACAGCACCACCACCAAAATCAGCGTCAGAGGGATACCGCCGCGGTGCATCTCGGTGAAGGAGTTCAGTACGATCATCATGAACACCACGCCGCTGGCACCCAGCAATGCGCTGCCGGGGAAGCAGACAAACTGCACCAGACCGGTTACAAGTGCCGTGAAGGCAATGGTCAGCAGCAGATGGCGGCTTCCGTATTTTTCCTCCAGCGCCGGCCCCACCAGCAAAAGCAGCAGCATATTGCTCATATAATGCGACCAGTCGGCATGGCCCAGTACATGGCCGAAGAAACGCACATAGGTCAGCGGATCGGTGAGTGGCGCACGGTACACGGAGAAGATGCGCACGGTAGATGCGCCGCCGGTGAGGTCATTGAGCACCACGGCCATCAGCGCCAGCAGGGCAAAGGTCAGCACCACCGGCGAATTAAAGCGAATTTTCAGGGATTTCACGGTAAATTCCTCTTTTCAACCAGACATGGCTACATTATATAGGAAAAACAGGAAAAAGTAAACGGGGGAGAGCGGATTGCATGAACTGCAGGAAAAGGCGGGGTATTTCATTCTAATTGCAGAAATAAGCACAGCAAAACGGTGCGGCCAAAGTACTGCACTGCCGCTGTTTCCGCGTTTTTGCAGACAGGAGTGGATGAAAAATTGGGGCTTGCATTGCAGGCGGCATTGTGCTATCATATCCATATTCATTAAACAGCCCGATGAGCCCTTGAGGATTCTGTCAGGAAACTGAAGGGGGAGGGGACTCTGGAGAAGCCCATTCAATTGGGTGCCGAAGGTGCAAGGCTCCGCAGGGATGCCGAATCTCTCAGGCAAAAGGACAGAGAAAGCAGGCACTTTGCCTGTTTGCTGTTGCTCCAGAGCCGCTGATTTTCAGCGACTCTTTTAATTTTTAGGAGGAGAGAGAAAATGTTCCAAGATGTATTGTACGACATTGTATGTAAAATCAATGAGTACCTGTCCAATTACATACTGGTGTTTCTGCTGGTAGGCGTTGGCCTGTGGTACTCCGTCAAGACCCGCTTCGTGCAGGTGCGCTGCTTTGGCGAAGGTATGCGGAGTGTATTCGGCAATCTGAAGCTCAACGGCGGCAAGCAGGAAAAGGGCATGAGCTCTTTCCAGGCATTGGCTACCGCCATTGCCGCGCAGGTGGGTACCGGTAACATCATCGGTGCCTCCGGTGCCATCCTCACCGGCGGTCCCGGCGCCATCTTCTGGATGTGGATTATCGCCTTCTTCGGTATGGCAACCATCTACGCCGAAGCTGTTCTGGCGCAGAAGACCCGTATCGTCGGCGCGGACGGCGAGATCAAGGGCGGCCCCGTTTACTACATCACCACCGCATTCAAGGGCAAGTTCGGTAAGTTCCTGGCCGGCTTCTTTGCCGTGTCCATCATTCTGGCTCTGGGTTTCATGGGCTGCATGGTGCAGTCCAACTCCATCGGCTCCACCATGGAAACCGCGTTCGGCATCCCCAGCTGGATCATGGGTGTGATTTTAGTGGTGGTCTGCGGTGTCATTTTCCTGGGCGGCGTGCAGCGTCTGGCTGCTGTCACTGAGAAGATCGTTCCCATCATGGCAGGCCTGTTCCTGCTGGGCGGTCTGGTCATTCTGGTGGCACGCATCAAGTATGTGCCCGCAACCATTGGAATGATCTTCAAGTATGCGTTCCAGCCTCAGGCCATTATCGGCGGCGGCGTTGGCGCGGCACTCAAGACGGCTATCAGCCAGGGCGCCAAGCGCGGTCTGTTCTCCAATGAGGCCGGTATGGGCTCCACGCCTCACGCACACGCACAGGCCAATGTGGCAAAGCCCCACGATCAGGGCGTTGTAGCCATGATAGGTGTGTTTATCGATACCTTCGTGGTGCTGACGCTGAATGCGCTGGTCATCATCTGCACCCTGTATACCGAGGGCGGCCCGCTCTATACCTGCGGTGCTGTGGAAGCCAGCGGTTTGGGTAAGGCCAACCTGGCACAGACGGCTTTCGGCGTGGTCATGGGCGACAGTCTGGGTGCCAAGTTTGTGGCCATCTGCCTGCTGTTCTTCGCCTTTTCCACCGTGCTGAGCTGGAATATGTTCGGTAAGATCAATGCCCAGTATCTGTTCAAGAATAAGGACCCCAAGAAGGTGACCATCGTCTATACGCTGATCGCTCTGGTGTTCGTGTTCCTGGGCACGCTGGCCAGCAACGATCTGGTGTGGGAGCTGACGGATATGTTCAATAACCTCATTGTCCTGCCCAATGCCATTGCGTTGTTCGCTTTGACGGGTATGGTGGTGGCGGCCTTGAAGGAAGCCAAAAAGTAACGAAAAACATCCAAAAGAGCCGGCGATCTGTTCGCCGGCTCTTTTCGTCAGGCGTGGGTGTGAGTCATTTTGCGATAATTTTCTATTTTTTCAAAAAAATAAAAAATAGAGCTTGACATCTACTACCTCTTGCGGTATACTAAACAAGTCATCAGGGGACAGCCTTGGAATTGAATATGGGGGTATAGCTCAGCTGGGAGAGCGCTTGAATGGCATTCAAGAGGTCAGCGGTTCGATCCCGCTTATCTCCACCATCGAAGCCTTGAAATTCTTAGGAATTTCAAGGCTTTTTGCTATCCTCGGAACTTTTCGGATTTTCTGTAATGTTCCGTACCGGAACTGTACCGGAATAGCGATGGCACCAGACGGACTGGACGGATTATTCATGCCGGCGGTTCAAAATGCGGTTACTCCGTTTCGACTGACGGATCGACTTGCACGGACAGAGATGGTTCTTCATGGGCGACAGGATAGTCGCTGTCATCACTCAAATCGAATGAACTTCGGGTCAGAATCAAGTTGTACTCGTCGGTGAACACAAACAGCCATGTGTCATCCCATCGGAAAGCGATCCCATCGATGCGGCCATCTTCGGTATAAATGATTTTTTCAAAGCGGATTTTTGAACCGGATTCGGGACGGACGATGTACTTATAGTATTGAGGATTAAAAGAACCGCATTCGCCGATATTTATTGCACCGTCTTCTTCATATTCCTCGTGCTCAAAATGGAGCCGCCTGTCGGTATACTCAAAAATTGCTTCCGTAAAATCACAACTCTGATGTGAAATTCCCATGAACTCATCTTCTGCAATGTGAATGGCAACGATTTCGCCGCACAGATACCCATCCGGATCATCCCGGAAAATATCCAGTGGCGTGTCCGTGATATCACTTCCGTCGTTCCAATGAGCAGCGGCATCTTCCGGTTTCATATACGCATGGGTAGAGCGATGGCACTTGGAGCAGCGGACTTCGAAATCGTCCACAAAATCCACGAGCATCTCGGGCGTTCCACCGCAGCTGCATTTCCTGGTCAGCAGATAGTTGAAATGATCACAGTGGTTAAAGTCCATTCTGCCGCCCCCTTTCTGGTAAGCATTCTAATCCTTGCCCTGTCCCAAAAACCGTACAATCATATCGCTTTGGGGAACAGGATGATCTTTCCCCGCTGCGTATCGGGCGGCTCGGGATCGCTGTGACCGGTGCCGAAAGCCCGGCTGAACCGGGCGATGGCGTCTTGACGGATCGGCTCCTGCACGTGGAGGTAATGCTCGGTCATGTCGATGTCCGCATGTCCCACAAGGCTCTGGATCGTGGCGAGGTCAACACCCAGCGCCTGCATCTGTGAAACGTAAGTATGACGGCAGGAATGCGGAGTCAGCACCCGGACGCCGGGGATCGCGCCGATGGCTTCCTTGAACTTCTTGACGAAGTGGGACGGATTGCAGGGGCTGTCCTTCTTCCGCGCTTCCCAGATATACCGCGTGTCGGTGTCCCGCAGCGCCATTGCGCACCAGCGCAGATTTTCGGGCACGGGAACGTCCCGGTAACTGTCGCGGGATTTCGGCGTGCCGACCACCGGCGTGCCTTTCTGCATGTTGATGGCCTGTACGATGTGGATCACCGAGCCGTCCGGTTCGATGTGCTTCGGCTCCAGCGCCAGCAGCTCCTGCGTCCGCATTCCGGTGCCCAGCAGCAGGCGGATGCTCCAGCCGATGCGGTCATCCGGTAGATGCTGCATCATCAGCCGAACTTCCTCGGCGTTGAAGGCTTCCTTCCGTTTCGGAGGCTCTTTGTACCGCATCTTCTCGGCGAAGCGTACCGGATTTTTGCGGATGAGGTCGTTGGCCTCGGCCTTGTTCATGATCTGGAACATCATGCCGCGGCACTGGGCAAGGAACGAGGAAGACCTGCCGCTGTCGCGCACGCTGCGGAGCATGATCTCGATATCCACCGGCTTGATGTCGCGGATCGGCCTGTTTCCGAACTGCTCTTTCAGAGCGCGGAGGGTATAGGTATAGTTCTCCTGCGTGGTGGGAGAGACGTTGTCCTTGTGCCCCTCGTACCAGATGTCCGCCCACTCGCTGAAGGGATAGGTGCGATCCACGTTGAGCCCCTGGGCTTTGTCGATCATATAGGCTTTGGCTTTTGCTTTGGCTTCTTTCTGGGTTTTGCCGTAGAAGCTTTTGGTTTTTCTTTTGCCGTCCGGTCGGTAGCCGTCCATGATGGTCAGCTCCCAGAGACCGTTCGGTCTTTGACGGAGGTTGCCGTCTCCGTTTGCTCGCTTTTTTGCCAAGTTTAACTCCTTTCTCGACTGGCAACAAGGCGTCTTGCTATGAAAAGCTTAACATAACCTTTTGCGTTTTGGAAGTGTTTTGAACCGCTGGATGAAAAATAAATACGCTTTAGTGGCCTAGAGATAAGTTGAAAAGAAGGCAAAGTTTTGGTAAACTAATAACGTAAATTCTCTTATGGAGGTGTCATTTATGGCGCGATTCCAAGAGCAAGCGTTTGCTGATTTTTTAAATTGCAATGAAAACCGTGACGTTATCTGTGAAAAACTGTTGGAAACTTTTTCTGACAATGTTTTCATGGAATATGGTACGCAAGTTTATTCCGGGAAAGATAAAATCATCGAGTTTATGGATGACACTCATAAAGCAATATCACAAGATTTCGGATTTACAGCATTACCGGTAATAATTGTTGAAACTGACGACCCTGCGTATGGAATCTCCCCAGAAATGCGTCGTTGTGCGATTGCATTAAAAAGCAAACTTGAGGAATACATTTCATGGTATTTTATTCTTTATTGTGACAGATCAAATGGAATGATTACTTCGATAAAGGCGACTCGCGGCGAAAATTATCAGTTCTATTATGATTTGTATGATCAAGGTAAAATCCTTTGTGCTGAGATCTAAGATGAAGGTTTCCATCCCACGCCGGAAGACCGGCGCGGGATTTCTTCATTCACGCATCCTGTGGCGGTTCGATTGGTGCGATTGGTACGATATGTCCGCAAATATCGGACATATCGGTTTTATCGGTTGAATCGGACGGCTCCACGATGATCTCTTTCAGCAGGCGGAGCGAGATGATCTTCACATTGTTTTTACGGTTGTCCTGCCCGCGGCGATAAGCTACTTTGTAGAAGTTCCGCAGAACCACGGTGTGTGCGTTCATGATCCTAACGAGCACATTGGGCGTGAGATCAAGGCTGTGGTCGCGGCTTTTCAATTCCGTCACCAGCTCCGACGCCGTGCCGTGCCATTCCTCTTTTTCATTCATGAAGGCGCGAATCTGTTTTAACACATAGTCGTGCTTCGGCAGCTCCTGCTGATCGAGATTGGAGCCCACCATCTCCCAACACATGGTCTCGTCACTGAACCGGAGATCAAAGTGCAGATTTTCAATATCGCGTCCGGTGGCGTCCAGCGTGGCGGAGGCGGCAAGGCGGTTTTCCTTGAGCATGACGAAGGTGGAATCCGCGCAGCCCATGAGTCCCGTCGTGCCGGAAACCATATCAAAGGGATCGCTGGAAGGCGCTTTACGGGTGTGGTGGATCAGCATGATGGCGATGCCGAAACGGTCGGCAATGGACTTGAGCGTGGTCATGGTTTTATAGTCGCCGGCGTAGCTGTAATGCTCGGATTTCATGTCGCGGATCTTTTGCAGCGTGTCGATGAGAACGAAGTTGACGTTGGGATGCTCCCGCAGAAAACCGGTGAGCTGTTCTTCAAAGCCGTTGCCGATCATCTCGCTTTCCGTGGCGATCCAGATGCGTCCGGTGCTGCCGTCCGTCACGTCCACCAGACGGCGCTGAACACGATCCAGCGGGTCTTCGAGACAGAGGTACAGCACCTCACCGGGATGGGTTTCAAAATTCCAGATGGGCATACCGAGGGTGATGCGATGCGCCATCCAGAGCGCCAGCCACGACTTACCGGCTTTCGACGGCCCGGCCAGAATGTGCAGCCCCTTGGAGATCAGCTTGTCCACGATGAACACCGGCTCGGAGAACTGCATATCCATGACCTCATCGGCAGAGAAATAGTCGAGGTACGTATTCTTGATGCCCAGCATCCGGCATAGATGGCGGATGGCTTTTTCTTCGGAATCGAAACCGTTGTTCGCCATGACGTAATCCACTACGTCGCCGTGTTCGTGACACTCCGGACACGACCACATGGTATCGAGGAGGATGGAGCAGTGCGCCCGACAATGCGGGCACACCGTCAGCTCCGGCGGAAAGTAGGGGATACTGTCAGCCTTGAGATAGTCAATGAAACGGGATTTGAGCTGAGCACGGAGATTCAGATAAAAAGCGTTCATAGCTGCCACTCCTTTCGCATGGTCTGCTCGTCCATCCAGGCGATGAATTTTTCTTTCAGAACGATCATGCGCTTTCCAACGGTCAGACTGGGAAAATCCCTGGCGTGCATGAGGGCATAGGCGCTGGTTCGGGAGATGCAGAGCACGGCGGCAATGTCGTTTGCGTTCAGCGACATGGGCAGGTCGTCCAGTGTTTTGTATACGGGATTGTTGTTGTGATTGGTCATAAGTTTTCCTTTCTGTGACATGCAGCTTGCAGCGGTAAAGAAAACCGGCAAGCAGGGCAAGTGTATATACACTCGCGAATTTCTTGTTGGGGCAGTCCCCCAAACCCTGTGAACATTTCTCGAAAATCGGGAAATGGCTGCGCGTCATTCTGACGCTTTTGCGATGTGGACGGGTGATGCGATGGATTGAAAGAGTTCGATTTTTTAGTGGGCTCCATTTCACCTCTCTGCTGCATTTTTTCAACAGCACGACTTTGTGTAATCAAGCTGTTTTGTCCGATAAACGGTTTGTTTCCTCCTTTAATCTGCGTCACCCTTACGTTGTAAAAGCACCCTATTTCAAAAAAGTTTTTTTCGTGATATCTTGTAATCCCTGTAATTTCAGGATAAAATAATTTAAAAATTTTTTTAGATAGAATGAAATACAGGGTATTGCCCGGATTTATCAAATCATGATTGGAAAAATGACTATGAAATTTGACTGTATTCATGAAATGGCAAAACTGAATGACTATTGGAGTCGGGTCCGTACCGGAAAGGACAGACATCCTGCCCCGCTGCTGATCTCCGGAGTACGAGGCTGCGGCAAGACGAAGCTGGTGCAGGAATATGTCCGGATGCATGACCATGCGCGGTATTTTTCCTTCCGTTATCTCAGCAGCACGCAGGCGCTTTCTGCATTTGCAGAGGATTTCCTTCCCGATAAAAAAGCGCCGCAAACCTGGCAGGAAGCCTGCGCAGAATTTGCGGCGTCGGTAGGAAAACGTTTTGTCTTTGTTTTTCTGGATGATCTGGATTTTTTCCATGGCGCGGAGGAATTTTGTGCGGCATGGAACGAAATGACGGATAGAGAAACGCACATTGCGTCGGCGTATTTACGAAGAGAGCATGGTAAGCATGGTCTCCGCGATGTTGCTTTGAGTTATCGCACTTTGGCGGATTTCTGCCGGGCGCTGCCGGAGTATGATCGCGCCGATGTGGTGCGGCTGTATGCCCTGACGGGCGGGATTCCTGCTGCGGCACAGGAGACCGATGCAAATTTGCGTTTTGAGGGAAATCTGATGCGGCTGCTGGTGTATGATTCCGCATTTTCAAGGCTGCTGCCGCAGTGGATGCAGGAGAGCTTTCGCAGTCCGGAGAGCTACTATCCGATTTTAGACAGTATCGCCGGAGGACATCATCGCCTCAGTGAGATCGCAAGGGATGTCGGTTATGCCGGAAACAAATGCAAGACCTATCTGGATGCACTGTGTCAAGCGGATTTCGTTGCGTTGGAGAACCGGGAGTATCGCCTGAAAAACAGCTACTATAAGGCGTGGTGCCTTTATGTGTATGAGGGCAGACGGATGCAGATCGGGAATGCGAGGGTGCTGCTGGATAGGGTAAAAGCCACAGTGGATGAACAGATTGCCATGCCGGTCTTTCGGGAAAGCTGCCTGCGGTATATGCTGAAAGCGGATAGGGATTATCTGCGGGAAGGACGGCAGGGCGAGCTGAAACGGGACGAGATAGTAAATGTGCCGGGGATGGGAAAGGTGAAGCTGGATTTCTGCTTTCTTTTGCCGCATTGCTCACTGATCGGCGTCTGCCCGGAGAGCCTGGAAGCACACATCACAAAGGAGACTGCTGCGAAGATCATCTATGCGGTGAAGGAATACTACTCGCTGCATGACACGGACATTGTTCTTTTCAGCGCAGGCCGATTCAGCGACTGGTGCGTACATCAAGCGGCGCAGCTATATTGGCTGCATGAGGTCACGACAGAGAGGCTGCGGTATTGATGCGAGCGGTATATGTCGGGTGAGCAGCGGAGCCTGTGCCGCTGATGGAGGTCGTGATTATATGGGCGGGATTGGCAAACACAAACGAGTTCATTCAGGCAAGAGACTTTCGCATTTCGATGCGAAATCACCTTGCAAAATATGCGGAATTATGGTAAAATAAAATGAAAATTTGTGACCGGAGGTCGAAAGACATGGCCATTTCCTACAATAAACTCTGGAAACTCCTTGTAGATAGAAAAATGAGCAAGGCCGATCTGCGTAGAGCAGCTGGCATCGCGCCCAACACCATGACCCGCTTGCGCCGCGATGAGGAAGTTACCCTCACGGTGCTGAACAAGATCTGCACGACATTGAACGTGGACATCGGCGATGTCATGGAGTTTGTGGATGAGTTAAGCATATAGAAAAAAGTGTTTTTAATCAATAATGCGGAGGATATTATCATGGCAAATAACACTGCCAATATCGGCTTTGAAAAACAGATTTGGGATGCAGCGTGCGTGCTGCGCGGTAACATTGATGCATCCGAATACAAGAATGTTGTACTCGGCCTCATTTTCTTAAAATACATTTCTGACCGCTTCGAGGAAAAGCACCAGCAGTTGGTTGACGAAGGCGATGGCTTTGAGGAAGATATCGACGAATACATTTCCGAGGGCATTTTCTTCGTGCCCGAAAACGCCCGTTGGAGCGTCATTGCTTCCAAAGCACATACGGCAGAAATCGGCACCGTTATCGACGAAGCCATGAGAGCCATCGAAAAAGAAAACAAGCGCCTGAAGGGTATCCTTCCGAAGAACTTCGCACGCCCAGAGCTGGACAAGCGCCGCCTCGGTGACGTGGTGGATCTTTTCACCAATATTAAAATGGTCGATTCGGGATCGAGTCGAGACATCCTCGGCAGAACATACGAATACTGCCTCTCCAAGTTTGCCGAACAGGAAGGAAAACTGGCCGGAGAATTCTATACCCCGTCCTGTGTCGTCCGCACACTGGTCGAAGTACTGCAGCCGTTCAACGGCCGCGTATATGATCCCTGCTGCGGATCCGGCGGTATGTTCGTCCAGAGCGCAAAATTCATCGAAAACCACAGCGGAAATATCAATAACATTTCCGTGTTCGGTCAGGATTCCAACCCAACCACATGGAAGATGGCACAAATGAATTTGGCCATCCGTGGCATTGAAGCAAACCTTGGCAGCTACAACGCCGATACTTTCTTCAACGATTGCCACCCAACCCTTCGCGCTGATTATATCATGGCAAACCCGCCATTTAATCTGTCCGACTGGGGAGCGGATAAACTGAAGGACGATGTGCGTTGGCAGTATGGCACGCCTCCCGCAGGTAATGCTAACTTTGCGTGGTTGCAGCACATGATCTATCACCTCGCCCCCAACGGCAGAATCGGCATGGTGCTGGCGAATGGCTCCCTCGCCTCCCAGTCGAGCGGCGAAGGCGACATCCGCAAGAACATCATCAACGCGGATTTGGTAGAGTGCATTGTGGCAATGCCCACGCAGCTTTTCTACACCACACAGATTCCGGTGTCTCTCTGGTTCCTCGGCAAGAACAAGAAGCAGCCCGGAAAGACGCTGTTCATCGATGCCCGGAAGATGGGCACCATGGTAACAAGAAAACTCCGCGAACTCACCACAGAGGACATTGGTGTGATCGCGGACACCTATAAAGCATATTGCGATGGCACACTGGAAGACAAGAAAGGTTTCTGTGCTGTTGTCACCACCGAGACCATTGCAAAGCAGGATTACATCCTCACACCCGGCCGTTACGTCGGTATCGAAGAGCAGGAAGATGACGGAGAGCCTTTCGAGGAAAAGATGACTCGCCTGACATCCGAGCTCTCAGGCTTGTTTGCAAAGTCCCATGAATTGGAGGCAGACATCCGGCAGAAACTGGAGGCGATCGGGTATGAGATCTGAATGGAGCACGATGAAGGCGGCTGACTTTTTGGAATTCAATCCTCGCCTGAGCATCAAAAAAGGCGTCGTGGCAACAAAGGTCGCCATGGACAAACTACAGCCGTTCACAAAGAAAATACCCGAAACCGAGCAGGCTGTTTTTTCTGGCGGAGCAAAATTCTGTAACGGCGATACGATAATGGCGAGAATAACGCCCTGCCTCGAAAATGGTAAAACAGCCTTTGTAGATATTCTGGCAGAAAACGAAATTGCATTCGGATCAACAGAATTTATCGTAATGCGGGCAAAAGAAGGGATTAGTGATCCGCAGTTCATATACTACCTTGCCACCAGCCCGGAGTTTCGTAATGTGGCAATCAAGTCGATGGTTGGATCCTCAGGGCGGCAGCGCGTACAGCAAGGTGTCCTGAATGATTTAGAATTACAGGTGCCACCGCTTGAAGAGCAAAAACGAATAGGCCGATTTCTTGCAGCAATAGATGACAGAATCGCACTAAACAGCAAGATAAACGATAATTTAGTGGCTTAGATCTGTACGTCGGAAACGTCGATTTCACCTGACATCAGGCGTGGGAGCAAGCTATCTCGTGCATCCTGCAGGCGGCAGTTTTCCTCATAATTTCTGCGAATCATCGCATCCATCGGACTGACAACGGATTCAAAAGCATCCAAGTCTTCTGCAGAAGGTATCATAATCGGCATATTGTTGAGTGCATCGCGGTTTATGGATCCGAAAACGGTGCCTTCTCCATTGAATACGTCCAATTCAGGACGCAGGGCAAACATCGTATACAGTACAAATGACTGATGGCCGGTCTTGCTGTGAATAGCGCCAAGGCCACGACCAATGCAGCAACGTTCATAGGCAACATTGAGGTCGCCAACGGGAGCGCGAACACTCATCAGGACATCTCCTGCTTCGGCCATTCGCTTCGGCTCCGTAGTAAATAACCGACGAGTAGGAAAACGCGCACCAAATTCAGCACGCCCTTGATAGAAAACCTCGCCAGCGCCGTCTTCATTATAGCTTGATCCGCTGGGAGATTGTCCCATCGTGATTTCTGCAATGTCCTTCAACACACCGGCAGTGGTACCAACCACATTTTCAGGAGAAAACATCGAGAAGTAAATCGCCAATGCCTGCTGCTGTAAATTATCGTTTACCCAAGGGATATACTCTCACCAGTGGCGAGAGATCAACAGAGGAACTGCCACTGTCGTCGTTCTCCTAAATTATTTGAAGGAGAAATGACAAATGAAAGAACAACTAATACGCGAAATACAGAGACGGATGTTACCGTACCTTACCAATGAGCAATTAACACATCTTCGCGAGGCAATGAACAGTGCACTTCAGGGGATACAGATAAGCATTAGTGATCTAACAGAGGAACAGTCCAAAACGGATGCTACGGGAGCATTTATAGCTGCTAAGCGCATAGAAGGCTGTTCGGAGAAAACGCTGACCTACTATCAAAATACCATAGACGCAATGATGGGAGAGGTTGGCAAGCCTTTTCACCAGATTACAACCGAGGACTTACGACAATATCTCACTGATTATCAAATAAAAAGACAATCCAGCAAGGTCACGATAGACAATATCCGAAGAATATTATCCAGTTTCTTTTCGTGGCTGGAGGACGAGGACTACATTATAAAAAGTCCTGTCCGTAGGATTCACAAGGTGAAGACGCCGAAGATAATCAAAGAGATATACACGGACGAAGATTTAGAAGTGCTTAGAGATGGATGTGAAAACGCACGTGATCTTGCCATCATTGACCTACTTGCATCTTCTGGAATGCGTATTGGAGAAATGGTTGGGCTTAACAGAGAAGATATCAACTTTGCAGAACGAGAATGCATTGTGTTCGGTAAGGGCGATAAAGAACGACCAGTGTATTTTGATGCACGAACAAAACTGCATTTGCAAAATTATCTCGATAGCAGAACAGACAATAACCCAGCACTTTTTGTGTCACTTCGTGCACCATATAACCGGCTGCAAATCGGTGGAGTTGAAACCCGCCTGCGGGAAATGGGGACAAGGCTACAATTATCAAGAGTGCACCCGCATAAATTCAGGCGGACAATGGCGACGACAGCCATAGATAAAGGCATGCCCATCGAGCAAGTCCAGCAGCTCTTGGGGCACCAAAAAATAGACACGACCATGCATTATGCCATGGTCAAACAGCAGAACGTAAAGCTGGCACACAGAAAATACATAGGATAGGATGATTCAAATGACTGACTGGATCCAAATACCTGCGAGGTCTTTTTGTACGATGGTTACGGACGGCACACATGATTCTCCCAAAGCACAGTGCGAAGGACGAAAGCTTATTACATCCAAACACTTAAAAGGATATTATATTGATTTTGAAAGTGCCAATTGGATAAGTGAAGCTGATTACAAAAAAATAATCGAAAGAAGCAGCGTTGAACAATGGGATATCCTATATAGTATGATAGGCACCATTGGAAACACATACCTCGAAACAAATCCATCGGTAGAATATGCTTGTAAAAACATGGGGATTTTCAAGTTCGGTGGAGACAAGCAAAAAGCCCTATGGATGTACTACTATCTAAAGTCACCTCGGGCAAAGGAGTATATTCACGCAAATCTTCGCGGTTCCACGCAATCGTACATTTCCCTTGGAGCTTTGAGAGAAATGCCGGTGATACTTCCCCCGGAAGATGAGCGCAACAAAATTGTAGATATCTTACATTGTATAGACTTAAAAATTGAAACAAATACAGCAATAAACGATAATTTACAGCAGCAAGCACAGGCTATTTACGCTTCGATGTTCATTGATAATGCTGATCCATTATGGGAACAAGGGCATCTATCTGATCTCATAACCGTTAGGTACGGTAAAGATCACAAAAAATTAGCTGACGGTTGTATCCCCGTGTACGGATCAGGTGGCCTAATGCGTCGAGTTGAACGCCCTTTATATGACAAAGAGTCCGTTCTCATTCCCCGAAAGGGCACGCTGAATAACGTCCTATATATCAATGAGCCGTTCTGGTCGGTGGACACAATGTTCTATACAGAAATGCGCGTACCAAACGTGGCAAAATTTATATACCACTTTGTATCCAGCAAAGACCTTGCGTCTATGAATGCTGGCTCCGCCGTCCCCAGCATGACCACCGATATCTTAAATGCCATGGAATTGCA
>JAGHUH010000021.1 GCA_018064925.1 Candidatus Cacconaster stercorequi | reverse complement strand
AAAATGAATTCCAGTTTTGTGGAGGTACATGACATAGCTTCACGAATAGCATCACGCAGATCATGTTTCCAGTTAGGAATGCGTTTGGGATCTGCTTTGCTCTCCGTTACAGACAGACCGTACTGACGGCACAGATCATTGACGAATTCTTTTACCTGACGCATCTCCTGCGCTGACTGATGGAATTTCCGACCGTCTTCGAAACTGACGGAATTCATAATGATGTGATTATGAATGTGTGCTGTGTTCATGTGTGTTGCTACAAGACACTGATAGCCGGGGAAGTGTTCTGCCAGCTTGATGCCTAATTCATGGGCAGTATCAAAATCCAGCGGATCATCGGGAGAAAATGATTGCACGATATGATAGTAGGCTCGTCCACCGGTTTTATGAAATTGATTTTTAGTTGCTGTGAATTCTTCGTAGGCAGATTTTGCTACACAGTTGACACCGGAGATAAGACGCTGCACCGTTTTCTCACGGTTTGTCACATAGTGTATGACGCTTTTTCGGTAAAAAAGTTTGGAATTGACAAAGAGCGTGGCGTAAAACCGTTGATATTACTAGGAATTGTGATATAATATATAGCTTCCGAAAACTGCAAAATCGCGGAATGGAAAAGCCTAAAAAGCGTCAATAAAAAACGATGCAAACCGTTGGTATCAAAGGGATTGCGACGATATAGACTCGCTCCAAACCCGTGACTATCCCTCCAAATGTAAAATCCAATGCTGCTTACAGTATACAGGAAAAAATTTCCTAAATCTACATTTTTACGGCATCAAAATTGTCCACATTCGCTGCTTTGCTGCGCGGTATTCGAATGCAGGGCGCTTTGCGGACAAAAAGGCGGAGCAGTATGTATTGTACTCTTACGAAACCGCAACATCTTTTTTTTCAAACATCTTGATTTTCGCGGATTTGTATAGTACAATTATGACCATGTATCGGATATTGAGTGGGCTTCAATATCAGATTACAACATAATGAGTATTATGTGTCAGCGCGCAGGGGTTCTTTTTTATTATCATGCCTCCTGCATATTTATTGGGCACAAAGGTAGTAAGTACTTCTAATCTTTGGGGAGAAATGCCGTGCCATATAAGAGCGCTTTTGCCGATCTGTTTATTGACGGCGCTATTTGCACGGTTGCGTTTGCAGGCATAGAGAACACATGAACTAAAGATGCCGCTGGCTAGGCAGGGTTTTCTGAAGCTGCAATATATCGCTGGTTTCCAGCAAAGGAAGTCCTCTTGCGTGAGACA
The DNA here is from genome assembly GCA_018064925.1 of Candidatus Cacconaster stercorequi. GTDB lineage: Bacteria > Bacillota > Clostridia > Oscillospirales > Oscillospiraceae > Vescimonas > Vescimonas stercorequi. The sequence continues at coordinate 131,089 of JAGHUH010000021.1, read as the reverse complement.
TTCCTTATCTTTGAGATGACGCTGTGCTTTGCGGAGAAAGTAATCACCGGGAGAGCAGATGATGACCGGAACACGGAGTGCGGTGTTTGGATGGCTGTAAGCAATGCAGCGAAATCATTCTCTGAAAAAATGGCAGAGGGAGAAGCAGAGAATAAACGCATATTATGCTGCCGATAAGGGGGCGAGCGGATGACCGCCGGAAAACATAAAAAAAGCAGAACAAATCCACTGAAAGCTGTTTGGAATGCGATCATATGGGTTCTGATAACAATCGTTGTGCTGACAGCGATAGCACTTGTCGGTGTCCGTCTCTTTGGATTGCAGCCGTTCACAGTGCTCTCGGGCAGTATGGAACCTACCTATAAGACTGGGTCCATCGTCTATGTAAAAAAGGTGGATTACCGGTCTTTGGCTGTCGGAGATCCCATCACTTTTATGCTGGATGAAAAGACCGTTGCGACACACAGAATCGTGGAGATCGTTCCAGATGAGGAAGAACCGGATGTCGTGCGTTATCGCACAAAGGGCGACAATAATGATTCGGTCGACGGCGGACTTGTCCACTACAAGAATGTGATTGGTATGCCGGTGTTTACGATCCCCTATTTGGGATATGCAGCAAACTACATTCAGAATCCTCCCGGGACCTATATCGTGATCGCGGCATGTGCCATTCTGGGCCTTCTTGCGTTTTTACCCGATCTTTTCGGGGAGGACGATAAGGATAAGAAATCGAAAACCCAACAAAGTTGATAATGCCGAAAGGCTTATCATATACCAACTATCAACGAAGAAAGGAGGAAAAACGATGAAAAGCAGAAAAAAACTCCTTGCTGCACTCTGTGGGGTGCTGATCATGGCTGTGGCGGTCGTCGGAACAATCGCCTATCTGACACATACGACAGGGCCTGTGACCAATACCTTCACGGTCGGAGAGCTGCTTGATGATCCGGACAAATTTGTCGTGAAGGAACATGAAGCAACGGATACGGACAAAGACGGTGTTTACACGCTCGGTGATAAAGAGGTTGAGGAGAATACATATACCGTTTTGCCGGGTGTAGATCTGCCAAAGGATCCGTTCGTGAAGACGGAAGAAGAGCTGAAGCTGGATGCCTATGTATTTGTTGAGGTTGTGGACAAAACCGGAACGAACCTTCATTTCACTGTTGATAGTGATAAATGGACGGAGCTTACCGGCAAGACCGGGCCGAATAACGGCAAAGTGTATGCCATGAAAGCAAACAAGGGAATCGCGGAAGCTGGTTCTAAGCTGGGGCCGATTACGATCCTCAAAGACAACAAGATCACGGTAGATAATGTGGAAATCACTGACGGAGCTAAACAGTTCGGCGGCGATGTAACATTCTACAGCTACATGATCCAGGCAGGCGGCTTTGCTGATTACAATGCTGCGTGGGCAGGATTTGCCGGAAGCGGCAACTGATTCCGAAATCTATTTTGAATGTCTGACTGAGAAAAGGCTCTAATGGCGAAAGAACCGTTCTTATGACATTTGAAATCCGGAGTTACTGAATCCGGAACAAATAATTAACAACGAAAGGAAAGAAAGCATGAAGAAGAAAATCGTATCTCTGTGCCTGTGCGTGGCACTCTTGGCTGTTGCCGTGATCGGCGGCACCATGGCTTACTTCACGGATGTAACGGATAATGTCCAGAATACGTTCACCATGGGTAAGGTAGACATCAAGCTGGACGAAGCTGATGTCGAAATCGGCGACGATGGCAATTATGTTGCTCAGAACGATCGTGTTATCACTAACGACTACACCAAGTCCAACATCGTTCCCGGCAAGGTGTTCCCGAAGGATCCCACCATCCATGTGGAGGAAAAGAGCGAAGAATCCTATCTGTATCTGGATCTCTCCATCAACAAGTTTGCTTCCCTGTTCTGGGTAATGGCTGCTGATGCGAGCGCAGACAAGGATATTAACTTCACCATTTTCGACAACGACGGAAAGCTTCTCCCCGCTTTCGCGAATGACAGTGGTGTATTCTCCACCACGAAATTTGTCACCTATATGGCTGGCAATAAGGCCGTTTTCCAGAAAATGATTGACAAGTGGATCACCGGCATCAATCATGCGGATTGGGAACTGATCGAAACTCCCTTTAACGCGGATAGCAAAGGCACTCCCGATGCAAATGGTACATATCTGACCTTCCGCTTTGGCTACATTGGTGCAAAGGGCACCGATGTTGCAGGTAAAGACATTAAGTTTATGGATAGCTTCCAGATGCCTGCTTCTGTAACGCAGGAGATGATCGCAGCCGGTAAGACTGTCGGTCATATGCAAAACAACTTCAATACCGATAGCGAAGTGTTCCATATGAACTTCAAGGCATATGCAGTTCAGGCTGACGGTTTTGACACCAACGGCTTTGACACCAAGACTGTCAAGAGCGCTGATATGCTGAAGGCCTATAAGGATGCATTCCCCGGCCTGAAGCCCGCAGCAAACTAAAATATATAGTATCTTGTTGCGTATTTAGATTCGTGAACTGTCAATAGTACTCCAAGTGCTCTGCCCCTTCGGGGGCAGGGCATATAGGAGCATCTTTGTGCAGAAGGTGTTCTTATATGCTCTGCAACAACATCGGGCATAAATGTTATTCTGATAAAGGAAGGGAAAGACAATGAAAAAGAGACTCCTGATACTCTCTTTGCTTGCCGTATGCTTGTCACTTTGTATCGGCGGAACACTGGCCTACTTTACTGCCAGCGGGATTGCCAGAAATGTGATTACCACAGGCAACATCAAAATAGACCTGATCGAGACAGATGGGGAAGGAAATCCGTTTAAGAATGTTTCGGATGTGCTTCCCGGCGCGGAGGTTGACAAGGTTGTTACTGTGAAGAACACAGGTGACAATCCTTGTTGGGTGCGGATCAGTGTTGAAAAAGAGATCCTCCTTGCGGAAGGGAAAAACGGAACCCCGGATCTTTCTCTTCTGGAAATTGACCTCAATACGGAGGATTGGACCGAAAAGGACGGCTTCTTCTACTACAATCAGGAGCTGAAAGCCGGAGAAACCACAATACCTCTGTTTACAACAGCCACATTTAATACCGCAATGGATAATCTGTATGCGGGTTGTACTGCAAATGTGACGGTTGGCGCTCAGGCAGTGCAGACTGCCAATAACGGCAGCACCGCGCTTGAGGCGAACGGCTGGCCTGTAAAGTAACCCGGAAAGGAGACGCAAACTATGAAAAAGAGGTTTTTCGCTCTTCTTATGAGTTTTTGCATGCTTTTATCCCTTTTCCCGGCGAATTTCACACTCGCGCTGGAATCCGGTGAAGCAACGAAGAAGATCACGAAAATAGAAAGCCCCGTCGAAAAGACCTCCTCTGCCGACGATGCGGCTGTTGAAGAAACAAAGGAAGAAAAGACTGCCGAAGAAGCCGAAGAGGTCAAAGAACCTGAAGAGGCCGAAGAGCTTAAAATGAGCGTTACCACGATAAAATCCGCTCCGGCTTTGGACGGCGCTATCGCCGTGATCAACGGCAATCTTCCGAAAAACGCGAAAGCAGTTATCAAGACTGTCAAACTGAATGATGCTGAACTCATCAAGTATTTCGGTGAGGAAAAAGCAGCAGCCATGACGGATTATGTCACCTATGACATCAAGATCCTTGTCAACGGCGAAGAGTGGCAGCCGGATGAGACCGTCAGCGTAACCGTAGAAAAAGCGGGCATTGAGCCCGCTGAAAACGAAGGCGTCGGCGCACTGCACGTTGACAGCAAAACGAACGAGACTTCCGAACTGGATGCCCAGATCAACAGCGACGGCGATGTGAGCTTCGATACGGACGGATTTTCTCTGTTCATCCTCTTTACGGTGGACTTTGAATATGAAGGATACCGGTACAGCATTGACGGCTACAGCGAGATCCTGCTGTCCGAGCTGTTTTCCGCGCTCGCCATCGAGAAGAACGCCGCCGATGCCGTTTCGGTTGTTTTCAGCGACGAGACGCTGATCGCCGTCGAGCAGCTTGAAGATGGCAGCGACTGGAAACTTATCTCCCTCCTTCCGTTCCATACCGATGAGACCCTTACCGTCACCTTCGCGGACGGCGAAGTGCTGGAGATCAAAGTTACCGACGCGACGACGTACACTACCGGTACTTACAGCGAACTGAAGGATTATACAGTATCGGGAGCTCAGATCACCGCGGCGATCATCGACGGCGACGTGGTCTGGAATCTTCCCAGCAACATTACGAGTGTCGCGGCCTTTACGCTGAATCCGGGCGCGACGCTGACCATCAACACCGACCATGACTTTACATTCAGCGCCACCAAAGCCAATATGGTCTACGGCGCCGGAAGCAGTCTGACCGTTCGCGGAACGGGTGACGGCACCGATATTACTTTCAGCAATGGCACGGATATCACCGGTGCGGCTCTGGACGTGGAAACGACCGGGAAAATCAGTTTCAACCCCGTCACTTTGAAGGATGCCAACGTGTCCCTCAAATCCACCGCGGGCGACATCAAGTTTTCGGGCACTGCCACTTTAAATGGCACGACAAAAGTCACCGCGGAATGCTACGGCACATTTTCGGATGCCGGTGCGATCACCGCGAACGAGGGCAGCAGCCTTACAGTCAAAGGCACGGGCGAAAGCTCTAAAGCTACGCTTTCGGGTACCGTTGCTGTTACCGGTGCAACGGTGGACGTGACGGCCGTCGGCGACGTTTCGTATAAGCCCGGCACCTTGAAAAACGCCAACGTGTCCCTCAAATCCACCGCGGGCAACATTACGGTCGCGGCGGCCACTACTTTCACTGGAAACACGACCTTTACCGCGGATGCCGCGGGAACGCTGACTCAAAACGGCGCTATTACCGTCAGCAATACCAGCGGCAGTGACAAGAATCCGGACAACACCTCGAACATCACCTATATCAGCGGCGGCGACATGACTTTCCCCAATTCATGGACCATTTACGGAACGCCGACCATGAAATTCGAGGCGGGCGGGACCTTCACGGCTCAGAACGGCAACGGTATCACGCTTAACAATTCTCCGAAGATTGATATCGACGCTTCCGGCGACGTGGCCATAGGCCCGCTCAAAACGTCTGTAAGCTCTGATAAGGAAGCCGCTCCGGTGGTCACCATCGACACCGACGGGAATTTCGCAGCAGGCGGCCATACCCTTTACGGCAGCCCCACGGTCACGGTCAACGCCGTGGACATGACCCTTACCGGCGGTTGGAACATCGCGGACAATTCCCACGTCACGATGAACGCGACGGGCAATATTTCGAAGACCAGCGCCACCACCCTTTCCGGCAGCGCGGAGGTCAAGTTTACCGCCGACGGAACCTTCAATATCGCCGATATTTCGTCTACCGCCGGTTCTCCTGTCCTTAATGTCAACTGCGGCGGCAAGGCAACGGTCGGCAACCAGACTTATAGCGGGGCCAAGAGCGATATTACCGTTACGATGAACGTCGGCGGTATCCAGTTCAAGACGATCAACGCGCTTGGTACTGCCAGTGTCACCATCAATTCCGACGGCGATATCGAGCCTAATTCGGGGTCTTCCGACAGCAGCAGCGGCACCGAAGTGGACGTGGGCGGTTCTGCGGATATTACCTTCCGCACCATCGGCACCGAGGATCATAACTTCATTCTGAAAAGGAATCAGTTGTTCCATGTTAATAGTAAGACCGCAACTCTGACTCTGGAAGGTGAAGAGAGCAGCCGCATGATCTTCGACGGCGGCGCCGAATGGACCGGCGATGAAGACGAGGTCCTCGGAAGAGGAACGACCCCCGGCATCGGCAACACAGCCCGCAATCTGCTGGCGGACGATGCAGGCGGAACCGTCACCTTCTCGTACGTGGATATTCAGAACATTTATCACCCGGCAACGAGTGACACATCGGCTATCATCAATTACGCCGGTGCGGGAAGTCTTACCCTGGAGCACGTCCGGATCATGGACAGCTATAAGCAGCCGGGCGGCACTTATGCCGGCGGCGGTATCGTTCGCGTCAGCGGCGGTACGGCGACGGCATCCAACTCCCTGACGATCAACGATCTGGAAGTTTTCGGCACGGAATTCTACGTCCAGTCTTCGAGTGTAACGGATTGCGCCATTATCAGTGTTCCGGCGGATTCCTATACCACGGTATCCATGACCGGACTCAACATGCACAACAACAAGGTCTCCCTGGCCCCCACCATCAAGAGCATGACGACCGCCAACACGGGAAGCCTTGTGGGAATCCTTTCCAAGAATGCTACCGTGGAGCTCTTCTCGGACAGCACTTTTGAAGATAACCTCTTCAACCTTTCCGGCGGCGCGGTGACCTTGAGAAACACCTCCGCCGTTCTGGACCATATCACCATTAAGAACAACAAAAACGCGCTTACCAACGACGGACTTACCGGCCACATCATCGGCGCGGCCATGCGTCTGGATCCCTGGGATGTTGAGCAGACCGTGACCTTTAAGAACGGCTGTGTCATTGAAGGCAACAGCAGCGTTGAGGGCGGCGGTGCCATAGCCGTTACGGGCAAAAACGCAAAAACCGCTCAAACGCTTAATCTTGATCTCGGCGATACGGTGATCAAAGATAATAAGGCAAAGAGCAACGGCGGCGCGCTTTATATCGACCCGGACACCGTGACGGCAGTGAACGTCAACGGCGGCGTCATCGAGGGCAACAGCGCGGACGGCTTCGGCGGCGCGGTGTTTGCTCCGGCGACGACGACGCTGAGTATTGACGGTACGGAATTTAAGGGAAATACGGCCGAATCCGGCGGTGCGATTTATAACTTTGCGGCACTCAAACTGAACGATTGCACCTTCGACGGGAATAAAGCGTCCACGGACGGCGGCGCCCTGGCCAATGCGGCCAAAGCGGCGACCGTTGACGTGACCGGCGGAACCATGACTTCAAACGAAGCCGCCCGCGGCGGCGCGATCTATATCGGCGCCGGCACGGTCTCCGTTGAGGATACCGTCATCACGGAAAACAGCGCGGTAGGTCTTCCTTCTTCCAAGAGCGCGAGCAACAAGTACGTAACGGAAGGCGTCGGCGGCGGTATCTATGCGCAGAGCGGAACCCTTGTCGTTGCAGAAAGTGAAAAAGCGACGATCTACGGAAACTTCGCCGATTTCGCAGGCGACGATCTGCTTGCACTTTCGACGGCCACCGTGACCGTTCCGGATATGAACGGCAAGACCCTTGCGGCGGACAAGAGCAAAACGGCCGGCGCATGGCACGAGGACTACGCGGATAAGGATACCGGCTATTCCAAAGGCACCAAAGCCGGCACCGAAGGCATCCGTTACAAAAATTCCGTATCGAAGGGAACGGAGTCGCCGGCACTGGACGGCGGCCTGACGGATTCCTCGGTTTATACGGCGCTGTCTCTGGGCTATCCGTTTGAAAAAGCTTCCTATACGGTGGAGTACTATTTCGACGGAGTTCAGGATACTACAAAGACCTATAAACAGGAAAGCATTGTCGGCAGCATCGTCACCGAGTATAAGAACTGGTCGATGGGCGGCAAATACAACGTGGAATCCGAACTCAACTTCCCGCTGAAGGTCACGGCCAACTCGGATGAAAACGTGATCAAGGTCTATTATGAAACCAATAAAGAGGATGATGTAAGCGTTGTGACGTCCAAGCGCCTTACCCGTGAAGGCATGGATGATTACACCCTCACCCTTACCGGTTACGTGAAGGGCAAAGGCGTCAAGATCAAGTCCTATACGCCGGCGGATATCATCATCGTATCCGATGAATCGGGCTCGATGAGCGATAGAATCGGTCCGACGTATACACAGCAGGATCTGATCGATCTTGATAGAGAAACGGGCGGACAGGTCAAGAGAAACGCTACCGTGCGCGGCTTCTATCAATCGCCGGGCGGTTCTTACATCCTGCAATACATCCCGGGTGATGCAAAACCGTGGAAGATTTACAGCTCCATGACGGCAACCACACCGACCGAGGAATGGACCTCCCTTGAGTTCAACAAGATGAACGCTCATACCTTCCAGCAGACGGTTGGCGGCGTTTTGATCGAATCGCTCTGGGATCTGGTCGACCAGCTGTCGACCCACGCGGTAAAGAACAATATCCCGTACCGCTTCTCTTCTCTTGCCTACGCCGACAAGACGTGGCTCTATAACGGCGAGGAGTGCGTAACTCTTACGAGCCCGACTGATTACGATTATACGGGCGCACTGCACGACATTCTCGATGAATACGGCACGGTCATGGATTCGTTCATGCTTACTCCGGCAAAAGGCAACCAGACAATAGCAGGCGGAGCCTTTGACGCAGCGCTCGGTATTCAGAGCGCATACGATTTGGACGGATCCAAGAGAAACCTCTTTGTCATCCACTTCGGCGATGAAGAACTGACCTCCGGAAATCCGACAAATAAAATTAACGCTTTGAAGGACGCAGGCGCCACGGTCTTCATGATCGACTGTGACCAGGATAAGATCACCACCAACAACTGGGCGGATAAATCCTCGTCCAACTACGATGCAGCCGGCAACAAAGTAGCTGACGGCTTCCATTTGGCTGCAAGCTCCAAAGAAGGCATTCAGGCGATTTTTGAGACAATTACCAACTACATTCAGGAAACTTCCGCCGTTCTGGATAAAGACGCATCCTACGTTGACGTTCTTTCGGCCGACTTCCTGCTTGACGATTCTCTGAATCTCGACGAGAATCTGGGACCTGACGGCGTATATACGGGCGACATGATCAAGGTCTACACCGAAAAAGTCATCGGCTGGGAAGAAGACGGCACGCCGATCTTCGGAGACAGAACTCCGTTCGAGGATGCCATCATCAAGGTGGATCCTGTGGTAAACAAAGTTTCCGTCACCGGCTTTGATTATGCAAAATACTATGTAAGCCAGACCAAAGAGGAACTGGATCCTTGCATGAGAATCGTGATCGAGTTCCCGATCGTTCCTTCCGAACAGAACAAGGGCGGCATTGCCGTTCTCACGAACGATGTCGCCAATTCCGGTATCTTCACCAGCGAGGGCGATATGGCGACGGAACTGGATATCCCCCGTACCGATGAACCGACTGTTCTTACGCTCAACAAAGTCGTTAACGGCCGTCCGGGAACCTTCGATTTTGACGTTACTTACGAAAAGATCGTCGGCTATGAGGAATACAAAGTCGATGACCATTACATCAAAGCAACCGTCGAGTCCACGACGGATACCCTGTCGGTAGCCGCGACGACGAAAGACGAGCAGAGCGATTCTTATTCCGGCGCAGGAACCGTAAAACAGATCTACTGCGGCGAAAACGCAGCGATCACAATCAAGGAAAAAACGTCGGGATACAAAATCACAAGCGCTTCGTATACGAGCGACACCACGACCACGCCGGTTGAAATCACCGATTTCGCCGAGGACGGAAGCTTTACCGTTCCGGCAGAACCCGGCATCACGGTCACCGTTGTCAATGAGATCAATACAAAGCCTCTCACGATCACAAAGATCGCGGACAGTCTGCATAACGAAAACGACAGCTTCATCTTCCGCATTACGAGCACGAAACTGGACGGCGATTCCAACCCGGTAGTCGATATGTACGTCACGGTTCAGGGCAGCGGTTCGATCACGGTCCTCGATCTGCCGATCGGAGAATATACGGTGAGCGAAGTGGGCGACTGGAGCTGGAGATACACGCCGAACCAAGCGTCGCAGACCTTTGATCTCTTTGATCAGGACAGCGTAACCTTTGAAAACGAGCTTAAAAACCTGTATTACTTCAGCGGCTCGGCCTATGCGGTGAACACCGCAGATGGCGTAAAGAGTAACTGAAAGGAGGAATAGCAAATGTATCAAGGCAAATCTCCAAGAAAGAAAAAGCCGAATAAAAGAAATAGTCTGGTAATTGCTCTTGTACTGGCAGTACTTCTTGTTGCTGCTGTCGGTACAACGATTGCATACATCAACCATTCCTCAAATCAGGTGAAGAATGACTTTTCTCCCTCTGAGATTACATGCCAGATCGATGAAAAAGTTGACGGCGGAGTAAAGAGCAGTGTTAAAGTCAAAAACACTGGAAAGACGGCAGCGTATATTCGTGCGGCGGTCATCGCGAACACTGTGGATGATGAAGGCAACATTAACGGAGCAGCCGATGTGAGCGGCTACCTGTGCGGAGATGGATGGGTCAAATCCGGTGACTATTACTACTACACAATTCCGGTAGCACCCAATGAAGGAACCGGTGAGTTGCTGACAGAATCCATTAACCTTGAAGGTATTCAGGTCACGATCCTGGCGGAAGCGATCCAGTCACAGCCTGCAAGTGCGGCACAGGATGCATGGGGCGTGTCTCCTGCTTCTCTCAGTTCTAATTAAGGAGGCGGTAACATGAAAATATCTAAAAAGATTCTCTCAGTACTTTTTATTATGGTCATGACGCTCAGCCTCTGTGTCCCCGCCTTTGCCGCTGACGGAAATGTCAGTTATGTAGGCGGAGCCGAGAAGTTCATCTTTGCGCCTGGCAGTGAATACTCTCTGACAGACCTCTTTGCTGACAACTTCAAAGGTGTTATGCCCGGCGATTCGCTGACGCAGCAGATTTTCGTCAATAACGATGCGAAGAATAAGGTAAAGATCAAACTGTATATGCGCTCTTTCGGCGCTCAGCTTGATACGGATGATTTCCTGTCGCAGATGACACTGACCGTAAAACAGAACGGAACATCCAACCTCTTTGACGCACCGGCGGATGAAACAGCGCAGTTGACCGATTGGGTTTGTCTGGGAACGATCTATTCCGGTGGAAAGATCACACTGGATGTGACGCTGGATGTATCGCCTGACATGGGTGATAAGTTTCAGGATGCCATCGGTTATCTGGACTGGCAGTTCAAAATCGAAGAATTACCGGTTTCTCCCGATGACCCTCAACCGCCCAAAACAGGTGATGAATCCCATCTGTTGCTGTGGACAGCTCTGACGATGATAAGTGCAACTGCGGTTGTCGTGATGTTCTTCGAGAGAAAGAAGCAGAGAAAGCATTAAGACATAAGAACCCGCTGGATTTTATATCCGGCGGGTTCTAAATATCTAAATAAAGGCTCAATTCCAAATTTTGTGTAACCGTCAAATCAGTGTACGCATAGACACCCATGAGACAATAGTGGCGGAACATTTTGCAATGTTCCGCCACTGTCATTATCAGGAGGTGTATTGGGTGACAAGTAGAGAATTGAAGCACCAATCAAAGCTGCAGGAATGGGCGCGCATATGCAGGACTGCCGAAGCAGTGGATCAAGTTGGAGCAGGCATTTGCGGAGTTGACGATAGAAGAACGATATGAAAAGCGGCTGGAACAGGAAAAACCTGTTTTATACGCACTGTTGTCATAGGCAAATGAGATGCAGGCAAAAACCGCGCCGAAGTCCACACCGAAGCTGAGCGAAACGGACACAGCACGGGCGGAACAACTCACGCCCGCCTACGCACCGGATGCGTGCGGGATACCAAATGAATAAACGATCCAGACACAGCAGGTAATGAATCTGCTGTGTCTAAATTTATGCGTGCAGAGATTTGAGACCTGCACATTATCCCAAAACGGGCGGGAAAAGAGAAAAGTACTTGATAATTTGGGAAATAGCCAGTAAAATATAAAAATATGGTATGCACCATGACGGGACGATGCACGGAAAGCAGAAGATGAGCATCAGATTTCCGGTTAGATACCGCATTTTGGCGACGCATTTTGTGCATAAAGCGCGATAACCACTATGTTGCGAAATGTGTTAGATAATAGCTGTAAAGAGTGCAAAAGGCCGTACGAAAGCGGGAGGGCGTACACAGATTTTTTAGCTCACCCGCAGGAAAGGAGAGGCAATGAATACAGAAAAATGCAAAGCTATTGTTGAGCGTGATAAGAAGGTGTGCGCTGCGTGCAGCCACTTGTCGTATTATCCGTTGGTTATAGAGTCCTGCGACGGTGCAACGATCACCGATGCAGACGGCAATACTTTTATTGACTTCCTGTCCAGCGCTGCATCACTGAATCTGGGCAGCAGACATCCTATCATTCAGAAGGCCATCAAGGAACAGATGGACCGATTTACGCAATACTCTGTGGCATATACATATAATGAAAAGACCACGGCCTACGCGGAGCGATTGGTGTCTGCTTATCCCGGTGGCCTGGATGTTAAGGTTGCCTTCGGCAACTGCGGCAGCGATGCCAATGATGCTGCTGTGAAGTTTGCCAGAGCATATACCGGCAGGCATAAGATTATTGTATTCGTGAATGGCTACCATGGTTCGACCTACGGTTCTTCCTCCATGACCACCTGCTCGATCAATATGCACGAGAAAATGGGACCGTTCCTTCCGGAGATCTATCCGTTCCCGTACTTTGGCATCGACCAGGACGATGAAACGGTGGAGAGGGAGTGCCTGCGCGATATGGAACGGGCATTTTCCACATGGCTTCCTGTCAGCGAGGTGGCAGCCGTTGTCATTGAGCCGATTCAAGGCGACGGCGGAGTCCTGCCTGCACACCCCATCTTTATGAAAAAGCTCTATGCGCTGTGCAAGGAGAAGGGGATCCTCTTTATCAGCGAAGAAGTGCAGCAGGGCTTCTGGCGCACGGGTAAGTTCTTTGGCATCGAAAATTATGACATTATTCCCGACGGTATCATTATGGGAAAGTCCATTGGCGGCAGCCTGACACTGGGAGCATTTATGGCACGCAGTGAACTGATCGACAGCCTGCCCGCGCCTGCGCATCTGTTCACACTGGGCGGCAATGCACTTGCCTGCGCCGCAGGTATTGCAGCCTTTGACTACTATAAGACAGACGAATTCCAGAATATGCTGAAGGAGAATATCTCCGTGCTGGAGGAAGAGGCCGCCAAGCTGCAGGAGAAATATCCGGAAATCGTTCATTTTGTCCGCAATGTCGGTATGTCCATGGGTATCGGCATCTGCCGCACATTGCCTGATGGCACCAAGGAAGAGGATCCGGACGGTACCTTTAAGATTCTGTATCGCAGCTACGAAAAGGGCTTGATCGTTATTTCTCTGGCAAATCATATTCTGCGTATCCAGCCGCCTTTGGTCATTACACCGGAGCAGATTCGCAAGGGCTTTGCCATAATCGGTGAGTCCATCGAGGATTATATGGCCGGCCGCATTCCCGATGATGTCATGCAGTACCGTGCCGGCTGGTAAGCGAATAATAGCACAAGTTGAGAAAACAGCAGGGGACTTTTTTATCCCCTGCTGTTTTTTATGCAATTGTCAGTCTATCGTTCTGCCGGCGCTGCTTATATCCGCCTGAGCCAGATAAGGGCCAATAAGTGGCGCAAATTGAAAATAAGAAAGACACGGTTTGCAGAATTGAATTCCTGTTGGGTGGCTTCGCGATTTTTATTCATTTTAGATTATCAACGAAAAAGATAGCGAAAAACACGCGTATGATCGCAATAAAAACGCCAACGCGGTTTCAACAGGCGATGATACGAGAAAACGGATTTTTTTACTCCATCAGCTTACTTTAAGCTGCCCAGCGACGGAGCGGTGTGCGTTTTGGCAATGTGCTGTTCGTGCGGCGCCGGCGGCACTGCGTTGGGGGCATCGGCGGGCCCGATGATCCTGTCGATGCGCTGCAGCTCGCGCTGTGCCAGCGCATCAATTTTGCTGACGACTTTTCGCCGGTCATTGTCTTTTTTGCGGCTGCCCAGATACACTTCCGTCATCTTTTTCAACTGCTTCAACTGCAGGCGCATGGCATAGCCGTTGACCTCCGGGTCATTCACCAGCAGCATCGTCTGATCCATGGCCTGCTTCACCAACTGCATTTCCGGAGAATTCTTCTCTTTCCCGAGCACAAAGCGCTTGGCCTGATCCAGTTCACCGGACAGCGTTTCAAAGTCCGGGCTGGGGGTATAATCCAGTTCGTTGCTCACGCCGCTTTCCAGCAGGGCATTGTCCCGCTTCGCCGCTGTCTGATTCATTGCCTGGAAATTGCGGGCGCCGAAATGATCACGGTATTCCAACAGGCTACGGAGCGTTACATCGTGTCCCTTGATGTTGATTTCCCGGATGCCCAGATCGTCCTGCAGAAATTTTGCCAGCTTATACTGCACAACGCCATCCTTGTCTATTTCCTGACCGTTCATCATTTTGCCGCTGAGCTTTGCGTTGACGGCATCCAGCTTTTCCTTTGCGCCCGGCTTATTCGCATAGGCGTCATCCTGCAGCTGGCCGTAGGCATCGTTGAACTTCTTCAGGATCGCGCCCAGCGCTTCATGATCCCAGATGGACAAATCCACAAGACGGCCCCCCAGCTTGGCGCCGGGAGCGCCCTTGCCGGAAACGAACGCCGAGGTATTGGAACTGCCGCCGCCCAGATGCAGCCGTCCGGTCTTGCCCTTTTTGAAGGTTTCGGAGCCCTCCATGCCCACCATAAGACAACCGCCCTTTTTCCCGGTGCTTTCAATGGACTTGATAAAGAGATGACCGCTTCGCCCGTCATTCAGCATGGTCTTTTCGCCGAATTTGTTGCCCAAACCGCCCACGGCGGTATTCATGCCGTAGTTATCGTGGATATCCAGCTTGGAGCTTTTTTCCTGATAGGCGCCGGCACCCTCTGCGGCTTTACCGCTGGCGGCCTTATGCGTTGCGGCAAGACGACCGGAAACGGTTGTTCCGTTGTCGCGGTCACCCCGCAGATCGTGGAACAGATTGTGTGCAATGGTATCGGTACCGGGCTTGTTCGCCCCGAAGAAGAAGGTGGTGCGTCCGCCATGCGCCAGCGTTTCCGCATAGCTGCCGGTGTAGGGCTCGTTGTGCCCGTTCTTATCGACCACATGGAATGTGCCCAGATGGGCAAGAAACATGGTCTTTGCCAGCGTGATTTGGGTCAGCTTGTTCTTTTGAATCTCCTGTTCTGCCTGCTTGGTGCTGCCCAGCGCAGCGGCAAGGTTTTCGCGCTGTTCCTGTGTGGGCACCTGAAGGGTACGGCTCATCATGAGCTCATTCATCTGCCGGGCGATGCTGCTGCAGTTGTCCCGCAGGCTTTCCGGCTGCAGATTGGGCGTATGACCCGCCATTTCGATGGATAGGCGGAAGAACGGATTTTGCAGATTATCCTCGGCATATTTCCGGAATTCGGGATTATCCATAGTAATTCCGTCATCACCGAAAAGCTCGCGGAGCCCGTAAAACAGCTTGGTGCTCTCATAGCTGACCTCTGCCATTTTGAGCTTCTCAAATTTGGCATACTCCGCGGAATGATAGATCTGCTCTGCCTTGATGAGGGGATTTTCCTCCCGAGGATCGGCGTTGAGATAGGCAGTAAAGGCGTCAAATTCCGAATCGGTCAGCAGTCGGGGCGTGCTGATCTTGGCGGATTGGTTATACGCTTTCATCAGCAGGGGAGCAACTTCAACGGCGTGTGCGTTATCCATCCCCGCCACAGGGGCAGGTCTGTGCTTGTAGATGGATGATGGCATAGTTTCATTCCTCATTTCTTATCTTGATTCGGCAAAAGATGTTTCGGACTTTGCTGCCGAATTGCTGTCTATATGTAATACCGAAGCCAAAGCGGTAAGGTTACATACTTTATCGTAAAAAGTGATAAACGGCCGATGGCTCAAAACAGATCCGGCATACTGTCCGGATAGATCGTCTCTCTGACACGCAGATGGAAAATCTGCGCCGTGGATGGGAAAACGGTATCGGACGCGCTGCTATGGGCGAGGGGTCTTATTCAATTCCGCATCCTGTTCCGTCAGCAAAAACAACTCCGGCGATTCAAAGCTGATCATGATGGCTTCCTGATTGAGCTGCGATCGAAGCTCCTCGGCAAGCAGGAAAATCTGCTCCCGCGTAAAGCCGGAGATAGATAAGACAAGACTGTTCTCCGTAATAAAGGTGCCGTCTGACATCATATAGCCGCCCATCTGTTCGCACATGGAGAACGCGATGCGGTAGTCGGCACATACAGTGCTGACGATCCGGATAAAATCCTCCTTGGAGCAGCGCTGCTGCAGGGTCTCCTTATCATTCATGCCGATGAAAATCTGATATCGGCCGGTTTTACCTAAATTTTTTACCATTTTCAATCTCCCTCATTTGAGAATACATGGATATTACAGAGACAAAGGGGCATGGCAGGGATCTGTGATACCTCCTCTTACATTATACAAAACGGAAGCGGAAGGTCAAGCGGAAACGGAGACGGTAAAAAATGAGGGTAAGGACCTTTAATAAGTGAAGCCCATCAGTTTCATCATCGTTTTCCGCCTCGGTGCGCAGTTTACATTTGATGCCTTCGTTACATCGAAAGCTCCATACGCGGATTGCCTGAAAGACAAGAGATAACCCACGGTCCGGCTCTGCTATGCAGCAGGGCCGGCTCTATTCTTTGATAAGAAGCATGAGATTTTTATCGGAATATTGAGAAAACGATCATGATATGATACAATTTCTTAAAGAGGTTGATAAGCTTGCTTTGATTACTGCCGTGATGATTCCTGCCTATGCGGCGACAGGATACGATTACATCGACGAGTGAGGCAATCGGCGGAACAATGACAGTGAAGCAAGAAGTAAGTGGTAAATCATACTTATATGGATATGCTGCAATCGCTTTGGATCAACATATCAAAAAGGAGAATGCACCGTGACTCATACGGAGAGTATTAAAAGAAAAGAATGGATCGGATATTTCATGTTTTGTATGGGGTTTCCGATTTTTAATAATTTTGTTGACAGCTATATTGACTTATATCTGACGGATATAGGAATTTCTGCTGCAATGATTGGCATTCTGGTTGGCGTGGCACAAATTTTTGACGGACTCAACGATCCGATTTTCGGTATACTGGTCGACAAGAGACCGTTTCGAACCGGAAAGTACAGGGGCTGGATGCTGATCGCGGCAATATTTATGCCGCTCCTGACGGTACTTATCTTTACGATCCCAAGAGAAATTTCAACAACCTCGAAAATCGTCTGGGCATTTGTGGCCTATCTGCTCTATACTACATTTTATGACACCGGAGATGTACCGATTTTTGGCGTCCCTACAGTCATGACATCCAAAATCCACGAAAGGAATATCCTGACAGGAAGAAGAATCTTTGCGGGTACTTTAACCGTAATTGCAGTTTCGGTTGCGGCACCTCAGCTTTATTCTAAAATCGGCTGGGGAACGGCTGCGATTGTTTTTGCTGCTTTTGGATTTGCGCTGATGATTCCGTTCCCGCTTGTGCTGTCAGAGCGCAACTACGCAAAAGAAGAACAGATCACCATACGCAAGGTGCTCACAGCAGCATACAAAAATAAATATCTCTTTCTATACAATATCTCTATTTTAATTCTGAAGCTCACGAACGCCGTGCTGCTTCTGGCCCCCTTTGTGGCAAGGTATTGTTTGAAAAATGATATATTTTCAACCATACTTTATGCGATCCTGATGCTGCCGATCATCCCGTTTTCTCTGCTAATCGATAAAATAACAGCCAAAATTGACAAATTCAATGTACTTCGTATATGCATTGCGGGATGTCTTGTGACAAGCCCGCTGTGCTGTCTTGTCGGATATTCCAACATCCCGCTGCTTTTGATATTTGGTCTGCTGCGCGGAATTTTCTTTGGCCCACTGAATACGCTGATGTATGGATTTACGACGGACATTGTGGAGTATGGTCAGTATTACACAAGGAAAAGATCGGAGGGCATCTCCCTGTCCTTCCAGACCTTCTGCTCTAAAATCGGCTCCGGTTTTCAAAATACCATTGCAATGACACTGCTGGCCCTGTTTGGCTTTGTCAGCGGAGCGCCGACTCAAACCGGAACTGCGGAAAAGGGGATCTGGATACTTTATACCCTGGTACCGTGCATCGGATATGCCACATCCCTGCTGCTCCTGCGAAGATATAAACTGCGCGACAAATATGTTCAGATCATGCAAAGTGCAAACATGGGTGAAATAAGCTATGAGACTGCCGAAGAAAAACTGAAAGCCGCAGGATTTGAAAAATGACAATATATCAATCACTTTCCATATTGGTAAATATATTTATCGCTGCGATTCTGGTATGCGAGGCATTACTGGCTGTGCGCTCCTTTTCAAATCGAAAAAAGGTCATGCTGCTGAATCCGGGACATCCGGAGCTTGCTAACGCCAATCAATTTGCCCTAAGCATCGGATGGTTAGGCTCGATAGATTCAATAGTAATCGTCACCCTCACACGCAAAATATGTGCAGCAAACGGCATTTCGGATGTATTTTCCACACTGCCTGTGATTGCGTCAAGTATCGGCAGCGTGGTGGGAATAGAGATATTCCGACCTCTGCGAAATCATTTCAGCACGAGAAACATTGTTGGTTTTTCCTATTTGCTTTACGCGATTTCGGCGTTTTTATGTATCTGGTGTGCGCGTGCAAATTCCATAGCCGGCATGTGTATGGCCAAGATCATCGGCGGTATTGCGGCGGGAATCCTGAATGCGGTTCTGTTTCGCCTGCCATCCCTGTGGAAAGATAATGATGAAGGTATACGCACAGTAACTACGGATACAGAAAACGGGTTACTGACATCCGGAATTTTAGGCGTTTTTGCCGGAGGCTTTTTAGCAGAGCATGTGAGTTATGCTTCGATATACTTGCTGGAGGCTGTCACGGCTGTTTGCTTTTTCGTGATAGGCCGCTTTGTATTTATTAAAAAGGAAAGTCGGTTTAACAAGCCGGACAGGGCACAAAAGAAAGATATGAGCGTCAGGGCATATAAATTTATTTTTAAACCCGCCATGATTGCACTTCTGCTTATATTCGTTCTTTATAATGGGACAGCGGTCTATTATAAGCAGATCATTTTCCCCTTATTTTCGGATGACCTTGGCTTTTCGGAGCAGACAATATCAGATGTGTATATCCTTGTGCGCTGTTTGATTTATTTCTGCTTCCGTTTTATTGAAAAGTTAATGCTGAAGATCAACAATCGCAGCATTTTAATGGGCGCTCAGATCATAATGGGCGTGTCCTTTTTGATATTTTTGTGGTTGGACGCGTCGTTCCTGTGGGCGTCGGCAATGCTTCTGATCACGGGAATTTTATGTAAGCTTATAAAGAATCACGGTATGGTTTTGTGGAATCGGGAGCTTTATCGACAGCAAATCAAGTCTTATTATGCCAATCCTCCGTTGATGGCGATAACAGCAATGGTAAGTGTCGTTGCTCCGGGGCTTCTTTCGTTACTGTTGTCTTTTGGCGTCAAAGTTATGGGAGCAGTAATGGGACTTCTCGCTATAGGGTTTACCGTATTGTATAGCTTAACGACATTAAAATATAAGGATTATTTACAGGAGGAGGAAAAATGAAGGGTGTCATTCTGAACGCGGGGAACGGAAAGCGTCTTGCTCCCATCACAAAATGCATCAGCAAAGGTCTTGTACCTGTATATGACAGACCTGCTCTGATGTACCACATTTCTTTTTTCGCGAGCATGGGAATCCGGGAGCTTGCAATCGTTATATCTGAGGAGCACGAAAAAAGCTATCGGGATTTTTTACGCCAGATTGATACACAAGGTATCGATATCAGTTTGTATGTGCAAAAAGAAGGCGCAGGAGTGCTCGCTGCATATGTAAGCTGTGCTGATTTTACGAAGGGAAATAACATCGTTATGGTTATGGGCGATTGCCTGTATTTCATTGATGATGTGATAAATTTAAAAAAGCAGGCTGAAGCCTGTTTTGAGAGTGACAAAGTTGGTATTGTACAGGGAAAGGCAAAGCCGGGAGCAAATGCAGCATTCTTTGAGCGGAATCAAAACGACGGAACACTAAGCTATGATTATCGCACCGCAGGCGAGAATGAGATATGCCCCATAGGGATGCATTTTATACCCAAAAGTCTTACCGGTTCGATTGAAGACTTTATTCAGCCAAGTTTTACGGAATTAGATGCTGCAGCCGTGTCAACACGATTGATTCAATCCGAAAGATTGATGCTGCCGGAACTTACCCCAAATGATGAGTGGTTTGATATCGGAACCGCGGAACAACTGTTTTTGGCCGGTGCTTATGTAAGGGATAAGAATAGATAAGCAGGTTGATTAACGCAAAGGACAGTGGCATGTCGCCAACTCTTTTCAAGTTAAACTTACGCAGACTACCAGAAAAACGAGATATAATCAGCAATTCCATAACGAAGCATCCGCTGCTTTCGTGGTGGATGGCGTTCCTCTCCGCAGTTTGAACAAGGCTCTCCGTCTTGGCAAACTTGGCGAGCAGACGGTAGCCATTTCCGAAAAAGGATTTGAACGCCTGAAATTTGCTGATGCGTATCCGGTCGATAAGAGCGTTCAATTTGTTATTGCAATATTCAGGTTTTTGCCCATACCGGCAAATTCTTTTATGAAGACCTATGCTTCAATGGATTCTGCCACAATGTGCAGCCCGACAAGTCCATCAAATATGCCACCGGTACGGTGGTCAATGCAGTCCGTCCTGCCAGCAAGATCGCGCTGGTCAATAAAAGCAAAACCTATACCGGCAAGGCCATCGCCATCGGCTCGGCCACGGTGACCGGTTCTACGGGGTCTGTGACCTATACATACTATACCGACAGTGCCTGCACCAAAAAGACCATCATTTCCGGCAGCGGCGCATCGGCTACCGGTAAGGCACCCAAGTATGCCGGCGTTTACTATGCGTTATCTTTGGAAAATTCCATTGCCGTTACAGCCGGATACTGCAGACAGCTCCGCTGATGAAAATATTTCACACATTACAGAGGAAGCCGCCCCCAATAGCCACAGGCTGTTAGGGGCGGCTGTGTGGTATGGCAGATTATGAAAGGCGGTACATTCCCGGCCACCAGATTGTGCAGTAGCCATGACGATACATTTTCTCTCGATCTTCATAGGCCGCCATGCTCATAAAAACGCCATCATCTTCGCCTTTATTCGTAATAAAAAATGGATCACCGGATACTTTTGCGCGTTCGGAAATTTGCGTATAATTATTGCGCAAAGCAGAAGACGGGCTAATCTTCATCGGACTTTCTCTCCCGTTATCGAGATATTAATAATATCATATCCTTGCAAAGGATGCACGATTTTTATTTAGATGACGGCAGAAAAGGCGCTTCCGAGCTGCATTGCTGCCGTGTCTGCAATGCAAATAATAATGCGAGCACCATCTTATGGTTAAGACGGTGCTCGCATCATTATGAAAGGAAAATATAGAGGAGTATGGTTAAGGTGAAAGACATTTTAGACGGATTGCAATGGGCAATCAGTTCATCCGACGGAGGACTTCGACGACCATTTTCCAGACGCGCTGTACGGAACTGACGGACATATTTTCCCGGCAGGTATGGACTTCCTTCATATCAGGACCGAATGCAACGCAGTCCAGACCGGGCAGCTTTTCGGAGAGCAAGCCGCACTCCAGACCTGCATGGATTGCCTCAACCGCAGGTGCATGGCCATACTGCTGCGTGAAAACTTCTACCACCAGGTCACGCAGCGGAGAATTCTGGCGGTATTGCCAACCGGGATAGCTTCCGCTCACTTCAACAGCACCGCCAAGCGCTGTTGTCAAGGCGGTCAGCCTTTGCACCAACATGGTCAACTGTGTGGCAACGCTGCTGCGAACACCAAAACTGGCTTCCACAGTACTGGCGCCTGTGGTCAGAATTCCCATGTTCAGAGAAGTTTGTACCAGCCCCTCGATATCGGCGCTCATAGCTTGAATCCCGTTGGGGGAACAAGTTAAGAACCAAAGAACGCGATTTGTGGAATCCTCATCCATCGGATCTGCCAGCGGCAGCTTTTCTACGCAAACCGTAACATCCTTGTCAGTGACGGCGTATTCATTGCGGAAAGAATCATTCATCTTTCTGCAGACCGAATTTACGGCCTCGTCATCATCGGCAATGAGCAGCGCGGTGCTTTCGCGGGTGATCGCATTATCCTTCTGCCCGCCATTGACAGAAACAAGACGCATATCAGTGGCTTCGTGCAGGGAATACAGAACACGGCCCAGCAGCATATTGGCATTGGCGCGCCCCTTGTCGATCTCCACACCGGAGTGGCCGCCTACCAGACCGGTGACGGTGATCTTCCAGCCCGTTCCGCGGAAGGGAGCGCGCTGAACAGGCAGAATGCAGCGAGTGACATTGCCGCCGGCACAGCTGACGGTCAGGATACCCTCTTCCTCGGTGTCCATGTTGATCATCCGGCGGCCTTTCAGCATATTCAAATCAATGTGCATGGCACCGAGCATACCGACCTCTTCGTCTACGGTAAATACACATTCCAAAGCAGGATGCGCGAGATCCTCCGCGTCCAACAAGGCCAACATCATGGCAACGGCAATGCCGTCATCACCGCCCAGCGTGGTGCCCTTTGCGCGAATGATATCACCGTCGATCATCAAATCAAGCCCTTCGACCTCCATGTCCTTTGTGCAATCGGAGGCCTTTTCACAGACCATGTCCATGTGCCCCTGCAAAATGACAGGTTCGGCATTTTCATAGCCGGCGGTGGCATTTTTAAAGATGATAACATTATTGGTTTCGTCTTGAATATATTCTAAGTGATGGCTTCTTGCGAAATCTGTCAGCCAGTCACTAACCTTCTTCGTGTGAAAGGAACCATGGGGAATGGAACATAATTCTTCAAAATAATGAAATACTCCGCGTGGCTCCAAGTGCTCCAATACAGCCATTTTAGACATTCTCCTTACTTCTTGGATTTTTTCAGACGATAAGAGCCTTTTTTGGTAGGCTCAATATAGTGATGCTCTATTAAAAAATCAATTACCTGTTTTGCTAATTTTTTAGGATCCTGAACCTTGAGCTTCTTTTTCGACCAGAACTGGCCGGCAGTAACGCCGTCAATCAGGGTGGCGGCATCTTTCAGAGTTATCGTATCGTGCTTTTTGAGATATTTGATGATTCGGTTCGCACAGTTGTGCATGAGGTTTTGCGTCAAGTCATGCGCTTGCGTTTCGGATTTCTTCATGCCCCACAGGCAGAGGAACGCACCGAGTAAAACAAAAGCCAAAAATAAAAGAATGCCTTTTCCTATTGTCATTTGTTATGCTCCCTTTTTGGCGTAATAGATAAAGTCATTGTTGCGCAGAATCTTCATGTATTGCACAAGACGATCGTATAGGGGCTCTGCTTTTTCACCGAAATGTGCCTTAAACCGATTGGCAATTTCACCAACAGTGCGCTCACCGTCAATCAGCTGCCAGATAAAGCTGCCGTATTGATCCAGTTTAATGTGACTGACACAAGGGCGATGGAAAAAACGCTGCGCAATTTTGTTATAAAATCCGGTGTGTACCATGTGGATTGTTACAGTTTTATCTTCATCTGCGTCCCATGTGTTTTTGCCGTTGATTGCAGGAACATATTCCAAGTAGTTTTCAGCTTTCTTTTTCCCCATGTTTTTCCTCCAGTTTTTTGCAATATGGGCTATATACTCTCTTTTAAGGGGAGAAGTATACAGCCCATTATTACATTTTGCGGGCTGCACTTTCATGCAGCGTTAAATCATCATTCTTTTGCGGCCCGATTGCCACGCTTTACAAACAGGAACATCGTGACGACCAGCAGTGCAAAGGCAACTGCGCCGCCGATATTTCCCAGGTTGATGTGGCTGCTCAGATCAATGATGTTGCCAACGGGTGTGCCGTTGACCTTGATGACGGCCAACACGGCCAGAAGGATACCCATAATACCCTCGCCGGCAATCATACCGGAGGTATACAGGATGCCGGACTGAACGGCATTCGTTTTTGCTTCCTCGTTGGCATACTTGCGCTTTTCCACGATCCAGCGAACCACGCCGCCAACCATAATACCGGCAGACAGGTGGATGGGCAGATAGATACCGATTGCGATGGGCAGTACGGGCAGTCCCAGTACTTCGAAGAACAATGCGGTGAACACGCCCACAAAGATCATGGCCCAGGGCAGATTGCCGCCCATAACGCCCTCGACGACCATCTTCATCATCGTTGCCTGAGGTGCAGGCAGCTTATCGGAACCAAAGCCCCATGCGTTGTTCAGCAGGGTGAGGATGGCGCCGATGGCGATGGCGGCAGCAATGGAGCCGATGATCTCACCATACTGCTGCTTCTTGGGGGTTGCACCCACCAGGAAACCGGTCTTGAGGTCCTGGGACATATCACCGGCCATGGCGGCGATAATGCAGATAACGGAACCGCAGGAGATGGCGGCGACCATACCGACACCACCAACATTGCCCGTGGCCTTCAGCAGGATGGTGGCAATCAGCAATGTGGCAATTGCCATGCCGGAGACGGGGTTATTGGAGGAACCAATCATGCCGACCATACGGGAAGAAACGGTTGCAAAGAAGAAACCGAAAATCAGAATGATCAGCGCGCCCATCAGATTGGTGGGGATACCGGGATAGAAACCGATGAACAGGCATACGACGACAGCCGCAATAACCGCAGCCTTCAGGGACATATCCTGCTCGGTACGCAGCGTGCCGGCGCTGCCCTTGCCGTAATCCTTAAAGGCAACACGGAAGGTGCTGACCATCATAGGCAGATTCTTGACCAGAGACAGAATACCACCGGTAGCCAGAGCGCCGGCGCCGATATAGCGGATAAACTTGCTCCACAAACCGGAAGGGCCGGCCTGTGCAAACAGCTCGGAAACAGATACATCTGCGGGATAAATGACCAGATCGCTGCCAAACAGGGCGACCAGAGGCATAAAGACGAACCACGCCAGAACACCGCCGGCGAACATGTACGAAGATACGCGTGCACCGCAAATGTAGCCAACACCGGCCAATGCGGGCAGGACATCCACACCGAATGCGGAGCCCTTGTAGGCGTCGATATCCCAGTTGATCTCACTGGGGAAGATCATCAGACCATCAGCGATGAACTTGTAGGCAGCGGCAATGCCCAGACCGGCAAACACCGTGCTGGCCTTTGCACCGCCCTCTTCGCCTGCCATCAAGACCTCTGCGCAGGCAGTGCCTTCAGGATAACCGAGAACACCGTGCTCTTTTACAATCAGCGCTTTACGCAGAGGCAGCATCATGAACACGCCCAGCAAACCGCCGCAAAGCGCGATCAGACTCAGGTCGATCAGAGACGGCATATTGCATACGCCTTCCTGTGCCCACATGAACAGAGCAGGCATGGTAAAGATAACACCGGCGGCCAGAGACTCACCGGCAGAACCAATTGTCTGCACCATGTTGTTTTCCAGAATGGAATCGCGCTTAAAAATAAAGCGGATGACACCCATGGAAATAACTGCTGCCGGAATGGATGCGGAAACTGTCAAGCCGACGCGCAAACCCAGATAGGCATTTGCGGCACCGAATACAACAGCAAGAATAATGCCGAGAACCACAGAAAAAACGGTGAATTCAGGCATCACTTTGTCCGCAGGAATATACGGCTGGAATTTATTATCTTCCATTTTCTGTTAATTTCCTCCTCATTTTTTTGAGCACTTGCGTGATCCGCGGCTCACACACAAGTACTGTGCATATTGTACTCTATATGTAGACAGTAGTCAACAATAATTGTCACGATTTCCACATACTGTATTTGTGCAAAATATACAATTATTGTAGCGATTTAAAGTGATATAACGACATAAATGCATAAAAAGCACAGCTTGACAAATACATTTTTTTGGTGTATCTATGTATAAAAGACAAAAATACATGAAAATGTGCGCAAAGCAAGCACAAAAAATGGCGGCATATTGTGGCATTTTAGCCAGAATGCGCTTTTGCCATATACATGAACAAAAGAAAAAAGCAACAAAAATGTACGCGATACATGGATGTTTTGGGGTGGGGAATGCATAAAAATGCTGCTTTTTCATATAAGGAGAGCGAGGCAACGGTAATTATTTATTGCGGGAAAGCACCTGCGACAAAATATAGAAGCTATGTAAATTTTTTAAAAAGGAGGGAAAATTTCACTCAAAGTACGAAGAAGGAAGAAAACTGTTTGGGGATGTGTCGGAATTGAGTGAAGATTTGTACAAATGACTTTGAATCAGATTGTAAAACGATATGTAATCATTACGGCCAGCTGCGTTTTATATGCAGTAGCCTTTTGCTGGAGTTGTATGCCGAACCACTTGATCGTCGGAGGTTTTACGGGGATCGCGCAAATCCTGAATGCGTTTTTCCCGATCCTGCCGGTTGGCATTACGACATTTGTGCTGAATTTGCCGCTATTCATTATCGGCATCCGAAAACTTGGATGGCAAACATTGGCCGGCTCACTGTATACCATTGCGGTCAGCTCGGCGATGATTGACGGGATCAATAGCTTTTTTACCTTCCCGCCGACAGATCCCCTTTTGGCGGGACTTTACGGCGGCATCTTGAGCGGGATAGCATTCGGATTGATGATGCGGCAAGGGGCGACCACGGGGGGAACGGAGCTGGCGGCGCAGCTGCTGAAGCTCCGCATTTCGTCGATATCTATCGGGAAAATCGGACTGATCATCGATTTGGCGGTGATAACGGTGTATACACTCACGTTCCGTGAATTTACCCTTGCGCTATATAGCGTTGTGATGCTGTATATGTGCGCCACCGTTATGGACAAGGTTATTTGCGGCACAACAGGTGAGAAAATGGCCTTTATCATCAGCGAGCAGCATGGGATCATTGCGCAGAGGCTGTTGGAAATGGACCGGGGAGTGACCTTGCTGCCGGGTGTTGGCGCGTATACGAAGCAAAACACGGATGTGATCCTCTGCGCCTTTAACCGGCGGTTTATTACGCCGCTGAAGAAGATGGTGAAGGGGATTGACCCGAATGCGTTTGTCATTGTGTGTGATGTTCACGAAATTTTGGGCGAGGGCTTCCCGTCGGATACGCCCGATGTCTAACCCGATTACCGAAGATAAAACGACTCCGCGTGGCTACGCCACGCGGAGTCGTTTTTGTGAACAGAGTGCTTAAAACCATTTCTTCCATTTTTTCGATCGGAACGAAGAACAGGGCCTGACAACGGAGAGAATGATGAACATATACAGCGTTAGAGACTGTGGTCCCGTTTTTGGGACAGTTGCTATGGCAGAATGGTAGACGAGGGGAGGTTAATTGCAAAAGTGAAGGTCATATGCCATACAAGGAACACAGTGGTGCTTGCACTGCAAGTTCTTGACATATGGGTAGGAGGGTTATATAATTTTTGATACAAAGATAAAAAGATAAGGAGATGCCTATGAAACTGATTATTTGCTGGTCATCCAACAAGGGGATCGCATTTCATCACCGCCGCGTCAGCCGGGATGCAGCCGTAATTGCCGACATAGAGACGCTGCTGTGCGGAAAAAACCTGCTGATCCATCCGTCATCCCTGGCACTCTTTGACGGCAGCAATATTGCGCTGACCTGTCAGGAGTCATTCCTGTCCGATGCCGGCGCGGAGGATTTCGTGTTTGTTGAAAGCGACGCCTATCTTCCTTTTGAGGATGATATCGACCAGATCATTTCGTATAACTGGAATCGCGACTATCCGGCAGACACTTATTTCCGTATGGATTTAAGCGCCTTCGAGCAGACGGAATCCGTTGCATTTGCCGGCCATTCACATGAAAACATTCAGCGCGACATCTGGACGCGCGCATAAGGGGAGGGAAAAGCATGAGTATGAGATGGAAATCCGCTGTTCTGGCCATTCTTATGGTATTCAGCCTGCTGATGCCGATCGGCACAAATCAGGCCGCAGGCGGTATCGTCGTGGCAGAGGCCACCGAGCTTACTACATTACCGAAGTATCAGGGAACACCGTATACGGAAGTCAATGATAATATCCCGTCATTTTCCGCATCTGACAAGGTATCCACCGCGGCGTTTGAGCGGTACAGCGAGTTGGACGCTTTGGGCAGATGTCAGGTTGCCTACGCCAACATCTGCAAAGAGCTTATGCCGACGGAAGAACGCGGCGATATCAGCTCCGTGCATCCTACCGGCTGGCATTCCGACATGGGCTGGCAGAGATGCCATCTGATCGGCTTCCAACTGGCCGGTGAGAACGCCAACGAATACAATCTCATCACCGGTACACAGTATTTTAATGTCAGCGGAATGCTGCCGTTTGAAAATATGGTTGCGGACTATGTCAAGGAAACCGACAACCATGTGCTCTACCGCGTTACGCCGTACTTTTCCGGGGATGACTTAATTGCCAGAGGCGTTCAGATGGAGGCATGGTCTGTGGAGGACGGCGGCGAGGGCATTTGCTTCAATGTGTTCTGCCACAATGTGCAGCCCGACAAGTCCATCAACTATGCCACCGGTACGGTGGTCAATGCAGTCCGTCCTGCCAGCAAGATCGCGCTGGTCAATAAAACCAAAACCTATACCGGCAAGGCCATCGCCATTGGCTCGGCCACGGTGACCGGTTCTACGGGGCCTGTGACCTATACATACTATACCGACAGTGCCTGCACCAAAAAGACCACCATTTCCGGCAGCGGCGCATCTGCCACCGGTAAGGCACCCAAGTATGCCGGCGTTTACTATGTGAAGGCAACGGTTGCCGAGGATATGTATTATAAGGGCGCCACCAGCAATGTTGCCAAACTGACCATCACCAAGGCGGCATCTTCGGTGACATTGAAGGCCAAATCGGCGGCCTATACCGGCAAGGCCATCGCCATCGGCAAAGCTGCCGTTACCGGATCTTCTGGCACAGTGACCTATACATATTACAAGAACAGTGCCTGCACCACAAAGACCACCGCCTCCAACAGCGGCGCATCTGCCACCGGCAAGGCACCCAAGTATGCCGGTACTTATTATGTCAAGGCCAAGGTTGCCTCCGATAAGAATCACAACGCCGCAACCGCAAGCGCCGTAAAGCTGACCATCACCAAGGCATCCCAGAAGATTACGGTGGCCACCACCGCAAAGAGCTATAAGAGAGCTACGGTGAAGAGCAGCGCACAGAGCTTCTCCATTGGCGCCAAGGCGAAGGGCAGCATTACCTGCTCCAAGTACTCCGGCAGCAGCCGCCTGAGTGTGAGCAGCACCGGCAAAGTGAAGATCGCCAAGGGCACCAAGAGCGGTACATACACCATCAAGGTGAGGATCAAGGCCGCCTCCACCGCCAACTACAAGGCGGCATCCGTCATCAAGACCATTACGGTCAAGGTGCTCAGCTCGACTACCACGACGCCGACCACCGGTTCGTATGTGCTGAATACGAATAGCAAGAAATTCCACTCTCCGTCCTGCTCCAGCGCCGCAAGGATCAGTCCGGAAAACTATGCGGTGTATAAAGGAAGCCGCAGCAATTTGATTCAGCAGGGATACGAACCCTGCAAAAACTGCAATCCGTAACGGCTTTGAAGCTGCACACAGGAAATAAACCGCTTGACTGTACGCAATGTGCAGTTTTACCCCGAAATCGGAGGGACAAGATGCAGGGAAAACGCCTATGGGTCATCTTACCTATGACGCAGATGCACAACAGTACGAAAAGCGCAGCACACCTTTCAGTAAAAAGCACAGTAGCGAAATTCCGAACGATATGGTGTAATAATGACAAAATATCATTCGCGGGAGAACGGGGCACCCTATGACTTTTGAAATCGTACGCAATGACATTGCCAATATGCGCGTAGACGCCATCGAAACGGCAGGCTACTCCGGCATCACCAGGGATCGCGCCGCCAACTTCGGCGTGACAGCGCGGGCACCAGACTGAACTATGAGGTGCTCAGCGCCGCGAAGAGGGAAAAGAAGAGAAACTGATAATTTACCGGAAAGAAGAGGGGGAGGATTGATGTACGGTGCAATTTTGGGGGATATCATTGGCAGTCCCTATGAGTTTACCGCATGGAACTATAAGGCAAAGGATTTTCCTTTGTTTTCGAAAGATTCCACCTTTACAGATGATTCGGTGATGACATTGGCCGTGGCAGAGGTTTTGATGGAGTCGGGCAATATGACAGATGCAGAAATCACGGAAAAACTCTTCGAAGTCATGCCGCGGATTGGTCGCCATTATCCGGATTGTGGTTATGGCAGGCATTTTGGCATGTGGATCATGCTGGACGATCCTTGCCCGTATAACAGTTACGGCAATGGCAGCGCTATGCGGGTGGCATCGGTAGCATGGCTTTATGACGATCTGGAGACCGTTCTGCATATGGCTGAGGTTACGGCAAATGTATCCCATAACCACCCCGAGGGCGTGAAAGGAGCGCAGGCTGTAGCCGCTGCGATTTTCCTCGCCCGTACCGGACGTAGCAAGGAAGAAATCCGCAGTTATGTGACGGAAAAATTTGGATACGATCTTACGCGCACCTGTAATGAGATCCGTCCGGACTATTGCATGGATGAAAGCTGCCAAGGCAGCGTTCCGGAGGCTATTATCGCGTTTTTGGAAAGTACAGATTTCGAGGACGCTATTCGAACAGCGGTATCTATCGGCGGAGATTCTGATACAATTGCGGATATGGCGGGTGCCATTGCCGAGGGATTTTACGGCGTGCCGGAGGAATTGAAAGCGGAAGCGCGTAACCGCCTGCCTGATGAGCTGAAGGATATTCTGCTGCGGTTTGAGCAGAGAATGAGAGTAAAAGAAATCATTGCTGGCAAGGGTAAATGATTGATAAACATACTTGCAGCCTGCGGGATTGCCATCGCACGGAAAGACTGGATATGTATGCAGATGGCATAATCAATAACTCAAATAAAAAGGGAGATATTCAATGAAAAAACTGATTTCGCTGCTACTGGTATTCTGCATGATGCTGTCGTTGGCCGCCTGCGGTGCACCTGCAGGAAATGATGCGACGGACGAGGAGAATGCGCCTGCTGATTCCCAAACGACAGGTAACGAAGAAGACGCCGTTGATGATGCTGCCTGGGATGAACTGGAATCTCTTGGCAATATCAAGACGGAAAATGGTGTCCTGACGGTCACGATTACGGTTCCTGCTGATTTTGCGGGTGAAGATGTGACGCAGGCAAAGCTGGATGAAGAAGCCGGTGAAAAATTCATTTCTGCCAAGCTGAATGATGACGGATCCGTCACTTATAAGATGACAAAGAAACAGCACAAAGCTATGCTGGACAATATGGTCGAAGGAATGGATGAGGCGCTGCAGGAAATGATCGACAGCGATGACTATGCGATCACCGGCATCAAGCACAACAAGGATTACACGCAGTTTGATGTGACACTCAGTACGGAGGATGTGGGCTTGGCCGAAAGCTTTATGGTGATTGCCTTTTATATGTACGGTGGCGTATATGGCATTTTTTCCGGACATGAGGCGGCTGATGTGACGGTCAATTACTACAATGCCAACGGTGACTTGCTGCAAAGTGCCAATTCTGCTGATATGGCAGAGTAAACAATGCACCAAATCAGCTTTGGGTCCGGAGAACGAGCGAAACGAAAAACTGTTTCGCTCGTCCCTGTAACAGTACGATTTTCACGATAAACGATAGGCGGGATAAACGGAAGGAACGCGGGTTATATAAGTAAAACATAGCAACACCACGGTATGAATGGGGAATACCGTGGTGTTTGTTATTATGCTGTTACATATTTCTGCCGTTCACTGCGAAGCTTTTCTGGGATAGTCATATGAATTACGCCCGATTCCACCAGAGGCTCTAAACAACGGCGGAGAGTATATTGCCCGGGGCTATAGCA
Source organism: Candidatus Cacconaster stercorequi (assembly GCA_018064925.1). Classification (GTDB taxonomy): domain Bacteria; phylum Bacillota; class Clostridia; order Oscillospirales; family Oscillospiraceae; genus Vescimonas; species Vescimonas stercorequi. Next base: position 99,349 of record JAGHUH010000021.1, on the reverse strand, counting down.
AGATAGTGCTATTCTATCGGGTCTAACCCCAATATTGGCAGCCAGAGCTTGTGCCCTGGCTGCCTTGCTATACGCGGAGGGATTTGACGGCTACATTATTTTACTACCTTTACACTCTTGTAAGCGGAGTAGGCAGAATAGTAAGTCGTGCTGCCCACGGTCTTGTAGCTGCGGACGTACACCTTGTAGGTGCTGCCCTTGGTAAGGCTTGAAAGCACCTTGCTCAGAGTGGCGTTGCTGGTAATTTTCACCGTCTTGGTGGTATCGCCCTTCACGTATTTCACCTGATAGCCGGTAGCGGAGCTGTTCTTGTTCCACTTCACCGTGATCTTCCCTGCCCCGCTGTTGGTGGCACTGGAGATCGTGGGACGGGTCAGGCGGTACATCACCTTGGTTGCGGAATCTGCACTCTTGTAGGTGGTGCCGCTCACTGTCTTGGTGGCCACCACCTTGTAGGTGTACTTGGTGCCGTTGGTGCGGCCGGTGTTGGTGTAGCTGGTGGTATCACCGGAGGTGATGGTCTTTACCAGCGTCCAGGTAGTACTGCTGCCGGTCTTGCGATAGATCTTATAGCCGGTAGCACCCGTCACCTTGCCCCAGGTCAACTTGATGCCGTCGGACGTGTTGGTAATACTGCTGATGGAAGGCTGGGCCAGACGATAGATGGTCTTATAGGAGCTGTACGCGCCGGTATTCACCGTCTCGCCGTTCACCTGCGCGATGGCGCAGACCTTATACTGGTACTTGGTACCGCCGGTGCGGCCGGTGTTGGTATAGCTGGTGGAGCCGTCGGTGATGGTCTTGACCAGTGTCCAGCCGGTGGTAGAACCGGCTCTGCGATAGAGTTTATAGCCGGTAGCGCCGGTGACCTTATCCCACGACACCTTGATGCCGGTGGAGGTGTTGCTCACGCTGATGGTGGGTTTGCCCAAAGTCTTCATGGGGATGGTCTCGGTCTTGGTAGCGCCGCAATCATTACAGGTATAAGTCATCTCACCCTCTTCGGTATAGCTTGCTCTGCTGCTAAGGTATCCCTCATCCCAATCATGACCCAGCGCTGCTTTGAAGTTATCCATGTAACTATCGCCGCAAGAACAGGTGTATGTTGTGTAACCCCGCTCTGTGCAGGTTGGCGCGGTGACCTTCGCTGTATACTTATGAGTATGACTCAGAATGGGGATGACTTCCGTCTTGGTGGCATTGCAGACAGTGCAAGTGTAAGTTTTAACGCCGGTAGCTGTTTCCGTAGCCGCCTTGGTTACCCTTCCGTTGTCCCAACTGTGTCCCAGAGCGTTGGTGTAGCTGTCCTTGTAACTGTCGCCGCAGGCGCAGGTGTGGGTGGTGTAGCCCTTCATCGTGCAAGTGGGAGCTGTTACCTTGGCGGTATAGCTGTGAATGTGCTCTTCCTCGGAAGAGGTTTCTGTCTTTGTTGCACCACAGCGGGTACATGAAAAGGTGAATTCAAGCGCTCCAGTAACCGTATTCGTACCAAATCCAGTAAGTGTCCAGTCGTGCCCCAATGCATCTGTGTAGTTATCTTTATAATAATTACCACAGGTACAGGTATGCGATGTATAGCCTCGCTGCGTGCAGGTGGGTGCTGTCACCTTGGTTGTATAGCTGTGAACATGTTCCTGTACTGATGGTCTGATCACAATTTCGCCCACATTAATGGTCAGACCGAGATTTTCTTCTGTGATATCATACACATCGTTGTCAGTGTATGTAATGGAAAGATTGGTTGTTTTGCTTTCCGTTAAGGTATCCAATGCGGTAAATGTGAGTGTAGCAAAGGTGCAGTTACCGGTATAGTTTGCGGCGCCGTTGTACCAATTCAGCGTTACCGGCGAGGTGAGCTTTTGTGGTGCCTGAGAGTTTCCTCCCATGCTGGAATTGTATGTAACGCCGTCAAGAGTCATGAGGCTGCTATCATAGTCAACCTTTAGCTTCAGCGAAGCGATACCGGGATTGTTGGACAGCTTGATTGGGACGGAAAACTTTTCGCCCGCCGTAACCGTAAGGTCATCGACGGTAATGACGGGCACCTTGCCCTCCACCACCGTAATGGTAAAGGAGGTGCTGACATTTACATCATTGTAACAGTAATCCACAAAAACGTTCTTTGTTCCGGTGGATTCCGTGATGTAGTCATCGGCGAAAACATCGTAATTGCTGATAATCTCGCTGGTTCCATTGTCGTAGGTGGCTTTAACTTTCAATCCGCTTGCATCAAATATTTCGCCGACCTTGTACCTGGTTTTAGCGGGCATGGCTTCAATAGAAATGGCGGTGGGGGATTTGCTCTTCACCGTCACGGTGAAGGAAGCGGTTTTCCCGCCGTAGGATGCCACAACGGTCTGCACACCGGGTGCATTGCCGTTAAATCCACTGAGTGAGCAGGATGAGGTCACATCCCTTGTGCTGCCATCACTGTAGGAAGCGGTAACAACCAATCCCGCAGTATTCAGCGTACTGCCCTCCAAATACTCCTGCTTGGAGGGATTATGGGAGACATAAATGTCGTACAGGGTGGCGGCATCCTTGGTGAAATTCAATGCGACCTTCGTATTTCCGGTCAGGGTGCCCTTCAGGCTTCCGGAATAAAGGCCGTTATAAGTGTGGCCGGGATAGGCAACCACGTTTTTGATCTCGTATGTACTGCCACGGGGGTAGTCGATATAAAAGTTGTTGGCATATTTCGTCCGCAGAATTCCGTTGACATAGATATCCGCGTAGCCGTATTGGCACAGACTGCCGTTGACCGCGCCATCAATGAATCCGTTCAGGTCAAGGTAGTAGTAATCCAGCGCCACCCAGGCCAGCTTCCATTTTCCGGCGTGAGCGCCCTGAGAGCAGTAATACAGCACCTCGGTCTTGCCGTCGATTTTATTGATGGTGGTATAGGTGTCTCCGGGGTCAAGCCACCAGTTTGTGGTGTTGCTGCCAACAGTATGGGTCATGGCATAGGTGGGATAGGCCGTCAGCTGCTCGGGGATGGTAGTCGTTTCTGCCTGGGCCGAGCCGTTATAGTTGATGAAGTTGTTGATGCTGATGTTGGAAACCGTTCTGGTAGTGGTAGCTTTCGTGACATCCGATGCGCCCACCGGATACTGCACCGTGCACAGGGCGGTGGAGGAATTCACGTTGGACAGAATACAAATATCTCCGCTGCTAATCATTCTGTGGGTTGAGCCATCATATCCCAGATCCACATCGTTTAGTGCGGTGGCGATGATGGTTTTTCCGGAAAAAGCGCCGCTGGCCACGGGGCCGATGTTCTTCTCTTCGTCCTTGTACTCAATCGGCTTGGGTGCAGGCGTATAGTTGGAATCGATCCAACCCAGCTTATAGCCCCCGGAAATGGGATAAATCACCTGCCTGAGAGAGCCGGACTGCCCCACTGTCACGCAACGATCGCCGGAATCGATCTGGCCGAAGGAGGTGGCCATGTCACTTTTGGTATAGGTCTTTGTCGCGCTTGAAGCCGTCCAGCTGCTGTGGCTGATGCCGTTGGGGATGAAGTCGGACAGCTTTGCATACTCGGTATTGGAGCCGGACGACGTGGGATAGGTGACGCTGCAATAGCCGTTGGTGTACACCGCATTGATGGTGCACTGGTCATTGTAGGCGATGTATCTGGTGCTGGTTCCGTAGGCATTCAGATTCATGTCATACACGGTGATCTTTCCCGAGCTCGCCGCAGGATACGCCGTCAGCGGCGTGGAATAGCTGCTGTCCACTGTGAAGTTGACGGTGGGTATGATGTAGTCGTCCAGTAAGGAATAATTGTTGGGCAACTCAATATAATCGATACCGCGCTTTCCGTAAGTAGAAGAAGCATAGGAACTCCATGTGTAGGTATATGTTCCGATTCTGCATGGTTCCCACGAGGAATACTCGTTATTATTTGAACCGTTGCACTGAATAATGGAAAAGCCTGACTGTGTGATATTCGTTATAATCATAGAATGCCCATTGGTACTGCCTGATGGTGGAAGAGTCCGCAGATGGGCACCCGGTTTAACATTACCGCTTAAAAAAAGCGTTTTCAGCTTTTCGGCTGTTACTGAACCTGCTGCCATATACGCATTGCTGATTCTGTGAAAACTACCTGAATTGGTATAGCTGTTTATACCAAACAGTTTTTGCTGGACATATCTTGCATATCCAAAGCATTGACAGGATCCTAAGTAAATGCCATTATAATAGCTTTTACATTTTGTGCTCGAGTAATGAACTTTGCAGGTCTGGTGATCATCGGTAAAATATTCACCGGGAGCATAATCAAGAACGATGCTTTTTCCCCCAAAGTTCACTGTACCACCATATGCAGACGCAATTACGGTACTGTCACAGAAAAGAAGCATAATTAGTGTAATGGATAACAAGTAGGATACTGCTCGTTTCATTTTCCCTTTCATAATAACCTCCTTCATCATTCGCATCCGTTTCCGTTCAAAGCCATCATGCTCCGGCGATCCAGCCGATCTTCCAGTACCCTGCGTGGCCGCCGCTGCTGCAATAGTAGAGGACAGCGGTGGCGTTGGGCGTGGCCTGAATGGTGTAGTAGCTCTGCCCGGCGTCAATATACCAGTTGGTGCTGTAACTCAACAGTTCATTGGTGGGATAGACCTTGATATTGCTGCTGCCGGCGGTTTTCCGCTCCATGGTATAGCCGCTGCCGCTTCCCAGAATGTGGGCGAGGGAAACCTGCGCCGTCCGGGTGGCCTGCCCTGCCGCAAATACATCCGTGCCGTTGGCGGGATAAACCACCGTGCACTTCCCACTCTCTACATCAACGCCGGAGATATAGCAGATATCCTGGGCTTCAATATAATGGGTCTCGGAAGCGGTGCTTACGTCCACATGGGAGGGATTCATAAACACGGTCTTTTTCCCCTCCAAAATGCTGTAATCGCCGGTGACAACGCCGGTGTCATACTCGTTGCGGATTAAGCGGTCCACCGCATTTTCCAACCGAGTGATGTTGATGCTGGTAGGCGATGTAAACTCCACCAGCATGGCCAGTGCTCCCTGCTGATGTGCCCAGTTGCAGAAGTAACCCTTGCAGTTGGTGGCCGTGAAGGAATGGGTCTGGTTCAGCCCCAGCTCCTCATGAAACACATCGCACAGCTCCACATCACCGATCAGCGAGCTCTCCCATCCGTGGAAATCGATGACGATATCCGGCTTATACTCCAGACACAGATCCCGCAGCGCACGAGACTCCACACCGGAGAAAGCACGGGGCGTGTAGTTCCGCCCGGGGGTGGTGGAGGCCACATAATTGGCATCAAAATCCCGGTTCAGATCAATGCCGTCGGCGTTGCAGCGGCCAAAGCCGTTGTTGGTCGTGCCGTCCAGCAGGCCGTCGGGGTTGGAGCTGGGAACGATCAGAAGCCTTGTGCGGTTGAGATCATCCGCAGCGGAATAATGCTCCACCAGCGCCTTTGCCGTGTCCACCAGCACCTGCCCGTCGTGGGCGTAGCTGTCCTCAAAGCCATGGATTTCAAATTCCAGCAGGATCGTCTTGTCGAAGCTCTCCGGCGCGATGGCGTAACACACCAGATCGCGGCCCCTCACCGACTGTCCGTAGACAAAGGATTCTGTGGTGATCTCGTCCTTTCCTGCACCGCCGAAGATCTCCACGTCCCAATCGGAGAGATACTGAAACAGGCGCGTCAGATCCTTGTTGTTGCTCTCCCCGTCGCCGTTCACGTCCAGATTGGCTTCCACAACTTCGACATCCCAATCCGACAGGTGCTGAAATAGGCGCGTCAAATCCTTGTTGTTGACCTCGCCATCGCCATTGATGTCGCCTGCCGGTGCATTGGCGGTCGGAGCGATGCTCTTCACCATGGTCATGGGAAGAGTCGCCTCCTGCTCACCCACAGTGTCGACATCAAAGACAGCATCGCCAGAATAGCTGGCAAACGCTGATGCAGGGAGCAGTGCGAACACTATGATGAGCGCCAAAAGAACCGTCGCCAATCGCGTTGGTTTTTTCATCATATCATCGTCCTTTCTCTATTGTTTTGTCCAAAGCGTACCACATCTCGCTCAACCGGAATTTTTCTCGAATAGTGCAATCCGTCCTTACATTACTGTTTGACCAGATGCCTGAGTCAATTACATCAAAGTAGTCTGCCACAGTTGACACACCTGCATTCATTTTTTTCGGTTTCCCTCTCTAATTCCGCTCCGCAATTGACGCAGTACTTATAGATTTTGTTATTTGCTTTTCTGCATTGCCAACATTTCATATCAATTCTCAATAGTATCGTTACATGGATAATATATTGCAGGAGTAATAGCATTTAGTGCAATTTGCATTTTCTATTATAAATTAAACAAACTATAAGTGCAATATGTATTTACGGATTGTTTATCGCGATTTGATATTTATATAAAATGTATCCATCTTATTAGGGTGGTGAAGCTATATGGTTCCTATTGATGTTGATTACAAAAAAATCGGTTATCGCATCCGTAAGCTGCGTACGGAAAAATGCTTGACGCAAGCTGAATTAAGCGCACAGATTGACTGCTCCAACAATTACCTGAGTCATGTGGAAACAGCGCAAACCAAGCCGTCGCTGGGGATGCTGCTACGCATCGCCGTTGCTTTGAATGTCAGTGTGGATTACTTTTTGCTGGACACACCATTTGTGCAGTCAGAAACCCTGATTGCAACAGAAATTGCGGAAAAGCTACAAAAATGCCGCCCCGAAACCCTACAGGCAGTCAAGGCAATGATTGACATTCTATATGAGCAGGAGCAGCGTCTTCTGCATGAGAGATGAATCATATGACAACATAGCAACCGGCACAGAGGCTTTCCCCTGTGCCGGTTGCGCATCATGTTACAAAGTTAATTGTTTGTTTGAGCGGGCGGTTATAGCCTGTTACCTGACCGTTGGAAATGCTGCGGCGTGTGGAAAAGGCTGGTTCCATTTTGCAGTCCAGCACATCCAGATACCTCAGTGGAAAGGCTTCTGGAATGGTGAATCGCATATCTCTGTCATCATGGGAGTGATGCGTTCGGATCAGATGCACTACTGCCGGCAGCTTGTTTTGAACATACCGAGGAGGTGCATTTCTTTCAATACTAGGCACCATCTGTCGACTCTTTTTGAGGCCGCTGCTGCAAAGTTGGGTATCTGGCATAAGCTGGTCCGATTCTATATGGGCGCAATGGCATGGTCGGGCGCAGTTGTCCGCGAAGATCAGAAGCGCTTCTGCAGCACGCATTTGTTCTATTCATTAGACGACTTTGCGTTTCAGCTTGCTTGTTTATAATCACCGCTCCAACAATTATCCGATGAGGCATCTGCCCTGGTTACCTCCGTTGGAGTTGCTGTCCAATATGTTTGGAAAGCCTACAATGAAAAGCGCGCGGATCACCACGCCGTACTGGACATTACGGGGCGCAATCAGTTCAGCCTGCTGGAAATACTTGTCCGAAATGCAGTATATCTGCAAATATTCACTTGACATAATTTGCTTTTTTGCTGCAATTATAGTACATTATAAATAGAATATCAAAAATCAAGCGCATGATGAACGATTATATACAAGGAGTATGAACGGATGAAAATGCTTCCCTACGAGCTGCTGCTAGGTAAAACTGGAAACGACCATGCGCATTTGCCACTGTGGATGCATTTAGAAGATACCGCAGTCGTTATGGAGTTTCTCTGTAAAAATCGTGTGCCGTATTCTGTTATCCGAGCTATGGGGCTGGAACGAGAAACCTTTGCTCGGGTGAGCTTGTTTTTGGCAATGGTGCACGATTTGGGAAAATGTACGCCGCTCTTTGCCGCAAGGATTCTGTTGAACCTACCGGAAAGGCGAGAGTGCCTTTCTGCAAACGGCCTGAGGGTTCCTGATTTGTCGGAGTATCCTTCTGGGGGGAACATCTCCCATGCGTTGGCTGGAGAAATGATTCTCCGGGACTTTGGTTGTGCGGATGGGATTTGCTCTGTAGTAGGAGCGCACCACGGGAAGCCTACCGATCTTGCAGATGCCTGCAGATGCTCCATCTCTGCATATGACAGGTGTTTCTACGCTAATCAGGAGCCGCTTTGGCGCGAGATGCAGAAGCGGCTTCTGGATGAAGCACTTCACAAAAGCGGATATACTGCGGTGGAGGAGCTTCCCAGACTGTCTCACTGTGCCCAGATGTTACTGTGCGGTCTTGTCATTCAAGCCGATTGGATCGCCAGCAATCAGGAGTATTTCCCACTGTTGGCAGCGGATGAAGCGGGGGAAGCGGCTATGTATCCCCGTCGACAGCGGCAGGCGCTGGAGAGAATTGCCCTAACAGATGCTTGGCGCGCCGATACTGCAGGGAAAAGTGGGGAAGAGCTGTTTTATGATCGGTTTCATTTTATGCCCAATACCGTACAGAAGGCAGCCATGGCACTGGCACAGGAGGAGAGGCCTAATCCCGGAGGACTGCTCCTTATCGAGGCGCAGATGGGCGTAGGCAAGACAGAGGCTGCTTTAGCAGCTGCGGAAATGCTGGCCGCCAGAGCTGGATGCGGCGGCATCTTTTTCGGCCTGCCGACACAGGCGACCTCCAACGGACTGTTTCCTCGTATGTCCCAATGGGCAAAGCGAGTGTCGCAGGACGGGACGCACGCCATACGCCTTGTCCACGGTATGGCAGAACTGAACGAGGATTATCGCGAATTCTTCCGTGGAAAGGCAATGGTGGAAGAAGACGGAAACGGTGGCCTTACAGTACATAGCTGGTTTTCTGGCAGGAAGCAGGCGCTGCTGGCAGATTTTGTGGTGGGGACAGTTGACACGGCATTGATGTCCGCATTACGGCAAAAGCATGTCATGCTGCGGCATCTGGGCCTATGCGGCAAGGTGGTGGTAATCGATGAGTGCCATGCCTATGATGCCTATATGAGCCGCTTTCTGCTCCGTATGCTCCAATGGCTTGGCGCTTATCAAGTACCTGTCATCCTGCTTTCCGCTACGCTTCCGAATGAGAAAAAACGCGAGATGCTGCAGGCGTACAGTAAGCCATACGGAAAAGGTGGAGATATATTTTTTTTGCCATCTTCGGAGGATTACCCCCTGCTTACATGGGCAGATGCGGATGGGGTGCGCTCGATTGCAATTCAGAATACTTCCAGCAGCTCTGAAGTGGTGATTACGACGCTTACAGAGGGAATGCTTGCCGATGCCCTCCGAGAGCACCTCTCAGAGGGCGGGTGTGCCGGTGTCATCGTCAACACAGTGAAACGGGCGCAGGAGATTGCCGAAAAGCTGCGCCAACAGCTCCCACACAAGAGAATCTACGTGTACCACGCGCAATTTCTGGCAGAGGAGCGCATTCGTCGAGAAAAAGAACTCATGGACAGGATAGGGAAGACCTCCACTTCTGCATTGCGTGACCATGTGATTATTGTTGGTACACAGGTGCTGGAGCAATCCTTGGATATCGACTTTGACTACCTGATCTCTGATCTTTGCCCTATGGATCTGCTGCTGCAGCGGATGGGACGGCTGCACCGCCATCAACGCATGCGTCCTGCACCGCTATGCCAACCGTCCTGTGCAGTTTTGGGCACGGAGGAGATAGAGAAAGGCAGTGCCCGAATTTACGGCGAGTGGCTGTTGCGGCAGACCAGACGCTATTTGCCAAAGACTATCCGGCTTCCGGATGATATTCCATGGTTGGTAAACAGCGTCTACGCTGAACCCTGTGAGGCAGAACAGGACGATCCGGCGTGGATGGAGTTCAGGAACCGAACGGAGATTAAGGAGAACGCAGCCGATGACTGGTGCCTGCCTCGTCCCAAAAATTCAAAACGCGAAACGAGAAATAGCATTGTCGGGCTATTGGATCATTACATGGAAAGCGAGAAAAAAGCAGAGGCATCGGTGCGAGACGGCACGGCTTCCGTGGATGTACTGGTGCTTTGCCGAAGAGACAGTGATCATGTGGCCTGTCTACCGTGGATTTCGGAGACACTTTTCCGCTGCGATACCGTCCCCTCCGAAGAGGAAGCTCGACAGATTGCGTTACAAAGATTGCGCCTGCCTTTTGTGTTCGGCTGTGGGAAGACCCAGAGCGAAGTTATCGAGATACTGGAGAGGGAAACCCTTGTACATCTCGCACCCTGGCAGGAATCGCCGTGGCTCAGCGGGGAGCTAATCCTCCTGCTGGATGAAAAGGGCGAACGCGACCTGTGTGGCTATCATTTGTGTTACGAAAAGGAATATGGACTACGATACGAAAGGATCGGTGAGTGAATGGCGGGAAAAGAGTTTAACCTGCTGCAAGAGCCTTGGATTCGAGTGATGCGAGAGGATTGCAGTATTGAGGAGGTATCCCTGACAGAGGCGCTACTCCATGCCCACAGCTATCGAGGGCTTGCCGGAGAACTGCCCACGCAGGACGCAGCCATCCTGCGCTTGCTGTTGGCGGTGCTCCATGCAGTGTTTGAGCATGTGAATGTTGCCGGTGAAGACACGGAGATCGAGAACGCCGATGATGCCCTCGACCACTGGATGGAACTGTGGGAGTATGGGCATTTTCCAGAGGATCCGCTGCGAGCTTATCTCAAAGCACAGGAGGAAAACTTCTGGCTGTTTCATCCCACAAAACCATTTTGGCAGATATCAAACATTCCCGCAGAGGCATCCCGTCCACAATCAGAGCCGGTACAGAAGATCAACGGAGCAATTTCCGAAAGCGGAAACAAGGCTAGACTGTTCTCCGAAAGAGGTGGAGCGGAAAAGACAACGCTCAGTAATGCAGAGGCTGCCCGCTGGCTGGTATGCATGAATCAATATGATGACAACACGCTGAAAAGCGGGCTGGGAGTGGCACTTTTGGGCCAGTTTGCAGTGATTATGGCGCAGGGAAATACGCTTTTTGAGACATTGATGCTGAATTTTGTCCTGCTGGATCGTGACGGGGCACCCTGGGAGAAAAACGGATCAGCAAGCTGGGAGGAAGAGATCAAATTCGATGAATCTGTCCGAAAAATTGCATACCCGCGTAATCCGGTGGCAATACTCTCCTACCATTCCAGATATGGCCAATTGGTAAGGAAGAATGGAAAGTTGGAGGGCTATAAGTCGCCAAAGGGCGGATTATGTTATGAACAGATCAGCCACAACGAGCAGATGGCCATATGGAAGATGGATAAAAAGAAGGAGAAGAATAATCTGTGCAGATCCCTCAACAGGCGGCAGGTCTGGCGCGAATTTGACAGCATCATCGCAAACAAAGAGACTTACTCGCTTCTTATCCAGTGGCATTTTGAGCTGATACGAGGCCAGTGCATTCAGAAGAATATAATGCTGCGCTATGGCTTTGTCAGCATAACCTATGATCAGGCGCAGCACTCCTCGGTTGACAACATTTTTTCTGACTCTCTTTCTCTGCACCTCAATCTGCTCTCTGAGTTGGGGACAAGCTACCGCCAGCGCATCTCGGACATGGTGGCACGCTGCGACAGGATTGCCAAGCGGGTGGGTATTCTCGCCTACGATCTGTATCTCGCTTCTGGAGGTGACAAGGAGAAAAAGATCAAGCTCGATGCAGCTGCCAGAGAGCATTACTATTTTGTTATAGATGCGCCCTTCCGTAAGTGGTTGGCCTCGCTGGATGCCGAAGACACTTCGGAGGCGCGTGAACAGAAGATTGATGCTTGGTGCAAAGAAGCGGATGCCGCAGCGTGGAAACTGGCAGAGAAACTGGTGGCTGATGCCGGGCAATCCGCATTCATCGGAAAAATGGTTTCTGTGGGGAATGATAAGAAAAAATACTACTCCTCGTCCTTGGCAATGCAGTGGTTCAGGAGTGGCATGAGAAATATTGACCGAGTATAGAGGGTGAAACGCATGAATAATTCTGATCAAATCAAAGCATTTACCGCAGCAAAAATTCACCGTCTCTTGTCCAATCCGTCTGAAAGCGCGGTGCGTGCCTCGTTGGCGCGTCTGCGCCGTGGCATCGGACATGCCCCCGGTGAGATCCCCGAGCTTTGGGGAGAGTGCCTGCTGGATCTTCCGGAAGCACTTGTGGGATATGGAGAACCGAGCCGCGCCGAGTGGGCAATTTACACAGCACTAACCATGTTTGCCCTGCATCAGCAGGGGCGTGACCGAAAGAATGACGCCATGCATCGTGAGGAGAATTCTTTGGGCGCCGCCGCAAGATGTCTGATGGACAGTGAGGAGGATCGGGAGCGCATTTCCCGCCGCTTCTATCCCGTGGCCACGGCTTCTGATATGGCGGCACTGTCGCACCATCTGCGCGGCTTGGTTGCGCTTCTGCGGGCGAAGGATATCCCACTGGACTATGTCCGACTGGCAACCGATCTGTATTTCTTCCAGAACCCAGATACTGCCGACAAAGTGCGGCTTTGCTGGGGTGAGGATTTCTGTCGCTTGAAAACCGACAACCAATAAATCGATGAGAAAGGACAATAGATATGAAAAATTCGCTGTACATCGATCTCCATGCTATTCAGACTGTGCCGCCTTCCTGCGTGAATCGAGACGATACCGGGTCTCCCAAAACCGCGATATACGGCGGTGTGAAGCGTGCCCGTGTGTCTTCTCAGGCGTGGAAGCGCGCTATACGGGAGTATTTCAAGACGATCTTTGATGTGGAAGCTCTGGGTAGCCGTACCAAGCAGCTTCCCAAGCTGATTGCCGATGAGATAATGGCCATCGATGAAACGATTGCCCCGGAAAAGGCCATGAAGTCCGCACTGAAAGCACTGAAGAATGTGGGCATCAAGTTGGACGAAAAGAAGAACGAGAATGCGGCGCTGTTCTTTGTCAGCAAGTCGCAGATCAGGGCACTGGCAGCGCTGGCTGCTGCCGAAGAGAAGGACAAAGCGGTTTATAAGCAGGCTATGAAGGATCATCCCACGCTGGATATTGCACTCTTTGGCCGCATGGTTGCCGGTGACCCCTCCCTCAATTATGATGCCACCGCACAGGTGGCCCATGCCATCTCCACCCACGGCGTACAGATTGAATACGACTATTTCGCCGCTGTAGATGATGAAAAGGCGGATGATGAATCCGGTGCAGGCTTTCTGGATACGGCGGAGTTTAACTCTGCGACTCTCTATCGCTATGCCACGGTGAATGTCACGGAACTGGCCACCCATCTGGGCGCGGATACACCGCAGGTGGTGCGCGGCTTTGTGGAGGCCTTTGCTTGCTCCATGCCCACAGGCAAGCAGAATACCTTTGCCAACCGCACGCTGCCGGATCTGCTCTATGTTACCATACGTCGTGACCAGCCGGTAAACCTTTCCGGTGCTTTTGAAAATCCTATCAAAAATCAGAAGAACGGCTATGTCGGTCAATCCTGCCAGTCGCTGCTGGCCTATGCCGATAAGCTGTGCAGCAGCTTTGCCGAGCAGCCGGAACTGGCTTTGGGCTGTGGTGACGAGGCGGTTCTGTCCGGCCACGCCGAGGTATTGTCGTTGAAGGCGCTCCTCGCCCGTTTGGAGGAATACACAGGGGAGAAAACCGTATGAATACGCTACTTTTGCGTCTTGCCGCACCCATGCAGTCCTGGGGCGTTGATTCGAAATTCGACACCCGCGATACGCAGCGCGAACCTACCAAAAGCGGCGTTCTGGGATTGCTGGCCGCTGCCTGCGGCTTTCGCAGGGACGATGTGCTTGCCTTGCAGGAACTTTCCCGGCTGCAATTTGGCGTGCGTGTTGATCAGGAGGGACAGCTGCTCCATGACTTCCATATGGCTCACGGCACAAGCACCTATGTCACCCATCGCTATTATCTCTGCGATGCCATATTTCTTTGCGGCCTTGCCTCGGATGACCGGGAACTGTTGGAGCGTTGTGCAGATCGGCTGACGCATCCGGTGTACCCTCTGTTTCTCGGCCGCCGCTCCTGCCACCCACCCTGCCGTTGGTGTTAGGCATTCGGGACGGCAATCTGGAAACAGTGCTGCGGGAGGAGCCTCGATTGGTTATCCACGAGGATAGCGTTCGATTGGTGCTGGAGGCGTCGGCATTGGATTCGAGCGCTGCGGTGGTCAGGGATGTGCCGATTTCTTTCAGCCCCCGGCGGAGAGAATTTGGCTATCGCAAGGTTCGGGAGGTCATCCTCCCCGGAAAAGAGCAGACGGAGCACGATCCGTTTGCGGAAGTGGAGGCGGAATATGTATCTGACACGCATGGAACTTGATACCTCCCAGCGCAAGACTATCATGGCATTGGCATCGCCTGCGCTGTTCCACGGAGCAATTGAGCACGACTTTGCCGGAAAGGGCAGAAAGCTCTGGCGCAGAGATACGCTGTTGAAGAAGTCCTATCTGCTTCTTGTCAGCGAAACGCCGCCGGAATTAACGACAACTTCGCAGCAGTTCGGTACGGAAAACGGCTGGGAAACGCTGGACTACGAATCTTTTCTGGCCCATATCCGAGTCGGGCAGCGCCGTCACTTTCGTTTGAAAGCCAATCCGGTCATTGCCAAAAGTGCCGGTATGGGTAAACGCGGCAAGGTGTTGGCCCATGTGACCGTGGCCCAGCAGGCGCAATGGTTGATAGATCGTGCCGAAAAGCATGGTTTCCACCTTGAACCTGACGAGTTTGCAGTGACGCAGACCGCATGGGAATCCTTTCGCAAGAACACGGACGGCGGAAGGCGCGTTACCTTCCGCACGGCTGTCTTTGAAGGAACCCTGACGGTCACGGATGCCCAGCGGTTCCGTCAAGCTCTGGTATCGGGGATCGGACGGGAGAAGGCCTATGGCTGCGGACTTCTGACTGTGACGAGGTGTGTGGAATGAGCGACGCAGGCGGAATGTTTCGCCCGGAACTACAAGCGCTTCCGCAGATCTCGGATCGTATGACCTTTCTCTATCTGGAGCGATGTAAGCTCAGCCGAGAGGACAGTGCCATTGTTGTGCGGGACGAGAAAGGTTCCGTGCTGATTCCGGCGGCCGCCTTTTCCGTGTTGCTGCTGGGTCCCGGAACGGATGTGACCCACCGGGCCATGGAACTGATCGGCGACATGGGCGTCTGTGTCATCTGGGTAGGGGAGAAGGGTGTGCGCTATTATGCCGCTGGCCGCCCGTTGACACACCGTGCGTCCCTGCTGCTGAAGCAGGCTGAGCTGGTCTCCAATCAGAGAAGCCATTTGAATGTGGTGCGGGCCATGTATGCCATGCGCTTTCCGGGAGAGGATGTGTCGAAGCTCACCATGCAGCAGCTCCGCGGGCGAGAAGGGGCGCGCGTTCGCAATGCCTACCGGAGCGCATCGAAGGCGAGCGGTGTTCCGTGGGATGGGCGCGATTATGATCCGGAGCATTTTGAGAACGGTTCCCCGGTCAATCAGGCATTGACGGCGGGGAATGCCTGTCTGTACGGCCTTGCTCACGCGGTGATATTTGCGCTGGGCTGTTCGCCGGGGCTTGGGTTCGTCCATGTGGGACATGAAAATTCGTTCGTCTACGATATTGCCGACCTGTACAAGGCGGAGCTGATTATTCCACTGGCCTTTGCAGTAGCTGCGGATAATCCGCCGGGTCTTCCGGCTGTCATGCGGCGTAAGGTGCGGGATGCTATGACGGAGGCGCACATTTTAGAACGCATGGTCAAGGACATTCGGAGCCTGCTGCACGCCGTGCCGGACAAGCTGGATGCGCCCGTCGAGCTGCATTTGTGGGATAATCTGAGAGATACACTGCCCTCCGGCCACAGCTACGGAAAGGAGCGGTTGTAGATGCCTGTCATTGTAGTGCTCTCCAATTGTCCACCAAAGCTGCGCGGTGACATGACAAAATGGCTTTTTGAAATTAACACCGGTGTCTATGTGGGCAATATCAGTGCAAGGGTACGGGAGAATCTGTGGCTGCGGATTACGGAAAACATTGGGCGAGGCCATGCAACCATGGTTTACAGTGCCTCTGGTGAGCAGCGCATGGACTTCCGGGTGCACAATGCCTACTGGGAGCCGGTTGACTACGATGGGATTAAGATGATGCGCCGTCCGGAACGGGCGAGTTTGCCTCCCGGGCACAAGGAGGTAAAGACGGGATTTTCTACATTTTCCAAGCAGCGGATAGCTGCCACGCATACCAAGAAGCGCCATGTACTGGATGCCTTCCTGGTGCCCGACTATGTCGTGCTAGATTTTGAAACGACCGGTTTGGATGTACAAAGGGATGAAATCATCGAGATTGCCGCGCTATTGGTGGAGCGGGGGCAAATTGCGGAGCGAATGCAGACATTTGTATGCAGCGGCAAGCCTGTCCCGAAAGAGATTACGCATCTCACTGGCATCACGGATGAGGATTTGAAACTTTCCGGAAAGCCATTGGCGATTGCAATTCGGCAACTTTTGGAATTTGTGGAGGATTTACCCCTTGTATGCCATCATGCGGCCTTTGAACAGGCGTTTTTGCAGGAGGCTTGTCGGCGAATGGACGAGGAAATGGAAAATCGTTTTATCGACACCCAGCAGATGGCGCAGATCATGATGCCCAATCTGGACAATTATAAGCTGTCGACGCTGGCAAACCACTTCAAGCTGGACTGCACCGGGCAGCATCGTGCGATGGCCGACTGCGAAGCGACATATGGGGTCTATGGTAAGTTAATGGAGCTTGTTGTTTCTGAAGAAAGAAAAAGCGAGAAATAAGAAGAAAATGAGAGAAAAACAAGTCTTTTCCCCGCACACGCGGGGATGATCCTGTAGCCTGCGAGTTTGCGGACGAGCCGAACGACTTTTCCCCGCACACGCGGGGATGATCCCGCCTATGTGCGCCTTGCGCAGCTGCGTTTGAACTTTTCCCCGCACACGCGGGGATGATCCGAAGCCGACCATTGCCTTGCCTGCCGTCAAGCGCTTTTCCCCGCACACGCGGGGATGATCCTAAAAATCTTTCCGAATGGGAAGATGCCGGTGGCTTTTCCCCGCACACGCGGGGATGATCCCCCGTAGGCCGCGTAAATGCTGCACTTCATTCATCTGGTATATTGAGCAAAGAACAGACATTGGGGGTATTAAAAGCCAAACGGTTGTATAACCAATATGTGTTTAATAGCAATCGTTCATTGGTGTTCTTTCAATTTGTTGGAGCTACAGGAGGAAACGAAAATGGATGAGAAACAGTTAAGCGCACTTTTGGTACTTCATTCGCAGTGACGGCGAGAACGGGCAGATCATTGTCGGAGCGGGGAAACCGGATTACCGGCGCGGCATTGACATCATGCCGAAGGTGAAACAGATTTGTGCCGAAACAAACACCACAATGAACACACCTGAACAATAACGGTACAAATAGATTTATAGAAAAAATCTCCGTCCGGCGTGCATCGCCGGACGGAGATTTTAACAAAAGGGCAGCATGAGCAATGGGGGAACGATTGGTGCGGCGGTCATCTTATCCGCTGTGCCTGTTGTATCCCTCGATAGATTCGCTTTCATAGGAAAATAGAAAGTCATTTGCTGATACAGAAAAAGCGAAGGTATTCCACGCGTTATCTTTGGAAAATTCCATTGCCGTTACAGCCGGATACTGCAGGCAGCTCCGCTGATGAAAATATTTCAGAAAGTTCCCGATGGTATATTCTTTCCCGTGTGCAATAACGGGATACGCAATATAACCACGGCAATTTTGGCATTGGCGCGGCACGGAAAAGCCGGCAATAATGCCGCCTTCTTCCGAAAAATCAAGGATAGGAACTTCCCCGGCGTTGTCCTGCTCACCAAGAAAATGGTAGGGCGATGCATAACTATTGCCGCCGTCATCATCATATAATACGCGCCCGGTTGCCTCGCCGGCGCAGCTGCAATCTTTTGAATACCGGTAGGCGGGCGAGACAATATAAAAGGCTTCTGTGCCATAAAAACGAGGATGGTTTAACCAACGAAAATGCTGGAAGGTCATCCATCGATTCTCTGTGCCGGAGAGTTTGACTGCCACATTGGTAATGCGCAGATCCCTTGTCGCTGTTGGCTGGAGGTTATGCGAGCCGAGGTTATTATATGTTTCATCAGGCAGGTTGCTGCAGCCGTAAACGAAGTGATCGGAAACGCCGCTCTTGACCTGAACAGCGCCATTGCAGGCGGCTATATCAGCGGCGCCGAGATCATTCAGTACAGCTTCCGGGAAACCCAGATCCAACAGATTGCTTTTGATGTCCGACACATTGTTGTGCTCCGCTGCATCCACCGTCTGCCAATCCATCCGATAACTGTCCCCGAAGAGATAGCCGCAGGCACAGCCGACAGTAAGCGCGGCAAGTATCATACATACAAGACACCTGTCGCTGATTTTGTGAGATGTGTTTGCGATGGCGTACCCGACTGCATCGAGTTCCTTTGACAGCTTGGCAATGTTGCAAACGATGATAGCAAAAATGATAATGACGATCCCGATGACGAAGGTACTTTCACAGTGGAAAATGGCCAGGATCAGCATGACGGCGTACCAGACGACCAACGCCAATACGCTGTTTGCGTGAGCGGGGAGCGCGGCTTTTTCCTGTATAATGCAGATACCGCGCCAAAAACAGTAAAACTTAAGCAGGAGAAGCAGGGAACCGACAACAGACAGGAAGGTTTCCACAGACGAAGCGTAAAAGGCACTTTGGAGTATTGTGGTATTGAGAATCAATTCGCAGAAAAGGTACGCACCACTCACAATAGTCAGCGCGAAGCAATAGAAAAACCATTTGTTTTCACGCCGCAGGGCGCGAAAACCCAATAAAGACAGCAATGCGCCAACCGAGGGGAGGATATAGTCCAGGCACCAGAAGTTTAATGTGATGGCAGAAAGCACAATGCCGATGAGCACACGATTCAGCGCTTTTTTGCATGGCGATACAGCAGAAACAACATCCTCCGGCGGGGATTCTGAAACACTGCTTTTCAGCATAGCATCAAAATCCGCCTCACGCATGGATGCCCATTCATCATTACGCATACGCTTCACCTCCCAACATCCGGCGCAATTTCTTTTTCAAGCGGTACAGCTTGCCCTCCACTGCCCTGACCGTTGTTCCGGTTTCGCGGGCAATCTGGGCGGTGGATTGCAGATAATAGTATTTTCGGAAAAACAGCGCGCGCTCCGGTTTTGACAGCCGACTCAGGGCACGGCTTACCGCCGCTTGCCGCTCCTGCTGCAGAAGAGCATCCTCGGGAGTCACCTGCGCCGAAGGAATATCCGGGGCGAGGGGATCGGCGGTCTGGCGGGTAAGAGTTCTTGCGTGGTTTATTGCCGTATTTCGGGCGATTGCAGTCAGCCATGCAGCCAAGCTTCCACTCTGAGACTGATACTGTTCAATTTTCTCCCAGATGCGCATGGAGATTTCTGATAGGCAGTCCTCCTGATCCGAGGGATTGGGCAGGATCGGCGCGACGATATACCGCATCAGCGGGGTGTAGTGTGCCAATAAGGCGGACATGCCGGCTTCATCGTGCCGGAGAAGCAGGGTGACGATTTCCTGATCCTTCACATGGTGCCCTCCCCTCAAAAGACTCTTTACCCCATTATACACGAAATTTCCGGAAAACCCACGGAAATATTTCACACATTACAGAGGAAGCCGCCCCAATAGCCACAGGCTGTTAGGGGCGGCTGTGCGGTATGGCAGATTATGAAAGGCGGTACATTCCCGGCCACCAGATTGTGCAGTAGCCATGGGTATCACGAAAGCTGTAAATAGAGAAGCCGCCTCCGTCATCATTGGCCTGACGCGCGGTAATCGGCGAAACAACCGTTTGCATCAGATACGACTGCTGGGTAGGGATGACGCTGAGCTGCGGATCATCACCATTGTCGTACACATAGATGACCTGCTTGCGCGCATCGTCAAAGAGAGCATATTCGTTTTCGCCGTTGTCCAAAACAGCCAGATAGGCCTCCCAGGGGAAATGCGCCGTATCGTGGATCACATGGTTGGTTTGCTTCCCGTAGGTCACGGACAGATTGGCAATACGCTGTTTTTCGGCGGCATATTCCTCCTGCGGCAATTGCAGGACCAAGAAGCGTGTCCAGGAGCAGCTGGCCCATCCGTCACCATATTTGCCGGCAAATCGGGCGTAATATTCTACGGCTGTCTTTTCATCCACATGCTCCGGAAATATCAGCAGGCCGCTGGAAATGTAGTCCAGATCCCGTGGGATGCCGGCCTTCTTGCCGTTGGAATCCCATAGCGCATAGTCGGAAATGTTCTGCGTTTCAACGCAGAAAGATGTGCCGCTATCAAATGAGCCGCCGCCCAAGGTGAAGCGTATTGCAAGCCCAAACAATACGAGTATTGCCACCGGCAAGATGAGCAGCAATGCCTTGTTCTTCCCATCGACAACCTGCGGCTTTTTGCTCTCTGCCAATGCCATGGGCGCATAGGATTCCTGCTTTGCCCTGCGCTGCCCCTTCAGATCGGCGCGATAGAGATGCAGGCAGCGTTTCCATGCAAATATTCCGGAGCCCACGGCAAACACGGCGGCGCCGACATTCATCCAGATGGGGGAGAACAACTCCGGCAGTTCCCGCAGCGTATGTGGGTTATAATAACCCTGCCGGAACAAAAGCTCCGAGGTGATAAAAATAAATGCCAACACAGACAAAACGATTACGATATAGTGGACGATGCGCGTGCGCTTATGTCGGTGAAATGCGGCCTGCACCAGCAAAAACCATACACCGCATACGAAAAGAACGGAGAATATGGTGCCACTCAGAAAACAATGCGAGAAAAGGACCACGCCACCACCGGAGAATGGGAGAGCGTGAGTCGCTACCATAGAAATCACGCTGAGAACGAACACAAAGATGACGGCGGTGAGTACTCCCAATATCAGGGGAAACACAAACAGGATGTTTGCCACATGAAAGCGGTCTGACACGGGCATCGTGCGGAAGAATGGTATCCCACGCCATTGCAAGACATAGGGCAAAGCAACATAAAACGTCAATAAATAAGGAATGTTGGCAAGACACCCTAATACTTGAAAGCGCAGGAGATTTTCGAGGGCAAAACTTATTACCATGAAAATAATGGTATACAATGCAACCACAGCAGGCCGAATACTGGATGGATTCTGATAGGCGAAACCCCCTGTTTGAAATATGATCCGCTGATAGGCACAGATTTTTTTAAGCATGGGACGCTCCTTTCAAAAAGCGCTGTTCCTCCTTTCGCCAGACTATGATATCCAGCAGGACAAGCAGCACATTCAGCAAAACGAGGAAAAGGCGAAATGCGGTGGTGCGGCACAGGGCAGACATCATAGGGCCTATTCGATGATTGTGCGATGCCGTAAAGACCAGCATCAGTATGGCGAAGCCGGGGAGTGCCGACACCAACCAAAGCAGAGGCCGGCGGGGAATGATGGCGCAGGTCAGATGCGCAAACACAACGGACAGCAGGATAGCCAGCGTTTCCGGAAGACTCCAGCGGTTTCGCAGGAGGAAGCCAAGCAGCAGTACAAAATAGAGGATGGTTTCTGCCGCAAGATGTGTGCGCCAGATGGTTTGGCGATCGAAGGGAACGGTCAATACCAATAATTGATATGCTTGACCGGGGAAAAAGGTCAATGACATATAGGCAAAGAGGGTAAGCGTCACCAGTCCCATGCTGACATTACGGGGAAAGAGCAGGGTGCCGGCAAGAAGCAGCAGGATTTCATACTTTTCTTTTCCGATCAACGCCAACCAGAAACGGAGGCAGAGCTTTCTTTCATTCTTCATGGCCGCCACCATAGATCAGCAGGTCTTCGATGCTGGGGCGGGTCAACTGGACGCCGGGAATTTGCGCCAGAAGAGAACGGCTGCGGGACAGGCCGATGCAGCCAAAGGAATTTTCTTTTTTTCCGATCAAGTCGGCACAAATTTCCTCATTCATGGCGCCGTGGGGGATCTGCGCCAGAACATATTTTTCCAGCAGAGCATCCTTTTCCTCCATGCATACCAGCTTGCCGTCGGCAATCAGGGCGATGTAGTCGGCGATCTTATCCAGATCACTGGTGATATGGGTGGAGAACAGAACAGTTTTCGTTTCGTCCTGCATAAACTCTTGCATCAGCTCCAGCATCTCCGCGCGGGCTGCGGGATCCATGCCTGCCGTGGGCTCATCCAGTATCAGAAGTTCCGGATCACGAGCCAGCACCATGGCCAGCATGAATTTCATCTGCATTCCTTTGGAATAGAGCATAGGGCGTTTTTTCTCATCCAGTCCGAAACGGCTCATCAATTGATGCCAGCGCTCCATATCAAAGTCGGGATACAACGGAGCGAGCATCTTGGCAAGGTTGATGGCTTTTGTGTTGGCGGGATAGTACATGGTGTCATATACGATGCCCATTTTGGCCTTTACCATGGTCTCGTTTCCGCGCATAGGGATGCCATCGTACAAAATGGTGCCCTCATTGGGGGCATAAATGTCGGTAATCGTCCGAAGCAGCGTTGTTTTTCCGGCACCGTTGCGGCCGATTAATCCGACTACGACGCCGCGGGGAATATCCATGGTAATATGGTTCAGCGAAAAGCCGGGAAGATCAACTGTCAGATTTTTGATCTCAAGCACATGGTTCATAGAAATTCCTCCTCATATATCTTTTGAATGGCGTCTATCAGCTCCTCGCGGGTAATGGCGGAGCTGTCACAATACTGCCGGATATCGCGCAGCTTTTCCGCAAGCTGTGCCATTCGGATTTGTCGGGCACGTTCGGAGTCCATTGGAGCGACAAAAACGCCGCGGCCCTGCAAACTCACCAATAGCCCCTCGCTGCACAGATCATCGTAAGCGCGTTTCACCGTGATAATGCCGATGCCCAGCTCCTTGGCCAGAGCACGGATCGAGGGCAATGCCTCATTGGCCGACAGTTCTCCGGATAAGATATTCTGACGGAGCTGCGCTTCCAGTTGTGCGTAAATCGGGGTTTGCGATAGCGGACTGATCATGAGATTCATATATCCACCCCCTATACTGTTACTATACAGTAGATACAGTTTGGCGTCAAGAAATTTCTGCTGTCGAATAGCAAAAACAGCCCACCTACTTGACAACACAAAGTAGGTGGGCTATGCTTATAGTAGCTACTAAGTATTACCAAGTAGAGGAGGAGTATCATGGACAGCGGGCAATTGATGCGCGGCGTATTGGAGCAATGCGTACTGGCGCTGATCGAACAGGGTGAGACCTATGGCTATGATATTCTCAGCAAGCTCTCGCGGGCGGGATTTGATCAGGTGATGGAGGGTACGCTCTATCCGGTGCTGACCCGTCTGAATAAGAAAAAGCTGATTGCCTGCCGTATGGTCAAGTCACCGTACGGCCCCATGCGGAAGCTCTATTCCATCACGGATGCCGGGGTGGAAGAACTGCGGCAGTTTCGGGAGATTTATAAAGGTTTCAGCACCAGCGCGGCACAGATCTTGTTCGGGGAGGAAGACACATGATTCGCGATTTGACATACGAAGATTACGCAGAAAAGCTGCATGAGGACTATAAGACCGCCTATAAGGACATAAAGGCGTATCTGGAGATCATGCATTTCAGCGACGAGGATATCACCGATACGATGGTGGATGTGGTGGAGCTGTTGCTGGCGGCACAGACCGAGGGCACTCCGGTGAAATCGGTGGTCGGCGAGGATATGGCCGCCTTTTGCCGTCAATTGGGGCAGGCGCTGGAGCCGTCGCGGAAGCAGATCGTATGGAGCTGGCTGATGAGTTTTGCCATAGCGGGTGCGATAGTTTCCATTGGTATGATGGTCTATGCGGCGGTATTGCTCATTACGCGGGAAGGCGGATTGACAAAACCGATATCGGCCGGTATATGGTTCGCCTATTGGCTGCTATTGGGCGGAATGGACGGCCTATATGATAAGCTGAGTTGGTTTTGGTGGAGCCATAAAAAGCGGAGAGAGGCAGGTTTGGCTTCCTTGCGCGGTTCGGTCAATACATGGGGTTGGTGCCTGATCAATATTGTGCTGATTCTGACCCGCGGCACGGAACGGTCGGATTTTCTCTCTCTGCCGTTGTGGATGCCTCTCCTGATCGTGACTGTCTTTTGCGTATCGGTATTTTTCCTCAATTGGCGAAAAAAGCGCCGCATGGTCAAGGAGAAATATCCCTCCTTTGGCAAGGTTGACGAGGAGAAACTGGGGTGGAATGAGCAAATTAGAGAATTGCGGGAAGAGGTTGCCACAAAAAATCGGGAACGGCATCCTCATCAGGAAGATATGACGAGGGAGGAGCGGCAAATTTTCGTCCGCCGCAAATTACGGGGAGATGTGATAAAGTACCCGCTGTTGAGTATCATTCCGCTCGGTATCTACGGATTCATTTTATGGGTAACTATCATGATGCTGCACGACGGTGAGATGACACTTACAGACTTTTGGGTGGGATTGCTGTTCTGGACACCAATTCTGCTTGGCTGGGCTGGGCTGAACATCTGGATCGCGGTGAAACAGCATCAATTCAACAAAAAATATCTGGCCACGGGAAAGGACATTCTGGACGATACCCTACTGTACGATTTGTATTAAGCGGCGACCGGTATCCCCGAAAGCGTGACGGAATGCTCTTGCACACATAGCGGCCTGTCATGGGAGGGAAGTGATGGACGCGATCAGCGGACAAATAAAAATGGCGGATTTTGGCTTTTGGCGGGCATCCAGAACTGCCTGCTGGGTGATATTCTGCGCCTTTGGCTTGATGATGCTGGTCATTGCAAGCCGCTGCGGGGATACCTCGGACGGTATGCAGGCCTGCATCATCTTCGGGTGCATTATTTTGGGCGCATGGGTCAGTAGTCTTTCATTTTTCAAAATGGTACAATCAACATACCGCAAAAGAAAGGAGGCACACCGATGGCATACAGCGAACTGGTCAAGAATTTTGATAAGATCCGCGCCTATATGCGTGAGTTCTATGTCTACGGCTTCAAGAGCAGAACAGAATACGATGCCAAAAGCGCGCGCTCCTACGATGATGAGCGGCGCCGCATTGAAAGCTGGCTGGGCGATTATATGCGCTTTACGCAGACCGCAGAGGGGAAGAATGTCTTTCTATCCGTGGATAACCGCGTGTCGCAGCATAATCCGTTTTACAAGGCGTGGAAGGCCAAAAGCTTCACCGACCGCGATATCACGCTGCACTTTATCATTTTCGATATCCTGCATGATGCGAGCGTGAAGATGACGCTCAAGGAAATCATCGGGGTCATCGATCGGGATTATCTGGCCTCCTTTGAAGAACCTATGAGCCTTGACGAATCTACCGTCAGGAAAAAGCTGAAAGAATACATAGAGGAGGGGCTGCTCCTCACTGAAAAAGAGGGCCGTCAGGTCTATTACCGCCGTACGGAGATGACAGACCTTTCCTCTGTGCAGGATGCCTTGGACTATTTCAGCGAGGCGGCGCCCTGCGGCGTGGTGGGCTCCTACCTGCTCGATCGCCTTGCAGCAGATGAGAGCATTTTTTCTTTCAAACATCACTACATCACGGGTACATTGGACAGCGATGTCATGGCCCTGCTTTTTGACGCCATGAGCAAAAAGTCCTGCGTTACGGTGCGCAATCTCAATCGGCGGGAAAATGAGCCGAAAGAACTCCAACTGGTGCCGCTGAAGATCTATATCAGCACGCAGAACGGCAGACAGTACCTGCTTGCCTATCGGGAGGATCTCGACAGGATCAGTTCCTACCGACTGGACTATCTGTCCGCTGTGCGTATCGGCGCGGTATGCGAGCAGTTCGATGCACTCCGCGCCACGCTCTGCGAGCTGGAGAAACATATGTGGGGCGTTAATTGCCGCCTGCATGCCAAGCATCTGGAGCATGTGGAATTTGTGGTCCGCGTGGGCGGCGATGAGGCATTTATCGTCCAGCGCCTTGCGCGCGAAAAACGCTGCGGTATGGTGGAGCAGATCGACGAGACGCACTATCGCTTTACGGCGGAGGTGTTTGACACCATGGAGATGGTGCCGTGGATCCGCACCTTTATCTCGCGTATCACGCAGTTCAATTTCTCCAACCGCACGGTGGAAAACAAGCTGCGCGATGATCTGGAGTGGATGTACCGCATGTATGGTATAGACGGAGGTGACGAGGCATGATCTTCAGCGAACTGTATTCCGTATACTACCGTACGGTAGCCAAGATTCTCTCCCTCGTCGTTACCGCGGAAACCACGGAGAAGGATATCTGCCGTCAGATCTCCGAGAACGCTTTTTCTGAGAGCGTGCTGACAATCCTGCCTGCCTTCAAGGAGGAGAAGTGGCAGCTTTTAGACCGAGAACTGACCACCTCCATTCTCCATGAGCCGACCATGCCGCTGACTTTGCTGGAAAAGCGCTGGCTCAAGGCAATCATGGAGGATCCGCGCATCAAGCTGTTTGATGTGCAGATGGAGGGACTGGAGGATGTGACACCGCTGTTTACTGCGGCGGACTATAAGGTGTTCGATAAATACACCGACAGCGATCCCTACGGGGATGAAGCCTACATCAGGAACTTCAAGCTGGTCACGGAGGCGATCCGTACCAGGCGCCCGATCCGAATTACCATGACCAACCGCAACGGCAAGGAGGTATGGGTACGCTGTTTTCCACAGCGTCTGGAATACTCGGAAAAGGATGATAAATTCCGTATTATTGCCGCGGGCTGCCGCTATTCGCAGTTTAATCTGGGCCGCATCACCACCTGCGAATTCTACAACGGTCACGGCCCATGGAATGAGGTGCCGCGAGAGAATGCGCTGCGCGAGGTGGTACTGGAAATCGTGGACAAGCGCAATGCGTTGGAACGCGTCATGATGCACTTTGCCCATTTCGAAAAGCAGGCGGAGAAGGTGGATGACCTGCATTATAAGGTTCGCATCCGTTACTACGAAAACGATGAAACGGAGATCGTGATCCGCGTGCTGTCCTTCGGCCCGTATGTAAAAGTCATCGAGCCGGAGAGCTTTGTGAACTTAATAAAAGAACGACTCAAAAAACAAAAAGAATGCGAACTCGTGTGAGTTCGCATCTTTTTTTCCGTGAAGTTCTTTCCCAAAATGGATAGAATAACCTTGCAAGTCGCGAAACGGACACACCGCAACGGCTTGCAGAAGATGCCAACAGCAATTCTTATAGTACTGCGGTTACCCCCTTGAAGGGGTGTCTGACCACTAGTCAGTTTGTCACCCGGTGCAATCCCGGGTCTGCAGAAAAAGGCATCTTGGCTGAAAGGCGCATACAGCAACTGACATGCAGGAGACTAAAAATCTCCGTCGCTGGCGGATATATCATCCGTTAATGAAAATGCACCTTGCGCAATAGGATTGAAAGGCACCCACAGCAAATTGATATTATGGTGAAAGATGATGGGCAACCATCTCCGGCAGGTTCGAATCCTGCATCAAACGCGTGCCTTGTTCATAAAGACGCACACAGTACTTGCATATGGAATGACAAATGCGTCTTGTTACATAAAAAGGAGCAGACAGTTATGTTTGAGATCAAGGGAAAAGTCAATACCGCACTTTGTTATGCAAAGGTTGTGGAGGAGGAAGCCATTGAGCAGATCCGCAGAATGTGCGACTACGAGTTCACCGAAGGCTCGCAGATCTGCATTATGCCGGATGTGCATGCCGGCAAGGGCTGTACCATCGGCACCACCATGACCATCCGCGATAAGGCCGTTCCCAATATCGTGGGCGTGGATATCGGCTGCGGTATGTATACGGTCTGCCTCGGGAATATCGATATCGACTTTGAAAAGGTGGATGCTGCGGCACACTATATTCCCAGCGGGATGAATGTGTGGGATGGCAGGAAGGTACATTTTGACCTGACAAAGTTGCGCTGCTGCCGTGCACTGAAGGATACGCGTCGTTTGGAGCGCAGCGTGGGAACGCTGGGTAGCGGCAACCACTTCATCGAGATCGATGAGGCCGCCGACGGCACCAAGTATCTGGTGATCCACTCCGGCAGCCGCAATCTGGGCGTACAGGTGGCGGGGTACTACCAGAACCTGGCCGTTGACCTGAACCTTGGTAAGGAGGAATTCTTCAAGGCACGGGATGAGATCATCCGCACCTATAAGGAGCAGGGACGCCGCAAGGAGATCCAGTCCACGCTGAAGAAGCTGCTGGAGGAGTGGCAGGCAAAGCAGCCCTCCATCCCCGCAGACCTCTGTTATGTGTACGGGCAGTACTTGGATGACTACCTGCACGATGTGGAGATCTGCCAGCAGTTTGCCAAACTGAGCCGCGAAACTATGGCGCAGATCATTCTGGAAATGACCGGTATGGTCGGCGGTGACAGCTTCCATACTATCCATAACTATATCGATGTGGAGGAGCGCATTCTCCGTAAGGGTGCTATCGCGGCACATAAGGGCGAGAAGGTGCTGATCCCCATCAATATGCGTGACGGCAGCGTGCTGGCGGTGGGCAAGGGCAATCCTGCGTGGAACTACTCTGCACCTCACGGCGCAGGCCGCATCATGTCCCGCAATAAGGCGAAGGAAACGCTGGACATGGAGGAATACAAGAAGACCATGGCGGGCGTGTATACCACCTCCGTCAGTGAGGCGACTCTGGATGAGGCGCCTATGGCCTATAAGGCGCTGGAGGATATCATCGATGTGATCCGCGAATCCGTGGATGTGATCGAGGTGCTCAAGCCCATCTATAATTTCAAGGCAGGATAACGGAAGGCCTGCCGCATAATGGAATAACAATAAAGGCACATACAGCAACATATATGATCACCAGATATTATGATTGGATAGGGCA
This sequence comes from Candidatus Cacconaster stercorequi, assembly GCA_018064925.1. GTDB lineage: Bacteria > Bacillota > Clostridia > Oscillospirales > Oscillospiraceae > Vescimonas > Vescimonas stercorequi. Next base: position 70,586 of record JAGHUH010000021.1, on the reverse strand, counting down.
AAGCCCATGTGCCTTGTGATACGAAAAGATAGGAGGATCGAAATGTTAGAACTGCTGAAAAAGGAAGCCAATATGACGCGCACCGAAAACGGTGCGGCTACATACGAAACCACGATGTCGGACTGCCTGGACCTGTTTGCCACCATTGGCGCGATTCGCAGACAGTCCGATGAGGAAATCATCAGCCGCTTTGTCCGCGCCTATACGGAGGATGCAGATACTGCCATGAAGATCCTCTTCTTCGGCCGAGATGTGCGTGGCGGTCTGGGCGAGCGCTGCGTGTTCCGCGTCATCATCCGGTGGCTGGCAGACAACGAGCCTGCTTCTCTCCGGAAGAACATCCGCTATATTGCGGAATACGGCCGCTATGATGATTTGCTGTCCCTGCTGGATACCGCGTGCGAAAAGGATGCATTGCTTTGCATCAAGCAGCAGTTGGCAAAGGATATGCTGGCGCTTGCAGAGGGCGGCGAGGTATCGCTGCTGGCCAAGTGGATGCCGTCCATCAATGCGTCCAATGCCGATACCGTCCGCGCCGCCAAGCGCGTGGCGCGGGCTCTGGGCATGACGGATGCGACCTATCGCAAGACACTGGTAAAGCTGCGCGAGAGGATTCGCATTTTGGAAAACAACCTGCGTGAGCGGGATTATTCCTTCGACTACGCCAAGCAGCCCTCCAAGGCTATGTTCAAATATCGCAGCGCCTTCATGCGTAATGACCGTGAGCGTTACTGTGCGTTTATGGAGCGCGTGGAACAAGGCAGCGCAACGCTGCATACCGGTACGCTGATGCCCTATGAGGTGATTGCACCCTGCTTTCGCGGTTTCGGTATGGCGAATGTGAGCGAGGACGCTCGCCGCAGTATGGATGTCACCTGGAACGCGTTGGAGAATTTTGCAGGCGATGAAAATGCGCTGGTCGTGGTGGATGGCTCCGGCTCCATGTATGGTGGTAGCAAACCTATACCGGAAACGGTGGCTATGTCCTTGGGCATCTATTTCGCCGAGCGCAACCGCGGTGTGTTCCATAATCATTTCATCACCTTCTCCACCCGCCCGCAGCTGGTGGAGATCAAGGGTGCGGATATCGTGGAAAAGGTGCGCTACTGCGCACAGTTCAACGAGTGCAGCAACACGAATATCCAGAGGGTGTTTGAGCTGATCCTAAATACGGCGGTGAAGCATCGCGTGCCGCAAAGTGAGATGCCGTCCACCATCTATATCGTGTCCGATATGGAATTCGACAACTGTGCCGATGGAGCGCAGGTAAAAAACTTCGACTACGCCAAGCGGCTCTTTGCCAAGTACGGCTATGTGCTGCCCAAGCTGGTGTTCTGGAATGTGGACAGCCGTAACCGTCAGCAGCCCGTGAGGAAAAACGAGCAGGGCGTGGCGCTGATTTCCGGCTGCACTCCCAGATTGTTTTCCATGGTCGTTGGTGGCGAGAATGTCACGCCGTATTCGATGATGATGGACACCATCGGCGCCGAGCGGTACGCACCCATCTCTGCGTAAATGACAAAAAGCAGTTTGTGCAAGTTTTGCACAAACTGCTTTTTTGAATAATTTGCCGCATGTAAAAACGAGGAAACCGCACTTGGGCAAGTGACGGTTTTCTAATTCATTTTACGGCAATATCGACCCGCAGGCGCGAAGCTTCGAGCATAACGAAAATGTGCAGCGAGATAAGATTTTCTTCTTGCGCCGCAAGCGGCAGATGCGAAGATTTCAGATGCCAGATTTTACCACTTTATAATACAAGGTACAATAAGTTGCGCAAATTGAAAAAATAGAAAGACACAGCTTGCAGACTCTGTTAGAATGAAGTTGCGACACAAACATTCTGAAAGGAGACTGCAAACTATGTCCGGGAAAATTGTACAACTGAATGAGGAAGTAATCAAGGGACAATTGAAAGAATTAGTCCGCGGTAGCGTGGAGGAAACACGGAACGAGCTGCTGGAGAAAGAGGCCGAGTCTCTCATCCAGGCAGCGCGCTACGAGCGCAGCGAAGCCCGTCAGGGTTACCGCAGCGGCCACTATGACCGGAACCTGACCACCACCTCCGGCGATGTCACGCTACATATATTCTTTATTGCCAAAACATATCTTCTTTCCTAATAGTTCTTTCGCCAATTCTTCTGCTCTTTGATTATAATTGATTTTTGACACACCCTCATCCTCCTGAATTTTTATAGTCCAATTATACCCATCTAAAATTCAAATGTCGATGCTTGGGCATCCGTCAACGGAGAGCCCATCGCCATATTATCGGAAATCGAATGTGCAAAGTCGCCGTCATCGTAATCAAAAAAGTTCTTAGGAGTTTTTCATTTGCATCTTTTTCACTTTAACAACAATAAGAACGATGGCACACACGAACGCTATTACGCAAAGAGAGCCGATAAGACAGGAAAGAGATGGAGCCTTCGGCATCCATACTGTCCGTTCCCAGAGAAAATGATACAGATTGCCTTCTCCCACCTTCACCGAGTTGAGCAGGGCTTCCACGGTGCCGCTTATAAGATAAGTCAGCATGGAATGAGCGCCGAGAATTTCAGGCAGTTTCAGCCATTTTTCGGCATGTGCGGATCTGTTCATAAGGTCATCAAGCATGGAGAGGATGATCATAAAGCAGCCTGACAGAATCAGCACATAGGATGCGGTCCAGAGAGGCTTGGAGGCAGGTACAAAGGCGCTGACAAACCAACCGCCGAGGGAAAGAAATCCGCCTGTTCTCACAAGTCCCATGTGATCGCGTTCTTTCAGCATGGTGCCTGCACACATTCCGATAAGTATGGATGCAATCGCCGTGAAGTTGCCGTACAGCCCTTCGGGGTCAAATATCTTCTGCAGATAATTATGGTCGCTTCCCTGGAGAATCTGGTCCATCCAAATGCTGATGTTGGACGTCTCGGAGAAAGGTGCCGAGGGCTGATAGAGGAAGAAACCGAGAGTGGTGAGAGCCAGGATTCCGAGAGCCGCGATGAGGTTAGCACGCTTACTCTTGAGAAAATGCCAGATGATTACCCCGAAGATGTAGGCAAAGCCGATCCTTTGCAAAACGCCGAAAGGTCTGAAATAACGGGTGATGTCTGTAAGAAACTCATTGAAACCGTAACCGGAATTGAAAATCAGCGCCCAGATGCAGGAAATGTGATTATATATCATTCCAATCAGAATCAGGGACAGACCACGCTTGAGTGCATCCCGCAGCCATGTCTTTCCATACAGCTTGCGTTCGGCATTGATTGCCGCCGAAACGCCGCACAGAAACAGAAAGCACGGGAAGAAACAGTCAGCCAGAGATATCCCCGACCATTCGGTATGCACCAGAGCAGGAAAGGAAAGTCCCTCATCCGGTGTAAGATTGACAAGCATCATTCCGATGAGGGAAAGTCCCCTCATTACATCGACAGCAGTAATTCTTTTCTTTTCCATCTTTATGTACTCCTGTAAATTATGATTTATCTATCCCAATCTCCAAAGCCCCTGATATTTCAAGGAAAATCGCGGTTTTAACGCTCCGATTTCGACTGCTTTCCCTTGTTTTTGCCCTTATCCGGCAAAACAAGGGAAAGCTTTTCTTTTTTATTCGCCGACCACTTTGTCCAGCAGTCTTGCAGAGGAGCGTTTTGCTTCCTTTGTCGCGTGTGCGTAGATATTCATCGTGGTACTCACATCCGCATGTCCCAGAAGCTCCTGTACGTCCTTCGGCTGTGCGCCGTTAGAGAGCAGGTTACTTGTGAACGTGTGTCTGAGTGTATGGAAGTGGAAGTCTTCAAGGCCCGGAACCTTCTCCTGCGCCGTCCTGCACATGATGCTGACCGTGCTTGCGGATTCATAAGCCCCGTCAGGACGGAGGCAGACAAAGGAGAGTTCCTTGTAATCCTCCGGTACTTCTTCCGTCATTCCCAGCGTGTACAGTTCGTAGTAGCTGCGGCCCTTCTCCTGTACCTCTTTGCAGTAGTTCAGGCTGTAAAGCTCTCCGTACTTGAAGCGGTTTTTGTGCTGTTCCCTTTTCGCTTCTTTCAGGATTTCCGCCAGTGTGTCACAGAAGTCCACCGTGCGGATCTTGCTCCGCTTGGTGGGGCCGATCTCCGTCTTGTGCCTTGCCCCGTTGTACCGCATACTGCGCCGTACCGTGATGACCTGTTCTTTCAGGTCAATGTCCTGCCAGGTCAGGGCACAGACCTCTCCGATCCGAAGCCCGGTGAAGTAGGCAATCTGAATGGGGAGCAGCGCCGGATTGTTCTTCTTTTTGAGCCAGTCCGTCAGAACTGTGTATTGCTCATAGGTGATGGTAGGAACGGCCAGCTCGTCGCTGTTGTCATCCGAGAACAGTTCGTAGCTTTCCTGCTTCTTCCGCATGACTACATACTGCATGGGGTTGTAGCTTAAGAGCCGCTTGGGGAATACCGCAAACCGGAACGCACCTTGCAGCACCGCCGAGAAGAGGCGCATATACCCTTTACTGATGGGCTTGACCTCTTTTCCGTTCGCATCGATCCCTCCGAAGGAGAGCAGATTAAGGAACGATTGCAGATGCTCCGGGGTTACGGTTTTCAGCTTACGGTCTCCAATGGGAAACTGCTTGATGCGTCCCACCGTTCCCTGATACGCAGATACCGTTCCGTTACTGAGACTGCCGGGCTTCAGTTCTTCCTCCACCCACATGTCCAGGAGCTGCCCCACGGTGACGTTTTCGGATTTTGCCACGAACTTCTTCGCCTCATAATCCTCCATTGCCTTGCGGAGCATGGCTTCCGTCTCGCTCTTGCTTGCCGTTCCCGCAAACTCACGCTGTACAAGCTTCCCGCTTTCATCTTCCACATAGAAGCGGTAGTACCACTTGCTTCCTTTCTTTCTCACAGAACCTTTTGCCATAGATAATAATTCTCCTTTCTATCCGTGGCAGCCGGGTCTGTGACATATACGCTTTATTCGTTATCGGCTGAGATCAGCCGGTAAACTCTGTTGTCAAGGTGCCACGGATTCGTCTTTTTCAGGAAGCCTTCTCATCGCTTCCTGCTTGATCCCGAGGAGGTCGCCGATCTTTACATTGGTGCGTCCCTCATCGTAGATATGTAAAAGACCGTCCATAAATCGTTTCATATCTTCCACGGGTGCTTCCATCTCTTTGCGATAGACCTTTTCCGTGATTGCTCCGGATTCTATCGCATACCGTCTCAGAGATTCTTTCAGTCCTTCATCCTCTGCGATCTTGTCTACCTCTTTCATAGCCGCTGCGAAGTGCTCACAGAACAGAGCATAGAGATCGACGATCTCACCGAGGAAGGTTGTCAGGAGCTGCTGATGCGGCTGCCCCTGTACGGCACTTGTCATGCTGTCAAGGTAGTCCGAAATGTGCTGCTCGATAGCCTTCTTGCACAGAGTATAGCTATCGTATTCCTTGGCGTCAGACTTGCCCGTCAGCCATTCCGGTGTCGTTTCCAGCGCTTCTGCAATCGGCACGATAAGGATCGTTCTTTCCGGATCGACGCCGCCTGTCTCGTATCTCTGTATGGTGGATTTGTTTACGCCGAGACGATCTCCGAGCTGGCTCATGGACAGCCGCAGTTCCGTCCTGCGTTCTCTGATTCTTTCACCGACCTGTTTTGCGGTGAAGTTGTTATCTTTTGTCATAGGCTTATTCACCTCACTGACGTTAGTATAGCACATGCCGTTGCAGTTTGCAATAGCAATTTGCAACTTTTTTCATATTTTCTTTTTAATACGTTGCAAAACGAGTTGACAAGTGATAGCAGATTGCGTATACTATACTTACCATCGTTGCAGGATGAGAACTATTGAAAGGAGAAAGAAGATATGAGCGTTGCAAAAATCGGTATGACTATTGAAGAAGCGGCAGAAATGTCCGGGATCGGACGAAACACCATGCGTGCTTTGGTGGATTGGGGCAAGCTCCCGGTACTCAAGGTCGGACGAAAAACCATTATCCGGACGGATACACTGGAGCGTTTCATGACCGTCAACCAGGGAAGAAACTTACGATGCAGGGACGAAGTAAAGGAGGTGGTATGATGCTTACGAAAAGCAGTCTCTCAAGGCCTCGCCGTCTGAGAGCGAAATACACCCCTCGCACAAACCTGACGGTTCGTACTCCGGGTATTTCGCTCCTGCGGAGGGCCTGTATCGAGTGTTCGGGAAGTATCCTTCACATTCGATACAGAGAAAAATGCTGCGGCATTTTTCTATCGCTGCTCTGCTGGTCACTGACCACTCCCGCAGCGGCAACTGCCGTATGCAGTTGCAAAAAAGAACGGTGATGAACCATGCCACGGCACTCGTTCATCCGGATGAGCAAGCTGCCCGATCTGAAAGGACGCATCAGCTATATCGCAAGCCCGGACAGACAGGAAAATCTGTTCGCCGTCTATGACACCGCTGATACCGAGTTCTGGACGTGCCTTGCAAGGGAAAGCAGGCAGGAGTTCAAACGATGCGGCACTGAGGGAAAATGTATCGAGGCAAGGGAACTGATTATCGCCCTGCCGGAGAATTACACTGAATATGATCCCGACGAGGTACTGAAAGAGTTCACCGAGAAGTTCAAAGGGCAGTACGGAGTGGAATGTACTTCCGCACTCCACTACAACAAGACAAAGACCAACTATCACATCCATCTGATCTTTTCCGAGCGGCGGCTTTTGGAAACGCCGGATAACAAGATCGCCACCCGCGCCGTGTACTTCGACGAGACCGGGAAACGGGTACGGACGAAGAAAGAGATCACGGGAGAAGATGGAACGATCCGAAAAGGCTGCACGGTGATCCCCAAAGGGGAAATCTACGAACAGCACATGTTTACGACAAAAGACACCTTTTTCAAAAGCAAGGGCTTTCTGGCAGAGGTAAAGGAGCTGCTGACCGAACAGATCAACCTTCATGTCAGGGAGGAAGAAAAGCTTGCCGTATTCGACCGGAGCAGCGTATATCTGCCGACAAAGAAGATCGGCAGGAACAATCCTCTGGCAGAAGAAATACGTGCTGACAATGAAGCACGCCAGGACTGGAATCGCACAGCTGATCTTGCATTGGTGGTCGGCGTACCGGAAGAAAAGGTACTCGAAATCAAGCACGAGGAGATCCAAAACAGGAGTAAATACTCCATTTCTGAACACGGATGGCTGCCGGGTTTATTCCGCACCATCGTGCAGAAAGCAAAGTCGATTTTGGAGGTTTTAATCCGTCAGGCAAAGCTGCCGCCGAAACCAAAGCCCGGTATCGACATGGCAGTATTCAAAGAGATGAAAGAGCTTTTGCACCGGCTCAGAAAGTGTGCATCGGAAATCAAGCAGATACAGGACACCGAGCTGCCGGAACTGAGAGCACAGCTTGCAGAAACCACAGGCATTTTTAAAAGCAAGGAGAGAAAAGCGATTGAAGAAAAAATAGAGACCGCTGAACAGAAGGTCAGCGATCTCAAAGACAGGATTTCCCGCATGGTACAGGAACAGGGCTACCCCGACGGGCAGGCATTCATGGCCGCCTACAATAAGGCTGAGAGCATAGTAAAGCGTTATGAGTGGGAGCTTGCGGAATGGAAACAGCAGGTCGAAGGAAAGCCAGCCGAAGAAAAGAAGCCGCCGGAGCGCAGGAGCGTTGTGGCACAGCTTCACAGGATACGGGACGAGGCGCAAAAGTCTCCGAAGCGTTCCTACCGCGACAGGGACGAACGATAAGACATCAGACACCAACACCGCCGTTTTCGGCGGTGCGTACATAAAACAGCAGCCGGGTATTTGCGTACCCGGCTGCTATGTTATTCAACATTATCTTATTGAACAGTAATTACAACACTACCAGTGGACAATGCATAATCCGCAGCAGAAGGGAAGTTGCCCTTATCTTCTTCGTAAGCTTTTCTATCGGCTTCAGAATATGATTCCTCACCTTTACCGTCAAGAAGTGATAAGGTAATCTTAAATGATTCTGTCTCATTGATATTGCCAATTATAAGGAAGCTTTCTTCAATGCCGCCTCCAGATCCGATTCCACCATATCTCTCTGCCGTAATAGTATCTATAAACTCATAATATTCGTATAAAGAAAGATTAGCTCCATCTTCTCCGGTGTAATCTACAAAGCAGAAAAAATCGGGGTGATAGACGTCATGTTCTCCAGTGCGTGTAAAAGCAGTAAAAGTAAAGTCCCCATCCTGTACTATATTTTTTTGATATCCCTCATTGCTTTCCCTAGAATAATTTTTTACATATGAGGCGTCTGTGTCAACAAGTGTTCCGTCGTAAGCACTATAGGTATAATCCGACAAATCAATTACCGAAAAGCCGTCTCGATTTTCAACACTCTCTTGCTTTTCGCTGGATATTACAGTAATTGTAATAATCAGAGCGTAAATTATCAAAGCGACAATGACAACTGTACGAATCAGGCTTGGGATGTCGATCATACGTCTTCCTTCGATTTCCTCGCTTGCTATTTTTGCATTGATGCGGCGGGAATACAAAAGATAATACACAAACACCACGAGTGCCACAATGATTACGATCAAAAAAAGTATTCTTGCAATACCGAACATTCTTTTACCTCCTCATATACCGTAATAGTCCTTAAAACGGACATAATAGGATCTGGTGACATCGACAACATCATCATTTTTCAGTGTCAGATAAAACTTTTGACTTAATGCCGGTCGAATCTTTTTTATAGCAGTTCTATTGATAATTACGGAATTGCTAATTCGTATGAATTTTTCTGCAGGAAGAGTTCTTTCCAACATATACAGTCGTACCGCTGCGGAAAACTTACTCTTTCCTGTGTAAACAAAAACATCTTTTCCCAGCGATTCTATATAAAGGATATCTTCAATTGGTATAAGAAAACGATCCTCGTTGCTACGGCAGAGAAGTTCACCTTCAGTATAATTTTCTTCTGTCAGGATCAGATCTGCATTCTCGCTGATTTCAACTCCCAGATCTTCGAGTTCCATGCGGATGGGTTCTCTCTTATCTGAGTTAAGTTTTAGCTTTACTCTCATATCGGCACCTCCCATAAACCAATATACACTATGGAAATGGATAGTCAATTAAATCGGAATGATATGCAAATATAACGGAATAGATTACATAGAAAGACTGTGAAACGATGCTTATAGTAGAAACACGGCGGCAAGGTGATATCCCGCCGCCGTGCGTTTATTATGCGAAAATCAGATCATGATTAACGATCTCTGTTGCCGTTTCCCGTATTGCGTTCATCTGCTGCACCCAAAGCATCTGATTCTCCGCTTTGAGTGTTTCCGTGATATCTTCCTTTTCGGCAAGTTCTTTTACCAGCCGAAAGAACATATTCTCTGCCTGCTCGTCCAGCTCGGCAAGGTAGTTGTTGAGCTTCCCGCTGAGAAGCAGGCTGTTATACAGCCCTTTGCGGTACTCATGGATATATCGAAGATGCCGCCGTCCCCATATGCCGATAGGCTGTTGTTCTTCCTCCGGGATTGTTAGGCAAGGAATGTAGTAATCGCCTTGCAGTTCGTACCAAAGACCGTTGTTTTCATCATAAATGCACTTGTCCATATTCAAAATCCTCCGTATAATTAGTTCGCGTATATGCCACAGTTTCCCGGTTGCCGCATGTTGTTATATTGTTTTGCCAGATTTTCTTTCCCTTGCTTTTGCCCTTATGAGGCTATGAGGGCAAGGGTAACACCATGTGAAACCGTATAACGGCAACGGGTGAGCAAACTGCGAAAAATCCTTTGTTTTCAAGGATTTCGGAGGATTATATTAACGGCTTATAACAGCCGCTAACAGGTTAAGATTTCAAGAATTTCAAATTCGAATTTATCGATTACATCATATCACACTTATATGTATGTTTCAAACAAGAAAAAACGCACATTTGACAAGTAGACAGATGTGTGTTTTATTATGGTGGAGAGGATGGGTTTCGAACCCACGAGACATTGCCGCCCACATGATTATATGTGTTGTCCGATAAAAACATCCATACATGTGATTGGTCATAGAGGGTGTGGCGAAAGTGAGAGAACGCCCATTTATGCGGGTTTGGGGCTTCGCGTAATTTCCCATATCTTCCCGTAACTTCCCATAAGTCCCCATAATTAATTATATGGTCATAGCGCATAAGACGAACATGAGTGCTCACGCACAAAACTAACACAACAAAAAGGCACGAGCGCACGGGTTTGATGGTTCTATAAAAATGCAGGCAGCAGCAACTCGCGACACTTTAAATGCGCTTGAAAAAGCAAAAAACCTGCTATGATAAGGCATGAACCTCCAGTATTTTTATGAGCCATAATGAGAGCTGCACATGAAAAGTATAAACGAAAAATCAAAGAGATTAATTAAATATCTGTGCGTTGTCGCCGTCATCTTTGTCATGGTGCGTGCCTCAGATTTGTTAGATGAAAAGGAAATCATATTCCCTGAGATCGCAGCACTTTCGATTGGATGTTTTCTTGCGCCGAAGCTCAACTGGCAAACAAGCTATGCGCGCATGATCATCTGCATTGAGATCTGTGCGGCAATGGGTATGTGCATCGTTGTATTGATCCCGCTACCGCTTTGGATACAGGTGGCACTTGCTTTTGCCATTGGGCAGATCGTGTTCATGCTCTCCCATACCTCGCTTGCACCGATGATTTCAGCCATCGTACTGCCGGTACTGCTGCAGACCAGAAGCCCGGTATACCTTGTTGCCACGCTGCTCTTGACAGTGCTCGTCGTTGCAATAAGGATTCTGCTCGAAAGAGTATCAATTATGGAGAAAAATACATTCAGTCCGCTCCCAGCACCGGTAAAGGCGGATTGGGGCGCGTTTGCCTACCGTACAGTATGTGTGGCCATTCTGGCGTGTATATGCTTAAGATTTGAGGGGAAGTTTTTCATAGCGCCACCACTTCTTGTTGCATTTACTGAGTTGAGTAAAGTTGGGCATCCGGCTGGGAAAAATAAGCCGAAGGCAATTTTGCTGGTCAGCCTTTGTGCGTTGGCGGGCGCAGCTATGAGATTTACTCTTGTGATGAAGTGCGGCTTTTCTCCTACGGTTGCCGCGCTTGCCATCAGCGTTTTGATTATTATTCTTGTGGAGTGTGTTGGCCTGTATTTCCCACCGGCGGGAGCCATAGGTGTGCTCGCACTTTTGATTCCTGATAGTGCCGTGCTGCCGTACACCATAGAGGTCGTACTGGGCATTATGGCTCTTGCTCTCACGGCAGATGTATGGGTGAAATGTTGTCAAAGACTCACAAAAGCGACAGAGTGATATTTCACAGGAGTGATTACCAAAATTGCGATCAACTCAGCCTGATAAGACTAACTATTAAAAGTCAAGCCTTGAAATGAAAAAAGCTGTGGAATTGGTAGACGGCAAAAAAGGGTACAAGAAACCAGAGCGTCGGTGAAGGCGCTCTACAAAACGAAAGGGCAAACGGTCAGGCAGCAGGCAGGAAACGCCTTGCCATCTACTACAAGTTCGTTGGGTATCTGGACATCGATCCTACGCAGTGCCATCCGAACTACACCGCCGACATCCGCGAGGGTGTTGCCGTTGAGTACGTTTCCTGCGAGCCGACGGAGAATTTGAGAGAGTTTTTGGGTTAATTATACTTTGTTTGGAACAAATAGTCAATATAGCAGAAGTGGATGTAACTGAAATCAGTTACATCCACTCGATATGTGAAATCACGTTAACTTTGATAGAGTTGAATACCCCTGTTTGAGCCAAACCGCGCCAAACAGGGGTATTCATTTTCACTTCTAGATCGTTGACCCAAAGAAGTGGGGTATTCAAATTTTCTCAGGGGTATTCATTTGCGCTCTATAACCACAGGGATAGTTGTATCCCGGTAGTTATATACCTTTTGTCATAGATTCGCAGAAATCATTACTGCTATGAATTCACCAATATCGTCCGTAAGGGCCGAGCATCTGTGTCGGCCAGTCTTCCTGCCCTTCAATGTGAAACCTTGGGGCCCAATTATCACATAACTGTAATCCGCCATGAGCACAATCCTCTGTACTCAATTTGCGGCAGTTACTGCAGGTTTGATATACCTCGACACACTCCTGAGTTTTGCTATTCTTTGGCGTATCAGTATCCTTACCCGTGCATTCTATTGCAGTATTTGCGGAAATGAATAACGTATCCCCAATCGCAGATGCAGGACGATAGTATGTTTTCCCTTTATACTCTACTATAAGGTGAGTCTCGTCAAAGTATCTCACAATTACCGTGGATCCGTCTCTGCAAAACAGTAAGTCACCTGTTTTCATCTGAAACCCCTCCTGTTTTTTGACCGTTCATTTTTATGCAACGTAAAAGGAAAAGCGCTTCAAGAAACCCCTTGCCGGAAAGTTTGTTGACTTTTCCTGGGTGAATCCAATGCCCGTAAAGGTATTGTACGTAAATATGGAGTCGGATAATTCTCTAGTTATATACCTCATTAGTATTCTAAGAGCTCACGCATTGACTCCACAGCTTCGCAGGGACCTACAATGCTTTCTATACAATCAACGATTCCGTCAATGATATCATTTTCCCAGGTTCCATGATCTATCTCGCATAAAGAATGACCGTCGTCATCGCCAATCTGTAGGCTCCAACTGACATAGGTTTCATCATCTTCTTGGTCGGGGAAATCTGTATCCATGATGGCCTGAATAATCGGCTGAATACTTTCTCCCTGAAATGACTGCTCACTTTGCCCACAGACCTCTCCGCCGTCGGCGATAGACGCATAGCTTAGGTCCAGCCCTTCTGCAGTTTGATCGGCCCTAATTAATACGGTACCATACATAAATAATTCTGCGGAGATTATCAGAGTCGTTGCCTTGCCTTTTTCAAAACCTAGCTTCATATGAACCTCTCGTATCCTTTCAAATAAAAGATTCGTTAGAACCGTATTAACCGCGCATCAGATTTCTTCAAGCCCCAGGCTTTTCAGATACTGATATGTACCATCGTAGTATTCAGGCAGCCGTGTGCTATCCTCCCAGAAGCCAGTGGCGGTTTTATTGGGATTTCCGGAAGGTACACAGATAACCATTCCGGCTCTGGCTCGCGTTAGCAGGACCCGGTAGGCGTTTAGCATATACTTGATCAAGTCTTGATTGCTTTCAGTGCGGCCCAGCTGCTCGACCCACTTTGTCTGTCCATTAAACTTAAAGAACCGCCATTTGCCGTTATCGTATCGCATATCGGCATCCCACAACAGGCAGGTGTAATCAAGCTCAAGGCCCTGAACCTGAATCTCAGTTGCGGCATCTTCGAGATAATTCGAAGATCTCGTATCGGCTTTGTCTTCAAGAAACCAGTGTACGGCGTTCTCATCGCCCGATGGAAGAATATGTATCGCCAGTGGCTTATATCTTGCCGATTCCTTTGTAACCAGCACGCCCGTTCGTTCTGAGCCTCTTACTTTTTCATGCAGCCATTTCTTTGCTTTCGCCATATCTCTTGTCAGAACTATCGGGTACTTCTCCTTGATATCCGCGTATAAATCTGCTGCATTTTCCTCAAAACTTAATAGCGCATGAACAAATGCAGAAAGCTTTTCAGCTCTATATGAGCGAAGGGAAACACCCAGGTGGAGATCTTCAGAATAGCTGACATTTTTATTATTCTTTAAAAGCTCGTTCACTTTGCCTTCTGCGTATTCCGCGTCTGTCAGCTTGGGAGAGATATACACTTTCCAGCTTGGGAACTGCTCATTAAGTGCTTTTATCCATTCTGCTATACCGGCCTCTCCGGTGTTAATCTCTTGGCCTCCACCAACAAGGCACACAATAGTTGCCCAGTCCTCACGCTGATCAAGCGACCAGATCAAGAAGGCAGCTTCAGACATTGGGAAATTAGGCACCTTCAGTTTGTTGCCGTATGTGCCGCCTCTCTTCAGGTAATCAGCAAGCCTCTTATGAGTCCAGGACCGCTGTGCCTCATCAAAGATGGCTACATGCTCAACCTCACCGAAACCGGACTCCGCCTGCTTTACAGCTTTTTCCGGGTCTATCTCAAGCACGCCATTTTCGACTGGGTTTTTTATCTTGGCTAACATGTTATCGCGGTAACGATGGATCATCTGAATCGACTTGCTGACTTCGCGGCGGGAGTCGCTTATTTTCTTGTTTTCTTTCCGTTCACGGCATTTCTTGTAGTTGTCCTGTGCTAGGGCTTCTGTGAGGACTGCAACAAGCGGGCCATTGCCTGAAAGATATACTGCCCCCTCATCTTTAACGGGTTCTTCTTGGCCCTGATATGTTTGCTTAATGGCCACATCCAGTCCCACCAACGTTTTACCCGCTCCAGGCACGCCGGTCACGAAGCAAATGCTTTTCTCTAGATTCTGTTTGCTTTCTTGAATTACATTGAGAATATAAGCGATTGTTCTGTCGGTTGATACTTTATCAGCTTCGTGCCGCGTGATATTCTCGACAGAGTGACTTTCGTAAAGTGTCCGCGCCGCTTCAATAATTGTTGGGGTTGGCGCATACGGACTTATTATCCAGTTGGAGTCTACAGGTGCCTCATTTGGGAATGCCGCGAGGACCGCGTTAACAAGTGCGATGATGCCCTTTTCCCCGGTGACTAGGGGGTTGACCACTCTGTCATCGTAAACCGACATTTGTATATCAGATGAGGCATCGTGGTAATTAGTTGCTATGAGGATTGGAGCGATAATTTTGTCCTGGCTATACTTGTGAAAATTCTTTAGATCAAGCGCGTAATCGAGTACCTGATCCACATCCATCTCTAGTATCTGGGTTTCACCGACTTTGAACTCCAGGCAGAAGATGATTCCTTCAAGCAACAGTACGACATCCACTCTTTTGCCTAGGCGAGGGATATCATACTCAAATATAATATGACCATTCTTACCTGATAAGGCAGCCAGCACACGCTTCATAATTGAGATTTCCGACTTCCAGGCCTCTCGTGTGGTAGTTAGCGCCACACCATGGTAATTATCACATAGCTGACCGAGAATGGACGTAGTTGCTTCGTTGTTGAATTCATTAAAACTGCTGTGATATAGGCAGCGCGTACTATTCATGATTCAACCTCCTTGGGGCGTTCTTCATTCTCTGCATCGGGTACTTTTGGCTCAAATGGTGTAACAATATAGTTTTGACCCGGTTGCCAATAGTCGAGGATAAACGGGTCAATATTCATATCATAGCATAGGTTGCATAGCTCATCTGATGCCATTCGTAAAACTGCATCAAAGTGTTCCTGTATTACCGGATCATCCACAGTGCTGCGGAACTGATACATTGCCGTCAGGCTGGCATTATCTAGTGCGTCTTTTATTGTTTCAAAAGTCGTGATACGAGTCGTAGTCTTCAGAATCGAGGACGTCCTCGGTGCTTTTTTCTTCGTTAGCGCTCTGCAACATTTTATCAAGAAAAGCAAACTCTGTTGCTTGCTCGAAGATGTCAAGATCTCCGTCACCGTTGAAGTCAAACAAATTACCAAGTATGCCCATATACATAAAAACACTCCTTTACCAATATAACACAGTTTTATCGTTCAATAAAGTGGATACTAGAAAAATGACAATTATGCTGGCGATATTTATTACTCATTCTCGTCTTCTTCATCCGAAAGAATTTCATCTTCATCATCGTCCCAGCCATCATCAAACTGGGTCATGATTTCCTTTTTTAACTCAGCGGGGTCGCCATCTTCAACGCGACAGATAATCTTGGTGAAAGTAGTAAAAAGGACTCGGACATAGAACCTCTTTCCAACCTTGTCATAAATTCGCCCAGCGCTCATTGTGCCACCGGCTACAGTGTTGCAGATGTTTGCAACATATCCAACTGTGCCGATCACGGGCATCGTGCATCTAATTGCTTCGCTGTCATAAGCGTTGTCGGGTTCCTTTTCACACCGCACGAGGTATCCAATCTTGAAAGGATAGGAACCATTGTAATTTTTGAACCCGGTGATAGAAATATATTTCTCGCTCATGTCAATTTACCTCCCATTTTTTAGCCTGTGGAACTGAAATTATTATCTTCGGTATACACAGTCTAGCGAATTATATGTCCAATAAAACGGTCAGCAAATTGGGGGCGGGTTCAAAACTGATATCAGAAGAGATCCCCGCCGGGACCCGTAAATGCGCAAAGGAGGCGCAGCGCTATTCTGCTCCTCCTATTCGTCTATCTGCGGTTTTCATTCTATTTCTGTCATATGCCTTCTTGTTTGGAACGGTGCGTGTTACAGGGCAAAGACCGTTCCAGCTGCCACGCTGCTTGCTATGATATTCTCTCTGTGCTTTCTTGCTTTGCTTCTCCATTGGTACCCACTGGTTCATGGTCAGTTCCCCTTTCTTGTCGTATTTGCTTAAGGCCTTCGTTGGCCTTCGCCTTTATGTCCTTACAGAATTCCAGATAATCTCTATGACCGCAGATGAGCATCTTATCCGGCAATTCCTCTAATGCCGCGCAAAATGCGGCTGAGTCTTTCTTACGGCATTTGCAGAGAATCACGAGGTATTCTGTGTCTCCGTGAGCGTATTCCTGCATAAACCGCACTCCTACTTCGTGCTTGATAAACACGTTATCTGCGAGGTATTCCTTAGTGTCGAAATATGCGAAATAGTCGTAGAGAAGAGAGAATTTCTCAAGTCTCCAGCCGCAGCGCAATTCATTTGCCATCCTTGTCCTCCTCAATGCCGAACTCTGCATATAGGTATTCCTTCAACTCCGCGACAGTTTTATCTACCTCGCGTTTTGTGAGATTAGCTGGTGAAACTTGCAGCCACTTTTCCTTGAAATACTTAAGATCTTCTGCATAAGTCTCTTCACAGGTATCCCCGGATACCATCCAGTCAAAACTATAGATAAGGCATAGAAGGTCCCAGCACAGTTCGGAAATTTGCCTATCCTTTAGATGGTTTATACGTCTTGCCTGATCCGCGAGTCCAAATCCGGACTTGCCATATGACGGAGAGAGGTAGTTGAACATCTCTGAAGCAAGACTACCGTCTAGGTAATTAAAGCGACCTCCGCTCATGTTTTTCACTCCTCGTAATAAAAACTGCTATAAAAAGCAAATTAATGTTGACTTCCGATGCTTAATCATGTATTATGCAATATTCCGCGTTATCTTCCGAAGCATTTAGAACAGCTTGAAGAATCACGCCTTCCTGCTCATCTTGCCATATATGACAGCTGCAAAATAAACATACTCGAATGCTTTTCAGATTTACATCTAAAAGGCGTTAAGGGATTATTTTCACATACAATTGATGTGCTGTCATCGGAAACCGGCGAAATTCGATACTCTGTACTCTGGGATGAGGGCGGGAGCTTTCATACGGAATACCGAAAAATGATTAATGAGGCATGGAAAAACCTTGACAATTTCGATTTTGATGCTTATGACGACTTTTTTAAGAACCTAAAAACTACTGATTTGAAACTGAAGCAGGCATTGTTCAGGCTCAAGGCACCGTACCAGCTCTCCGAAGAAAGCAAAAAGGCATACATCAGCTTTTTGAAGAGGAATGCCAAGAAAGCTCTGCATGGATTTATTGAAAGCAATGACGTGGCGTCATTACAACTTGCTGCAGAATGCGGACTGCTGGATAAAAAGGAAAATCTTGATGATGCAATCCTATTTGCCCAGGCAAGCACCTATGGAGCGGCATCAATGCAGTTCCTGATTGGATGGAAAAAGGACCATTTCGAAAATCAGAGTTGTGAGGAAGAAAAAACGCTCCCACTTACAAAATCAAAACCGATTATCGGCTCAGTAATTGAATTCGGACACAATCCGAAAACAGGAGATTCGCTACGCTGGCTGATTATTGATCAGGCAAAAGAAAAGAGTCTGATTCTAAGTACGGATATTGTAGAAAAAATGCCGTTTTTCTGCGCGAGCAATTTGAATAAAAAAGATTTCAAAACCGTGAGCTGGGAGAAATCGCATCTTAGAAACTGGCTGAACGACAACTTCTTAAATGCGTGTTTTTCGGAGTCCGAAAAAGAAGAGATAATTGCCAATAAGGTGAATATTGTGTTTGTCATAATGACGCTGTACGGACTGCCATTTATATACCGCCGTATCTTTGCTGCAAGGTCTAATGGCATGCTTTGATTCTTGCGAAGTTTGTACTTTCCACGACCACACAGGACACATAGCGCAGCGAGGCGAGCGCTAATTGCACGGTTGTTTTCAGGTAAATTCAACTCACCATATTCTTTTTGCACAAGCTCTCTGAATTTTGCCAGTTCAGAGTCGTTATAGACAAAAATGCCATCGGGATAGTATTTTTCCAATATACTTTCATAGACCGAGCGTAATGTTAAGGAGCTTCGATGATAAGTATCACCGGTCAAGCGGTAACTGTCGGTTATAGCTTTCTCTATAACACTTTCTGGGATATCACAAGACTCGCTGACATCGCATACAATTCCCTTTAGCTTGCTTTTGGTTATGATATTCGGCAACTCGTCTAACGCATTTTGCAAGCGATCAGAAAATTTTTCATCGCCCACGTAAAATGCATCAGTTTGCTCGTCGTAGCAGAATCCACTATCATTTACATTTTTCAGCAAGTAGAGCATTATATTTGTGTTTTCGCCAAAATACTCTTCTAATTCAACTGGAGTAAGCGCAGAGTTTCCCTGCACCAAAGCTGCAATTTTATAGATAATACGCGATCTGCTATGCCAAGCATTAAATATTCTTTTCGCTTTAATTTCAAGCTGACGAATTCGCTCACGGGTAAGATTATGTTTATTACCTGTTGCCTCGAGCGTTTTATTTGCGGCTCTCATTTCAAGAATGGACTTATTTCTGGTCTTATAAAAGAGCTTTTCATACAGCTTTTCTAGATCATTATTGATATCAAAGGCGCACCAAGAAATAAATTTCTTCATTAAAACAAAAGCAGCCTCATCCGCAGCAGAGCCGGGCTCCACGAGGTCATTTAATGAACATCCCTGTGCCGGGCATAAGGAAAATAGGACCTCTCTTTTTTCTGGGGCTCGTGTGAAAGCTTGTATGAAATAGCTAGCCTCCAGCTCTGCTCGCCCATCTGGCAAAGCGCAGAGAAGTTCTGATAGGGTAGTTTTTCGCTGAGATGTTTTTTCCAAATTTCCATAGAAATCAACGAATGCCTGGGAAACGGCAGCGATATACTCTGGATTCGTACCGCACTCAAATGCCAGTTCGGGCCCCAAACAAGAAAATGCCTCTTTATAACGATCAAGCTGTTCTATATCATTGACGGATAGATCTAAAGTATCTGCAAAGCTAAAGTCCCCAAGGCAAATTGAATCCTTGTACTGGCGAAAAGGTAACGTTGATTTGTGATACTGCCATTGTATGTTTCTTTCATCACATAAAGATAGGCTAAATATGTAATTTTCGATTTCATCTATGCATTTTCGCCCAAGATTTTTCACACCGATAAGCTGCCCAGTCGATTTTTTGAGCAGAGCTTCAATATTAAATATACCAATCCTATGGAGACAGTTACAAACGCGCACCGAGAGCAATGCTTCTTCGAGAGAAATCTCAGAGAAAATTTCAGGGGAAAGATTATACCTTTCACAATATGGGGTATCTTCCGAAGCTGCAGTTGTCGTATTAGAAATACAGCTCGCAACTGATGCCTCTGCAATTACGCTATTATCCCCATTATCCCGGCCACTTGTATCATTCATTTTTCCTGTGATATCGTCGGTATACGGTTCTGCTACAATACTGAGAGCAGGTACAAAAGAGCTGTCAGGATCTACATCCTCTGCTCTGCAGTCAACCTTCAGGGCAGAGAGAAGCTGATAAAATTGGCCGGGGTTAGTTTTGTATAAAATGTACCCCTTTTTATCCATAGCAGAAAAGTTGGCTAATCCCGATTTCCCGTCGGTTGCGAGAAACTCTATGTTATGAAGCTTCATTTTGATACCCGGAACATTTCTGAACCTGTCATCAATAGTACCTTTTTCCTCGCGTTCTCTTTCACGAAGAATCTTTGATAATTTCTCAGCTTCCTCGTCAAAGTAGGATTCGAGTGAAGCAGAAGTAGCGGATTCAGATCCCTTTTCAGCTATCCTATTGTAGCAGTCCACCAGCAATATAACTTCGTTCAAATCCCACTTTTTCACTGTATCACTCTCCGGTAAATGACTAATATCGTTGGTAAAATGAGTAAAGTTTCTCAGTATTTCTACTTATACATAGTTAATTATAACACCAGATTTTTGAAATGGCAATGATAGGACATACGCAAATGCGCACAAGCTCAACCCAAGTATAGGCGTACAGCACTTCCACTTATTAGAAAGCAGGATCGGCGCAGTTACAACGGGGAAACCGAAGTTGCAACGGGAATACCATATTCAAACGGCCTACTCTGCGAAGTATCAACGGGAACGATTATCCTGTCATAACGACGACCGAAGTTACAACGGGAACCTCCGAAGTAAACCGAATAAACAGAAAAAGCCCGCCCCGGAAATGACTCCAGGACGGGCTCTGTTATGCCTGTGGAAGCCGAAAAGCCTTGAATATCAAGGATTTCGGGCAAAAATAAAATGCACGGTAATTCTATCAAAATTACCGTGCATTGGTGGTTGCGGAGGGAGGACTTGAACCTCCGACCTCCGGGTTATGAGCCCGACGAGCTACCAACTGCTCTACTCCGCGATATATAGTTTTACCGGATTGGTGCCGGTGACCGGACTCGAACCGGTACGGTATTGCTACCGGGAGATTTTAAGTCTCCTGTGTCTACCATTCCACCACACCGGCGGATATTGGCAAAAAGTATAATACCACACCCCCTGCCCGATGTCAATACTTTTTCGCAAAAAACCTTTCGACGCCATTCGTTGACTTTTTCCAAAAAGAAAAGTACAATGGCGGAGAAGAAAGGGAGTGATCCGCTATGGAGGCACTGGTCATCGGCGCGGTGAATATGGATATCGGCGCGGCATCCCACGCTCCGTTGGTGGCGCGGGACTCCAACCCCGGTGTGGTCACCACCTCGCTGGGCGGCGTGGGCCGCAACATTGCCCACAACCTATGTCTTTTAGGTGTGGACACCGCCATGCTCACGGTGTTAGGGCAGGACAGCTTCGCAGATACCATCCGGCAGAATGCCGACGAGATCGGACTGGATCTGCGCCACAGCGCAACTGTCCCCGGCGGGAGGACATCCACCTATCTCTACATCGCCGACGCGGACGGCGACATGGCACTGGCTGTCAATGATATGGACATCTATCGCCGCATCACACCGGACTTTCTGGCGGAGCGGCGGCAGGTGATCGAGAGCGCCCGGTTGGTGGTCATCGACACCAATCTGCCCCGCGAGAGCATCGAATGGCTGTGCGAAAACTGTCCCGCGCCCATTGTGGCTGACCCGGTCTCCACCATCAAGGCGGAGAAGCTCCGGGGGCTTTTGGGGAAGCTGTATGCCATCAAGCCCAACCGCATGGAGGCAGAATGCCTCAGCGGCATCCCCATCCGCAGCCCGGAGGACGCGGCGAAAGCGGCGCAGGTGCTGTTGGATACCGGCTTGCAGCAGGTATATATTTCCCTGTCCTACGAGGGCATCTACGCCGCCGATAGCAGAGGCAACACCGTGCGTCTGCCATGCCCGCGGGTATCGGCGGTAAACGCCACCGGCTGCGGCGATGCTATGGCGGCGGGTATGAGCGCGGGCATCCTGTGGGGCAAATCGCTGGAGGAAACGGCGGCATTTGCCATAGCGGCAGGCGCCTTTTCTGCTACGGCGGAGGGGACCATTCACCCGAACATGAGCGTGAAAAACATCAAAATATTGATGAATAAGGAGAATATATTGCATGAATAACTATCTGGATATTGCGCCGGAGGTGCAGAAAGCACTTGCCGAGGGCCGACCTGTGGTGGCATTGGAGAGCACCATCATCTCCCACGGGATGCCCTATCCCCAGAATGTGGAAACGGCGCTGCAGGTGGAGAAGATCATCCGTCAGCGCGGCGCGGTGCCCGCCACCATCGCCATCATCGGCGGACACTTGAAGGCGGGACTCTCCCCGGCGGAGATCGACTATCTGGGCCGCACCGGTACCAAGGTGCCCAAGGCCAGCCGCCGCGACCTGCCGATACTGGTGGCCAAAGGCATGGACGGCGCCACCACCGTCACCACCACCATGATGATCGCCGCCATGGCGGGCATCGAGGTATTCGCCACCGGCGGCATCGGCGGTGTGCATCGGGGCGCCGAGACCACCATGGACATCTCCGCCGATTTGGAGGAGCTGGCCGAAACGCCCGTCATGGTCATCTGCGCCGGCGCCAAGTCCATTCTCGATTTGGGGCTGACGCTGGAGTATTTGGAGACCAAGGGCGTTACCGTCATCGGTTACGGCACGGAGGAGCTGCCGGCATTCTATACCAGAAAATCCGGCTTCGGCGTGGATTACCGTCTGGATACGCCGCAGGAGCTGGCTGAGGCGTTCCATGTCAAGCGCACACTGGGACTGCGGGGCGGGATGCTGGTGACCAATCCCATCCCGGAGGAGTACAGCATGGACGCGGACACCATCAATGAAGCTATCGACAAGGCGGTGGCAGCGTGCAAGACGCTGGGCATCCACGGCAAGGAGACCACGCCGTTCCTGCTGAGCAGGATCAAGGACATCACCGGCGGCGACAGCTTGGACAGCAACATCCAACTGGTTTACAACAATGCCCGTCTGGCGGCGGACACGGCCTGCGCCCTGTGCGAGCTGGAGGCGGCGGAGTGAAGGAATTTCTTCTGTCCCCGGCAGGCTGGCTGACCGTCTATCTGGTGGCCATCAATCTGGTGACCTTTTTGGTGTACGGGGCGGACAAGCGTCGGGCGAAACGCGACCGTTGGCGCGTGCCGGAAAAGACGCTGTTCCTGCTGGCCATTGTGGGCGGCAGCATCGGTGCATTGGTGGGGATGTATGTATTCCGCCACAAGACGAAGCATTGGTACTTCCGCTTGGGCATTCCCGCCATTTTGCTTGCGCAGATCGCCTTGCCGGTGGTTATCACCTGTTTGCTGAAGCAATAAAAAAGGCGGTTTGTCCCGCAAAAACGGATACGGTGAGTAATTTTGATGAGAAAGAATACGATTTGTAGAATATTCAGAGCCGCAGGCGGTCTGTTTATCTGTGCCATCGGGCTGTATCTGACCATTCTGGCGGATGTGGGTCTGGCGCCGTGGGACGCTTTGTGCATGGGCATCAGCTATCATCTGCCGGTGCGCTACGGCACGGCATCGGTGATGGTGTCGCTGTGCGTGTTGGTGATGGATCTGCTGCTGCGCGAGCCTGTCGGCGTGGGCACGGTGCTGGACGCACTGGGCGTGGGCAAGGCGGTGGATCTGCTGCAATGGCTGGATGTGATCCCCCACCCGCAGGGACTTGTGCAGAGCATCGTGTGGCTGATTGCCGGGATGCTGGTGATCAGCGTGGGACAGTGGATCTACATGGCCGCCGCCATGGGCTGCGGCCCCCGGGACAGCTTGCTGGTGGGTCTTGGCAAGCGCGTGCGCCGTGTACCCATCGGATGCGTGACCATGGCGGTGTTTGCCGCGGTGGTGTTGGTTTCGTGGGCACTCCGTGGCCCCATCGGCATCGGCACGGTGCTGTGCGTGGCGCTGCAGGGGCCGTGTATGCAGGCGGTGTTTCGCGCGGTGCGCTTCGAGCCCCGCAATATCACCCACGAGAGCCTGCTCTCTACCGTCGGACATCTGGCGGACAGATAGAGGACTTTTTTCGTAAAAAGGGCGCGACAGACGGCGTCGCGTCTGGTAAAATGGAGAAAAACCACCGGAAGGAGCGTGGACACGATGATCCGCAAAGCCACCGAAAACGATATTGCCGCCATTGCCGCCATTTATGAGGCCATCCATGACCGGGAGGAGGCCGGGGAGATCACCACCGGCTGGCTGCGGGGGATCTACCCCACGGAGCAGACCGCTGCCGACTCCTGCCGCAAGGGCGACGAGATGTATGTGCTGGAGGAGGACGGCGTCATCCGCGCCGCCGGGCGCATCAATCAGGAGCAGGGGGAGGAGTACAAGCTCTGCCCGTGGCAGTACCCGGCCACGGAGCAGGAGGTGCTGGTGCTGCACACGCTGGTAGTGGACCCCAAATGGAACGGCCACGGCTGCGCCACGGCGTTTGTGGCGTTTTACGAGGACTTGGCGCGGCAGATGGGCTGCACCTGTCTGCGGATGGACACCAATGCCCGCAACGCCATTGCCCGCCGACTCTATGGACACCTGGGCTATGCCGAGCCGGGTATCGTGCCCTGCGTGTTCAACGGCATTCCCAATGTGCAGTTGGTGTGTCTGGAGAAGAAGCTGTAACGGCAGAAAAAACAAGAGAAAAGGACGACTCCTTCGGGAGTCGTCCTTTTTTGATGGGAAGCGTATTTACTTGACCTTGATGGTGATGAGCAGCTCGCCGGGCTTGACATTGTCGCCCTCTTTTACCATCACCTCGTCCACGGTACCGGCCATGCGGGCCACGATGGAGGTCTCCATCTTCATGGCCTCGATGACTGCCAGCACCTGATTTTCCTCCACAGCGTCGCCGCTGCTTACATTGATCTTGGACACCATGCCGGGGATGGATGCGCCCACCTGACTCTTGTCGGCGGGATCGGCCAGTACCACCTGCTTGGAGGTAGTCGTGGCGTTGGGATCGGGGACGGATACCTCACGGCGCTGACCGTTCAGCTCGAACTGTACCGTGCGGTTGCCCTCTTCGTCCACATCGCCCAGACCCAGATACTTGATGACCAGCGTCTTACCGTCCTCGATGTTGATTTTGTTGGTCTCGCCCAGTGCCATGCCGTTGAAGAACACATGGCTGCCCATGCGCGTCAGGTAGCCGTAGTCCTTACGATGGCGCCAGAATTCCTCGAATACCTTGGGATACAGGGCGTAGGCCAGAATACTGCGCATACTGAACTCCTCGTCGCTGATGCGCTCGCGCATCTCCTGATGCAGCTTATCGAAGTCCACGGCAGGCAGCAGCTCGCCGGGACGGCAGGTGATGGGCTTTTCGCCCTTCAGTACCACTTCCTGCAGGCCCTCGGGCTGGAAGCCCCAAGCCGGCTGACCCATCATGCCCTTGAAGTAGGACACCACGCTGTCGGGGAAGGACAGTGCCTTGCCCTTTTCGATGATGTTGTCGGGCGTCAGATCATTCTGTACCATGAAGATGGCCAGATCGCCCACCATCTTGCTGGAGGGTGTCACCTTGACGATGTCGCCCAGCATCTGGTTGACGGTGCGGTACATTTCCTTGACTTCCTCGAAACGGGGACCCAGACCCAGAGAGACCACCTGAGGATACAGGTTGGTGTACTGGCCGCCGGGGATCTCGTAGCGGTAGATATCGGTGGTGGAGGACTTCAGCCCCTTGTCGAAGCTCTCGTAGCGCAGGCGGACATCGGACCAGTAGTTGTCCAGACGCTGCAGCTCGGTCAGCTTCAGACCGGTGTCGCGCTCCTGACCCTGCAGGGCGGCCACCACGGCGTTCATGCTGGGCTGGGAGGTCAGACCGGAGAAGGAGGCGGTGGCAACATCCACCACATCCACGCCGGCCTCGGCTGCCATCAGCAGCGTGGCCACCTGATTGCCGGTGGTATCGTGGGTGTGCAGATGGATGGGCAGGCCGATCTCCTGCTTCAGGGTGGAGACCAGCTTCTTGGCGGCATAGGGCTTTAAAAGGCCGGACATATCCTTGATGGCCAGCATATGAGCGCCGCGCTTTTCCAGCTCCTTGGCGAGGTTCACATAGTACTCCAGCGTGTACTTGTCGCGGCTGGGATCCAGAATATCACCGGTGTAGCAGATGGTGGCTTCACACAGCTTGTTCTGCTTCAGTACCTCGTCCATGGCCACTTCCATGCCGGGGATCCAGTTCAGAGAGTCGAATACGCGGAACACATCAATGCCGGTCTTGGCGGACTCGGCCACGAAGGCGCGGATGACATTGTCGGGATAGTTGGTGTAGCCCACAGCGTTGGCGCCGCGCAGCAGCATCTGGAAGGGGATGTTGGGGATGGCCTCACGCAGCAGCTCCAAACGCTCCCAGGGAGATTCGTGCAGGAAGCGATAGGCCACATCGAAGGTAGCGCCGCCCCACATCTCCAGAGAGAAGCAGTCGGACAGGATCTCGGCAATGCCCTGGGCGGGCTTCACCATGTCGCGGGTACGCATACGGGTGGAGAGCAGCGACTGGTGCGCATCGCGCATGGTGGTGTCGGTGATCAGCAGCTTCTTCTGATCCAGCACCCAGTTCTTTACGGCCTCGGGGCCCTGAACATCCAGAATTTCCTTCACACCATGCAGCGGCTTGCCCGTGGGCTGGGGGAAGCGGGGTGTGTCGTACTGCTTGCGCTCGGCATCGGGGTTGGACACCTGAATGCCGGCAATGTACTTCAGCACACGGGTGGCGCGGTCGCGGCTGGAGCTCAGATCGAACAGCTCCGGCGTATCATCAATAAACTTGGTATGGCACTGACCGGCCCGGAACTGGGGATGGGTCAGAATCTTGGTGACGAAGGGGATGTTGGTCTTGACGCCGCGGACATGCACTTCATTGATGGCGCGGACGGCCTTCTTGCACACACCCTCGAAGGTGTTGTCGAAGGAGGTGACCTTCACCAGCAGGGAATCGTAGTAGGGAGAGATCACGCTGCCCACGGAGGCATTGCCGCCGTCCAGACGGACGCCGAAGCCGCCGCCGGAGCGATAAGCAGTGATCTTACCGGTGTCGGGCGCAAAGTTGTTGGCAGGATCCTCGGTGGTGACACGGCACTGGATGGCGTAGCCGCGGATGGTCAGATCATCCTGAGACTTCAGGGCGATCTGGGGATGATCCAGCGTGTGCCCCTCGGCCACCAGAATCTGGGCACGCACCAGATCGATGCCGGTGACCATCTCGGTGACGGTGTGCTCCACCTGAATGCGGGGGTTCATCTCGATGAAGTAGTGGTTGCCGGTGGCCTTATCCACCAGGAACTCCACGGTGCCGGCGTTCTGATAGCCCACCTGACGGGCGATCTTCACGGCGTCCAGACGCAGCGCGTCGATGGTCTTTTTGGGCACAGACCATGCCGGTGCGTACTCCACCACCTTCTGATAGCGGCGCTGCAAAGAGCAGTCGCGCTCACCCAGATGATAGATGTGGCCGTGTTCGTCGGCCAGGATCTGCACCTCGATATGCTTGGGCTGGACCAGGAACTTTTCAATGAAGATGTCCTCGTTGCCGAAAGCCTTGCGAGCCTCGTTCTTCACCAGCTCGAAGTTGGTGCGGACTTCCATCTCGTTGTCACAGCGGCGCATACCGCGTCCGCCGCCGCCGGCAGCGGCCTTCAGGATGATGGGGAAGCCGTAGCTGACGGCCTTTTCCACGGCCTCGTCAGCGCTCTGCAGCGGCTCGGTGGAGCCGGGCACGATGGGCACACCGCAGGCGATGGCAGTGGCCTTGGCGGCCAGCTTGTCGCCCATCTGTGCCAGCACATCGGACTTGGGGCCGATGAACTTGATGCCGTTCTCCTCGCAGGCCCGGGCGAAGTCGGCGTTCTCGGACAGGAAACCGTAGCCGGGATGGATGGCGTCCACGCCGCGGCGCTTGGCCAGATCAATGATGGAGGGAATGTCCAGATAAGCGCCCAGCGGGCTCTTGTTTTCCCCCACCAGATATGCCTCGTCCGCCTTGGTGCGGAACAGGCTGTTGGTATCCTCGTTGGAGTAGATGGCTACCGTGTGCAGACCCAGGTCATGGCAGGCACGGAACACGCGGATGGCAATTTCGCCGCGGTTGGCCACCAGCACTTTCTTAAACTCTTTCACAGACATAGAATGTTGTCCCCTTCCTCGATAAAACGATATAAACTTACAGGTCGCAGTTGTCTATGGTACATTTCACATCACAAGTATAGACACCTCGGTGGAAAAATGCAATCAAAACCTGCGGAAAATGTGTAAAAAATTGTTTTCCTGAATGTGCACAATTTCGGTATTTCAACGATTACCAAACTTTTTAACAGGTTAAAATACAAAAATTTAGCTATATAACGGATTATACGCAAGAAAAATAATATGGACTCTTTGGTTGGTAAAAGAAAGAAAAATGCGGCGTTTTGTTGCAAAAAAGTTGGATTTTTAGAAAAACTGTTGTGCGACAAAAGTGGCGTCAGATGTTTAATAATTTGGAATGTTCCATACAAATAGGACAGAAAGCTGTCCCGTCCTGTATCGCGGCGCTGCAGAGGAAAACTGCGCCTTTTTGCCGGGCATAGGGACATTCCCCACGGGCATACCATGCCACAAAGGAGGCGTTTTTTATGATATCCGCAGCTTTGCTGCTGCTGACCAACAGTCTGTTTTTGTCGCTGCACCTCACCGGCGCACCCGGTTCCTTTCCCCGTCCGCTGACGGCGGAGGAGGAGCAAGATTGCCTGATGCGCTGCGCCGCCGGGGATCAGGAAGCCCGCAACACGCTGGTGGAGCACAATCTTCGGCTGGTGGCACACATCATCAAGAAATACTATACCCAGGCGGACAATCAGGAGGATCTCATCTCCATCGGCACCATTGGCCTGATCAAGGCGGTAAACACCTTCCGCCCGGATAAGGGCATCCGGCTGGCCACCTATGCCTCCCGGTGCATCGAAAACGAGATATTGATGTACTTTCGTTCCCAGCGCAAGCTGCAGGGGGAGGTGTCATTGGACGACACCATCGAAACGGATTCAGCCGGCAACGCCCTGTATCTGATGGATGTGGTGGGCACGGACGATACCATGCTTGCCGACCTCCAGAGCCGGGAGGAGGGTGCGCTGGTGCGCCGACTGGTGCGCCAATGTCTGACGGAGCGGGAGGCGGACATCATCAGCCGCCGCTACGGTCTGGGGGGTGGTGCGCCCCAGACCCAGCGCCAGATCGCCGCCGATTACGGCATCAGCCGCAGCTATGTGTCCCGCATCGAGAAAAAGGCATTGGAAAAGCTGGAAAAAGCGATGCGGGAGCGGGCATAAAAAACATCCCCCTCCCGCGTCGGGAAGGGGATGCAGTCTTATTGGCAGTAGGTGCTGTACAGCGCCACGTGGTCATAGATGGCCGCCCATGCGCTGTCGGCGTTGCAGGTGACGCACAGCCAGTGTCCGCCATCCGCACGTTCGCCATAGCTGGCGGCGCAGGAGCCCGCCTCCTGCACAAAGCCGGTCTTGGCCGCTGTCACGGCCACGCCGCCGGTATCTTTGTCCTCGATGCGGCGCAAGAACCAGTTGGACAGCTCGATGCCGGCGGGGTTTTCTTTGGTGGGAGAGGTGGTGTAGATCCGGGTGGAGAGCACCTGACGGCACAGGTCATTTTCCAGTGCGTGATGCAGGATCAGCGCCATGTCCTCCACCGTGCAGTGATGATCGGGATCATATAGCCCGATGCAGTTGGTGAAGTGGGCGGTGTCGCTGATCCCCCATTGCCGGAGCTTGTCATTCATCAGCGCCACGAACGCCTCCTCCGAGCCGGAAACGTAACGAGCCAGCGCCAGCGCGGCGTCGGCACCGGAGGGGAGAATGGTGCCGTAGAGCAGGTCACGGACGGTGGGAGTATCGCCCACCAGCCAGCCCACAGCACTGCACTCGTTCTGATAGCAGAAGTCGGTGATCTCGATGGGGATAGAGAACGTATCCTCCGGATCGGTGATGTGCTCCGCCGCCACCAGCAGCGTGAGGATTTTGGTCATGGAGGCGGGGTGGATCACCTTGTCCGCCGCCTTTTCCGCCAGCACCGTGCCGCTGTCGGCATCCAGCAGGATGGCGGAGGTACTGGTGATCGTTTTGCCCGGGGCCGCCGTGTCGGCGGTGCGTGTAACGGTAAGCGCCGGTACGTGCGGCGTCTCCGGCGTTTCCTCCGGGGCTTCCTTCGGGGCGGGTGCAGTGTCGGATACCGGTGCGGTGCCGCGGGAGAAGTAAATGACCGCGGCCGTCGTCAGCAGGGCGAGGAACAGCAACAGCAGCAACAGCCGCCGGCGGCGCTGCTGACGCTGCCGCTTTTTTCGCGCGGCGATCCGTCGGGCGCGGAGCTGTGAAGGATCGGGATAATCGAGGGAATGCTCGTCTTGTGCGTCGTACATGGGAAGAACTCCTGTGTGGTGATAGGTGTGAAGGGGAACCGTTTACGGCAATATGATGGCGGCGGCCACAGCCACCACCTCCCGGGCCCAGTAGCCGGGTGCCAGAAACCATACCGACGGGCATCCCAGCGCATACGGGGTCAGACCGCTGCGGCGGGCATAGATGGCGGCGCGGAGCTGATGAAAATTGTCCGAGGCAATGGCCACGGTGGGGCAGAGCCCGTTCCGGGCAATGACGGCGGCGGAAAAGGTCAGGTTTTCCGCCGTGGAGCCGGAGCGTTCCTCGGAATAGATGCGCCCGGGTTCGATGCCCCGGCGGATCAGCGCCTCACGGATGCACTGCGCCTCGGTGATGCGTTCGTCATCGTCCATGCCGCCGCTGGCCACGCACACCGCGTCGGGATGGACGGCAAGGTAATCGTACGCCGCGTCGATGCGGCTTTGCAGCATGATGCTGGGCCGCTCCCCCACCACCTCGCAGCCCAGTACGATCACCGTGGCGGAGGGCGTGTCGGCAGGGGGCACATGGCGGGCGGCGGAGCCCATCACAAAAAGCGCCGCAAAAACGGCGGCCAGTCCCGCGCCCAATGCACCGCAGAATGCCACCGCCCACGGACGGGTGCGACCCCGGAACAGGCGGCCGAACCGCTCCGGATATAGCAGCACCACCGCTGCCAAAAGCAGCACCGCCGCAGGATAGAACATCCCGATGTGGCACACGCCGATCAGGAGCGGCGCCAGGAACCACACCGCCAGCAGCAGGCAGAGGACGGCGCCGGTCAGACGGATGACGCGGCGCATATTACACCTGGGCAATGTGTCCGGCAATGCGCTGCATGATCATGTCCAGCGCCACCAGATTGTGTCCGCCCTCCAGCACGATGAGGTCGGCATACTTGCGAGTGGGCTCCACGAACTGCTCGTGCATGGGTTTGACGGTAGCCAGATACTGCCGCACCACGCTCTCAAGACTCCGACCCCGCTGCTCCACATCCCGTAAAATCCGGCGCAGGATGCGGACATCGGCGTCGGTCTCCACGAAGATCTTGATGTCCAGCAGCTCCCGCAGCGCGGCGTTCTGGAAGATCAGGATACCCTCCACGATGACCACCTTGGTGGGGGTAACGGTCACCGTTTCGTCGGTGCGGTTGTGGATGGTGAAGTCGTACACCGGGCATTGGATGGTTTCGCCGCGCTTCAGCGCCTGCAGGTCGGCCACCATGCGGTCGGTATCAAAGGCATCGGGGTGGTCATAGTTGGTGCGGCAGCGCTCTTCATAGGAGCAGTCCTGCCGCTTATAATAGCTGTCGTGATGCACCACACTGATATCGTCGCCGAAGTGGCTGTACAGGTGGTCGGTCAGGGTGGTTTTGCCGGAGCCGGTGCCGCCGGCAATGCCGATAAACAGAGTATTCATGGCTGTTACCTCCGAAAAAAGCGGGAAATGGATGATAAGACCATTATAGGAAATCTGCACCGGAAAAGCAAGGCGCGGTGCCGGGGAACTTGTAAAAAAAACATGAATTTGCCGGAAAGACAGTTGACGCCGCGGGAGAATTTTCGTATTATATGAATAGAAATTATCATCGGTTCGTCCGGTGTTTTACCGTGCTTTTTTTGATGGAGGAAATGCCATGAGTTTGCTGAAATGCCCCAATTGCGGAGAGATGTTTTCCGACACATATAGCTCCTGCCCCTTCTGCGCCGAGGATGACGATCTGTACAGCGGCAAGCAGGTGAGAACCGCCCGCCGTCTGGAAAAGCGGAAGGGCCCCAGTATTCTGGGCCCCGCCATGATCGTGGTGTTGGTGCTTTTGGCAGCGCTGCTGATCTATACCTTCTGCGGCGGCCGCATTGCCAAGTCCCTCCAGGGGGAGGACGAGCCCGGAACGGAGCAGACCACCCCCGGCGAAGATACCGCAGAGAAGGCCCCGCTGGAGATGGGGCAGTCCACTATGAAGCTCACCGTGGGTGAGAGCAAGACCCTGACCTTTACCGGCGCCAGCAGCGTGAAGTGGACCAGCAGCAACGAGGGGGTCGCCACCGTGGCCGAGGACGGCACCGTTACCGCCGTGGCCGCAGGGGAAGCCACCGTCAGTGCCGTGGCCGACGACCAATCCGCCGCCTGTGAGATCACCGTGGTGAAGCCGGAGCCCAAGCCGGAGAAGAAGGTCCTGACCATGGCTACCGCCTTCGGCGACCTGCCCAAGGGCGATAAGGGCTGGGAGTTCACCTCCGTGCTTTCCAAGAAGGAGTCCTTCCAACTGGTGATCGACGGCACCGATGCCGATGTGACATGGTCTACCTCCAACAGCAAGGTTGCCACCGTCAGCGCGGACGGCACCTTCAAGGCTGTGGGCAAGGGTGAGGCCACCATTACCGCCACAGTGGACGAACAGGAGCTTACCTGCCGCGTCACCGTGAAATAAGCAAAACCTGCCGTGCGGCGCTCCTATGTAGGGGCGCCGCTTTTGCGTTGTCCGTGCCTTGCCAAGCCAAAACGCCTATGCTATAATAAAATATTGTTTTGAATACCCATTGCATGAGGGGAGGTGCCGTCCATGATGGCAAAGGGTAAGACCCGTTCGCCCATCCGCGTTTTTCTGGGCTATTTTACCGCCCATAAAAAGCTCTTTTTTCTGGATATGACCTGTGCGCTGCTGATCGCCCTGATCGATCTGGCCTTTCCGCTGCTGTCCCGCACCGCTATGTACGAGTGGCTGCCGGACAGACGCTACACCGTGTTTTTCACGGTGATGGCCATTGTGGTGGCGGCGTTTGTGCTGCGCTCTGTTCTTTACTTCGTGGTGTGCTACTGGGGGCATACCTTTGGCATCCGGGTGGAGGCCGATGTGCGCCGCGATCTCTTTTACCACATACAGGAGCTGGGCTTTGACTTTTATGACCGCAACCGCACCGGCGCGCTGATGAGCCGTTTGACCAGCGACCTGTTCGAGCTGACGGAGCTGGCGCATCACGGCCCGGAGGATCTTTTTATCTCCGCCGTTACCATCGTGGGCGCACTCATCGTGATGTTCACGGTGGAGTGGCGTCTGGCGCTGGTGGTGAGTCTGATCTTGCCCGTGTTCATCTTTCTGGTCATGCGCCGCCGCCGCGCCATGGGGGATGCCTCCCGCCGCTCCAAGCAGAAGACCGCCCTCATCAACACCGAGATCGAGTCGGCTCTCAGCGGGGTGCGCACCATGCGTGCCTTTGCCGCGGAGGAGCAGCAGCGCCGGCGGTTTGACGAGGCCAACGAGGTGTTCAAAACCGCCAAGCGGGAGTTCCACCGTCAGATGGGTTACTTCACCGCCACCATGGAGTTTTTCATGTGCATCCTGTCCGTGGCGGTCATCGCCGTGGGCGGATGGCTTATCATGCAGGGGCGCATGAACTATATTGACCTCATTACCTTCAGCTTGTATATCACCACCTTCATCGGCCCCATCCGGAAGCTGGCCAACTTTGCCGAGCTGTTTTCCAACGGCTTTGCCGGCCTTCACCGCTTCGTGGAGCTGATGGACACCGCGCCCACCATTCAGGACGCACCCGATGCTGCGGCGCTGCGCGATGTGCGCGGCGAGGTGGCATTCCGTCATGTCCGCTTTTCCTATGACGGCGCGAAGGAGGTGCTCCACGATATCGACCTCCATGTCCCCGCCGGGGAGACCGTGGCCATTGTGGGCCCCAGCGGCGGCGGAAAGAGCACGCTGTGCCAGCTTCTGCCCCGTTTTTATGAGGTGACGGCAGGGGCTGTCACCGTGGATGGGCAGGACATCCGCCGCGTGACACAGCGTTCCCTGCGCCAGAGCATCGGCATCGTGCAGCAGGATGTGTTTCTGTTTGCCGATACCATCCGGGAGAATATCCGCTACGGACGCCCGGACGCCACCGACGAGGAGGTGGCGGAGGCCGCGCGAAAAGCGGAGATCTACAACGATATCATGGCCATGCCCCGCGGCTTCGACACCTATGTGGGGGAGCGCGGCGCACTTTTGTCCGGCGGGCAGAAGCAGCGGGTGGCCATTGCCCGTATCTTTCTGAAGAATCCGCCCATTCTGATTTTGGACGAGGCCACCTCCGCGCTGGACAGCGTGACGGAGAGCCGCATCCAAAGCGCCTTTGATGCATTGAGCGCCGGGCGCACTACCCTGATCATCGCCCACCGCCTCAGCACCATCCGCAGTGCACGGTACATTCTGGTGGTGGAGGACGGGCGCATCACCGAGCAGGGCAGTCATCAGGAGCTTCTGGCACTGGGCGGAAGCTACGCCCGACTTTACAATACCCAAAATCTGGGAGGTCAGCATGGATAAGCGTACCGTATTGGACAGCACCGCCCAAAGCAGCGAGGAGCGCGTGCTGCTGGGTCATGTGTGGGACAAGTGGCAGCAGACGGCGCGGCAGAATATCCCCACTGTCACGGCGTTTCTGTCCCCCCATGAGCAGGCGGCAGTCAAGCGGCTGCTGCAGACCGTGGGCGCAGAGAATGATGTGTTTTTCGGCGGCTATGACAGCGCCGAACGCCGCCAGCTCCATTTCCTGCCGGATTGGATGGAGGCACCGGACGGCGACGCCGTAACCGCCCTGCGCTGCAGCTTCTACCATGGCGACAAGGCCCCCACCCACCGCGACCTGCTGGGGAGCTTAATGGGTCTTGGTGTGACGCGCGGGAGCATCGGGGACATTCTGGTGTCATCTGAAAGCGCCGATGTACTGGTGGCAAGCGGCGTGGCGGAGTTTCTATTGCAGCAGTGGAGCGCCGCGGGGCGTACGCCTCTGCGGGTGAAGGTGATCCCCTTGACCGAATTGCTGGTGCCGCCGGAGCAGTACCGTGAGATCCGGGACACGGTGGCATCCCTGCGGCTTGACAGCGTGGCGGCCACCGGCTTTTCCACCAGCCGCGCCAAAGCCGCCGAAGCCATTGCCCAGGGACGGGTGGAGGTCAACTGGACGGAGTGCCGTAAGGCAGACCGCACCGTGGAAGCAGGGGATGTCATCACCGTGCGCGGCGCGGGGAAATGTAAATTGAGCAGCGTGGGAGCGCCCACCCGAAAGGGACGGTTTCCCATCTGCGTGAAACGATATATTTGAGGAGGGACCCAACATGGATCAGAAGAAGATTGACCGCATCAACGAGCTGGCGCGCAAGGCCAAGGCGGAGGGACTGACCGCCGAGGAGATTGCCGAGCGTGATGTACTGCGCCGGGAATACATCGACTCCGTGGTGGGAAATCTCCGCCATGAGCTGGAGCACACCTATGTGGTGGACGGAAAGGGCAACAAGCGTAAGCTGACGCCGAAGGGAGGGAACTTTTCCTGATGGGATACTATTACGATGAGAGCGGAAACCTGCATCCGAAAAAGCAGGAAAAGGAGAGCGACATCGGCTCATGGGTGTTCATCGGCATACTGTTCGCCGTGGGTCTGTGGCCCATCGGGCTGATCATGCTGATCTCCAAGCTCACCGATGACAAGGATAAGAAGAAGTCCGCCGCCAAAAGCGCCCCGGCTGCCGCCTCCGGCACGGAGAAGCGGAGCAAGGTGGGCGACAAGCTGAAAAAGGTGACAAAAACCCCACACTACGAGGGGAAAGGCGCCAAAATCATGAAGTGGATCGGCATCGGCCTGCTGGCGCTGGGCGGTGCGGCCACCGTGGGTCTGCTGGGCAGCAATCTGCATTTTTATCTGAACTATCCCCAGTGGATGCTGGAGGAGCTGTTCTATCCCGTGGGCCTCATGGCCGGCGGCGCCGGATTGTTGCTGGGCAGTCGGAGCATGACCCGGCGCGCCCGCCGCTTTGCCAAGTATCTGTCCGTGGCGGGCAGCAATAAGTCCGTGTCGCTGGAGCGTCTGGCCGGCGCCGCCGAGGTGTCGGAGAAGAAGCTGCAGCGCGATCTGGAGATCATGATCGACAAGAGAATGTGGGGCAAGGGTGCCTATGTGGATCTGGGGTCGCGGATGCTGTTCCGCACCGCCGAGGCCGCCGCGCAGTATGAGGCGCTGTCTGCCGCATCCCACAAGAGCGCCGCATCGTCCACGGCACCGGCGGAGACGGCACAGGGCTATTCCGGCATTCTGCGGCAGATCCGTGAGGCCAATGACCGCATTGCTGATCCCGTCCTGTCGCAAAAGATCGACCGCTTGGAGGAGATCGCCGGGCGCATTTTCCGCATCGTGGAGTCGGAGCCGGATAAAAAGGTTCGTGCCGCCACATTTCTGAACTACTACCTGCCCACCACCCAGAAGCTGCTGGACAGCTACGCCGAGTTTGAGGAGGCGGGCGTCAGCGGCACCAATCTGAATCAGGCCAAGGAAAAGATCGAAAAGACCATGGACAGCATCGTGGCGGGCTTTGAACGGCAGTTGGACGAGCTGTATCAGGACGAGGCCATGGATATCGACAGCGACATCCGGGTGATGGAGACCATGCTCCGCCGTGACAGCGCCAGCGTGGAGGAGGACTTCGGCCTCGGTGGTACTGCCGCGCAGACCTATGAGGAGGAATAAAAAAGAGGGGTGCGTCCCCTCTTTTTTTTGTGACCGGACGGTGGAATTTTTGTAAAACTGCACCATTTTTGGTAAAAACCACCTTGCCTTTCTTGACGGTATGAGAGAAAGAGAATAAAATAAAAGTATCGCAATAAAATGAAGGGTACTGTCGCCTTTTTTCACGATACGGCGGTGGTATCCTGTGGGAAAGAGAGGTGCCGAAATGGATCGAGAACGCTTTTTTGCCGGCCAATGGAACCGCTGCTATGAATATTTCGGTGCCCATCCCGCGCCCGGCGGGGGATTTTGCTTCCGTCTGTGGGCGCCCCACGCCCGCCATGTGGCGCTGTGCGGCGACTTCAACGGCTGGCAGGGGCAGGACATGACCTGCCGTGACGGCGTGTGGGAGATCACCGTGCCGCAGGCCAAGCAGTACGATGCGTATAAATATGTCGTCCACGGCGCCGACGGCACGGTGCGGTGGAAGGCCGATCCCTACGCCTTTCATGCCGCCACCCGACCGGAGACCAACAGCAAGGTCTACGACATGGGCGACTATCCGTGGGGTGACGAACAGTGGCAGGTGCAAAAGCGCCGTGCCGACGATCCCATGAACATCTACGAGGTGCATCTGGGCTCCTGGCGGCGTAAGGACAACGGCGACTTTTACAGCTACCGCGAGAGTGCCGATGCGCTGGCGGACTATGTCCGGGACATGGGGTATCACTATGTGGAGCTGCTGCCGGTGACGGAGTATCCCCTGGACGACAGTTGGGGCTATCAATGCACCGGCTACTTCGCCCCCACCTCCCGCTACGGCACGCCCCACGACTTCAAATATCTGGTGGATCGCCTGCACCAAGCGGGCATCGGCGTGATTTTGGACTGGGTGGGCGCCCATTTTTGCAAGGATGCCCACGGCCTGATGGAGTTGGACGGCACCTGCCTGTACGAGTACGCCGACCCTCTGAAGTGGGAACACGGCGGCTGGGGCACCCGGGTGTTTGACTACGGCAAGGGCGAGGTGCGCAGCTTCCTGCTGTCCTCTGCCGCCTGGTGGATCCGGGAGTATCACATTGACGCATTGCGGGTGGATGCGGTGGCGTCCATGCTGTATCTGGACTATGACCGCTGTGAGTGGCGGCCCAACCGCTTCGGCGGACGGGAAAACGAGGAGGCCATCGCCTTTTTGCAGGAAATGAACACCATGTGCCACGACCTTGGCGCCCTCACCGCCGCGGAGGAATCCACCGCGTGGCCCGGCGTCACCGCTCCGGTGTCGGAGGGTGGTCTGGGCTTCAGCATGAAGTGGAACATGGGCTGGATGAACGATGTGTGCCACTATCTGAAAATGGATCCGTTTTTCCGCCAGCATCACCACCGGGACATCACCTTTTCCATGATGTACGCCTTTTCCGAGAATTTCGTACTGCCCGTCAGCCATGACGAGGTGGTGCATATGAAGGGCTCGCTCCGGGGCAAGATGCCCGGAGATGATCGCTGTCAGCTCGCCGGCGTCCGGAGCTTCTGGGCGTATATGCTCTGCCATCCCGGCAAGGTGCTGTCCTTTATGGGCGCGGAGCTGGGCCAATGGCACGAGTGGGACTTTGCCGGGCAGTTGGACTGGTATCTGCTGGACGATCCTGCCTGTGCCGCCACCCATGACTGCATCCGGCACCTCAATCACTTTTACCGCGCCCATCCCCCACTCTGGGAAAACGATCGGAACTGGGACGGTTTTTCGTGGATCGTGGCGGACGACAAAAGCAGCAATGTCATCGTGTTCTCCCGCCGTGACCGGCAGGGGAACGAGCTGATCTGCGCGGTGAATTTTGCCCCGTCGGCGTGGGAGAATTACCGCTTTGGCGTTCCGGCGGCGGATGGCTACCGAGAGGTGTGCAACACCGATGAGGCGCGCTGGGGCGGCACCGGCGTCACCAACGATGGTCTGATCGGCGTGGAGGACACCCCGTCCCACGGCTACGATCAATCCATCTCCGTCCGCATCCCGCCGCTGGGTGCGGTCATTCTGGAGAAAACACAGGAACGCGGCTGCACGGCAGCCGCCCGTTGACAATACCACCAATCCCGTTACGCAAGAGGAAAGGAAGGTCGTTTCGATGAAAAAGGAATGTGTGGCCATGCTGCTGGCAGGCGGCCAGGGCAGCCGTCTTTATGTGCTGACCGGCGATATGGCCAAGCCCGCCGTGCCCTTCGGCGGCAAATACCGCATCATTGATTTCCCGCTGTCCAACTGCGCCAACTCCGGCATCGACACCGTGGGCGTGCTGACGCAGTACCGTCCGCTGGAGCTGAACAGCTATATCGGCAGCGGTCAGCCCTGGGAGCTGGACCGCATGGACGGCGGCGTGCATATCCTGCCGCCCTATCAGAGCGCCGACGGCGCCGTGTGGTACAAGGGTACCGCCAACGCCATCTATCAGAACATCGGCTTCGTGGACCTCTATCAGCCGGACTATGTGGCCGTCCTCTCCGGCGACCATATCTATAAAATGGACTACGCTGAGATGCTCCGCTGCCATAAGGAGACCGGCGCCGACTGCACCATCTCCGTGATGGAGGTGCCATGGGACGAGGCCAGCCGCTTCGGTATCATGAATGTGGACGAGCGGGGCGTTATCACCGAATTTGAGGAAAAACCCAAGGAGCCCAAGAGCAATCTGGCCTCCATGGGCATCTATATCTTCACCTGGGCCAAGCTGCGCCGCTACCTTGTGGATGACGAGGCAGACCCCACCTCCGCCAACGACTTTGGCAAGAACATCATCCCCGCCATGCTGAAAAACGGCGAAAAGATGGTGTCCTACCGCTTTGAGGGCTACTGGAAGGATGTGGGCACGCTGGACTCTTTGTGGGACGCCAACATGGATATGCTGATGCCCGACAGCGGCCTGAACCTGCTGGACAGCCACTGGCCCATCTACGGCCGCACCCCCTCCTGCCCCCCGGCCTATCTGGGCGAGAAGGCGGATGTGGGCAACAGCGCCGTGGCCAAGGGCTGCACCATTCTGGGTGAGGTGAAAAACAGCGTCCTGAGCACCCGCGTCACCGTGGGGGAGGGGGCACAGGTGTCCTACGCCGTGCTGATGCCCGGTGCGGTGGTGGAGGAGGGCGCACAGGTGTCCTACGCCATCGTGGGCGAGAATGTCCGCATCGGGCGCAATGCCCGGGTGGGCGCGGCGCCGGAGGAGGCAGTACGCCCCGAGGACTGGGGCATTGCCGTACTGGGTCCGGGCACGGTGGTGCCGCCGGACCGGATCGTTCCCGCCAACACCATGCGGGACAGACATCACGGGTAAGGAGGCGATACCATGAACGAGATGCACGGTATCATTTTTTCCTATGAAAAGGACAACGAGCTGCGGGAGCTGACGACCCAGCGCATCCACGGCTCCCTCCCCTTCGGCGGCAACTACCGGGTGGTGGACTTCATGCTCTCCAACATGGTCAACGCCGGCATTCAGGATGTGGGCGTGATCATGCACGGCAAGTGCCAGAGTATGCTGGATCATCTGGGCACCGGCAAGACATGGGACCTCAGCCGCAACCGCGGCGGTCTGCGCCTGCTGCCCGCCTTTGCCTACACCGAGAGCCGCGGCGGCGACGGACGCTTCCGGGGCAAGGTGGAGGCGCTGGGCTGCGTGATGGACTACCTGAAGGAGATCCGGCAGGACTATGTGGTGCTCTCCGACAGCGACCTCATCATCAATCTGCCGCTGGAGGATGTGCTGCATGAGCACCTCCGCTCCGGCGCAGACCTCACCGCCGTGTGTACCTCCCGTCCCGGCCGGACGGACGAGATCTATTTCCGCACCGACGCCGACGGCCGCATCGTGGACACCGCCTACCGCGTGGAAAAGCCGGAGGGGCTGCGGGGGCTGAATTTGTATATCCTGCGCACCGATCTGCTGATCCGTCTGGTGAGCGAGTGCGTGGCGCATAACCGCTACAGCTTCCGCCACCATATCCTGCAGGACGGCGGACTGCACCTCCACGCCTATGTGTGGGAGGGGTACGCCCAGCGCATCGACTCTGTCCGCAGCTACTATGAGCACAGCATGGATCTGCTGCAGCCGGAGGTTCGCCGGCAGCTTTTCGATGCTGCCCGTCCCATT
Source organism: Candidatus Cacconaster stercorequi (assembly GCA_018064925.1). Lineage (GTDB taxonomy): Bacteria > Bacillota > Clostridia > Oscillospirales > Oscillospiraceae > Vescimonas > Vescimonas stercorequi. The sequence continues at coordinate 29,812 of JAGHUH010000021.1, read as the reverse complement.
CTGGGGCGTGACCGCGGCGGCCCCAGCAGCTATGTGGACCCCAGCGGGGAATGCGTCAATTCACTGGTGGCCGACAGCTGCAGCATTCAGGGCAGCGTCCGAAACAGCATCATCTTCGGACGGGTGAGTGTGGAGCCGGGGGCGGTGGTGGAGAACTGTGTGCTGTTCGACGGCACCGTCATTCGCAGCGGCGCATCGGTGCGCCATGTGATCTGTGACAAGAACGCGGTCATCAACGGTGACCAGACGCTGATGGGCAGTCCTGTCTATCCCATGGTCATCGCCAAGAACAGCGTGGTGTAAGCGCCGCGCGGAATAGAGAGAAAATTATCCCGACAGGAGCAAGCGTATGAATATCCTTTTTGCCGCCAGCGAGGCGGTTCCCTTCTGCAAGACCGGCGGTCTGGCCGATGTGGTGGGCAGTCTGCCCCCGGCATTGGCCGCCGGCGGCGACAATGTGGCGGTGATCTTGCCGCTTTACGGTCAGATCGGTGAAAAATGGCGCTGTCAGATGACCTTCCGCAAGTATATCTATGTGGATTTGAGCTGGCGCCACGAATACTGCGGCCTCTTTTCCCTGCAATATCAGGGCGTGACATGGTACTTTGTGGACAACGAGCACTACTTCAAGCGCGATAAGCTCTACGGCGAATATGACGACGGCGAGCGTTTCGCCTTCTTCTCCCGTGCCGTTGTGGCGCTGCTGCCCCATCTGGACACCATGCCCGATGTGATCCACTGCAACGACTGGCAGACTGCCCTCGTCAGCGTGTATCTGCGGGACGATGCCTGCCGCTGGGATGTCCTGCGGCGCATCAAAACCGTGTTTACCATCCATAATATCGAGTACCAGGGCCGCATGGGCGCCGATACCGTGGAGGATCTGCTGGGTCTGCACCACGGCTGGTACGATGACGGTACCTTGCAGATGGACGGCGATGTGAACGTGCTCAAGGCGGCGCTGCTGTGCTCCGACGCCGTCACCACCGTCAGTCCCACCTACGCCCGTCAGCTTCACGACGCCGCCTATGCCCACGGCATGGAGCAGATCATCCACCTCATCGGCGATAAGCTCCACGGCGTGCTCAACGGCATCGACACCCAAAGCTATGATCCGGCGCAGGACGGGGTCATCCCCGAGCGCTTCAGCGCCTCCGATCTGGGCGGCAAGGCCGCGTGCAAGGCGGCGCTGCAAAAGGAGCTGGGACTGGCCGTGGAGCCGGACACCCCCCTCATCGGCATGATCAGCCGTCTGGTGGGGCATAAAGGACTGGATCTGGTGTGCGAGGCACTGGATGGCATCATGGAAAACGGCGTGCAGCTTGTGGTGCTGGGACAGGGCGACAAGCGGTTCGAGGACTTCTTCCGTGATGCGCAGAGGCGGTATCCCGGCCGTCTTTGCGCCTATATCGGCTATGCCGACGCGCTGGCGCGGCGGGCCTACGCCGGGTGTGACCTGTTTCTGATGCCGTCAAAAAGTGAGCCCTGCGGTTTGAGCCAGATGATCGCCATGCGCTACGGCACGGTACCCATCGTGCGCCAGACCGGCGGCCTGAACGATACCGTTCACTCCTGCCAGCTGGGGCAGCGGGGCAACGGCTTCGTGTTTGCCGAATACCGCGCCGCGGATATGCTGTCCGTGGTGTGTCAGGCGGTGGCGCTGTATCGGTACAATCCCGTCGGCTACGCCGCCGTGCAGGGCGTTGGGATGCGGGACGATTTCACATGGAATCGAAGCGCCGAGGCGTACCGCAGGATCTACCGCGAACTGTAACGATCTATCCAACAACAAGGAGAATACCCGATATGACCTATTCCACCCAACAACTCAAGGACGCCATCGTCCGCAAGCTGCGCATCAATTACGGCTGCAACGCGCAGCAGGCCAGCGACGGTGAGATGCTCAAGGCCTGTGCACTGGTGCTGCGGGACATCATGGCCGAGCACGCCGCAGACACCCGCCAGAGCAATCTGCAGCAGGGCAGACGCAAGGTGCATTACCTGTCGCTGGAGTTCCTCATGGGCCGCAGCCTGATGAAAAACGCCTTCAATCTGGGACTGGGCGAGGCGCTGTTCCGTGCCGTGGAGGAGCTGGGCTTCCGCCCGGGTGACCTCTTTGACATGGAGCCGGACGCGGGACTGGGCAACGGCGGTCTGGGCCGTCTGGCGGCCTGCTATCTGGACAGCCTGACCACGCTGGAGATCCCCGCCGCCGGCTATTCCATCTGCTATGAGCTGGGCATCTTCCGCCAGAAGATCGTGGAGGGTCAGCAGGTGGAGCTGCCCGACGACTGGAAGGATCTGGGCGGTGCGTGGCTGCTGCCCCGTCCCCAGGAGACGGAGGAGGTGCGCTTCGGCGGCACCGTCCGCACCTACTGGGATAACGGTCACCTGATGGTGCTGCATGAGGACTATACCCGTGTGCTGGCCGTGCCCAACGACATGGTGGTGGCGGGCTACGATACCGACCATGTGAACACCCTGCGCCTGTGGGAGGCCAAGAGCCCCCAGAGCGTGGACATGAAGCTGTTCAATCAGGGCGAGTACCTGAAGGCCGCCCAGGAGCGCACCATGGCCGATGCCATCTCCAAGATCCTCTATCCCGAGGACAATCACTACGAGGGCAAGTCCCTGCGCCTTAGGCAGCAGTATTTCTTCGTCAGCGCCACGGTGCAGTCCATCACCCGTCAGCACATTCAGGCCTTCGGCACCCTGTCCAACTTCCACGAGAAGAATGTCATCCAGATCAACGATACCCATCCGGCGCTGGTGATCCCGGAGCTGATGCGTATTCTGATGGACGATGCCGGCATGAGCTGGGACGAGGCGTGGCACATCACCACCCACTCCGTGGCCTACACCAACCATACCGTGCTGGCCGAGGCGTTGGAGTGCTGGCCCCAGCAGCTTTTTGAGCGTCTGCTGCCCCGTGTGTGGCAGATTTTAACGGAGATCGCCCACCGCTGGCAGGCGAAGGTGGAGGATTTCTACCACGATCCTCATAAGACCGAGCGTCTGGCCATCATCTGGGACGGCGGCGTGCGCATGGCCAATCTGTGCATTGCCGGCGGCATGGCGGTGAACGGCGTCAGCGCGCTGCACAGCGACATCCTGCGCCATGATGTGTTCCGCGAGGCGGCGGAGATGGAGCCGGAGAAGTTCAAAAATGTCACCAACGGCGTGGATCACCGCCGCTGGCTTGCCCAGGTGAACCCCGGTCTGGACGGCCTGATCCGTGACCTCACCGGCGGCGACGATTACCTGCGCCACCCGGAGGCCCTGCGGAAGCTGGACGACTTTGCCGATGACGCCGCCGCGCAGCAGCGTCTGGAGGAGATCAAGCGGGAGAATAAGCGCCGCTTTGCTTCGTGGGCCAAGCGGCAGCAGGGCGTGGTGCTGAATACCGACGCCATCTTCGATGTGCAGGTGAAGCGCCTGCATGAATATAAGCGTCAGCTTTTGAATGTCCTGCATATCATCTGCCTGTATCAGCAGCTGCAGGACGATCCCGATATGGACTTCACGCCCCATACCTTCCTGTTCGGCGCCAAGGCCGCACCGGGCTACGGCGTGGCCAAGCGGATCATCCAGCTCATCAACTCCCTGTCCCGCCAGATCAACAGCGATCCCATCTGCAAAGATAAGCTGCAAGTGGTCTTTCTGGAGAACTACCGCGTGTCGTTGGCGGAGATGCTGATGCCCGCCAGTGAGGTGAGCCAGCAGATCTCCACCGCCGGCAAGGAGGCCAGCGGCACCGGCAACATGAAGTTCATGATGAACGGCGCCCTGACGGTGGGCACGCTGGACGGTGCCAATGTGGAGATGCACCAGGTGCTGGGGGATGAGAATATGTTCCTGTTCGGTCTTCGCGCCGACGAGGTGGCGCGCCTGCGCCAGAGCTACGATCCCCGCCTGCTGTATGAGCGCGATCCCATGCTGAGTCGGTGTCTGGATATGCTGAAAACCGGCTTTGGCGACGGCATCAGCTACGATGACCTGTTCCGCCGGCTGCTGTTCGGTGAGGGCGGCATGGCGGATCAGTATATGCTTCTGGCGGATCTGCCCTCGTATGCCGCGGCGGAGCAGCGCATGGTGGACACCTACGCCAACCGCGCCGCGTGGAACGCCATGAGCCTGCGCAATATCGCCCGCAGCGGTGTATTTGCCGCCGACCGTGCCGTGGCGGAGTACGCCGACACCATCTGGCATGTGCCGTATAAGAAGTGATGGTGTGAAGGGAATATGATGTTTACCGGAGAGCCGCAGCCAACCCCTGCGGTTCTCTTTTTGTGTGCAGACGAAGCTGTTTTTCACTTCCATAAAAGGTTATCCACAAAATGTGGAAAACATATGTGGAAAATCTGTGGAAAACCCATGGAAACGGGGCAAAAATCCGTGTGCATCGTGCTGTTGTAGTTGTAGTTGAGATTGTAGTTGTAGTTGTAGTTGGTATCGTTTGCATCGTTGGTATCGCGGGTATGCATCTGCATCATTCCCCTGTGCCATGAGGAGCGCAGCAGACGCAAAAAAGTGCTGTCTTGACAGATGTGGTATACTGAATAGCGAATGAAATTTACGAAAAACGAGGAAAAACGCTATGGAATTCACACAGGGCGTGGGTTTCGAGGAGTTTGGCCTGTCGGAGGCCACCCTGCGCGCCGTTCGCAATAAGCACTATACGATCAGCACCCCCGTGCAGGCCGGGTGCATCCCCCCCATGATGGAGGGCAGAGATGTCATCGCCAAGGCGCCCACCGGCACCGGTAAGACCATGGCCTTCGGTATCCCCATCATCGAGCGCATCGACCCGGAGAGCGAGGCGGTGCAGGCGGTCATTCTGGCGCCCACCCGTGAGCTTGCCATGCAGATCACCGACGAGATGCGCGATATCGCCGTGTGCCACGAGGGGGTGCGGCTGGTGTGCCTGTACGGTGGTCAGCCCATCGGGAAGCAGATCAACGCCCTCAAGCGCAAGCCTCAGATCGTGGTGGCCACGCCGGGCCGCTTGAGCGACCATATGAAGCGCCGCACCGTGGTGGTGAAGGATGTGAAAACGGTGGTGCTGGACGAGGCCGACCGGATGCTGGATATGGGCTTCATCCACGATGTCACCCGGATTCTGGACAAGATCCCCCATCGGGAAAATCTGGGGATGTTCTCCGCCACCATCTCCCGTGAGGTCATGGACATCTCGTGGGTCTATCAGCGCGACCCGGAGGAGATCACCGTGCAGGCCACAAAGGAGAATAAGCCGGACATCCTGCAATACGCCATCACGGTGGACAGCGACAAAAAGGTGGATGCCATCGCCAAAATCATCCGCGCCGAGGGCTATGACCGGGTGATCTGCTTCTGCAACACCAAGGGCAGCACCGAGCGGCTTTGTAAATTTCTGCAGATGCGGGGACTGGACGCGGCGTGCATCCACGGCGACATCCCCCAGCGCAAGCGCGAGGCGGTGATGCAGCAGTTCCGCGAGGGCAAGCTCCATGTATTCGTGGCCACGGATGTGGCATCCCGGGGCATTGATGTGGACGATGTGGACGCGGTGTTCAACTATGAGCTGCCGGAGGAGAACGAGTATTACATCCACCGCATCGGGCGCACGGGCCGTGCCAAGCGTCACGGCGTGGCGTACTCGCTTTTGAGCGATTTCCCCAGCCGGATGCGTCTTTCGGACATTCAGCGCAACACCCGCAGCCAGATCATCCCCGCTACGGTGGATGACGAGGGCCATGTGACGGAAACGGAGAAGTAAACAATAAGGGACGACAATCTGTCGTCCCTTTGCTGTTTTCCGGGGTGTTGTGTAGATGCTTCTCTCATCCTGCCCGCTTTCTTTTGCATCCTCATTGTTTACAAAAAGTTTCTTGTTTTGTCCTATTTCAGGACAAAACTTGCGGCTTTTCAGTATACCCTTATCATGTCCTAAATCAAGACAAAGGAGGTGCCGGCGGATGGCGCGCATCGTAGACGGAGAGCGGAAAAATATTGTCGGGCGCAAGGTGCGTGCCCTGCGGATCGCCAAGGGCATGAGCCAGCAGACGCTGTCAGAGAAGCTGGAAACGGAGGCGATATATATCTGCCGCGGCTCCATCTCCCGCATCGAGGACGGACAGCGCACCGTAACGGACATGGAACTGCGCGGCTTGGCCAATGTGTTGAGCGTAAGCGTAGATGCGCTGTTTGAGGGCGGAGAGGCGTGATCGCCAGACGCGGCATTCCTCCCACAATTCTTCATAAAAAAGGATGTGATCCCGTGGGATCACATCCTTTTTTAAGCTTTACGCGGAATAAGAGAATCTTCCGGATGACGCCGCAATAGCCGCCTGACAATCATTTTTTTACAGCGCGGCCTTGATGGCGGCCAGCAGGTCGTCGTATTCCTCAAAGGCGGGCAGCTGGGGGAAATCCGCCTTAATCTTGTCGGTGGTGCGGAACAGGAAGCCGGCCTTGCTGGCCTGAATCATCTCCAGATCGTTGTAGCTGTCGCCGCTGGCGATGGTGTCGAAGCCGCAGGACTGCAGTGCCTTCACGGTGGTGAGCTTGGAGTGGGCGCAGCGCATCTTGAAGCCGGTGATCTCGCCGTTTTCCGCCACCTCCAATGTGTTGCAGAAGATGGAGGGCATTCCCAGCTTCTTCATCAGCGGGGCGGCGAACTGCTCAAAGGTATCGCTGAGGATCACCACCTGGGTGATGGAGCGCAGCTCGTCCATGAACTCCTTGGCGCCGGGCAGGGGGTCGATCTTGGCGATGACATCCTGAATTTCCTTCAGCCCCAGACCGTGCTCCTTCAGCACGCCCAGACGCCAGCTCATCAGCTTGTTGTAGTCGGGCTCATCGCGGGTGGTGCGCTTGAGCTCAGGGATGCCGCTTTCCTCGGCAAATGCGATCCAGATTTCGGGGACCAGAACGCCTTCCATATCCAGACATACGATATTCATGTGATTTCCTCCTGCAAGATATATTGTTGATTTATGATTTACTTTTCTTCCCACGCCTTGACCTGCGACAGCACATAGTCCATGATCTGCTCCTTGTCGATGACATCCTCATGGAGCACGGGCATCTGCTGCAGCTTGGCCAGATTTTCCGGTACCGGTGCGCCGGTGATTTCGTGGAGCTTCTGCATCATGGCGAACTCGTCGTCCATGCGTGCCTCGCCCAGTGCTTCCAATACCGCACCGGAGAACTTATAGGGGGAGGCGGTGGACAGCACCACCACGGGCGCCTCGTCATCCTGCGCTGCCATAAAGCCGTCCGCCACATGCCAGCCCACGGCGGTGTGGGGGTCCATCAGGTAGTGTTCCTCCTGCCACACCCTGCCGATGGCGGCAGATGCGTCACCGTCACCGCACTTGCCGCAGGCAAACACCTCCTGCAAGCGGGCAAACAGCGCCTCGCTCACCTGATAGCGTCCCGTTTCCTTGAGCTGTGCCATCAGCTCGGCGATGTAGGCGTCGTCTCCGCCGCTGAGCAGATACAGCATCCGCTCCAGATTGCTGGACACCAGAATATCCATGGAGGGGGAGGTGGTTTTATAGAACGGACGGCGGCGGTCATACACGCCGCTTTGCAGGAAATCGGTGAGCACATCGTTGGCGTTGCTGGCGCACACCAGCTTGCCCACGGGCAGACCCAGACACTTGGCATAGTATCCGGCCAGAATGTCGCCGAAGTTGCCGGTGGGCACCACGAAATGTACCTTGTCGCCCACGGCGATGCGCCCTGCCTTCACCAGATCGGCGTAGGCCTTGAAATAGTACATCACCTGCGGCGCCAGACGGCCGATGTTGATGGAGTTGGCGCTGCTCAAGTGCGCCCCGCCGGGCAAGTGCATCTTCTCGCAGGCGGCGAAGGTCTCCTTCACGCCGGTCTGGGCATCGTCAAAGTTGCCGCGGATGGCGCAGACCTGCACATTGTCACCCACCTGTGTCACCATTTGCAGCCGCTGTACCGCCGACACGCCGCCGTCGGGGAAGAATACGATGATCTTGGTGCCGGGCACATCGTGGAAGCCCTCCAGCGCCGCCTTGCCGGTATCACCGGAGGTGGCGGTGAGGATCACCACATCGCCCTTCATGCCCTCCACCTGCTGGGCAGAGGTAATGAGCCGCGGCAGCAGGCTCAGCGCCACATCCTTGAACGCGGCGGTGGGGCCATGGAACAGCTCCAGCACATAGCGGTCGCCCACCTTGGCCAGGGGGGTCAGGTCAGGGGCGGCGAACTTGCCCTGATAGCCCTTTTGCACCAGCTCGTCCATGTCGGTGAAGTCAGGCAGCAGTGCCTTGAGAATGGCGGCGGACATGGTGCAGGCGTCCTTGTCCAGCAGCGCTTTCCAGTCGAAATCTTCCGGGCAGGGTGCGATATACAATCCGCCGTCCGATGCCAGACCCTCCAGTACCGCCTGCGTGGAGGTCACGGTCAGCTCACGGCTGCGGGTACTCTGATAAATCATACAAATCTCTCCTCACTCTTGGGTAATGATAAACGCAAAGCGAAAAAAATTCCGCAGGTCGAAAAATCTTTCTCTTGCAATTTCCATGGGACTATGATACACTGTCGCCAATAAAAAAGCAAGTGTTTTTATCTGGTGGACAATTGCGGTGCAAATGTTCTTTAGAAGAAACATTTGCAGAAAAGAGAGGGAAAGCATTGTGTTAAAAGTGCTGAAATTCGGCGGCTCCTCCATGGCGGATGCCGTGCAGTTTGCCAAAGTTCGCTCCATTGTGGAGGTGGACGACAGCCGGCGGGTGGTGATCGTGTCCGCCGCTGGAAAACGGTGTAAGGACGACCACAAGATTACCGATTTGCTGTATCTGTGCCATGCGCACCTGAAATACGGCGTCAGCTGCGACAATGTGTGGCAGATGGTGGTGGATCGCTATGTGGGCATCCGTGACGCGCTGGGCCTGACGCAGGATATCGAGGGTGAGCTGGCGGCTCTGCGGGAAAAGATGGACGCAGGCATCTCGCAGGATGAACTGGTGTCCCGGGGCGAGTATTTTGCCGCCAAGCTGATGGCGGAGTATCTGGGCTATGACTTTCTGGACGCGGCGCACTGGCTGCGCTTTAAGCTGGACGGCACCGTGGATCAGGAGGCAAGCTACGAGGCGCTGCGCCGTGCCGCCTCCGGACGGCGTGTGGTGATCCCCGGCTTTTACGGCACCATGCCCGACGGCACCATCCGCACCTTCACCCGGGGCGGCAGCGATATCACCGGTGCGCTGGCGGCGGCGGCGCTGGACGCGGATGTGTACGAAAACTGGACGGATGTGTCGGGCTTTCTGATGGCGGACCCCAAGATCGTCAAAGATCCCGCCCCCATCCGCCACATCACCTATTCCGAGCTGCGGGAGTTGAGCTTCATCGGCGCGCAGGTGCTGCATGAGGGCACCATCTTCCCGGTGCGTGAGAAGAATATCCCGCTGAACATCCGCAATACCAATCAGCCCGACCATCCCGGCACCATGATCCGTGAGAGCTTTGCCGAGGGCGAGGATATCGGCTCGAGTATCATCACCGGCATCGCCGGACGAAGGAACTATACCATCATCACTATTATGAAGACGGGAATGTCCTCCACAGTGGGCACCCTGCGCCAGATTTTGGAGATTTTGGAGCGCTACGGCGTCAGCATTGAGTACATCCCCTCCGGCATCGACATGGTGTCGTTGGTGGTGTCCGCGGAGAAAACGGCGCAGTGTCTGTATCCGATGCTGGGCGACCTGCAAAAGGAGATCCGCCCCGACGACATTCAGGTGACGGAACATATCGCCATCGTGGCGGCAGTGGGCCGGAAGATGGTGTACAAGCCCGGTACCTCCGGCCGCATCTTCGCCGTACTGGGCGAGAACGGCATCAACATCCGCATGATCACGCAGGGCCCGGAGGAGCTGAACATCATCGTGGGCGTGGACAACCGCGACTTTGAAAACGCCATCCGGGTGCTGTATGACAGCTTTGTGAAATAATTCAAAAAAGTGCATGGCACTTTTTTGAGAAAGCTGCGCTGCGCTCTGCGCCTCGGTTGCCCGCCAAAGGCGGACAATTCGACGCTCGCTCCGCGAGAAGTATTTTTTCTCACGTACAAGCCGCGAGAAAAAATAATTGAAATTCTTTCGCGTCTGCGGACGCGAAACTTAAATAAGGCTTTGCATTGCCGCAAGAAAAAATGATGACACTTTCACATAGGAGGAAATCACCATGAAACAGTATAAAGTAGCGATCCTGGGGGCCACGGGTGCCGTGGGTCAGGAAATGATGAAGATTTTGGAAGAACGGAACTTCCCCGTCAGCGAACTGCATCTGCTGGCCAGTGAGCGCTCCGTGGGCAAAGAATATGAATTCCGCGGCGAAAAGGTCGTGGTGGAGCTGGCCTGTGACGAGGCCTTTGCGGGCATGGATATCGTGCTGGGCGCCGCCGAGAACGATATCGCCGAGAAGTTTGCCCCCGCCATCGTCAAAGCGGGCGCGGTGTTTGTGGATAACTCCAGCGCCTTCCGTCTGCATCCCGATGTGCCTCTGGTGGTGCCGGAGATCAACCCCGAGGACGCCAAAAAGCACAAGGGCATCATCTCCAACCCCAACTGCACCACCATCGTGTCGCTGGTGGCCATCAACGCCCTGAATCAGGACAGCCCCATCGAATCCATCGTGGCCTCCAGCTATCAGGCCACCTCCGGCGCAGGCGCCGGCGGCCCGAAGGAGCTGATGGCCGAGGTGGAGGCCCTGCGTGAGGGCAGGAGCTACCAGCCGCAGGTGTTTCAGTATCAGATCGCCTATAATGTCATCCCCCAGATCGGCGGCGAGGCGTTCGAGGGTTATACCTCCGAGGAGATGAAGCTGCAGAACGAGGGCCGCAAGATCATGCACCTGCCCGCGCTGAAGGTCAGCTGCACCTGCGTCCGTGTGCCGGTGGTGCGGAGCCACAGCGTCAGCATTGTGGTGCGCACGAAGGAGAAGATCAGCGTGGAGCGTGCCCGCCAGCTGATTGCGGCCGCGCCCGGCTGCAAGCTGGTGGACGATCTGGCGCAAAAGCAGTATCCCATGCCGCTGGATACCTCCGATCAGGATCTGGTGTTCGTGGGCCGCATCCGTGACGATCTCATCAGTGACAACGGCCTGAATATCTGGTGCTGCGGTGATCAGGTGCGCAAGGGCGCTGCCACCAACGCCGTGCAGATCGCCGAACTGCTGGTGAAGTAAAAAAACAAAACGGAAGTCCCGCTTTTTCGGGGGCTTCCGTTTTTTGCCGCCATCCGCCGACTTTACAACGCCGCCGTTTCCCTGTATACTGTATATGTGAAAGAACGGAGCAAAGGAGCGTATTCCTATGACATATCCGAAAAAACTGACGGCGCTGCTGCTGGCGCTGATGATGCTGCTGCCGGTATTGGGCGGCTGCGGGCAGAAGGAGGAAACGCCGCTGACCGTCACGGCGGTGCTGTCGGAGGTCTGCGCCGTGCCGGACCCCGCCATGGTCACCACCGACACGGAAAAGACCGTGGTGTGCCACCTCTATGACAATCTGATGAAGCTCTGGCCGGACAGCGAGGGAAATGTTGCCGCCGCGAGCGCCGTGGCCAAGCGTGTCGAAACCGAGGACAACGACGACGGCACCGTGACCTATACCTTCACCCTGCGGAGCGATGCCAAGTGGTCGGACGGCAAGGCCGTCACCGCCGGCGACTTCGTGTACGCATGGCGCCGTCTGGTGGATCCCAAGACCAAATCCCCCAACGCATCGCTGCTGGATATGGTGTCCGGCTACGCCGATGCCCGGAAGGGCGAGGGGAAAAAACTGGCCGTCACCGCGCCGGACGATACCACGCTGCAGGTGGTGCTGGCGCATCCGTGCCCCTATTTCCTGCATGTGGTGTGTACGGCGGCGGCCACCATGCCGGTGCGTGAGGATAGTACGCTGACCAACGGCGCCTACCGTGTGGCGGAGCAGACGGCGGATGAGCTGCGCCTGACCGCCGCGGCGGATTACTACGATGCCTCGCGCATCCGTGCGGCGGAGCTGCGTCTGGTGCTCTGTGACGGGGCGGAGGCGGCACTGACGCGGTGCGGTGAGGACGATTGGGATGTGGCGCCGGGTCTTGCCGCGGGGCAGGACGAGGGTGCCCAGCCGGCGTACTATGCCGAAACCGGGGTGCTGCTGATCAACCGTCTGGCCAAGAAGCTCACGGATCCGGCGCTGCATCAGGCCATGTCGCTGGTGATCGACCGCCATGCCGCGGCGCAGGCGTGCGGCGCTGATTGCGTGGCGGCGGACGGGTTGATTCCCGTGGGCATCTGCAATACGCAGGGCGAGGACTTCCGCACCGCCTCCGGTGCCCTCATCGACACGGTGGCGGAAGACTATGAAAAGAACTGCCAGACCGCCCGGGAACTGCTGGCGCAGGCGGGCTTTGACGCTGCGGCGTTGAAAGCACTGGGCAAGGTGACGCTGCGCTATGAGCAGTCACAGCAGGCGCTGGCGGAGGAGTTGCAGACGGTGTGGCAGCAGAAGCTGGGCCTCACCGTGACGCTGCTGCCGGAAACGGCGGAGGCGCTGCAAAGTGACCTGCAAAAGGGCGAGTTCACCATGGCGCTCACCGCGGTGCGGGGCGACCGAAACGATGCCGTGGGCTATCTGAACACATGGCGCAGCGGCAACAGCGGCAACTGGGCCAATGTCCACTCTGCCGCCTATGATACGCTGCTGCGCATGGCCAATGTCACCACCCACGCCGAGGCGCGGGACGCCTACCTCGGCGATGCCGAGCGGCTTCTGGTGGAGGACGGCAGCGTGATGCCCCTGTACTTCACCGCCCGGTATGTCCGGACAAACCACGGCATGCAGGGCCTGTTGGGTGACGGGCAGGGCGTGTACTGCTTTGCCGCCATGCACCCCGCCGCATAAGGGCACAGCAGCAAAAAGAAAAAACCTTCTGAAGGCTTGTCCTTCAGAAGGTTTTTGTGTGTTGATGCGTATCAGATGCGCACGGCGTTTTCCATCACGATGTGCTTGGCGCGGCTGAGCTGCAGGTTGTGCACCAGCTGCTCCTGAGGCAGCTGCTGGCGCAGCGCCGCCTCGTCCATGTTGTAGAACATGGCCATCTGGGCGTACTGACGGGCGATCTCATCGTCGGAGATCTCAATGTTCTCCAGACGCACCACCTCGGTCATGGCCAGATCGTAGCGCACGGCGTCCAGCGCGCTGACGCGAGCCCGCTGCTGCAGCTCCTCCCGGGACATCTTGATCCCCTCCAGATACATATCCAGCGTCATGCCCTGACCGGCCAGATTGTTCTCCAGCTCCATCAGCATGGTGTCCACCTGTCCTGCGATCATGGATTCGGGGATGTCCACCACCATGTTTTCCACCAGCTTGGCGATGATGGCGTCCTCGAACTCTGCCTTGGCAGCGGCCTGCTTGCTCTCGGTGGCCTCTGCGGCGATGTGGGCGCGGAGGGCGTCGGCATCGGCGAAGCCCTGGGACACGGCGTAGGCATCGTCCAGCTTGGGGGTGGTGCGGCGGACAACGCGCTGTGCGTGTACCTTGAACACGGCGTCCTTGCCGGCCAGCTCGGGAGTGTACTGCTCGGGGAAGGTCACGGCCACATCCCGATCCTCGCCGGGCTTGATGCCGATGAGCTGCTCCTCGAAGCCGGGGATGAAGGTGCCGGAGCCCAGCGTCAGGGGATAGCCCTCGCCCTTGCCGCCGTCGAAGGGCACGCCGTCCACAAAGCCCTCGAAGTCCAGCAGCACCTCGTCGCCGTTCTCGGCGCAGTCGATCTCGGTGGTGATGGGATGGGTGCGGCGATAGTCCTCCTGCGCGTCAACGCGTTCCACATCGGTGAGGGAGGGTGCGTTCCACTCGGCGCTGAGACCCTTGTACTGGGTCAGCTTCACCTCGGGATAGAGATCCAGAACGGCGCTGAAGGTGTAGCCGTCGGGGCCGAGAGTGACCACCTCCAGCTCGGGACGGCCCGCCACGGTGAGATGCTCGCCGGTGACGGCCTCCACCAGCGCAGGGGCAAAGGTCTCGTTGACAGCCTCCTCATACAGGAACTCGGCGCCGTAGGTCTCCTCGATCTCCTGACGGGTGGGATGCTCCGTACCTGCCACGGGGTAGATGCCGCCGCTGCGCTCATAGACCTTGGCCAGCGCGTCCTGCCAGATCTCCTTTTCCACCTGAATGGTCAGCTTGATCCGGCGGTTTTCCAGCTCTTCACGGTTTACTAAAATCATGGGATACCTCCAATTATTATTTCAACAGATATCGTCATTATATCCGTCCGCGTGGGTTTTGGCAACTGTTTTGTGCCCCGCTGCGGCGAAATGGTCGAAAGAGTGTGAAAAAACAGACGATTTCCCACCTGCTTACAGTTGACGGGCACGGATGAAGTGTGGTATATTATGAGTAATGCAATCGGATGCCAACCGAATATATTGCATATATCCTGGGAAAGCAAAAACACAGAAATTTGGAAAAGAGGGATCAACTTTATGTATCGCATTGTCAGAAAAGAAGCGTTGAAGCCCGCCGTCATCCTGTATGAGATCGAGGCCCCCATGGTTGCCAAGAAGGCACAGCCGGGTCAGTTCATCATCCTGCGCGTGGACGAGAACGGCGAGCGTATTCCCATCACCATTCACGATTATGATCGTGAAAAGGGTACTGTCACCATCATCGTGCAGACCATCGGTGCTACCACCGAGAAGCTGAGCCATGTTGCTCAGGGCGAGTGCCTGCATGACTTCGTCGGTCCTCTGGGTCGTCCCACCGAGACCGAGGGCAAGAAGAAGATCTGCGTGGTCGGCGGCGGCCTGGGCTGCGCCATCGCGTATCCCGTTCTGAAGAAGTTCCACGAGGCCGGTGCCGAAGTGCACGCTGTCGTCGGCTTCAAGAACAAGGATTTTGTCATTCTGGAAGACGAGTTCAAGGGCGTTTCCGATGTGCTGAAGCTGTGCACCGATGACGGTTCCTATGGCCAGAAGGCTCTGGTTACCCAGGCTCTGCAGGAGCTGATCGATGCCGGCAATGTGTATGACGAAGTGTTCGCCATCGGCCCCATGATCATGATGAAGTTCGTTTCCAAGACCACCGAGCCTTACGGCATCCCCACCACCGTCTCCATGAGCCCCATCATGATCGACGGTACCGGCATGTGCGGCGGCTGCCGTCTGACCGTTGGCGGCGAGACCAAGTTCGCCTGCGTGGATGGCCCCGACTTCGATGGCCACAAGGTCGACTGGGATCTGGCTGTGAAGCGTAACGCCATGTATAAGGAATTCGAGCTGAAGAAGCACGAGGAAGTCTGCAATCTGTACAAGCAGGAGGTCAAGTAAAATGGCAAACATGAGTTTGAAGAAGAATCCGATGCCTTCTCAGGATCCCGTTGTCCGCAGCGGCAACTTCCTGGAGGTTGCTACCGGTTATACCGAGGAGATGGCTCTGGACGAAGCTGCCCGCTGCCTGAACTGCAAGAACCATCCCTGCGTGGGCGGCTGCCCCGTTAATGTTCGTATCCCCGAGTTCATCGCCAAGATTTGCGAGAAGGACTATGAGGGTGCTTATCAGATCATCCACTCCACCAGCTCTCTGCCCGCTGTCTGCGGCCGTGTCTGCCCCCAGGAGAGCCAGTGCGAGAAGTACTGCGTCCGCGGTGTCAAGGGTGAGCCCGTCGGTATCGGCCGTCTGGAGCGCTTCGTGGCTGACTGGCACAATGCCAATGTCACCGAGGCTCCTGCCAAGCCCGAGTCCAACGGCCACAAGGTGGCAGTCGTCGGTTCCGGCCCCAGCGGCCTGACCTGCGCCGGTGACCTGGCCAAGAAGGGCTATGATGTCACCGTTTTCGAGGCACTGCATCTGGCCGGCGGCGTGCTGGTCTATGGTATCCCCGAGTTCCGTCTGCCCAAGGCCATCGTCCAGAAGGAAGTGGACGGCCTGAAGGCTATGGGCGTGAAGGTTGAGACCAATGTGGTCATCGGCCGCACCATCACCATTGATGAGCTGATGGAAGAGAATGGCTTCGAGGCCGTGTTCGTCGGTTCCGGTGCCGGTCTGCCCATGTTCATGAACATCCCCGGCGAGAACCTGAAGGGTGTTTACTCCGCCAACGAGTTCCTGACCCGTATCAACCTGATGAAGGCTTATCGCGAAGGCAGCGATACCCCCATCATGGATCTGAAGGGCAAGAAGGTCGCCGTTGTCGGCGGCGGCAATGTGGCTATGGACGCCGCTCGCTGCTCCAAGCGTCTGGGCGCTGAGGTCTATGTCGTGTATCGCCGCGGCATGGAAGAGCTGCCTGCCCGTAAGGAAGAGGTCGAGCACGCCATCGAAGAGGGCGTCATCTTTAAGACCCTGAACAACCCCGTGGAGATCAAGGGCGACGATCAGGGCTGTGTCACCGCTATGAACTGCATCCAGATGGAGCTGGGCGAGCCTGACGCTTCCGGCCGTCGTCGTCCCGTGGAGATCAAGGGCAGCGAGTTCGATCTGCCTGTTGATGCTGTCATCATGTCCCTGGGTACCAACCCCAACCCCCTGATCAAGAGCACCACCAAGGGTCTCGAGGTCAACAAGAAGGGCGGTATCGTGGTCAACGAGGATGGTCTGACCTCCCGTACCGGCGTGTACGCCGGCGGCGATGCCGTGACCGGTGCTGCTACCGTCATCCTGGCCATGGGTGCCGGCAAGCTGGGCGCAAAGTCCATCGACGAGTACCTGTCCAACAAGTAATTGTTGCTACATAACCATCAAAGAGGCACGCGGAAATCCGCGTGCCTCTTTTTTGCCATACAGCAAAAAACCCGGCACCTCAAAATGGTGTCGGGTTTTTCTGTCAAAAATCAATGGTGCCGTCCAGAACGCGCAGGTCGTACGGCTCAAAGACCACCTTGCGGTAAGCGTCCACATCCATCTTCACGCCGGTCCAGTCGGAGTGAATGTCGCCGTTCTGCTTGATAAGGATATCGTACAGAATGTCGTAGGTCACGCCGTTTTCATCGGTCTCCACGATGGTGGAGTAGGGCAGGGTCTTGTGGTAGGTCATGTGCAGGCCCTTGTACTCGAAATGGAAGCCGTTGCGCATCCGGCAGCCGTCCAGACCGCGGTAGGTAAACAGCCGCTTGAGATCCTGCAAAATGGGATCGTTGTCCTGCTCGTACAGGTTCTCCGGCGTGGTCTCCGTGTAGTCATAGCGGAACTGGATGGGGATGTTGTAGGGCAGGAAGCGCTCCACATAGGCGGGCAGCTTGTCGGCGGGGTACTTCTTGTACAGCACGCAGTTGATGCGGGTGCGGCAGGCGATCTTGCCAATGACCTCGTCGGGGGACTCCTCCACATACTTCACCAGATGGCGGGAGATGTTCATGCAGGTGATCTTATCCTTGTTGCGTTCGGTGAACGCCAGCATCTCCTCGGCAGGGCAGTTGGGCTGCACGGGGAAGGTGGTGTTGATGTAGATCTTGTGGGTGGCGGGAATGACATCCAGCATCTTCTGCAGGGACTCCAGGTCGGCCAGCGGCTCGCCGCCGGTAAACACGAAATCGCAGTAGGGCGTGATGGCGTCCATGGTGCGGATGCTCTGGATGATCTTCTCCAGCGAGAAGGTGGAGCAATCGGCATATTCCTTTTTATTGATGCAGAACGGGCAGTGGTTCTGACAGTCGTAGGGGACAAACACGGTGACGGTGGCGCCGCCCTCGCGGGTCTTGTAAGGGTTGCTCATGATAGTGGTCAACCTCCAATGAATGAAAATGTTCACCGACCATTTTATAACGGTTTCGTTAAAAATGCAAGGAATAAGTAAGTTTTATTGCAAAAAAAGTGTGTTGCCACAGGAAAAAGTTTCTTAATATGAAAAAACCTGTTTTCTTGCGGAAAAAAGGCTAAAAATTTTTCAGACGCCGCTCTATTTTTTTAAGGATAACCGTTGACTTGCAGATGCCGTTATTTTATAATGAGAATAACGAAATGCAGAAAAGGAGAACATCATACATGAAAAAATCCAATTGGCTGGTCATCATTGCCGGTGTGGCAGTGGGACTGGCGGCATTGCTTTTGCAGAAGCTGGGCAACCCCGGCAATATGGGCTTCTGCATCGCCTGCTTCGAGCGTGATATCGCCGGTGCCGTGGGGCTCCACGGTGCGGCCAAGGTGCAGTATGTCCGTCCCGAGATCATCGGCATCGTGCTGGGCGCCTTCATCATGGCTGTGGCCGGCAAAGAATTCCGGGCCAAGGCCGGCTCCAGCCCCGCGCTCCGCTTCGTGCTGGGTGCCTTCGTGATGATCGGCGCGCTGGTGTTTTTGGGCTGCCCCCTGCGCATGGTGCTGCGTCTGGGCGGCGGTGACATCAACGCCGTGGTGGGTCTTATCGGCTTCACCGCCGGCATCGTCATCGGCATTCTGTTTTTGCGTCAGGGCTTCAATCTGGGCCGCGCCTACGAGGTGGGCAAGGCCGAGGGTGCCGTGCTGCCCATAGTGATGGCCGGATTGCTGATTTTGTTTCTGGCAGTTCCTGCCCTGTTCCATTTCAGCGAGGAAGGCCCCGGCTCCAAGCACGCTCCCGTGCTGATTGCGCTGGTGCTGGCGCTGATCGTGGGCGCATTGGCGCAGAAGGCGCGTCTGTGCATGGTAGGCGGCATCCGCGATACCATCATGTTGAAGGACGCCCACCTGCTGTGGGGCTTTGTAGCCATTTTCGCCACCGTGCTGGTGGGCAATCTGATGTTAAACGGCTTCCATCTGGGCGTTGCCGGTCAGCCCATTGCCCACTCCAGTCAGCTCTGGAACGCGTTAGGCATGGTACTGGTGGGTTGGGGCAGCGTGCTGCTGGGCGGTTGTCCCCTGCGCCAGCTTGTACTGGCTGCTTCCGGCAACGGTGACAGTGCCGTGACCGTGTTCGGTATGATCGCCGGCGCCGCCTTTGCTCATAACTTTGGTCTGGCGGGTAATCCCGACAGCACCAACGAGGCCGGCGAACTGGTGGTAGGCGGCATCAGCGCCTACGGCAAGGGAGCCGTGATCATCGGCTTTGCTGTGCTGCTGGCCATCTCCGCCTACTGCACCTTCGTCAAGCAGAAGAAAGCGGAGGTGAAGGCATGATCGACGCCCGTGGTTTGCTGTGCCCCATGCCCGTGGTCATGGTGCAGAAGGAGGTCAAAAAAAGTGCCCCCGCCACCATAGAGGTGCTGGTGGACGATCCCTGCGCGGTGGATAACATTGAGCGCTTCGCCTACAACAATGGTTATAAGGCGGAGGTCACGGCGCAGGGCAGCGAGTGGAAGCTGACGCTGAGCAAGTGACAAAAATCAAACAGGGTACCCGACCGCTGCGGTCAGGTACCCTGTTTTTCGTTATAGAATAAGCTCCTGCTCCGCTCCGCCGTCGGAGCCGTAGAAATCGTCCTTCAGCTCCTCACGGATGCGGGCAAAGGCCACCTCCTCGCCCTGCTCCTTCAGCAGGAGGAGCCAGCGGTCGATGAGCTCGTTGGTCTCCGGGTGGATGAGGATATGCCCCTTGCTGCGCTGATAGTAGTCATAGGGGGAGGCGTCGGTGTACTTGTCGCCCTGATAGACGCGGCAGGCGGCAATGCGGTCGCAGAACATCTCCGCCACATATTTTTTGGGCATCTTGCACCCGCCCATATAGACCTTGCCGTCCGGGCCGATGCAGTAGTCGATCCAGTATTCGAAGTGGTGGAGATTGCGCCCCTTGTGGTGAAGCCACGAGCGGCTGACGCCGTTCATTTTGCGCTCCTGATCGTTGGGGGAGCGGAAGCCCTGATAGTATTTGGCGCTGCGCCAGAACTCGGTGGGGCTGTATTTGCTCAGATCGTGGGTGAAGCCCTGCCAGTACAGCCCCAGCTTGCAGCAGTAATGCCGCACCAGAGCGCGGTGACGGTTGACGGTACGAAGATGGGCACGGATCTGCATGGCGGGAGCCTCCTTTCGGGTTTGGTTGAAGCTATTATAGCACAGGCGGGGGAAAAAAGAAAAGCAACTTTTGCATTTTCTGTGGGGATTTTTCCGCGTCCCGGGGCGGGACTAATGCCTCTTGCCGTGCCTCCGCTTGAGAGATGTACATTTCTTCACATTGCTGCTGTGCATCCTTGAGAATTTCAGCAGCGATACCGTAATTCTGCTGTTCCATGGCGCAAATGCTGTCGGTGACGGCGTTGAAGAGCCGTGTATATAAGATTTGATACTCCATCATGTACTCCTCTGGAATATACCGAATTGGGATAATTAAATTATACCGATGCGGGATAATATTGTCAAGAGGTGAGGAAGATGCGGCTGAAGGAATTGCGCAAAGCGCGGCATATCACACAATTGAAGCTGGCATTGGATTTGCACATGAGTCAGAATACCATCAGCCGCTACGAAACCGGCGAGCATGAGCCGGGGATCGCGGAGCTGGTGAAGCTCGCGGACTATTTTCATGTGTCGGTGGACTATCTCATCGGCCGCACGGATAATCCTGAATATACCCCTTGAAAAGCGGCGAGCATTGTGCTATGATGTCATTTATATAAGGCAAAACGGCGATGACCGGGAGCCGCCCCACGGCGGCACAGTAGGGAACAGGCCACCTCCTTACAAGAGAGCAGCGGCAGGTGAAAAGCTGCAGGAGATCTGTTTGCCGAAGTTCGACCCATGAGCTGCCCGCGGAAACGCGGGATGCAGGCGCAGCATTACGGCGCACAAACGAGGGGCAGACGGCGCGTCCGTCTGCAATTTGAGTGGTACCGCGGATTTTTTTCCGTCTCATGTTGTCATGGGACGGGATTTTTTTATGCTATGGAGGGAGCTTATGAATCATCTGATCGAAGAGTTGAAAAACAAATTTGAGCAGGATCTTTCGGTCATTGAGCAGACTGTGGATCTGGATGCGCTGAAGGTGTCCTATCTGGGCAAGAAGGGCACCATCACCGGCCTTTTGAAGGGCATGGCCAAGCTGAGCGTGGAGGAGAAGAAGTCCTTCGGCAAGGAGGTCAACGACCTGAAGGCCTACGCCGCCGACAAGATCGCCGAAAAGGTGGAGGAGCTGCAGCAGAAGGCCTTGCAGCAGGAGATCGACGCCATGCCGGAGTTTGATATCTCCATGCCGCCCCAGCTTGCCCGGGGTTCCTATCACCCCATCACGCTGGTGCAGCGCCAGTGCGAGCGGGTGTTCAAGTCCATGGGCTTTACCGTGGAGGATTACAGTGAGATCGTCACCGATTATGAGTGCTTCGAGTCGCTGAATATCCCCAAGTTCCATCCCGCCCGTGATATGCAGGACACCTATTATCTGGAAAACGGCCAGCTTTTAAAGACCCAGACCTCTGCGGCGCAGAATGCTATTTACCGCAAGTATAAGGACGCCATGGTCAACGAGGGCAAGCCTATCCGCGCCATCTTCCCCGGCCGCTGCTTCCGCAACGAGGCCACCGACGCCTGCCATGAAAACACCTTCTTCCAGATGGAGGGCGTGATGGTGGATAAGGACATCTCCATCTCCAACCTGATCTTCTTTATGAAGACTATGCTGTCCGAGGTGTTCCAGCGGGATATCAAGGTGCGCCTGCGTCCCGGCTTCTTCCCCTTCGTGGAGCCCGGCTTCGAGCTGGACATCAACTGTCTGATCTGCGGCGGCGAGGGCTGTCCCTCCTGCAAGCACAGCGGTTGGCTGGAGCTGTGCCCCTGCGGCATGATCCACCCTGCCGTGCTGCGTGACGGCGGCATTGACCCCGACGAGTATACCGGCTTCGCCTTCGGCCTGGGTCTGACGCGCCTTGCCATGATGAAGTACGGCATCAAGGATATCCGCGATCTGAACAGCGGCGACCTGACGGCGCTGGATCAGTTTACGGACGACGAGTAACATACCCGTCAGGCATGATCTGATTTTCTTTTGCCGCTCCGGCGGCAAAACTCTGTGAGACTCTTAAACTGTACTACGAAAGGAACGGTTTTTCGATATGTTTATTTCCATGAATTGGATCCGGGATTTCGTCGATCTGGACGGTCTGGATTTATTGAAGCTCATTCATCAGTTCTCCCTGTCCACCGCCGAGGTGGAGAATGATATTTTCATGAAGGGCAGCGACCTCAAGGGCGTTGTGGTGGCGGAGATCAAGTCCGTGGAGCCCCATCCCGAATCCCAGAAGCTGCACCTTTTGAAGGTGGACATCGGCGAGAGTGAGCTGTGCGATGTAGTCTGCGGCGCCCCCAATGTGCGCGTGGGGATGCGCACCGCCTTCGCCAAGCTGGGCGCGCAGATCGGTGAGATCACCATTGCCCCCCGCACGCTGGCAGGCTATCCCTCCAACGGTATGTGCTGCTCGGAAAAGGAGATTGGCATCAGCGACGATAATTCCGGCATTATGGACATCGTCTGCGACGCCCCCAACGGCACCGATCTGAAGGATATCTATGAGATCGAGGACATCGTGTTCGAGGTGGACAACAAGTCCCTGACCAACCGCCCCGACCTGTGGGGTCACTACGGCATTGCCCGTGAGTTTGCCGCCCTCAGCGGCCGTCCTTTGAAGCCGCTGGACACGCTGGATCTGAACGCCTATAATGACCTGCCTGCCATCGACCTGAAGATTGAAGATCCCCTGTGCCAGCGCTATTCCTGCCTGCAGGTGGACAATGTCAAGGAGAATGTCAGCCCCGTGAATATGCGCATCCGCCTGCATTACTGCGGGATGCGGGCCATCAACTTCCTGGCAGACCTGACCAACTATCTGATGCTGGAGATGGGTCAGCCCATGCACGCCTTCGACTCCCGCAAGGTGGAGAAGATCCGCATCCGCCGCTTCAATACGCCCTTCGTATTCCAAACGCTGGACGGCGTGGAGCGCAATATTGACGAGAATACCCTGATGATCTGCAACGATGACAAGCCCGTGGCCATTGCCGGCATCATGGGCGGTCTGGACAGTGAGATTGTGGACGACACCACCGCCCTGACGCTGGAGTCCGCCACCTTCGATGCCGTGTCCATCCGCAAGTCCACCGTGCGTCTTTCCCACCGCACCGACGCCTCCATGCGCTATGAAAAGTGTCTGGACCCGGAGATGACCGTGCCCGCCATCGCCCGCTTCACCTATCTGCTGACGCAAATCGACCCCGGTGCCAAGATCGTCTCCCGCTTGACCGACGAGTACGCCTACCACTATGACAAGGTGCATCTGACCTTCGACAAGAACTTTGTGGATCGCTATACCGGCATCGAGATTGGCAACGATACCATTCTCAATACGCTGAATTCTCTGGGCTTTACCGCCGAACTGAACGGCGAGACCTTTGATGTGGATGTTCCCTCCTGGCGCGCCACCAAGGATGTCACCATGAAGGCTGACATCATCGAGGAGATCACCCGTATCTACGGCTACGATAACTTCGATGTCCACACCGCCAAAGCGCCCCTCTATCCCGTCCGCGCCGCCGAGGAAAAGACCGTGGAGGACAAGATCAAGGATCTGCTGGTGAAGCGCTACTCCCTGCATGAGGTGCACTCCTATATCTGGCAGTATTACGATGAATATAAGAAGCTGGGCATCGAGGTGGAGGACAATGTGAAGCTCTCCGGCGCCACCAACCCCAATATTGAGACGCTGCGCCGCTCCATGATCCCCACCCAGCTGTGCCAGATCAAGGTCAATACCGCCTATGCCCCCACCTTCGGCATCTTCGAGATCGGCCGCACCGTGGATGGCACCGATAACGAGGGCCTGTGCCGCGAGAACAAGCTGCTGGCCGTCACCCTGTTCAGCAAGGAGAAGGATGCCCAGACGCTGTACTTTGACCTGCGGGATATGCTGTGCGTGATGCTGGGCGATATCCGCCATAAGGATGTGCATTTCAAGGCTATTGAGGCCACGCATTCCTATCAGCATCCCAAGAATCTCAATGCCATCGTCTGCGGCGATACCGTGCTGGGCGAGATGGGCGTGGTGCATCCCACCGTGGGGAAGAAGATCGACAAGAAGGCCGCTGTGGTGTATCTGGAGCTGGATGTGGAGAAGCTCTCCGCCGTTGCCGCCGACAGCATCGAATATGTGGAGCCGTCCAAGTATCCCGGCATGGAGATCGACCTGACCTTTATGGCTGACCGCTTTGCCCCCATCGGCGAGGCCATCGCGGAGGTTTCCTCCCCGCTGGTGAAGAAGGTATCCGTGGCGGGTACCTATGCCGATGCCGAGGGCAAGTCCATCACCGTCCGCTTGTCCCTGAGCCATCCGGAGCGCACCCTGAAGCGTGAGGAGGCGCAGGAAGTGGTGGATGCCGTCTGCGCCGCCGCCGGCAAGCAGGGCGTGTTCCTGAAGATGAAGTAAGAAAATGTGAAAAAGGCTACCGGAGGGGCGCGGCGGATGCCGTGCCCCTCCGCGCAGGAGGAAAACATGAAACGCAATACGATGAAAGAGCAGCTCCGGGCGCAGCAAAAGCCGCTGGGCATCTTTGTGGGGACCGGCAGCAGTACCGTGGTGGAGTGCATCGGCCGCACAGGCTTTGACTATGTGGTGATCGACAACGAGCATTCTCCCGTGGAGGCGGAGACCAGCGCCGCGCTGATCCGCGCCGCCGAGCTTTCAGGCCTGACGCCGCTGGCAAGAGTGCGGGATCTCTCCCGCCCCGCCGTTTTGAAGCTGTTGGATGTGGGCGCACAGGGTCTGGTGGTGCCGGATATCCGCACGGCAGCGGAGGCACGGGAGATCGTGTCCTACTGCAAATACAGTCCCATCGGCAACCGCGGCTTCTGCCCCAGCAGGAAGGACGGCTGGGGCTTTGACGGCGAAATGAGCGTCCGGGAGACCATGGATTTCTTCAATGACAATGTACTGCTGTTTTTGCAGTGCGAAACGGCGGAGGCGCTCTCGTCCATCGAGGAGATCGCCGCCGTGGAGGGGGTGGACGGCATCTTCATTGGCCCCTTTGACCTGTCCATCTCCATGGGGATCCCCGGCGAGTTTGACAATCCTGTGTTCACTTCGGCGCTGGCGCGGGTGCGGAAGGCAGCCCGGGATGCCGGCAAATTCTGCGTGATCTTCGCCGGTACGCCGGACAAGGCCATCGAAAACTATGGTGAGGGCTACGACTCCGTGGCCTATCAGATCGACGCCGGACTGCTGATTGCCTGCTTCCGGGAAAAAGTGCATTACATCAAATCCAACCGCTCGTGAATAAACAACAGCACCTCGACATGGTCGGGGTGCTGTTTTCGCAGGGGAACGAGGTTACATATTCTTCTCGTAAGACTCGATCATTTTCTTGACCATCTGGCCGCCGATGGAGCCGGCCTCGCGGGAGGTCAGATCGCCGTTGTAGCCTTCCTTCAGGTTGACGCCAACCTCGGAAGCGGCCTCCATCTTGAACTTGTCCATGGCCTCGCGGGCCTGAGGGATGTTCAGCTTGTTGCTGCTGTTAGACATGATTTGTTTCTCCTTTCATCGTTTTTTGGCGCGAAAAGCGCCGCTTGGGTATCGCAAGCATATCTTTTCCCGGCGGAGAATGAATATGCGATTTTTTCATTTGGTAATTTTTGCGCGTTCTTTGTCAGTTTTTTCACTTGATTGACAAGGATGGTTGGGGCATGATAAAATAAAAAAAGCAATCAGCCGGAGGGAGGCACACCGCATGAGCGACATGGTCAACGGCAACAAAATCATGGACGAGAGCGCCATCAGGCGTGCGCTGGCCCGCATCACCCACGAGATCATCGAGCGCAATCAGGGCGTGGCGGATGTGTGCCTGCTGGGTGTGAAGCGCCGCGGCATCCCGCTGTCGAAGCTGTTGGCGGAGAATATCCGCCGCTTTGAGGGGGCGGAGGTGCCCACTGGGTCGCTGGATATCGTCCGCCACCGGGATGACCTCAGCGAGGATGACAAATCCGCCTTGGCGGGTGAGTGCCACATCCCCTGCGATATCACGGATAAAAATGTAATCATTGTAGACGATGTGCTCTATACCGGGCGTACCGCCCGTGCCGCCATCGAAGCGGTGTTTGCCTATGGCCGCCCCAGAACGCTGCAATTGGCGGTGCTGGTGGATCGCGGCCACCGCGAGCTGCCCATCCGCCCGGACTATGTGGGCAAGAATGTTCCCACTGCGTCTGATGAGCGCATCGGCGTATGCATTGCGGAGATCGACGGGGAGACGGCGGTGTATATCCAGCGCCGCTGAAAATGTTTCCTCGTTTTCCGCCTTGGCGCGGTTGACAAGCACCGTATTGTGTGGTTTAATAGCTAGGATAAAAGAAATCTTTAATTCGATCCGGAGAGGTCGGCAAGATGGACATAGCCGCATTCCGCGGGCGCAGTATATCCACTGTGCCGGTGGCTTTTGTGTGCAGTCTTGTCGGTGCCGACAGGGCTGTTTTTTTCATAGCTTGTCTCCGTATGATCTGTCGGAAAGGAGAAAATCATGCAGAACCATACGCTTCAGATCCCCGTGCCATTCGATGGCTGCGGCGAAGTGTTTTCCGTGATGGAGTCCCACGAGGCGCTCCGTCCGTTCCTCCGTTCTCAATATGTGGTGTTGCCCGGTTTTTGCGATGTGCATGTGCATTTTCGTGAGCCGGGTTTTTCTTATAAAGAGACCATAAAAACCGGCGCACAGGCGGCGGCGGCCGGCGGTTATACCGCGGTGTGCACCATGCCCAACCTGAATCCGGTGCCGGACAACGCCGAAACGCTGCGCATCCAGCAGGAGATCATCCGCCGCGACGCCTGCATCCATGTGTACCCCTATGCCGCCATCACAAAAGGGCAGAAGGGACAGGAACTGGCGGAGCTGGCCGAGCTCACCGATGCGGTGGCCTTTTCCGATGACGGCCACGGTGTGCAGTCGGAGGAGATGATGCGCCGCGCCATGCTGGAGGCGAAGAAGCAGGGCAAGATGATCGTGGCCCACTGCGAGGACAATTCGCTGCTCCACGGCGGCTATATCCATGACGGTGCCTATGCCGCCGCCCACGGTCACCGGGGCATCTGCTCGGAAAGCGAGTGGGGCCCCATCGCCAGAGACCTGAAGCTGGCGGAGGAGACGGGCTGCGCCTACCATGTGTGCCACATTTCCACCAAGGAGAGCGTGGAGGTGATCCGTCAGGCCAAGGCACGGGGCGTGGATGTCACCTGCGAGACCGGCCCGCACTATCTGGTGCTGTGCGACGAGGATCTGCAGGAGGATGGTCGGTTTAAGATGAACCCGCCCCTGCGGAGTCGTGAGGATCGTCAGGCACTCATCGAGGGCATTCAGGACGGCACCGTCGACATGATCGCCACCGACCACGCCCCTCATAGCGCGGAGGAAAAGAGCCGGGGTCTTGAAAAGAGCGCCTTTGGCATCGTGGGACTGGAAACGGCGTTTCCGGTGCTGTATACCGAGCTGGTGGAAACGGGTATCATCACGCTGGAGAAGCTGATGGAGCTGCTGGTCACCAATCCCCGCAGGCGTTTTAATCTGCCGCTGGGCGGTGATTTTTCCGTGTGGGATTTCAGCGCGGAATATGCCATTGAACCCGAAAAATTTCTGACCATGGGCCGCGCCACACCGTTTACCGGCATGACCGTCCACGGCCGCTGTATGGCCACCGTCTGCGATGGCAGGATCGTATATCAGAACCACGCATAAAAAAGGAGACACCATGGCAAAGAGAACTGACATCAAAAAGGTACTGATCATCGGCTCCGGCCCCATCGTCATCGGGCAGGCTGCCGAGTTTGACTACGCCGGTACGCAGGCCTGTCTGGCGCTGAAGGAGGAAGGGTATGAGGTCATCCTCTGCAACTCCAACCCCGCCACCATCATGACCGATACGGCCATCGCCGACAAGGTGTATATGGAGCCGCTGACCAAGGAATATGTGGCAAAGATCCTGCGCTGCGAGCGCCCCGATGCCATCGTGCCGGGCATTGGCGGACAGACGGGACTGAATCTGGCCATGGAGCTGGAGCGTGAGGGCATCCTGCGTCAGTGCGGCGTGGAGCTGCTGGGTACCTCCGGCGACAGCATCCGCCGTGCCGAAGATCGTGAGCTGTTCAAGGAGATGTGTCAGGCCATGGGCGAGCCGGTGATCCCCTCTCAGATCACCTATGATCTGGACGAGGCGAAAAAGGCCGCCCGGGAGATCGGCTACCCCGTGGTGCTGCGCCCCGCTTTTACGCTGGGCGGCAGCGGCGGCGGCTTCGCCTATAACGAGGACGAGCTGATCGAGATCGGACGCAATGCCTTCCGTCTGTCCCCCGTCCATCAGGTGCTTATCGAGAAGAGCGTCAAGGGCTATAAGGAGATCGAGTTCGAGGTCATGCGGGACAGCGCCGACCACGCCATCACCATCTGCGGCATGGAGAATGTGGACCCTGTGGGCGTCCACACCGGCGACAGCATCGTGGTGGCCCCCATCCTGTCGCTGAACGACCACGATCTGAAAATGCTCAACGACAGTGCCATCCGCATCATCCGTGAATTGAAGATCGAGGGCGGGTGCAATGTCCAGTTCGCCCTGAACCCCGAATCCAGCGAATATTTCCTCATCGAGGTGAACCCCCGCGTATCCCGTTCCTCGGCGCTGGCATCCAAGGCCAGCGGCTATCCCATCGCCCGCGTTACCGCCAAGATCGCGCTGGGCATGACGCTGGAGGAAATTCCTGTGGCCGGCGGCACCGCCGCCATCGAGCCGCGTCTGGACTACATCGTGGCCAAGTTCCCCCGCTTCCCCTTTGATAAGTTCACCTCCGCCCCCAACACTTTGGGCACCCAGATGAAAGCCACCGGCGAGGTCATGGGCATCGGTGCCAACCTGGAGGAGTGCCTGCTGAAGTCCGTCCGGTCTCTGGAGAACGGCGCTTACCATTTCTACCTGTCCAAGTTCGACAACATGCCTACTGAGGAGATGCTGACCTACATCAGCAAGTTCCGTGATGACAATTTCTTCGCCATTGCAGAGCTGCTGTACCGCAGCATCACTGTCGAGAAGATTGCTGAAATCACCCAGATCACTCCCTACTTCCTGGAGGCTGTGGAGCACATCATCGCCATGGAGCGCAAGCTGGGCGAGAATGTGGGCAGCCTGGATGTCCTGAAAGAATCCAAGCTGATTGGCTTCTCCGACCGCTACATCGCCCGTCTGTGGAAGATGAAGGAGATGGACATCTGGAATCTGCGCAAGCAGGAGAACATCTTCCCCATCTTCCGTATGGTGGACACCCTGCACACCGGCAAGTACATTGCCTACCTGTACTCCTCCTACACTGGCACCAACCAGTCCCAGCTGACGAACAAGAAGAAGATCGTCGTTCTGGGTGCAGGCCCCATCCGTATCGGCCAGGGCGTGGAATTCGACTACTCCACCGTTCACGCCGTCAATACCATCCGCAAGTCCGGCTATGAAGCCATCATCATCAATAACAACCCCGAGACCGTCTCCACCGACTACACCACCGCTGACAAGCTGTATTTCGAGCCCCTGACCCCCGAAGATGTGATGAACATCATTGAGTGTGAGAAGCCCGAGGGCGTTATTGCCTCCCTGGGCGGCCAGACCGCCATCAATCTGGCTCAGCCCCTGATGGATCGCGGCGTGAAGATCATCGGCACCGACTGCGCCGCCATCGACAAGGCCGAGAACCGTGACCTGTTCGAGAAGCTGCTGGAAGAGCTGGACATTCCCCAGCCCGAGGGCAAGGCTGTTACCAAGATTGAGGACGGCATCGCCGCCGCTGCCAAGATCGGCTATCCCGTGCTGGTGCGTCCCAGCTTCGTTCTGGGCGGCAGAGCCATGCAGATCGTCTCCAATGAGGCTCAGCTGGTGCAATACCTGAAG